>JAJYBR010000015.1 GCA_021778895.1 Actinomycetes bacterium
GCTTCGGTTTTCGCAACTTTGCCAACTACCGCATCCGAGTCCTGCTCTACGCCGGCAAGCCCAACTGGCGAGTACTGGGATCGATCGTCGTCAGATGAGACTCACCCCGCCAGAATCCGAAGAGCCAGAAGTCGTCGAGGTGCTCGACCACCATCCTCACGGCCCGCTCACGCACCTCCGGCGAGTACCTGTTTGTTCTTGTCATTGACCAATCCTCTCAAAGGGATCGGTCTCCAAGAATCCCGGGGCGGTTCAGAAATCCGATGACCCACCAGAATCCGATGAGCCCCCAATGGGGTGCAGGTCACGTGGTGGGCGCTACAGGACTCGAACCTGTGACCTCAGCCGTGTGAAGGCTGCGCTCTAACCAACTGAGCTAAGCGCCCGGAGCGTCCATGCTACCAAGTCCGCCTCCAGCCCTCTCGGGAAGACGTTGTAGCCTGCACCCGTGTCCGCACCAGACAGTGTCCCCGAGCCCCGTGCCCGACGCCGGCGTCGCCCTTCGGCGGTGCCCCGCGAAGTGGTTCTCGGCATGGACAACCTGGAGCGCAAGGTCGGCTACATCGCGGCACTGGTGGCGCTCGTTCTCGCGGCCATCATCGTGCCGCACTTGGTGACCACGACAGTCGCCACTCACAACGAGTCGCGTCCGGCGACGGGCTGTGTCAGCCCGTATCACCTGGTCAAAGGGATCTGCACCTGGCGCCAGGTGACGCACCCGATCGACTGGCTACCCCAGTTCCTCGAGATCATCATCCTCGGGGGAACGATCGCGCTATTCACCAAGCGCCGACGCCGGGCCTTCGTCGCGGGCAGCGCCCTGCTGCTGGGCCTGGCCCTCGGGAACGCCGGCTTCCCCTTCATCCTCGTCGGCGGCTGGTACGTGGTGCGGGCCTTCCGGCTCCAGAAATACGGCGACGCCAGCTTCGTGGGCTCGTCCAAGCGTGCGCGCGAGCTGTCCGAGAAGCGCCGTGCCGAGCGCAAAGCGCAGCGCGCCGCAGGGCCCACCGCGGGCCCCCAGCGCCGTGCCGCGGCGCCGGTGGCATCCAAGCGCTACACCCCCAAGAAGCCCACGCGCCGTAAGTAGGTTTGTCTCGTGGCCAGACTGGGACTCGACTTCCCCACCGGGTGGAGCAGGGCCTGGACGGCCCGCGTCGTGCGCTCAATCGTGCACGGCGCGTTCCTGGCTCCCTACATGCGCCACCTCGCCACCCTCGAGGTGCGCGGCCTCGAGAACCTGCCTGCCGGCACGCCGCTGGTGTTCGCTGCCAACCACACCAGCAACCTCGACACCCCCCTCCTCCTCAGCGCCCTCCCGGCCCGAGTGCGGCGTCGCACGGTGGTGGCCGCGGCCATGGACAGCTTCTTCATGACGCGCCTCAAGGCAGCGCGGACAGTCCTGTTGTTCAATGCCATCCCCATCGATCGGCACCGGGTGAATCGCCGCAGCGCCCAGATCGCCCAGGGTCTCCTCGAAGAGGGCTGGAACCTCCTCATCTATCCCGAGGGCGGACGCAGCCCGACCGGCGAGCTGCATGAGTTCAAGGGAGGCGCCGCGTACCTCGCCGAGCGCACCGGGGCCATCGTCGTGCCGACCTACATCCACGACGCGGCCTGGCTGCGGGGTCCCAAGTACGCCAAGGCGCCCCGCTTCACCTCCGCGCCCAACCGCCGGCGTCATCACGTGATCGTCGCCTTCGGCTCGCCGTTGCGCGCTGACGAAGGCGAGAACGTTCGCCGACTCGGCGCGCGGATCGAGGGCGCGGTCACCGAACTGGGCCGCACGGTGAGCGGCGACCCCAACTACGGCGTCAAGCCCCCATCCCCGTGAGCTGGGCGCAGCGCGCCGCGTAGAGATCGTCGGCGACGCTCGCCAGGGGCTCGAGCTCGTGACCCAGCAGTGACGCCAGGAGTGCGTCGGCCAGCCAGGGATTCTGGGCGAGCACCGGTCCGTGCAGGTAGGTCGCCCAGACGCGCCCGTCGCGGAACCCGTCGCTGACCGTGTCGTTGGCGTGCCCCACGACGACCTCGCCGAACGCGTCCAGCCCGGGGGCCAGGTGCGTGACGCCCCCGTGGTTCTCGAAGCCCACCACCAGCCGGCCGTCCACGCGCACCGCAGCGTCGCCGACCGAGCGAGCACTCCCCCGCACGGTCACGGCGGGCACCAGGGCGAGTCCGGGATAGGTCGCGTCGCCCTCGACGGCGAACGACGTGCCCAGCAGCTGCAGCCCCGCGCACACCGCGAAGACGCCGGCTCCGTCGGCGACGCGCTCGGGCAGGGTGGAGGCGATCAGCAGGTCGGCGGCCAGCCGCTGGGGACCGTCCTCACCGCCGCCAAGTAGATATAGGTCCGCGTCGGGAAACGCATCGCCCGGTCCGATGCTCAGCACCTCGGCGGGCAGCCCGCGGCGCTCGAGGCGCTGAGCCAGCACGACCGCGTTGCCCCCGTCGCCGTAGGTGCCGAGCAGCTCGGGGAAGACGAGGGCGATCCTCACCGACGCTCCCCTCCACGGCGCAGCTCCTGGAACGCCGTGTAGTTGGCGATCAGGTCGATGATCCCGTCGTGGCGGGGGGCGATGTTCTCGACTACGGTCGCCTCGACCCCCGCGTACCAGAGGCGCGTGGCCAGATCGAGACGGCGCGTCCCCCAGCACCACACCGGCCGACCGCGCAACTGCTCGAAGTCGACGTCGTAGAGCCACGACGGGTCACGCCCGTCGGCCAGACCGTCGTTGATCGCGATCCACAGCGGCCCCCGGTGCTCAGCCTGGTCCGCGAGCTGGGCCGCGAAGCCCGCCGGGTTCTTCGCCAGCAGCAGTCGGACGGCCTGGCCCGCAACGACCGCCTTCGCGTAGCGTCCCTCGATCTCGCGCAGTGTCGCGAGCCGACTGGCCGCCAGCGCGGGATCCACCCCGAGCACGCTCAACGCCGCGAGCGCCATGAGGGCGTTTCCGCGGTTCACCGCGCCGGGGATCGCCAGGTCCAGTGTCACGGGCCGCCCATCGATGCGCGCCCCGCCCTCGGTCAGCACGCTCTGCGACTGGGGCTCTTCGAAGCCACACGTGCAGGACCAGGCGTCCGCTCCCAGGTCGAGCGGCCGGGTGCACACCGGACACGAGCGCGCGTCGAGCGTCCACGACGTGGGCGGGGCGCACCAGTGCACGCGCGGCGACGCCGACGCGGCGAACACGACGAGTGGATCACGGGCATTGGCGACGACGACGAAGTCACCGCCACTCAACCAATCCCGCCACCGCTGAGCGAGCTGGCGGACCTCCGCCGCGCGGTCCAGTTGATCGCGCGACAGGTTGAGCAGGACCACGACGGCCGGCGCCGTCTCGCTGATGACGTCGGGCAGCCAACGCTCGTCGCACTCCAGCACCGCCACCGGCGACCGCGAGCCGACGAGGGCGGCCACGTGGCCCGCGGGCATGTTCGCCCCGGTCGTGTTGGTCGCCACGTCGCGCCCCCACCCGCAGGCGATCATCGCCGTCGTCGTGGTCTTGCCATTCGTCCCGCTCACCAGGGCCACCGTGCGGCTGCGCGCCAGGTGCGCCAGGAGGTGAGGATCGATGCCGAGGCCTGCATTGCCGCCCACCACCGTGCCGGCGCCCCGGCCCGAGCGTCGCGAGACCCAGTTCACGCACCGGACCGCCGTCGTGGCCAGCGCCACTCGCCACCGGGACGGGTTCACCTCTTCACGCTAACAACACGGCTCCCGCTAACTCACCGGTAAATGCACGAAAGGGCCAGCCGGGGGGAGGCTGACCCTTTCGCAAAACCTGTTCTCACTTCGAGGGGGGGATTCGCGGTGAGGAGGCTTCATCCAGTATGCCCGGTCGCTTCGTATGCCACAACACAATAGGACAGATACTTCGCATCTATAGGATTGATACATGGACATCCGCCAGCTCGAGGCCCTCGTGGGGATCGCCGACCACGGGACGTTCTCGGCCGCCGCCGATGCTCTGGGCACCGTGCAGTCGAACATCTCCACCCGCATCGCCCGCCTGGAGGCCGAGTTGGCCACCGAGCTGGTCGATCGCGCTGCGGGCCAGATCACCGAGTCCGGTCAGGTCGTCGTGACGCGGGCGCGGCGGATCTTCAGCGAATTGCGCGCGATCGCGGCCGACGTGTCGGAGCTGCGCGCGGACGTCCGTGGCGAGGTGAACCTCGGGATGATCGGCACGGCCGGCCGCTGGATCGTCCCCCTGCTCATCGACGTCCAGCGCGACAGCTTCCCCAACGTGGCCCTGCGCATCAGCGAGGGCACCAACTCGGCGCTCGAGCCGCGCGTCGTGAACGGCCAGTTGGACCTGGCGGTCCTCGCCTGGCCGGCATCGGCGCCCGAGCTCATCGAGACCGACCTGTTCAGCGAGGACCTCGTGCTGATCGTCGAGCGCACCAACCCGCTGGCCGAGCGGCCGACGCTGACCTTCGACGACCTGGCGGCCATCGACCTCCTGCTCCCCCTGCCCGGCACGCCCCTGCGGCGCGAGATCGACGACGCCGCGGCCGCGCACCAGGTCACGCTCCATCCCCTCGTCGAGCTCGACGGGCTGCGGACCATCGCGTCGCTGACCTTCGACGGATACGGCCCCGCCATCTTGCCCGCCACGATGCTGTCGACCCACCTGCGAGCGAACTTCGCCAGCGTGCACATCGACGGCATCGCCCGCCGGCGGGTCAGCCTGGTCGCCCGCCGCTTCGGATTCCCTCCCGCTCCCGTGCGCGCCGTGCGCCAGATGCTCGTCGAAGTCGTGCGCACGGCCACCGCCCCGAGCGGCGTCTACATCCCCTCATGACGCCCGGGTCCTCGCCCACGAACCCGGCCGAGCGGCTGGTCCTGGCCGACCCGGCATTTCGTGCTGTCGTGGCGACGACGGCCGCCCTGCCCCGTCGCCGCCCCACCCCGGTCGCCCGCCGCTTCGCCGCCCTGGTCGAGTCGATCACGTACCAGATGCTGGCCTGCAGCGCTGCGGCGGCGATCCACGGCCGTTTGGTCGCCCTCCTGGACGGCGACGTCAGTCCCGCTCGCGTCGCCGCCGCCGGCGTGGACCGACTCCGCAGCGCGGGGCTCACGCGCACCAAGGCGGTCGCCATGACCGAACTGGCACTCGCGACCCTCGAGGGACGGATCCGGCCCGAGCGCCACGGACGCCTCTCCGACGGCGAGGTGATCGCCGAGGTCACCCAGGTGCACGGGATTGGGCCGTGGACGGGGCACATGTACCTGCTGTTCGACCTGGCCCGACCCGACGTGTGGCCGACGGGCGACTACGGCGTGCGGGCTGGCTGGAGCCGCATCCACGGGCTCGACGAGCCGGTCCCCCCACGCGAGTTGGCCGGGGCTGGCGCCGCGTTCACCGGATACCGATCCACGGTGGCCTGGTACTGCTGGCGCGCGCTCGAGAGTGCGGGACGCGCCGGATAACCTCGACCCCGTGCCTGTCACCCTCACCGACTTCGAGCGCTCCGCGCTCCCCACCCTCACCGAGTACGCCACGATCCCCTGCCTGTCGCCCGGTTTCGAGGCGAATTGGGAGGAGACCGGTCACCTACGCCGCGCCGCCGAGCTGCTGGCCCAGTGGAGTCGGACGACGCTGCCCGCCGCCGACGTCCAGATCCGCCAGCTCCCTGGCCTGACGCCCGTCCTCACGATCACGCTGCCCGCTCGCGGAGCGGCGACGACGACGGCCGTGCTGTACGGGCACCTCGACAAGCAGCCGCCTCTCGGTGACTGGTCCGACGGACTGAGCGCCTACGACCCCGTGCGCCGCGGCGACCGCCTCTACGCCCGCGGTGTCGCCGACGACGGCTACGCCGCGTTCGCGGCGGTCCTGGCCCTCGCCGATCTCGAGGCCGCCGGCACCGATCACCCCCGCTGCGTCGTCCTCATCGAGGCCAGCGAGGAGACGGGCAGCAGCGACCTGCCCGCCTACCTCGACGCCCTGGCACCGGAGCTCGGCCCCGTCGCACTCTTGCTGTGCCTGGACGCCGGCGGGTTGAGCTACGACCGGCTGTGGCTCACGAGCAGCCTGCGAGGACTGGTCAACATCGAGGTCACCGTCCGCGTGCTCGAGCAGGGACTCCACAGCGGGCTCGCGAGCGGCGTCGTCCCCTCCTCGGCCCGCGTCCTGCGCCAGCTGCTCGACCGGCTCGAGGACTCGGTGACCGGACGGGTTCTGCTCGAGGAGCTGCACGCCGCCATCCCCCAGGACCATCGCGACGCCGCGGCGACCCTGGCGGCGATGTTCGGTGACGGCCTCTTCGACGACTTCCCCCTCGTGCCCGGTCTCCACCTCATGGGCGACACCACCGCGGCCCGCGTCTTAGCCCAGACGTGGCAGCCGGCGCTGTCGATCATCGGGCTCGGCGGGGCACCCGCCCCCGACATCGCGGGCAACGTCCTGCGTCCCTCGACGACGGCGGTTCTCTCGATGCGCCTGGCACCCCCGACCGATCCCGACGCCGCCGCGGAGACCCTGGTGCACGTGCTCGAGGCCGACCCACCCGCGGGCGCTGCCGTGCGGGCCCGCGTCACCAGCACCGGGGCCGGTTGGGTGGCCCCGCCCCTCGCGCCCTGGCTCGATCGTGCCCTCGGTGCGGCCGCCCAGGCCGCCTACGGGGCGCCACCGGCCTGGGTCGGCGAAGGAGGGTCCATCCCCTTCCTCAACGCCCTCAGCCTGCGCTACCCCGGCGTGCAGATCGTCTCGACCGGGGTGCTCGGGCCGGGTGCCAACGCCCACGGCATCGACGAGATGCTGGACCTGCCCACAGTCGTGCGCGTGATCAACGTCGTGACCGCGGTCTTGGAGGCGGCGGGCGCCGCCGACGCGGGTTGACGTCCCGCGGCGTTCCTGGAGGGCTAGAACAGACGGTGACCCCGAAGAGAGGACCGCACGGATCATGATCATTCGTCACGTCGTCGAGGGCGGCCTTCCCGTCCAGAGCGCGGGTGACGCCGGCAGCGCCCGGGCCGTCATCGTCATCCAGGAGGCCTTTGGGGTCAACGATCACATCCGCGCAGTCGCGGAGCGCTTCGCCGATCAGGGCTACTACGCCGTCGCCCCCGAGCTGTTCCATCGCGCCGGCTCGCCCGAGATCCCCTACGACCAGATGCCCCTGGCGATGGAGGCGATCGCCACGATCTCGGGCCCCGGACTGACCGACGACCTCTTGGCCGCACGCGCCTTTCTCGACGACGCCGGCTACGACGTGGCCTCGACGGGCATCGTCGGCTACTGCATGGGGGGATCGGTGACCTTCTACGGCGCCACGCTCGGCATCGTGGGCGCTGCGGCGACCTTCTACGGCGGCGGCGTGGCCGCCGGACGGTTCGGGCTGCCGTCGCTCTTGGAGCAGGCCCCGAACCTCACGGCGCCCTGGCTGGGCCTCTACGGAGACCTCGACCAGGGCATCCCCCCCGAGCAGGTCGAGCAGCTGCGCACCGCGGTCACCGCCTCCGGCCAGCCGACCGAGATCGTGCGCTACGCGGACGCCCAGCACGGGTTCAACTGCGACGCCCGACCCGCCGTCTACAACGCCGCCGCGTCACGCGACGCGATGGAGCGAACGTTCGCCTGGTTCGCCCAGCACCTGCACGACCGTCCATAGGCGGCCGCGCGGAACGCGCCGAGCTCGTGCTGGCCTAGTTGCGCGGCACGTCGCGCCAGGCGACGTCCTTGTCGACTCGCGGCTCGCCCGGCAGGCCCAGGACCCGCTCACCGATGATGTTGCGCATGACCTCGCTGGTCCCGCCCTCGATGGAGTTGGCCCGCATGCGCAAGAACGCCTTGCGGGGGTCTGCGGCGTTGAACGCCGACGCCGTGGGACGCACGAGCGCGAAGTCCGACCCGTAGAGCATGCCGCTGGCTCCCAGCAGATCCACACAGAGCTCGCTGGTGCGCTGATTCTCCTCGGCGAAGATCAGCTTGGCCGCCGAGCCCTCCGGGCCCGGGGTGCCGGCCTGGCGCAGGTCGGCCGCGCGCCAATTGGTCAGTCGGGCGACCTCATTGCGCACCCACGCCTCCATCACGCGGTCATGGGTGGCCCGGGCGTGCTCGTCGTCCCGGCTGGACCAGTGCTCCTGCCATAGCCGCAGGGCCTCGCCGATCAGTCCCGAGTTGCGCGCAGGCACCGCACCACCGATGGAGACCCGCTCGTTCATCAACGTGGTGATCGACACGGCCCAGCCCTGGCCCTCCCCGCCCAGGCGCTGGTCGTCGGCGACGATGACGTCGTCGAAGAAGCACTCGTTGAACTCGGCTTCCCCAGTGATCTGGTAGAGCGGGCGCACGTCGACGCCGGGCGCGTGCATGTCGACGAGGAACGCCGTGATGCCGCGGTGCTTGGGCTGGTCGGGATCCGTTCGCGCGATCAGTAGGCCGAACGCCGCCACGTGGGCCAGGGTCGTCCAGACCTTCTGCCCGCTGATCCGCCACACGTCGCCGTCGCGCTCGGCGCGCGTGGCCAGGGCGGCCACGTCGGAGCCCGCACCGGGCTCCGAGAAGAGCTGGCACCAGATCTCCTCGCCCGTGAACAGCGGCCGCAGGTACCGGGCCTGCTGGCCGGGCGTCCCGTGGGCGACGAGGGTCGGCGCGACCATCCCGTAGCCGATGACGTTGCGCATCATCGCCGAGGGTGCGCCGGCCTCGGCCAGCCGCGTGAGCACGTGCACCTGGTCGGCTGGAGATCCGCCCAGCCCACCCGCGCCGACCGGGAAGTGCACCCACGCCAGCCCCTGGTCGAACTGGGCTCCCAGGAAGGTCACCGGGTCGGTGCTGGTCGGGGGATGCTCGGCGAGCAGCCCGGCGATTCGCTGGTCCAGGTCCGTCACACCCACTGTTTCCTCCTCTGGCTGCCACGATCCTACGCACGGGTAACCCGACCATGGGCTAGAACGAGTCCATGCTGCCGCGCATCCTGGCCACCTCCGGGGGCTTCGTCCCGGGACCCGTCGCCCAGTCAACGCGACCAGGCGTCATGCTGCTCGACGCTCTGGCACGCTCCGGGTCGCTTCGCCCCCGCGTCTGCCTCGTCCTGACGGCGAGCGGCGACGAAGCCGCCTACTACGCCAGCCTGTTCGAAGCCTTCAGCGCCGTGGGCTGCGACGTGGTGCCGCTACGCCTGTTCCCCCAGCCCTCGGCCGATCCCGTCGAGCGGCTCACCAGCAGCGACCTGGTGTGGGTGGGTGGTGGATCCGTGGCCAACCTGCTCAGCCTGTGGCGGCTCCACGGCGTCGACACGGCCATGCGCGAGGCCCACCAGCGCGGGACCATCCTGGCCGGCGTCTCGGCGGGCAGCGTGTGCTGGCACATCGGCGGCACGACCGACTCCTTTGGCCCGACCTTGCGACCGGTCCTCGACGGGCTGGGGCTGGTCCCCTTCGGCAACGGTGTGCACTACGACAGCGAGCCCCAGCGGCGCCCGCTGCTGCACCGCCTCGTCGGTGAGGGGGTCCTGCCGGCCATCTCGTACGCGACCGACGACCACATCGGGATCTGGTACGAGGGCACGGAGGCCACCGAAGTGGTCAGCGACGGCGGCTTCGACGCCACCAGCCCGGCGAGCCCCGCCGCCTACGTCGTCGAGCGCTCCGGGACGAACGTCACCGAGACGCGCCTGCCCGTGGGGCCGGTGCGCTGAGCGCCACCGGGTCGGGCAGGTTGGCCCGCACCCGGTCGAAGGCCTCCTGGAGCCCGACGGCGCGCTCGCGCACGTCGAGCCCGCAGGTCGCCAGCCAGTTCGCGAGCAGCAGGTACCCGCCCTGGGTGAGGACCGACTCGGGGTGGAACTGCACCCCCTCGATGGGCAGCTCGCGGTGCCGCAGGCCCATCAGCACCCCGTCAGCCCAGGCCGTCGCCTCGAGCTCGTCGGGCAGCTGGTCGACGACGAGCGAGTGGTACCGCCCCGCGGCGAAGGGTGAGGGCAGTCCGGCAAAGACCCCGACGCCGCGGTGCGTCACCGCCGACGCCCGGCCGTGGACCAGGCTGGGCGCGGCGGTGATCGCGGCACCGAAGTAGTGCCCGATCGCCTGGTGGCCGAGGCACACGCCGAGCAGCGGGCGCCGTGTCGCGGCGCAGTGGGCGATCATCTGCGCGCAGCGGCCGGCGTCACGCGGATGTCCCGGCCCCGGCGAGATGACGACCCCGAGATCCTCGGGCCGAACGTCGTCGACGCTCACCCGGTCGTTGCGAATCACGCGGACGGCCACTCCGAGCTCGCCCAGATCCTGGGCCAGGTTGTAGACGAACGAGTCGTAGTTGTCGATCAGCAGGACGGAGAGTCCGCGACGCATGGGGCTATCCTACGGGCCGTGGCGCCGACCTCCGAGCCCCTGGACGTCGGCGCCTT
>JAJYBR010000011.1 GCA_021778895.1 Actinomycetes bacterium
GCCTGCATGATGAGGCCGTTGGCGCTGGCCGACCCGGTCCCGTTCACGTTGGCCAGCTTGAGTGCGAAGTCGTTGACCCGCACCTGGGGCGTGACGTCCGTCGTCATCGGTCCTCTCCTTTTGCCGTTCCCACCGGGATGCGCACCACGTCGGCGCCGGCCCGCGGGGCCAGCAGGGTGAACTCGACCATGTCCCAGGCCGCGGTGGGGCAGCGCTCGGCGCACAGGCCGCAGTGGACGCAGACGTTCTCGTCCTTGACCATGACCCGTCCCGTCTGGGGCAGCGGCCCCGAGACGTACAGCGTCTGGTCGAGGTTCTCCGACGGCGCGCTCAGGCGCGTGCGCAGCTCGTCCTCGGTGCCGTCGTGCGTGATGGTCAGGCACTGGACCGGGCAGATGTCGATGCAGGCGTCGCACTCGATGCACAGGCTGGCGTTGAAGCCGGTCTGGATGTCGCAGTTGAGGCAGCGCTGGGCCTCGCGCGCCGTCTGGTCGGGGTCGAAGCCGAGCTCGACCTCCAGGTCGAGGGAGCGGAACCGCGAGGCCAGGTCGAGGTGGGCCATCTGCTGGCGCTCGGACGGGTTGTAGTCGTTGTGGTAGCGCCACTCGGCCATGCCCATCTTGGCCGAGACGAGGTTCATGCCCGCGGGCGGGCGCTCGGCGACGGACTGGCCCTGGCAGTGGCGGTCGATCGAGATCGCTGCCTCGTGCCCGTGGGCCACGGCCCAGATGATGTTCTTGGGCCCGAAGGCGGCGTCACCGCCGAAGAAGACGCCCGGCCGGGTGCTCTCGAAGGTCACCGGGTCCACGACCGGCATGTCCCACTCGCCGAACTCAAGGCCCAGGTCACGCTCGATCCAGGGGAAGGCGTTCTCCTGGCCGATGGCCAAGATGACGTCGTCGCAGGGCACCGTGACCGAGTCGACGACGCGCGAGTGGCGGGCTCCCTCGTCCCACTCGACGATGTCGAACTCCATGCCCACCAGGCGTCCCTCCTCGAGGACGAAGCGCGTGGGGGCGTGGTTGACCACGATCGCGACGCCCTCTTCCTCGGCGTCCTCGATCTCCCAGGGCGACGCCTTGAAGAACTCGCGCGGCCGGCGCGCCATGACGCTGATGTCGCGGCCGCCCAGGCGCCGCGAGGTGCGGCAGCAGTCCATGGCGGTGTTGCCGACCCCGATGATCAAGACGCGCGATCCGATCGAGGTGATGTGCTCGAAGGCCACCGACTCGAGCCAGTCGATGCCGATGTGGATGTGGCTGTCACCGACCTCGTCGTGGCGGCCCTCCAACTCGAGCTCCTTGCCCCGCGGCGCCCCCGAGCCCACGTAGACGGCATCGAAGCCTTCGTCGAGCACGTCGCGCAGGCTCGTCACGGGGCTGTTGTAGCGAACGCTCACCCCGCCCCGGTCGAGGATCGCGGACGTCTCGGCGTCCAGGACCTCGGCGGGCAGGCGGAAGTTCGGGATGTTCGAGCGCATCAGGCCGCCGGGGCGGTCGTAGCGCTCCAGGATGGTGATCTCGTAGCCCAGGGGCGCCAGGTCGTTGGCGACGGTCAGGGACGACGGCCCCGCTCCCACCAGGGCGACCCGCTTGCCGTTGGAGGTCGCCGGGATCTGGGGGAGCCGGTTGGCGATCTCGCCCTTCAGGTCCGAGGTGACGCGCTTGAGGCGGCAGATCGCGACCGGGTCGCCGTCGACGCGCCCGCGCCGGCAGGCCGGCTCGCAGGGGCGGTCGCAGGTGCGGCCCAGGACGCCGGGGAAGACGTTGGAGGCCCGGTTCAGCATGTAGGCGTCGTCGAAGCGACCCTGGGCGATCAGGCGGATGTACCCCGGCACGTCGGTGTGCGCCGGGCAGGCCCACTGGCAGTCCACGACGTGGTGGAAGTAGTTCGGGTCTCGCACGTTGGTGGGTTCCACGCTCCTCCTTCGCCATCGCGCGAGGCCGGGCCGCGACCCGTCGTGCGAATGTGCCTCAAACTTTACTGCCGCCTCCCATGCTGGTTTTCGCGCCACGGGACCCTCCCCGCTCGCCTAGGGCACTAAGTCACCTTCCCGCGTGGCGCCCGCCGAGGGTCGGGGGCGGGGGGACTCGTAGACTCCGTGGCGACGGAAGGAGAGCGGTGCGACGCACGCGAATCGTGGCCACGCTGGGACCTGTGTCGGAATCCGACGAGGCGATCTCGGCTCTGGTCGCCGCGGGAGTCGACGTCTTCCGCCTGTCGATGGCCCACAGCGACATCGAGGCGGGGATCGCTCGCCTGCGGCGCGTGCGCGCCCTGGCGCCGGACCTGGCCATCATGGTCGACATCCCCGGGCCCAAGATCCGCGCCGGGTCCTTCGGCACGACGCCCATCCCCCTGGACGTCGGCGCTGCCGTGGAGCTGGTCGAGGGACACGACGAGACGTCGAACGCGCAGCGCATCGTCGTGGAGCGCCCCGACGTCCTCAACCTGCTGCGCGTCGGAGATCGCATCCACATCGGCGACGGCGGGGTGACCCTGGAGATCCTCGAGCCGGGTCGGACCACGCGCGCCGTGGTGGCCGCGGGCGGCACCGTCATGGGCAAGCCGGGCCTGTCGATGCCCTCGGCGATCCTCAACGACCGCCTGCCCACGGCCGAGGACCGGGCCCGCCTGGAGGCGCTGGCCGACGAGCCCTTCGAGATCCTGGCCGTCTCCTTCGTGCGCTCGGCCTTCGACGTCGTGTCGACGCGATCGGTCCTGGCCCGCGACGACGTCATGATCATGGCCAAGATCGAGACGGCCGAGGGCGTCGAGAACCTCGACGAGATCATCGCGGTCTCCGACGCCATCATGGTCGCCCGCGGCGACCTCGGGGTGCGCCTGCCGATCGAGGACGTGCCGCACCTGCAGAAGCAGATCGTGCGCCACGGCATCCGCTACGCCCGCCCGGTCGTGGTGGCGACCCAGATGCTCGAGTCGATGACGCACGCGCAGGTCCCCACGCGCGCCGAGGTGACCGACGTCGCCAACGCCGTGCTCGACGGCGCGAGCGCGGTGATGCTGAGCGGCGAGACGGCGATCGGCGACGATCCGGTGGGGACGGTCGCGACGATGGACCGGATCCTGCGGCGGGCCGAGGAGTCCTTCGACTACGCCACCTGGGGGGCGTCGCTCGGCGTCCAGCAGATCGGCGCGGGCACCCAGGCCACGCGCATCACGGCGGCCATCACCGGTGCGGCCTGGCGGGCCGCGATGGACGAGAACGCCGTCGCGATCGTCGCGTGCACCCGCTCGGGGCTGACGGCCCGGGCCATCTCCCGGTTCCGCCCGCCTATGCCGATCGTGGCCATCACGCCGGCCGCGGAGACCGCGCGCCAGCTGCACAGCTCCTGGGGCGTCCAGGAGGTCTACCTCTCGCGGGCCACCGACATCGACGAGCTCTGCCAGGTCGCGGTCACCGAGCTCAAGATCTCGGGCCTGGCCCATCCGGGCGACGCGATCGTCGTGATGGCGGGCTCGGAGTCGGGCGGTGCGTCCATCACCGACACCGTGCGCATGGTGATCGTCAGCTGAGACCTGCTCGCGCGGCGGCCAGGCCCCGCGCCACCAGGTGCGCCACGACCGCGGCGGCGGCCTCGTCGGGTCCCAGGTGGGCCGTGTCCACGTGGACCTCGGGGTGCTCGGGTGCCTCGTAGGGGGCGTCGATCCCCGTGAAGTGCGCGATCTGGCCCGCCCGCGCGCGCTGGTAGAGGCCCTTGGGGTCGCGCTGCTCGGCGACCGCCAGGGGCGCGTCGACGAACACCTCGACGAAGATTCCCGGCGCGATCAGTCGTCGCGCCTCGTCGCGCCCGGCGGCGAAGGGTGAGATCGCGGCCACCAGGACCACGTGGCCCGCGCGGTAGAGGATCCGCGTCACCTCCGCGATGCGCCGGATGCTCTCGACGCGGGCGTCGTCGTCGTAGCCGAGGTCGCGGTTCAGCCCCTGGCGCAGCTCGTCGCCGTCGAGGTGGAAGACCGGCAGGCCCCGGGTACGCAGCTCGGCCTCGACGCGCAGGGCCAGTGTCGACTTGCCCGCTCCCGAGAGCCCGGTGAACCACACCACGAAGGGCGCCGGTTCACTGGGGCGCGCGCTCATCGGCCAGGCACGCTAGCAGGGCTCAGTGCCTATGCCGCGCGAGGGCACGCGCCCAGCGCACCGCCCGGGTGGCCTCGAGGGCCCGCAACTCGGTGAGCGCGGCGTCCATCTCGCCGCGCAGCTCAGCGCTCTGGCTTCGTAGCGCGGCGTTGTCGGCTTCGAGGCCGCTCAGGCGGGCCTCGCGGTCGGCGACGACCGCCTCGAACTGGGCGACGATGCTGCGCTGGGCGTCGAGGAAGGTGCGGCGCTCGCCGATCAGGGCGGCCTCCCAGGCGCCCGCGGGCGGCACGGTGGCCGCAAACGCGTCGTGGCGACCACGCAGTGCGGTCAGGGTGCGGGCCAGCTCGTCGATCTCGCGGGGCGGCTCGCGCAGCTCGGCCTCGACCAGGTCGGTCGAGCGCCGCAGGTCGGCGCTGATGTGGGCCGCTGCCGCGTCGAGGTCGCCCGGCTCGTCGAGCTGGCCGAAGGCCTGGAGGCTGGCGGCGACCTCGCCGAGGACGCCGCGCGGGTCGACCAGCAGGTCCTCGTAGGTGCACACGTGCACGCGCATCCCGGTGAGGTCCTCGAGCAGGGCGCGGTTGTAGGCGGCCCACAGGCTCAGACCCGTCAGCGGTGTCATGGCGTCGCGTCGAGCCATGGACCGGGCCACCTCGGCGGGCGAGCGCACGATCAGCACCGCGACGACGTCCTCGAGCACCCGGCGCCACAGGGGAACCAGCAGCGCCATGCGGGGATCCTTGAGCACGAACCGGTCGCTGGAGAAGGTCTGGCTCACCAGGCAGCTGGCCTCCTCGAGGAAGGACGCCAGATCGGGGCGCTCGGACCAGCCCGCGTCGCGCTGCGGGGGGATGTCCCAGCGGCCGCCGAGCAGCGCCAGGATCATCTCGTCGAGATCGGCGATCGACGTGATCTCGAAGTAGCCCTCGGGATTCCCCTCGTCGGCCGGCATCAGGGCCTCTGCGGGACCGGCGTCGAGCCCGAGCGCGGCCAGGGCACCGGCGAGGGCCGACGTGCCCGATCGGTGCATACCCATCACGAGGACGCTCACCCCATGAACCTACCTGCTGGAGGAATGGATCGCGGAGGGTCAACGGGGGTGCGCGGCGCTACGGTGGTGCTCGCGCACGACCAGCGAGGCCCGGAGAAAGCGGGGCGCGTCGTGCCGCCAGGCGCGATGCGCCGCGATAGCGCGGCGCATCGTCGCGCTCGCGACCAACGCAACGCGCGGTCCGGCGCGCGAGGCCGATCGAGATCCCATGCCCGGGTCCCGCGTCCGCCACTGACGTGAGCGCACCGCGCCGACCGCGCGCAGAAGCCGGAGCCCCCCTTGTCCGATGCTGGTGTCGCCACTCGTGTGGACGACTCGCGGGATGCTCGCTGTCGTTGTTGACGCTGACAGGTTCGTTGGCGTGTCCAACGCGACTCCTGGGAGCCAGTGGTGGTACGGCCCGGAGGAGAAGGCCCGAAGCCGACTGGGGGTGCACGGGGTCCTGACGGCGGTGCATCGACTGCGTGAAACCACCCGTCACGGCGTCGCGCGTGATCGCTCCCCGTGCCGGACATCGCACGGCGTCCCCCCGGGTATGCCCCTGCTGTCGCGTCGTGCACGTCGTCGGTCGCGGATGTCCCACCCGCGCTCGAGTCTTTTGCGCGCGTCGCGACGTACCAAGATGGGTTGGTGGTCTCCCCCAAGGTCCGGGGTTCGCTTCTCGTGTTCGCCGTCACCGCGCTGGGCCTCGCGGCACCGGCGACGGCGGAGTCGCGCGCGGTGGAGGTGCCGATGCGGGTCCTTGCCTCGACGTCCTGCCCCCCGGCCACCGCGGGAGTCCTGAACGCGGCGCCTCTCGTCGCTGGTTCGCGTAGGACAGTGGCGCTGACCTTCGATGACGGGCCTGGTCGAAGCACTCAGAGCATCATCAACGTCCTGCGCACGTTCCACGTGCGCGCCACGTTCTTCAACATCGGGTGGGACGTCAGCGACCACCCCTCGTTGGTGAGAGAGGAGGCCGCTGACGGGTTCCTCTTGGGTGACCACACCAACAGCCATCCCGACATGACCGACCTGTCCCGGGCCGCGCAGGCGGACGAGATTGCCCAGGTAGGCATCCTTCAGCGTCGCCTCACGGGGACCGTGCCGTGTGTCTTTCGTCCCCCCTACGGCGACTACGACGCCACCACGTTGTCGGTCGCTCACCGCGACGGCCTGTCGCTGTGGACGTGGAGCGACAACAGCAACGACTGGGAGGCTCGGGGATCGGGCTCGAGCCACTGGATTCACGAGATCGAGAGGTCCGTCATCGATGGCTCCATCGGCGAGGACCATCCCGTCGTCCTGCTGCACGACCAGTTGATGGCGACGCCGGCGACCGTCGCGGCCCTGCCCGACATACTCCGTTTTTTCAAGGAGCGCGGCTACGCCTTCGTGGATCTCCTCGGCCGCACGGGACCGCCGGGGGAGTGCGGCGGGCCAAGCGCACCGCGGTTCGTCCCCACCTACACCGTGCTCCCCAACGGTATCGTCATGTCGAGCGGCGCGGTCCGATTCTCGGCCAATCGCCAGTTCGTCCTGACGATGAGGTCCGATGGCCAGTTCGCCTACGCCGAGGTTGGGGGACCGACGCTCTGGTCGAGCCCGACCCGTGGCTCCCCGGGCGCCACCGCGCAGATCGACCACGGGATCCTCCGCGTGGTGGGGACCGACGGCCAGACCTTGTGGTCGGCGAGCGGCGGGGGCCCGGATGCCCACTTGGATCTCGAGTCGGATGGCTCGCTTGCCCTGGTGAGTGGCGCGAACGTGCGCTGGATCAGTCGCCGAGTGCTGAGCGCCCTGCGACCGGGCACGTCTCTCTCGCCCGGATGGTATGTGTCCTCGCCGAACCTGCGCTGTCGGTTGACGATGACGAACACGGGCGCCCTGCGACTGGTGACGGCGGATCACCAGACGCTGTGGTGGAACGACGCGCGAGCACCCGGCGGTCGATCGATCCTCGAGCGGTCGGGTGACCTGGTGACCGTCACCGCCTCCGGCACCGTCGTGTGGTCGTCTGACACCTCCGGCCACGCCCACGACATCCTCGCGGTGACCAGTGAGGGGACCCTTCGTCTCGTCGGTGCCAGCGGCGTCGCGTGGGCGACGCAGTGATTGCGACGGGGCGCTCGCCGGATCACTTCGTCAGAGCTGCCCGCCGCGACTGTGGATCCGGCGGTGGTCGGATGGCGCTGCGCGAGCTGGTGTGGTCCGGAGCCATTTCGCTCCACACGGGGGAGGTCACCGTAGCGTCGGGCGCGAGCCGCTACCTCAATGTGACGTCGGCCGCGTCGTTAGCGACCGACCTGTCTGGTCGAGCGCCGTGGCTTGCTAACGGGTGATCGTGACGTTGTGTGCGAGAACGGGCCGCGGGGCACGACCCATGGCGCGGAGGTGGCGGAAGTGCGAGGCCACGGCCGCGTGAAACGACGGCTGGACGCGCCGAGGGATTCCGTAGTCGTGGCACACGGCGGTGACGACGGGGGCGATGAGGGGATAGGCCGTGTGGGGCACGCGCGGGAAGAGGTGGTGCTCGGTCTGGTGATCGAGCCCCCCCGCGTACCAGCGAAAGAGTCGGCTCAGGGGACCGGATCCGTGTGAGAAGTCGAGGCTCGAGCGAACCTGCCACTCGTGCCACTGGTAGGGCGGGCGCGAACCCGCCTCGGCGAATTCGGCGCCCTCGACCACGTGGGCCGACTGAAAGACGACGCCGAGGAGAAAACCCACGGCGAAGATCACCGCGAGCGCACCGACGGCCACGGTCCAGAACGGATGGTTCAATGATGGCAAACCCAGCATCACGGCGATGAACCCCACCTTGGTGAGCACGGCGACTGTCGCATCCGACAGCCGTGATCTCGACTTACGGACGTGGCGCGAGGCGCCGACCAGCGTGGCGAGGTCATTGAACATGATCTCCAGCACGGTGAAGCAGTAGAGCGGCCAGAGGTAGAGGTGCTGGTAGCGATGCCAGAAGTAGCGGCGCTGGAACGGCGCGAGGCGGGCAAGCGGTCCCAGGTTGATGTCCGCGTCGATGCCGGCGACGTTGGGCGACCCGTGGTGCAAGGTGTTGTGACGATACAGCCAGCGATTGGCATCCGCCCCCACCGCGAACATGCTCCAGCCGACGATGCGATTCGCGCGTGACAGACGCTTCGTGGGTGCGTTGAAGAAGGCGTTGTGGTTGGCGTCGTGCTGGATGTTGAAGCCGACTGCGGCGAAGGCCAGCGCGAGCGACGTGGCGGCCGTCGCACTCTCGAGCCAGCCCGAGGCCAGGATGACGCCGGTGAAGCTCGCCGCGTACCACAGGGCGATGACGACGGCCTTGACGTGCAGCCGGCGGCGGGCCTCTCGCAAGGTCTCGGGATCGAGTCGGGCGGTGACTGCCCGGGTCAGTGCACCGGCGAAGCCCCCTGCCACAGCCGGTTCGGGACCGGCGGAAATGCTCACTATCGTGCTGGCCCTTCGTGACGGAGTGCACCCAGTGTACGGTCGACTTCGCCGAACGCGACGGTTGGCCGCGGGGCCGGCGAGAGGTTGGACGACTGCCGGGCCAGGAGTTGGGTCTGCGACGGATACCGCGGTCGCGACCTGGTAGGGCGCGGTCGTCTCGCCCCTGTCGCAGTGGTGGTACGGGTCGATGCTGCGTGCCGCACCCTCGTGCGGCCCGGTCCCGTTACCTCAGGGGCAGTTTCAACCGGTGATCGCAACATCTCGGTGAGTTGGGGAAACTTGATCTGACCGAGGAGAGTCCACAATGGGAATGCCGCACTTGAATGCGGATATACCAAGGTGCTGGGCTATCACCCGGTGCTGGCGACACGGGCCAAGACCGGTGAGGTCCTGCACGTGCGCTTTCGCAAGGGTTCGGCCAACACTCAGCGCGGCGCCCAGAGGTTCGTGTGAGAGATCGTGGGACGGGTGCGCCGGGCCGGGGCGAGCGGCGCACCCCCGTCGTCGCCTACGAGAGTCGCGAGAGACTCGGGCCCCACACGCTCATCCACAAGCCCCACTATCACTTGCGCACTGACATCGTCGACGCGCGGACACGTCTCTTTGCGCTACCTCGGCCGGCTGCGCCACCTCAACGTTGGCTGGCGCTACCGGGGCGAGCGCGTCTACCTCTACATCATCGACCAGCACGTGGTGATCGTCAACCACGACGGGGAGCTCGTGGGCACCGTCACCCTCGACCTGGAGCGGGACTACCACCCCATCGATCGCGGTGTGCCAGACTCGGCGCAGGTTCGGATGTCCACGATGTCGTGACACATCACAAAACGGGGTCATCGGATTTCAGTGGGGTGACCGCTATTTCGGGGTCCCCGCGGAGACGACGAAGGTGCCTCAGGCTTGAGGTGTGATCCAACAGTCCCGAAGCACCTTCGTCATCACCGACCCTACTGAGATCGTCCGGGCCCTGGTGGGCCTGAAGGACGTCCGTGTGCTCGCCTACGAGCGTCGTGGGCCGGACACCCGCCTCGTGATCGAGCAGACTCTCGACGAGGTCCGCTGTCCGCGCTGCGCGGGAGCGGCCCGGGTCAAGGACCGGCCGGTCGTGACCTACATCGACCTGCCCGTGTTCGGCTCTCCCATGCGCCTGACGTGGCGCAAGCACCGGATGCGCTGCGTGGATCCGGCGTGCGCGATGACGACCTGGGTGCTGCGCGACCACCGGATCGCGGCCGTGAGCTGCCTGCTGACGACCCGGGCGGCCAAGTGGGCGACCGAGCAGGTGGGCACCGGCCGCTCAGTCAAGGAGGTCGCCGCCGAGCTGGGCTGTGAGTGGCATACGATCAACGACGCCGTGCTCACCTATGGCGGGGCTCTCCTCGCCGCCGACAAGAAGCGCCTCACCAAGACCACGGCCATCGGCCTGGACGAGACGAACTTCGTGCGCCTGGCCGACCAGCACACCAGCTACGCCACCACAGTCTGTGACGTGACGAACCACCAGATCATCGACATTCTGGCGAGCCGACACTTCGTCGACGTCGCCCAGTGGATGGCTGATCAGGGGCTCGACTGGCGTTCACGCATCACCTACGGAGCCTTAGACATGTCCGCCACCTACGCCGCTGTCTACTCGGCGATGCTGCCGCGAGCCGCCCAGGTCGTCGACCCGTTCCACGCGGTCGCGCTCGCCAACCGGGCCCTTGACGCGATCCGCCGCCGGGTCCAGATCGAGCAGCTGGGCCACCGCGGGCGCCGCGACGACCCGCTCTTCCAGGTGCGCCGACTGCTCACGCGCGCCGAGGAGAGCCTCACTCCCGAGGCGGCCGAGCGGCTGGGGGTGCTGCTGAGCCTCGGTGACCCCACGGCTGAGGTCGCTGTCGCCTACCGGGTGAAAGAGCGTCTCCGCGACTTCTACCGCGAGAGCGACCCGGCACTCGCTGAGGCTCTTCTCGCCGACCTGCGCGACAAGTGCTTGGCGCGATCCATGCCGCCCGAGATCCGTCGGCTCGGCAGGACGATTCGGACCTGGTTCGCGAAAATGTGCAACTTCCACCTGGCCCGACTCACCAACGGGCCCACCGAGTCACTTAACAACCTCATCAAGCGCATCAAGCGTGTCGGCTTCGGGTTCCGCAACTTCGAGAACTACCGAATCCGAGCTCTCCTCTACGCCGGCAAGCCCAACTGGCGAGTTCTCGGCTCGATCGTGGTTCGATGAGGGACACCCCGTCAGATTCCGATGAGCCACAAAACGTGCCCCCGGCAGGATTCGAACCTGCGCACATGGCTCCGGAGGCCAATGCTCTATCCCCTGAGCTACGGGGGCAACGCCCGTCAGCCTACCGGAGCATCGGGGGTGCGGTCACTAGTGTTCGGGGATGGCCGGACCCCTGCCGCCAGCGCTGTTGCCGGACTCCGCGCAGGTCGGCGAGTCCGACGTCACGCTGGGCGGGGTGTCCCTGGGCGAGCTGGCCGAGCGCTTCGGCACGCCGCTGTTCGTCTACGACGAGGCGACGCTGCGCGCCCGCTGCCGCGAGGCGGCCGACGCGTTCGACGAGGGAACGGCGTATGCCTCGAAGGCCTTCCTGTGCGGGGCGATGGCCCGCCTGGCGCGCGAGGAGGGGCTGTGGCTGGACGTGGCGACGGGAGGCGAGTACGACGTCGCCCGCCGGGCCGGCGTACCGGCCAGCCGCCTGGTGCTGCACGGCAACAACAAGTCGTCAGCCGAGCTCGAGCGCGCGGTCGACGAGGGGGTGCACCGCGTGGTCGTGGACAGCCACGACGAGATCGACCGGCTCGGTACCCTGGTCGGATCCCACCGGGTGCTCGACGTGCTCGTGCGCGTCACGCCGGGGGTCGAGGCGCACACCCACGAGTTCGTGCGCACCGGGCAGGAGGACTCCAAGTTCGGGTTCTCCATCGCCACGGGCGCGGCCCGCGAGGCCGTGACTCGCCTGCGCCAGATGCGGGGGATCCGGCTGCGGGGTCTCCACAGCCATATCGGATCGCAGATCTTCGAGCTCGACGGCTACCGCGAGGCCTTCGCCGTGGTGGCGGCGTTCGCCGGCGAGTGGCCGGTCGAGGAGATCAGCGTGGGCGGCGGGCTCGGCGTGCCCTACGTCGAGGGGGAGAGCGCGCCGTCGCTGACCACCTGGGCCGCCGCCGTGCGCGCGGCCGCCCAGTCCTGCGGGGTCCCGTCCGCCATCCGGCTGACGGCCGAGCCGGGCCGGGCGATCGTGGCCCAGGCGGCGATCACGCTGTACCGCGTGGGGACCGTGAAGGACGTGCCCCAGCGCCGCTACCTGGCCGTCGACGGGGGCATGAGCGACAACCCGCGACCCGTGCTCTACGGATCGGGCTACGAGGTCTTCGACGTGGGCCGTCCCGCCGAGGCGCGCCCCCAAGCGGTGCGGGTCGTCGGCAAGCACTGCGAGAGCGGCGACGTCCTGGTCGAGGAGGGCTGGCTGCCCGAGGGCACCGGTGTGGGCGACCTCGTGGCCACGCCGGTGACCGGCGCCTACGGCTATGCGATGGCCTCGACCTACAACCGGGTGGGCCGCCCGCCGGTGGTCTTCGTGGCCGACGGGCGGGCGCGCCTCGTCCTGCGACGCGAGACCTTCGACGACCTGGCGGCACTCGAGGTCGACCCCACGGCGCCGCCCGACGCGGCTGCGGGCCTGGGTTAGCCTGGATTGATGGCGATCCCCACGGTGCGCGTCGGCGTGATCGGGGCGGGCAACGTGGGCGCGGCCCTGGTGGCGCTGCTCCTCGACCCGACGCGCCGGGTGGCTCTGGAGGACGCGGCGACGGCGTCGCTCGAGGTGGTGGCCGTGGCGGTCAACGACCCGACCAAGCCCCGCCCGGGGGTCCCGGCGGCGCTGGTGACCGGGGACGCCGCCGCGCTGGCCCAGCACGGCGACATCGACGTCCTGGTCGAGGTCGCGGGCGGCCTCGCGCCCGCGGGCGATCTCATCGAGGCGGCCCTGCGCCGCGGGGTGTCAGTGGTCACGGCCAACAAGGCCCTGATGGCCCAGCGCGGTACCGAGCTGGCGCGACTGGCGCACGCCCACGGGGCCGACCTCTTCTACGAGGCGGCCGTCGGCGGCGCCGTGCCGATCCTGCGCGCATTGCGCACGTCGCTGGCCGGCGAGCGGATCGAGCGCGTGATCGGGATCGTCAACGGCACGACCAACTTCATTCTCTCGAAGATGACCGACGGCGGGCTCGACTACGACGCCGCCCTGGCCGAGGCCCAGGAGCGTGGCTTCGCCGAGGCCGATCCGCGTGCGGACGTGGAGGGCTTCGACGCCGCGGCCAAGGTCCTGATCCTGGCCTCGCTGGCCTTCGGGACCGAGCTGCGCGACGAGACGATCTCGCGCGAGGGGATCTCGTCGGTGCGCGCCTTCGACGTGGACTTCGCGCGCAAGGCCGGGTACGTGATCAAGCTGCTCGCGGTGGCCCAGCGCCACGGCGAGCACGGGCTGTCCCGCAGCGTCTACCCGGCGCTGGTCCCCGTGGACCATCCGCTGGCCGCGGTCCACGGGGCCATGAACGCCGTCTTCGTCGAGGGCACCGTGGCCGGGCCCCTGATGTGGCTGGGCCCGGGGGCCGGTGGCGGGCCGACGGCCACGGCGGTGCTCGGCGACATCCTCGACGCCGCCCGCAACCGCGTGGCCCAGCGCCACGACGTGCCCTTCCTGGTCGACGACACGCTCGAGCGCGTGCCCGCGGGCGAGCTGTCCAGCGTGTACTACGTGAGCCTCGACGTCGTGGACCAGCCCGGCGTCCTGGCCGCGGTGGCGGGCACCTTCGCGCGCCACCACGTCTCGATCCAGTCCATGGAGCAGTCGGGGGTGGGCGAGGAGGCCCGTCTGTCGTTCGTGACGCACCACGCGCGCGAGGCGGACATGGCCGCGACCGTGGCCGAGCTGGCGACATTGGAGGCCGTCGACTCGATCGGGGCGCGGCTGCGAGTCATCGATGGAGGTGCGTGATGGAGGCGTGGCGCGGGCTGCTCCACGAGTACGGGTCGTTCTTGAACCTCGAGGGGGTCAGCGACGTCGTGACGCTGCAGGAGGGCAATACGCCGCTGCTGCTCGCCGAGCGCCTCTCGGAGCGCGTGGGCGCCGAGGTCTGGCTGAAGTTCGAGGGCCTGAACCCGTCGGGATCGTTCAAGGATCGCGGCATGACCATGGCCATCACCAAGGCCAAGGCGCAAGGCGCCACGACGGTGGTGTGCGGGTCCACGGGCAACACCTCGGCGTCGGCTGCCGCCTACGCGGCCAAGGCCGGCATGGAGTGCGTCGTCCTGGTGCCCGAGGGCAAGATCGCGATGGGCAAGCTGGCCCAGGCCATCGTCTACGGCGCGCGCATCTTCCAGATCCGGGGCAACTTCGACCAGGCGCTGGACCTGGCGCGTGAGCTGACCCAGCATCTGCCCATCACCATCGTCAACTCGATCAACCCCGAGCGCATCGAGGGGCAGAAGACCGGAGCCTTCGAGCTCGTCGACGCCCTGGGCGACGCGCCCGACATCCTGGCGATCCCCGTCGGCAACGCGGGCAACATCACCGCGTACTGGCGCGGCTTCGTTCAGTACCACGAGCGGGGCCGGGCGGCGACCCTGCCGCGGATGTGGGGCTTCCAGGCAGCGGGCGCCGCCCCCATCGTGCTGGGCCACCCCGTCGCTCATCCCGAGACCATCGCCACCGCCATCCGGATCGGCAACCCGGCCAGCTGGGTCCCCGCCTTGGAGGTGGTCCACGAGTCCCTGGGCGACATCCGCGCCGTGAGCGACGAGGAGATCCTCGACGCCTACCACTTCGTCGCGCGTCACGAGTCGGTGTTCTGCGAGCCGGCCTCGGCCGCCTCGGTCGCGGGCATCCTCAAGTACGGCGTGCCCGCGGGTTCCCGGGTCGTCTGCGTGCTCACCGGCAACGGGCTCAAGGATCCCGATACCGCACTGGGCACCGGGGAAGAGCCCCCAGTCGTGGACGCCAAGATCGATGCGCTGCTGGCCGCCTTGCGATGAGCACGTCGGCGCTGTCGTGCGGCTAGACTGACCTCGTTATCCGCGAACGGCCGACGTGCCGACGCACGCGTGCCCGGGTAGCCCTCGCATACTTTTCTTCCTCGCACGGTCGGGGACGAGAAAGGACCCTCAATGGCCATCACGCCATCGCCCGAACGCTCGGACCTGGAGTCGAAGTCCCGCGACGACCTGCTGGTCATCGCCAAGGTGAAGGGAGTCGACGTCGGCGCGCGCGCGACCAAGACGACACTGATCGACGCCATCATGGGGGAGGCGATGCCGATCTCCCGCACGGTGCGCTCGCGCCGGACGGTCGCGATGCCGCCCAGCGAGGACTTCGACGACCTGATCGGCGAGTTCGCACCGGCGGTGCCGACCCCGGCCCCGGCCGCGCCGACGGCGGCCGCCCCGGCCGCGCCGGCTGCAGCGCGGACGCCGGCCCCCTCGCCGGCGCCGCAGTCAGCGTCGGAGCCGTCCCGCGAGTCCAGCGCCGCACCGGCCGACACAGGAGCCACGGTCGCCACCACCGAGGCGCCGACCCGCGCGCCGCGCGGGGAGCGCACACGCGAGTTCGCCGACGGCGGACCGCGCAACCGCCGCAACCGCCGCAGCCGCGGCAACCGCGAGCGCTTCCCCTCCGAAGCCATGCCGGGGGCCGACCAGCCCTACCAGGGCGAGCTGCTCGACGTCGAGGGCATCCTCGACCTGCGCGACGACGGCTACGGCTTCGTGCGCACCCGGGGCTTCCACGCGTCGCCCCAGGACGTCTACGTCTCGATCAACCAGGTCCGCCGCTACGGCCTGCGCAAGGGCGACGTGGTGACGGGCGGCTACCGGCCCGCGGCCTCCAACGAGAAGTACCCGGCGCTGTTGCGCGTGGACACCGTCGCGGGCCTGGACCCCGAGCTGGCCAAGGCCCGCCCGCGCTTCGAGGACCTGACCCCGCTGTTCCCCGACGAGAAGCTCCGTCTCGAGAACGCGGACCCCAAGGGTGACCTGACGACACGGATCATCGACCTGATCGCCCCGATCGGGAAGGGCCAGCGCGGGCTGATCGTGTCGCCGCCCAAGGCGGGCAAGACCACCGTCATGAAGCAGATCGCCCACGCCATCGAGGCCAACAACCCCGAGGTGCACCTCATGGTGCTGCTGGTCGACGAGCGGCCCGAGGAGGTCACCGACATGCGGCGCAGCGTGCGCGGCGAGGTCATCTCCTCGACCTTCGACCGTCCGGCCGACGAGCACACCCACGTGGCCGAGCTGGCGATCGAGCGGGCCAAGCGCCTGGTCGAGCAGCGCCGTGACGTGGTGATCATGCTCGACGGGATCACCCGTCTGGCTCGCGCCTACAACCTGGCCGCGCCGGCCACCGGCCGCATCATGTCAGGTGGCGTGGACTCGGGAGCGCTGTATCCACCCAAGAAGTTCTTCGGGGCGGCGCGCAACATCGAGGAGGGCGGATCCCTGACGATCCTGGCCACGGCCCTGGTCGAGACCGGATCCAAGATGGACGAGGTCATCTTCGAGGAGTTCAAGGGGACCGGCAACATGGAGCTGAAGTTGGACCGGCGACTGGCCGAGCGCCGGCTCTACCCGGCCATCGACGTCAACGGGTCCTCGACCCGGCGCGAGGAGCTGCTCTTCGACCGCGACGCCCTGGCCCAGGTCTGGAAGTTGCGCCGAGTCCTGAACGGCCTGGCCAGCGAGGGCCGCGAGGCGGCCGGCCTCGAGCTGCTCATCGACAAGCTCAAGTCCACCCGCTCCAACGACGAGTTCCTGGCCGAGATCGGGCGCGGCCCGACACTTAACAACTGAGCATCCGGTAGACTTCCTACCCGCGCGAAGGAGCCCTATGAAGACTGACCTCCACCCCCGTTACGTCGAGTGCACGGTGACGTGCAGCTGCGGCAACACCTTCGTCACCCACTCGACCAAGACCGAGCTCCACGTCGAGCTGTGCAACCAGTGCCACCCCTTCTTCACCGGCAAGCAGAAGCTGGTGGACACCGGGGGACGCGTCGAGCGCTTCCAGCGTCGCTACGCTCAGCGGTCCGCGAAGGCGCGCACGCCGCGCGCCTAGGAGGCGCGAGCCGCCGTGGCGTCGCTGGACGAGACCCTCGACGCCCTCGAGGCGGAGCTGCACCTCGTCGAGACGGCCCTGGCGGCCCCCGACGTCGCCAGCGACCGCACGCGCCTGCGCGACCTGTCGCGGCGTCACAAGGACCTGGCCGCCCTCAACGAGTCCTGGGTCGCCCTGCGCGCCGCGCGAGCCGATGCGTCCACGGCGCGCGACCTGATGGGTGCGAGTGAGGGCGACGAGCGCGAGCAGTGGCGAGCCGAGGTGCGCACCGCCGAGGAGCGCGCCGCCGAGCTCGAGACCCGCATCGAGGAGCTGCTGCTGCCACGGGACCCTAACGAGGGCCGCAACGTCATCGTCGAGATCCGCGGGGCCGAGGGCGGCGAGGAGGCCAACCTCTTCGCGGGCGACCTGGCCCAGATGTACCGCCGCTACGCGGCGCTGCGCGGCTGGCAGCTCGAGGTCGTCGAGGAGCGTCCCTCGGACCAGGGCGGCCTCGACGAGGCGACCTACCTCCTGCGCGGCGAGGACGCCTGGGTGCGCATGGAGCACGAGGCCGGCGTCCACCGCGTCCAGCGCGTGCCCGTCACCGAGGCCAAGGGCCGCGTCCACACCTCCTCGGCCACGGTCTCAGTGCTGCCCGAGGCCGACGAGGTCGACGTGGACATCGACCCGGCCGACTTGAAGATCGACGTCTACCGCTCCTCGGGACCCGGTGGCCAGAGCGTCAACACCACCGACTCGGCCGTGCGCGTCACCCACCTGCCCACCGGCATCGTCGTGTCGATGCAGGACGAGAAGAGCCAGATCCAGAATCGCGCCAAGGCGCTGGTGGTGCTGCGCTCCCGCCTGCTGCGGGCCGCCCAGGAGGCCCAGGCCAGCGAGATCGGCGACCTCAAGCGCGCCCAGCTGGGTGGCGGCGGACGCTCCGAGAAGATCCGCACCTACAACTTCAAGGAGAACCGGGTCACCGACCACCGGATCAACCTGACCTCCTACACGCTCGACGCCGTGCTGAACGGCGACCTCGATCAGTTCGTCGACGCGCTGATGGCCGCCAAGCGGGCGCGCCAGCTGGCCGGCAGTGACCGCTGAGCCCACCGCGGCCGAGCTGGTGGCGGGCCTCGAGCGCCGGGAGGCGCGATGGCTGCTCGAGGAGTTCGGCAGTGACCCGGCTCGCCTGGCCGCCGCGGTCGCGCGCCGCCGCAGCGGCGAGCCCCTCCAGTACATCGTGGGCCACTGGCCCTTCCGCGGGCTCGACTTAGACCTCGACAGCCGCGTCCTGATCCCGCGCCCCGAGACCGAGGAGCTGGTGGGCGTGGCCCTCGACGTCCTGGCCGCGCGCCAGGTCGCCGCCCCGACGCTGCTCGACCTGGGCTGCGGGAGCGGGGCGATCGGCCTGTCCCTCCTGGCCGAGCTGGCCGCGCGCGGGGTGCTGGCCACCCTGGTCGCCGTCGACGTGTCTCCTGGGGCCCTGGCCGTCGCGCGGCGCAACGCGCGCAAGCACGCCCTGACCACGGTCTCGTTCCTGGAGGGCTCGTGGTACGAGGCGCTCGACGCGTCGCTCGCCGGACGCATCGACCTGATCGTCGCCAACCCGCCCTACGTGGGGGCGGCCGAGTACGGCACCCTCGACCCGGTCATCGCCCACGAGCCGCGCGGTGCCCTGGTCGCCGCCGACGCCCGCGGGGTGCCCGGGCTGGCCGACCTGGTGCGCGTGGTCGAGGGCGCGCCGCACTGGCTCAGCGCCGGCGGGGCGCTCGTCGTCGAGCACGGCGACAACCACCGCGAGGCGCTGCGCCGCGTCGCCTACGGCGTCGGCCTGCGCGACCTGGTGGACCACGACGACCTGGCGGGCAAGCCCCGGATCCTGGTGGCCCACCGGCCGTGAGGGACCTGACGCTCCCCGAGGCCATCGCCGCCCTGGCGGCGGGCGAGGCCGTGGCCCTGCCGACTGACACCGTCTACGGCGTGGGTGCCGCACTGGCCCACCCCGCGGCGGTCGCCCGCCTGTTCGCCCTGAAGGGCCGCCCCACGACCGTCGCCCTGCCCGTCGTGCTCGGCGACACCGATCAGGTGGCGACCCTGGCGGTCACCTGGTCGCCGCAGGCCGCGACGCTGGCCGCGGCCTGCTGGCCCGGGGCGCTGACCATCGTCGTGCCGGCGGCACCGGCCCTGGCCGCCCTGGTGGGCGGGGACGCGTCGGTCGGCCTGCGGGTCCCCGACGACGAGACGGTCCGCGCGGCCGCTCGCGCCGTCGGCCCCCTGGCCCTGACCAGTGCCAACGCCCACGGCGCCCCGCCGGCCACCACCGCGGCCGCCGTGCGTGCCGCCCTGTCCGACGGACTGGCCGGCGTGGTCGACGCCGGGACGCGCGACGGGACGGTCTCGACGGTCGTCGACCTCACCGGCCCGCGCTGGCGGGTGCGGCGGGCCGGGGCGATTCCGGCCGCGCGCCTGGCCGAGCTGCTCGGTCCGGGCGCCGACTGATCAGGCGCTCGGGGGCGGGACCCAGGCGGCCGGCCGCTTCTCGCGGTAGGCGGCGATCCCCTCGCGCGCGGCGTCGCTGGCGAAGCGCGCCGCCGAGATCTCGGCGGCCTTCGCGAAGGCCGTCTCGCGGTCCAGCGCGGGCAGCTCGCGCACCAGCCGCTTGGTGATCGCCAGGGCGCCGGGCTCGCCGGCGAGCAGGTCCGCCACGATCGCGGCGATCGCGGCGTCGAGCGCCTCGGGCTCGGCCGTCGCGGTGATCAGCCCGACGCGCGCCGCCTCGGCCGCGTCGAAGCGCCCGCCGCGCAGCATGGCCGCCCGGGCGTCGGCCGGGCGCATCTTGGGCAGGCACACGACCGCGATCATGGCGGGCACCAGGCCGAGGCGCACCTCGGTGAACCCGAAGGTCGCGCCCGAGGTGGCGACCGCGATATCGCAGGCGGCCGCGAGGCCCACGCCGCCGGCCACGCAGTGGCCGGCGATGCGACCGACGACCGGCTGGGCGAGGTCCTGGAGGCGGCGCAGCACGGCGGTGAGGTCGCGGGGCGCCCCTCCGGGGGCGGCGGCCGTGGCCAGGTCGGCGCCGGCGCAAAAGACGTGGCCGGCATTGGTGAGGACGACGACCCGGATGTCGGGGGACGCCTCGGCGGCGTCGAGCGCGCCGTGGAGCTCCTCGAGCATCGGGGCGCTCAGCACGTTGCGGTGCTCGGCGTCGGCCAGCGTGATGGTGAGCACCGGGCCCGCGCGCGAGGTCTCGACGTGGCTCACGAGCCCTGTCCCGGCGCGGGAGGCGTGGTCGGGCCGCCGGCGAAGGCCTGGGCCCGGGTGAGCCAGTGGTGCGCGAGCTCGCCGGCGCGCAGCGCCGTGTCGTCGACGTGGCGGCGCTGGGTCACGACGAGGCAGAAGTCCTCGCCGGCCCCCTCGACCCAGTCGTCGGCGCCCTCAGGCCCGAGCGTCCAGGTCGCGCCCGAGGGCGCGCGCAGGCGCAGTCCCACCTGGCCGGGCGGCGGCGTCTCGCCGCGCACGCGGTAGGACCACTCCCGCGTCGCCAGGCCCAGGCGCGCGACGTGGATCAGGCGATCGGTCGGCACGAGCGGTCGCGCGAGGGCGGCACCGACGTCGTGGCCGTGGGCCCAGGTCTCCATGAGGCGGGCGCGCGCGAAGGACCGGGCGGACATCGAGGGCCCGTACCAGGGAACGCGACGCCGCGGCTCGGCGTGTGTCAGCCCCGCGGCCAGCGCCTGGCGGGCCGCGGTCCAGCGCTCCAGCAGGCGCGCCGGGTCCTCGCCACGCTGCAGGGTGGCCGCATCGAGGTCGGCGGATGCGAGGGCCCGCACCAGGGCGTCGCGCTGGGCGACGAAGGCCGACTCGTCGTCGAGGGCCTGGGCGGCGGCGGCGTCGAAGTAGGCCAGGTGGGCGATCTGGTCGTGCACGTCCCAGCCGGCGGCCGGCGTGGCCCGGCTCCAGTCAGCGGCCGCGAGATCGGCGACCAGGGCCGCCACGGCGTCTTGCTCGCCGGTCAGGTCGGCGCGCAACTGCTCCCACTCGTCCACGGGGGCCATCATGCCAGCAGGCGTGCCGGGACGTCGACGACGCGGCTGCGCAGCCACTCGCTGAGGCCCTTGGCCTGCCGGTCCTGCCGGCTCGAGGACGAGACGCCCTCTTCGAGCAGGCCCTCGATCACGAAGTTCAGCGCGCGCAGGTTGGCCAGGCGGTAGCGCGCGACGCGGTGGCGCGCCACCTCGGGCAAGAGACGCGCGAGCCGCTCGACGGTGAGGAATCCGTCGAGCCAGGCCCAAGCCTCCGGGGAGCGGGCGAACACGCCGAGGTTGGCGTCGCCACCCTTGTCGCCCGAGCGCGCACCCACGACCCGACCCAAGGGCACGCGCACGCACGGCTCGTCCGCGACGGGCCCCGCGGGGGCGTCCTCGGGCGCGGGTGCCGCCGCGGGCGCCACGAGGGCGCGGGGAGCGACGACGGTGCGCTCGCCCCCGAGCACCGTGACGATCTGGGGGACCAGGTCCGCGGACACCAGGGCCGGCCGGTAGATGCCGACGGGCTCGGCCGCCCCGGGGGCGCGTCCGGGGAAGAAGAATCCCGGGATCGTCGCCAGGGCCAGGCCGATCGCGGCGTCGGCCAGGGCGCGACCCACCTTGGCCTCGTCGGCGTCGCGCAGCGTGATGCGCCAGAGCGCCACGGCCTCCTCGTTGGTCTGCGGGTCGGCCTTCTCGGTGCGGGCCAGGTGCGTCGTGACCCGGTCGAACTCCCGGGGCCCGTACGGGGAGGCGTGCCAGAACGCCGACTCGACGAGGGTCGCCTTGGCCTCGACGTCCAGGCCCGTGAGGGCGACCTCGAGGTCCTGGCGATAGCCCCCGAGCTCGGTACAGGCCACCTTCAGGGTGGCCGGCGGCGCCTCGCCGCGCACGCCGGTGACCTGGACCCGGTCCCGTCCCATCTGGCGCAGCTCGACGGTGTCGAAGCGGGCCACCACGTCGGGCCCCAGGTAGCGCGGGCTGTCGATCTCGTAGAGCAGCTGGGAGGTCACGGTGCCCACCGACACCTCGCCACCGGTGCCGTCGTGCTTGCCGATCACGCTGGAGCCGTCCTCGGCGACCTCGGCCCAGGGGAAGCCCACGTGCTCGAGCCCGGGCACCTCGCCGAAGAAGGAGTAGTTGCCGCCGGTCGCCTGGGCGCCGCACTCGAGGATGTGGCCGGCCACGACTGCGCCGGCCAGGGCGTCGTAGTCGTCGGGGGCCCAGCCGTGGTGCCAGGCCGCGGGCCCGCAGGTCAGCGCGGCGTCGGTGACGCGCCCGGTCACCACGACGTCGGCGCCGCGCGCGAGCGCCTCGACGATCCCGAAGGCGCCCAGGTACGCGTTCGCCGTCAGGATCCCCGCGCGCGCGAGGGGCGTGCCGTCGTGCGCGTCGCGCACCGGCGTGCCGGCGGCCGCGAGCGCGTCGAGCCGGTCCACCAGGTCGTCCCCGCTGACGTAGGCGATGCGCGGTGCCAGGCCGAGCCGGTCGGCCAGCGTGGCCAGGTCGTCGGCCAGGTGGTCGGGATCGAGGCCCCCGGCGTTGGTGACGACGCGGATGCCCCGGTCCAGGCACGTGCCGAGGACCTGCTCCATCTGGGGAAGGAAGGTCCCGGCGTAGCCGTGGCCGGGAGCCTTGGCCCGCCGGCGGGCCAAGATGAGCATGGTCAGCTCGGCCAGCCAGTCACCGGTGAGGACGTCGATGGGCCCGTCCTCGACCATCTCGCGCGCCGCGCTCAGCCGATCGCCGTAGAAGCCCGAGCAGTTGGCGATGCGGATCGGCGCGGCCACTCACGCCTCGTCGTCGGTCGCCTCGGGCTCGAGGTCGAGCAGCACGGCCCCGGTGGACACCTGGTCGCCGGGGCGCACCACGACCTCGGTGACCACGCCCGCGTAAGGCGCCGTCACCGGGTGCTCCATCTTCATGGCCTCCAAGACGACCAGGATCGTGCCGGCCTCCACGCGCGTGCCGGCTTCGACGCGCACCTCGTGGACCACGCCAGGCATGGGGGCGTCGAGGGACCCGGCGTGGGTCAGGGTCGCCCCGTCGTCGGTGGCGAAGACCGGAACCTCGACCAGGGTCAGGGTGCCTCCGGGCACCTGGACGTGGAAGCGTGCTTGCGCCACGGTCACCGGCACCGCCGCGCGCACGCCGCCCACCTCGAGGTCGATGCCCTCGGGCCACCACGCGTGGACCCGCGCCGGTCCCGCGCTCGTGCGCACCGAGCCGTCGCGCTCGTAGTGGTAGGCGACCGTCAGGGTCTGGCCCCCGGCGCTGAACTCCACGCGCTGGTCGGGCAGGCGGGCGTTGCGCCAGCCGCTCGGCAGGCCGCCCAGCACGGGCGCCTCGCGGCGGTGGCGCTCGGCGCGCCACAGTGCCGCCGCCACGGCAGCGCGCGCGACCTCCTCGTCCGAGACGATCAGCGCCCGCGGGGGGTCGTGGCGCTCGATGAAGTCGGTGGTGGTGTCGCCCGCGGCGAAGGCCGCCGAGCGCAGCGTGTTGACCAGGAAGTCGCGATTCGTGACGACCCCGCCCAGGTGCAAGCGCTCGAGGGCCCGGGCCAGGGCCGTGGTGGCCGCCTCGCGCGTGGGCGCGTGGGCGATCACCTTGGCCAGCAGCGAGTCGAAGGCCACCGAGACGTGCGATCCGGCCTCGACGCCTGACTCCCAGCGCACCGGCGGCGTGGCGGCCGGGGCGAACGCCTCGAGCTGTCCGGTCGCGGGCAGGAACCCGGCCGTCGGGTCTTCGGCGCACAGCCGCGCCTCGATGGCCCAGCCGCCCGGTGCGCGCGCGGGCACCTCGACGTCGCGCTCCGCGGCCACCGCCAGCTGGGCGGCCACCAGGTCGTAGCCGGTGACCTCCTCGGTGACCGGGTGCTCGACCTGCAGGCGCGTGTTGACCTCGAGGAAGTAGAACTCGCCGCTCGCCGCGTCGAGGAGGAACTCGATGGTTCCCGCCGAGCGGTAGCCGATCGCCGAGGCCAGGCGCTCGGCGGCCGCCCCGAGCGCCGCGCGGACCTCGGGGCTGACGGAGGGTGACGGCGTCTCCTCGATGAGCTTCTGGTGGCGGCGCTGGATGGAGCACTCGCGCTCGCCGAGGATGCGCACCGTGCCGTGGTGGTCGACCAGGATCTGCACCTCGACGTGGTGCGGCGCGGACAGGTGCCGCTCCAAGAAGACGTGGCCGTCCCCGAAGGCGGCGGTCGCCTCGCGCTGGGCCACGGCCAGGGCCGCGGCGAGGTCCTCGGCGCGCTCGACGACGCGCATGCCCTTGCCGCCGCCTCCCGCGGCCGCCTTGACGAGCAGGGGGTAGCCGACGGCGTCGGCCTGGTCGGGGTCGTCGCTCCAGGGCAGCACGGGCACGCCGAGCTGGTGGGCCAGCTCCTTGGCGCGGACCTTGTCGCCCACGGCCTCGATGGCCTCGGCGGGCGGCCCGATCCAGGTCAGTCCGGCCGCCGTGACCTGGCGCGCGAAGGCGGCGCTCTCGGACAGGAAGCCGTAGCCCGGGTGCACGGCGTCGGCGCCCGCGCGCACGGCGGCCTCCACGATGGCCGCTCCGTCGAGGTAGGTGGAGCCCAGGCGCAGCGCCAGGTCGGCGTCGCGCACGTAGGGAGCGCCGGCGTCCGCGTCCACGTAGACGGCGATGCCGGTCAGGCCGAGTCGTCGCACGGTGCGCAGGACGCGCCGGGCGATCTCCCCGCGATTGGCCACGAGGACCCGGGTCACGCTCACAGCCGGAACACCCCGTAGGTCGAGGACCCCTCGATGGGCCGCGAGCGCACCACCGAGAGGCACAGGCCGAGCACGGTGCGGGTGTCGCGCGGGTCGATGATGCCGTCGTCGCTGATGGCCCCGGTGGCGGCCAGGGCTAGGGAGCCCTCCTCCTGGGCGGCCTCCACCTGGGCCACGATGCGCGCGTCCTCAGCCTCGTCGAAGGGCTCGCCGCGCCGCGCCGCGCGGGCGCGGCGCACCTGGCTCATCACCCCGGCGATCTGGCGCGGACCCATCACGGCGATCTTGGCGGTCGGCCACAGGAACGTGAAGCGGTTCCCGAAGGCTCGCCCCGACATCCCGTAGGTGCCCGCGCCGTAGGACGCGCCGATGATCACGGTCAGGTGGGGGACCGTGGAGTTGGCCACGGCGTTGAGCATCTGGGAGCCCTTCTTGATGATGCCCGCCGCCTCGGCCTCGCGGCCCACCATGTAGCCCGTGATGTTCTGGAGGAACACCAGGGGGACGTCGACCTGGTTGCACAGCTGGATGAACTGCGCGGCCTTCTCGGCGGCCTGCGGGTGGATCACCCCGTTGTTGCCGAGGATCCCGACGGGGTACCCGTGGATCGAGGCCCAGCCGCACACCATCGTGGACCCGTAGCGGGCCTTGAACTCCTCGAAGCGCGAGCCGTCCACGACGCGCCCGATGATCTCGCGCACGTCGACGGCCTGGCGCAGGTCGCGGCTGATCAGCCCGAGCAGCTCCTCGGGGTCCAGGACCGGCGGCTCGGCCACGAAGGAGGGGTCGGGCCCGGCCTTGCGCCAGTTGAGGTGGCTCACCACCTCGCGGCAGCGGCGCAGGGCGTCGAGCTCGTCCTCGGCGAAGTAGTCGCCCAGGCCCGAGACGGTCGCGTGCAGCTCGGCTCCGCCCAGGGTCTCGTCGTCGGTCTCCTCGCCGGTGGCCATCTTGACCAGGGGTGGACCCGCCAGGAACACCTTGGAGTGCCCCCGCACGACGATGTTGTAGTCCGACAGGCCGGGCTGGTAGGCGCCCCCGGCCGTCGAGGAGCCGAAGACCACGCTCACGGTGGGCACGCGCAGCTTGGACAGCTCGATCAGGTCGTAGAAGAAGCGCCCGGACTCGGCGAAGTGCGCGGTGTTCATCGCGCCGCCGCCGCCCTCGCCGACGCGCAGGTCGGCTCCGGCGGACTCCACGAAGCTGACGTAGGGGATCCGGTTGTCGCGGGCGATCTCCAGGGCTCGCATCCACTTCTTGGCGGCGTAGGCCGTCAGGGCTCCGCCCAGCACCGAGGGGTCGTTGGCCATGATGACGCACTCGGTCCCCGCGATGACGCCGATCCCCACGACCATGCCGCCGCCGATGGTGTAGTCCGAGCCGTACCCGGCCAGCGCCGAGATCTCCAGGAACGGGCTGTCGGGATCGAGCACCGCGGCGACGCGCTCGCGCACCGGCAGCTTGCCCTGGGCGCGCAGGCGCGCGTGGGCCGCCTCGCCGCCGCCGGCGGCCGCGGCGTCGAGCAGACCGTCGATGACGGCGATCTGCTCGAGCGCGTCGTTCCGGTTGCGGAGGTAGGACTCGCTCGCCGCGTCCAGGCGCGACACGATCGGGGCAGCCAGGGGCGCTCGCGGCACGTGCCGATACTAGGGCGGGCCGCAGTCGCGAAGGCGGGGGATACGCTACTGGCATGCGCGTCGCAGTGGGGTCGGATCACGCTGGATTCGTCCTCAAGTCCCACCTGGCCTCCCAGCTGGCGGCCTGGGGCTACGAGGTCGTCGACCTGGGGACCGACAGTCCCGACGTGTCGGTCGACTACCCGGACTTCGCCGCGGCCGTGGGTCGGGCAGTCGCCGGGGGCGCGGCCGACCTCGGCGTCGCGGTGTGCGGCTCGGGCATCGGTGTGGCGATCGCGGCCAACAAGGTGCCCGGCGTGCGCGCGGCCACCGTCCACGACGTGACCTCCGCGCACCTGGCGCGCGAGCACAACCACGCCAACGTCGCGTGCTTCGGGGCGCGCCTGGTGGGACCGGCGGTCGCCGAGGAGGCGCTGCGCGCCTGGTTGGAGGCGACCCCCGAAGGCGGGCGCCACGAGCGCCGCGTCGACAAGATCGCGTCCCTGGAGGGGACCTCGACGGGAGAGGAGCGCCGTGGCGTCACCCTTTGATGCGTGGATCCGAGACGAGGAGGTCGTGACGCTCCTCGCCCAGGAGTGGGCGCGCCAGACGTCGACGCTGCAGCTGATCGCGAGCGAGAACTTCGCCTCCCCGTCGGTGCTGGCGGCCAGCGGGTCGATCCTGACCAACAAGTACGCCGAGGGCTACCCGGGGCGGCGCTACTACGGCGGCAACGCGGTCGTCGACGAGGTCGAGGACCTGGCGCGCCGGCGACTGACCGCGCTGTTCGGCGCGGACCACGCCAACGTCCAGCCCCACAGCGGCGCCAACGCCAACGTCGCGGTCTACCAGGCACTCCTCGAGCCCGGGGACACCATCTTGGCGATGCGCCTGGACCAGGGCGGCCACCTCACGCACGGGTCGCCCGCCTCGGTCACCTCGAAGTACTGGCACTTCATCTCCTACGGGGTGACCCCGCGCAGCGACGACCCCGACCACCCCGGTGAGGTCATCGACTTCGACAACGTCCGGGACCTGGCCCTGGCCCACCGCCCGCGCCTCATCGTGGCCGGCGCCACGGCCTACGCCCGGCGGATCGACCCGGCCCCGTTCCGCGAGATCGCCGACGAGGTCGGCGCCCTGGTGATGTTCGACGCCGCCCACGTGGCGGGTCTGATCGCCGGCGGCGTGCACCCCAACCCCGTGCCCTACGCCGACGTCGTGGCCTTCACGACGCACAAGACGCTGCGGGGCCCGCGCGGCGGCGCGATCGTCACCCGCGAGGAGTGGGCCAAGCGCGTCGACTCCGCCGTCTTCCCGGGCCAGCAGGGCGGGCCCCTGGAGCACGCCATCGCCGCCAAGGCCGTCGCGTTCCGCGAGGCCGCCCAGCCGTCCTTCGCGGAGTACGCCGCCCAGATCGTGGCCAACGCCCAGGCCTTCGGGGCGGCCCTGGTGGGCGAGGGCTTCCGCCTGGTGTCCGGCGGCACCGAGAACCACCTCTTGCTGCTCGACCTGCGCGACTTCGACGCCGACCTGACCGGCAAGGAGGCCCAGGAGGCCCTGGACCGCGCCGGCATCACGACCAACCGCAACACCATCCCCGACGACCCGCGCAGCCCCTTCGTGACCTCGGGCCTGCGCGTGGGCACGGCGGCCCAGACGACGACGGGCATGCGCGAGCCGGAGTTCGCGCAGATCGCCGGGCTGATGGCGCGGGCCCTGCGGGGGCGCGGCGACGACGCGGCGCTCGCCCAGGTGCGCGGCGAGGTCGCCGAGCTGTGCGCCGCGTTCAACCCGTACGCGTCGTTCACGAGCTAGGCCGTGCGGAGCCTCCCGGCGTACGCGTTCATCGCGCTGGTGGGAGCCCTGGTCACGGTGGTGAGCACCGGGCCGGCGCGCGCCATCGCCGAGCGCGTGGGCTACACCGCCCAGCCCGACGAGCGCAAGGTCCACCAGAAGGTCACCCCCTACGGCGGGGGCGCGGCGATGATGGTGGGGCTGTGCGTGGCCATCGCGGTCTCGGTGACGGTGCCCACCTTGCGCATGGTCGTCACGTCGTCGAACGAGCTGCTCGGCGTGCTCGTCGCCGCGGGCGTCATCTTCGTCGTCGGCGTGATCGACGACTTCCGGGAGATGAGCGCCCCGGCCAAGGTAGCGGGCCAGTTCCTCGCCGCCTCGGTGCTCTACTTCAGCGGCTCGACGATGTACCAGTTCAAGCTGCCCTTCGCGGGGCTGGTGGTGCTCGGCCCCTCGATCCTGCCGGTCATCACGGCGGTGTGGGTCTTCGCGATCGCCAACGCGATCAACCTGATCGACGGGCTCGACGGCCTGGCCGCGGGCATCGTGGCGATCGCGTCGGCGACCCTGTGCGTGTACGGCCTGCGCCTCGAGGACCTCGGGCTGCTGCCCGTGACCAACATCGGTCCGCTGGTGGCCGCGATCACCTTCGGGGTGTGCGTGGGGTTCCTGCGCGACAACTTCTACCCGGCGCGGCTCTTCATGGGCGACGCCGGCTCTTTGCTGCTCGGTCTCCTCATGTCGGCCTCGACGATGGTCATCGGGGGCCGCACGCCTCCCGCGAGCGGCCTGACGTTCTTCTTCTTCGCGCCCCTGCTCATCCCCGTGTTCATCCTTGGCGTGCCGCTGCTCGACGCGTCGTGGGCCTTCGTGCGCCGCACGGCCTCGGGGCAGGGGTTCCACACCCCCGACAAGAACCACATCCACCACCGTTTGATGCGCCTGGGCCACGGGCACCGCCGCACCGTCATCATCCTGTGGCTGTGGACGGCCCTGCTGTGCGGCTTCGTGCTCTTCCCGCTGTTCGAACCGCGCGTCAACGAGGCCATCCCCTTCGGGGTGGCCGTCCTGCTGGTCGCCCTGCTGACGTGGTTCCACCCGCGGCGCGGGCGGACCGCCGGCGAGTCCGAGCCCGAATCGGCGCCGGTCTCCCCGGGCGCACGCCGGTGAGCGCGGCCGGCGACGGCCCCGGCGACCAGGAGGGTCGCGAGCCCCCAAGCGATGCCGCGAAAGACGAGAGCCCCATGCTGGGCCTCGGGGCGTTCGCGGCTCTCGGCTCCACGATCGCGGTCATCGAGGCGGTCGGCGTCGTCGGGGGGATCTGGGTGGACCACCTGCTCTCGTCGTCTCCGTGGGGTCTGCTGATCGGGATAGTGTTAGCAACGGTCACTGCCGTGGTGAGCGTCATGAAGCAAGTCCGGCGTTTCCTCTAAGACTTGACTACCGTGCTTGAAAATCTCCCCACGTCCACGCTGGCGCGCCTACTGCGTCGCACCACGGTTTCGGCCGTCCTGGTGGGAGCCGGCGCGACGATCGTGGCCCTGGCCGTCGCGCCACCCCTGGCCGCGGTCGGCGTCGTGCTCGGCGTTCTGCTGGCTCTGGCCAACCTGCGGCTCCTGGATCGCCAGGCCGCGCGCGTCGAGGTCAGCGGTGAGCAGCGGCGTCGGGCGGTGCGCCGGCAGATCGGTGGACGCACGGCCGGACGGCTCGCCGTCGTCACGCTGATCGTGCTGGCGCTCCTCTGGCTGAGCGTCCCTCTGGGACTAGGTATTGTGTCAGGGCTTGTGCTGTACCAGGTGGTGTTCGTGCTCAACGTCCTGCGGGTCGTGGCGCGCCAGGGAGGACCGGAGTGAAGCTGCTGACCGCCGCAAAGGCGATCCACGTTGGCGTGCACCCCACCGTGCACGTCTTCGGGCTGACCATCGACGTGGACATCGTCACCTCGACGGTCGTGGCCGCCATCATCCTGCTGACGCTGGGCTTCCGCATGCGTGCCCGCGCCACCGACGGCGTGCCGGGCAAGCTGCAGCTGTTCTGGGAAGTCATCGTCGAGCAGGTCAGCGAGTTGGCCGACTCCGCCGTGGGGCCCGAAGGACGCCGCTTCGTCCCCATCGGCGTCACCCTGGGCCTGTTCATCCTGATCGCCAACTGGATCGGGTTCATCCCCTCGGCGCTGCAGCCGGGCGTGTCCTCGGAGATCCTGCCCGCGCCGACCGGCGACGTCAACCTGCCCTTGGCCATGGCGCTGCTGGTGATCGTGTGGGTCCACATCGAGTCGGTGCGCGCGCGGGGCTTCCGCGGCTACCTGCGCCACTACGTCAAGCCCTACGCGGCACTGGCCCCCATCAATGTGATCGAGGAGATCACCAAGCCCATCACGCTCACCTTCCGTCTCTTCGGCAACATCTTCTCGGGCGGCCTGATGGTCCTGGTGATGACCACCTTGCTCCCGATCTACGTGGTGCCCTTCGGCGAGGTGATCTGGAAGCCCTTCGACCTGTTCATCGGGGCGATCCAGGCCTTCATCTTCATGCTTCTGACGATCTTGTACTTCGGCATGGCCATGAGCCACGAGGAGTCGGAGGCGCACGCGCCGGCCGCTCCCGAGGCGCCCGTGCCGACGGCTCTGTAGGAAACCCAGGAGGAACAAAAATGGCAGCAAACCCATCAGACATCGGGGCGGCCGTCCGCACCGCCGGGGCGCTCGTCGGGGGCGGCTTGGCGCTGGGCGGCGGCGCGATCGGTGCCGCCGTCGGTGACGGCCTGGCCGGCAGCCAGACGATCGCAGCGATCGCCCGCCAGCCCGAGATCGAGAACAAGGCGCGTCAGTACTTCTTCTTGACGGTGGGCCTGGTGGAGGCCATGTACTTCATCAACCTGCTGTTCATGGTGGTGTTCGTCTACGTCTTCAAGAAGCAGTAGGTGCCTGAGGTCCGCAGGCTCGCGGCGGCCCCGGCCGGTCGGCGAGCACGAAGAGAAGGGTCGAATCGATGATCGGTGAATCCGTCTTCCTCCTACCCAACGGCACGTTCTTCGTCGAGCTGCTGGTGGTGGTGGTCATCTTGGTGCTCGTCGCCAAGTACATCCTCCCGCCCCTGAACCGGGCCATGGAGTCGCGCCAGGCCAAGATCCGCGCGTCCCTGGAGGCCGCCGAGCAGGCTCGGGCCGAGGCCGCCGCGGCGGACGACGAGCGCTCCCGCGTGCTGTCCCAGGCGCGGGACCAGGCCCGCGAGATCGTCGCCTCAGCCCAGACGATGGCCGAGCAGGTGCGCTCGGAGGCCGGCGGTCGCGGCCAGGCCGAGTACGACCGGATCGTCGAGCAGGCGCACGAAGAGGTGGCCATGGCTCGTCAGCGGGCCATCGAGGACGCCTCCAGCCGCATCGGCCAGATCGTCTACGACCTGGTGACCAAGATCATCGGCCGCGAGGTCGACCAGAGCACCCACGAAGACCTGATTCGCGAAGCGGTCGCGGCCCTGACGGTCGAGGCCCACCGGGGAACGGGCAACTGACCATGCTGCCAGCACTCGAAGGCTACGCCGCCGCCCTCCTGGGTTCCGTGGACGAGGCGAGCCTGGCGACGGTGGTCGCGGACCTGGAGGCCGTCGAGGAGACGGTCCTGGGCCGCGGCGACCTGCGCGCCGTGCTGGCTGACACGTCGCTGTCGGGTCCGGTGCGCGCCGCGGTCCTGGCGGACCTCCTGGGCACCAAGGTCGACGCCGTGACGGTGCGCCTGCTGCTCTTCGCCGCCCGCGCGGTGCCGGCCCAAGAGGTCGCGCGCTCCTTCGCCGAGCTCACGCAGTTGGCTCTGCACCTGAGCGAGACCGGCGCGACCACGCCGGCCAGCCTCGGGCTCTTAGAGGCGCGCCGACGCGTCGGCGGCTTCGCCGACGCGGTGCTCGAGGACTTGTCCACTCCGGACTTCGCCACCCTCGAGGGCGAGCTGTTCGGGTGGGCCCGGACCATCGAGGGCAGCGACGACCTGCGTCGCCTGCTGACCGATCGCGACATGCCGGTGGCCGACCGGGTCGCGATCACCGAGACTCTGCTCAGCTCGCGCGTCGCGCCCGCGACGGTGCGGGTGGCCCGCTACGTCGTGATCGGCGGGCGGCCCCGCGACGTCGTGGGCACCCTGGACTTCCTGGTCGACCACGTCGCGCGCGCCCGCGACTGGCGCGTCGCCCGGGTCCACAGCGCCCGCCGCCTGGCCAGCTCGGTGCGCGACGCGCTGTCGGCGTCGCTGGCCACGCTGACCGGCCACGCGGTCGAGCTGCAAGTGGCCGAAGAGCCCGACCTGCTCGGCGGCGTGCTCGTCGAGGTCGGGGACCTGCGCCTCGACGCGACCATGCGGGGGCGCCTGCAGTCCCTGCGCGACTCGGTGGCTTCGGGCCACTTCCACTCCTCATACGCGCCCAACGACTAGTTAGAAGGATTCTGGGATGACTGAGCTCACCATCACTGCCGCGGAGATCACCGAGGCACTGCAACGCCACGTGGCCGACTTCAACCCCTCCGTGGCTGCCGAGCAGGTCGGGCGCGTCGTCGAGGTCGGCGACGGCATCGCGCGCGTCTCCGGGCTGCCCTCGGCCAAGGTCAACGAGCTGCTCGAGTTCCAAGACGGGACCCTCGGCCTGGCCATGAACCTCGACGAGGAGACGATCGGGGCCGTGGTCCTGGGCTCGGTCGACGCCATCGAGGAGGAGCAGGTGGTGCGCGCCACCAACCGCATCCTCTCGATGCCGGTCGGTGACGCGCTGCTGGGACGCGTGGTGAACGCCCTCGGCGAGCCCATCGACGGCAAGGGCCCCCTGGCCAACCCTGAGTACCGGCGCATGGAGATCCAGGCCCCCGGCATCATCGGGCGCCAGCCGGTGAGCGAGCCGCTGCAGACCGGGATCAAGGCCATCGACGCGATGACCCCGATCGGGCGCGGTCAGCGCGAGCTGATCATCGGCGACCGCAAGACGGGCAAGACGACCGTCGCGATCGACACGATCCTGAACCAGAAGGGCCAGGGCGTCAAGTGCATCTACGTGGCCGTGGGCCAGAAGAACTCGTCGGTCGCCCAGACCGTGCAGACGCTGAACGACCGGGGTGCCATGGAGTACACCGTCGTGGTGGTCGCCTCGGCCGGTGACCCGGCGCCCTTCAAGTACCTGGCGCCCTACGCCGGCTGCGCCATCGGCCAGCACTGGATGGAGAACGGCGAGCACGGGCTGGTCGTCTACGACGACCTCTCCAAGCAGGCCGAGGCCTACCGCCAGATCTCGCTCCTGCTGCGGCGCCCACCGGGACGCGAGGCGTACCCGGGTGACGTCTTCTACCTGCACAGCCGTCTGCTGGAGCGCGCGGCCAAGCTCTCGGACGAGCGCGGCGGCGGATCGCTGACGGCGCTGCCCATCATCGAGACCAAGGCGGGCGACATCTCGGCCTACATCCCGACCAACGTGATCTCCATCACCGACGGCCAGGTCTTCTTGGAGTCCGACCTGTTTTACTCGGGCGTGCGCCCGGCCATCAACGTCGGCAACTCGGTGTCGCGCGTCGGTGGGGCCGCCCAGATCAAGGCCATGAAGGCCGTGGCCGGCACGCTGAAGATCGACCTGGCCCAGTTCCGCGACCTGGAGTCCTTCGCGACCTTCGGGTCCGAGCTCGACAAGTCCTCCCAGGCCCAGCTCGACCGGGGCTACCGCCTCACCGAGCTGCTCAAGCAGGGCCTCAACGCGCCCGTGCCGGTCGAGGAGCAGGTGATGGTCATCTACGCGGGCACCCGCGGCTGGACCGACTCGATCCCGGTCACCGACGTGCGCCGCTTCGAGGTCGAGCTGCTGACCCTGCTGCGCGCCAAGCACGCGGACCTGCTCGAGCAGATCCGCACCACCGGCGTCCTGCCGGACACCGACGGGATCGACGCGATCATGCGTAGCTTCGTGGACACCTTCGCCGTGAGCAACGAGCAGGGGTAGGACGTGGCAGGCGGGCAGGAGCGGGCGCTGCGGCGCCGGATCAAGACGGTCCAGGCGACGCGCAAGATCACCAAGGCGATGGAGCTGATCGCGGCCTCGCAGATCACGCGCAGCCAGACGCGCCTGGTGGCCAACCGCGGCTACCGCGACGGCATGCGCCGCATCGTCGTCGAGGCCGCCCAGGCCGACGCCACGGCCGCGCGGCACCTGCTGGGAGTCCCCGAGCGGGTCGAGAGCGCCCTGGTGCTGGTGGTGGCGGGCGACCGCGGCCTGTCGGGCGCCTACAACGCGTCGGTCCTGCGCACCGGTGAGCACCTGGTGGCGCGCCTGCGCGCCCAGGGCACCGTGCCACGCCTGGTCGTCGTGGGCAAGAAGGCCGCCCCCTTCTACCGGTTCCGCGGTCTGGCCGTCGAGCAGAGCTTCGCCGGCTTCGCCGACCGGCCGACCTTCGCCGACGCGCGCCAGGTCGCGGCCTACGTGGCGGCCCCCTTCGTCGACCACCAGGTCCAGCAGGTCCTGGTCGTGTCGACCCGGTTCCACTCGGCCGGGTCCCAGAGCGTGGAGACCGACCAGCTCTTGCCCCTGGTGGTGGACGCCGCGGCGGCGCCGAGCGCGCCGACCGGCCTGCGCGGATACACCGAGTTCGAGCCCGACCCCGAGCGGCTGCTGGCCGACCTGACGCCGCGGGCGCTCGAGAGCGAGATCTTCCGGGCCCTGCTGGAAGGTGCGGCATCGTTCCACACCAGCCAGCAGCGGGCCATGGCTGCGGCGACGGACAACGCCGACGACCTCGGCCAGAACCTGACCCGCATCATGAATCGAGCCCGCCAGGACTCGATCACCACCGAGATCATGGAAATCGTCGGCGGCGCTGAGGCGCTCCGCACGGGAAAGTGAGACAGGAATGACCATCGCCCCCGAGAAGACCACGCTGGAGTCCGGACGCGTCGTCGCGATCGCCGGCCCGGTCGTGGACGTCGAGTTCCCCCCGCACGCCCTGCCCGAGATCAACCACGCCGTCGAGATGGACATCGAGCTCGAGGGCCAGACGATCACCGTGGTCGGCGAGGTCGCCCAGCAGATCGGTGAGGGCCGCGTGCGCTGCGTGTGCATGAAGCCGACCGACGGCCTGGTGCGCGGCACCGCGGTGCGCCAGACCGGGCGCGGCATCACCGTGCCGGTCGGGGAGGGCGTGCTCGGCCACGTGTTCAACGTCCTGGGCCAGCCGCTCGACACCGACCAGATCAGCGGTACCGAGGACCGCTGGGAGATCCACCGCAACCCGCCGGCCTTCGACCAGCTCGAGCCGCACGCCACCATGTTCGAGACCGGCATCAAGGTCATCGACCTGCTCGCGCCCTACGTGCAAGGTGGCAAGATCGGCCTCTTCGGCGGCGCCGGCGTGGGCAAGACGGTGCTCATCATGGAGATGATCCGCCGCGTGGCCGAGCAGCACGACGGGGTGTCCGTCTTCGCGGGCGTGGGCGAGCGCACGCGCGAGGGCACCGACCTGCTGCTCGAGATGCGCGAGTCGGGCGTCATCGAGAAGACCGCCCTGGTCTACGGGCAGATGGACGAGCCGCCGGGAGTGCGCCTGCGCGTCGCCCTGGCCGCCCTCACCATGGCCGAGTACTTCCGTGACGTGAAGAATCAGGACGTGCTGCTGTTCGTCGACAACATCTTCCGCTTCGTGCAGGCGGGCTCTGAGGTGTCGACGCTGCTGGGCCGCATGCCGAGCGCTGTGGGCTACCAGCCCACCCTGGCCGACGAGATGGGCGAGCTCCAAGAGCGGATCACGTCGACCCGTGGCCGGTCGATCACCTCGCTGCAGGCCGTCTACGTGCCCGCGGACGACTACACCGACCCGGCGCCCTTCACGACCTTCACCCACCTGGACGCCACGACCGAGCTGAGCCGGCAGATCGCGGCGCTCGGCATCTACCCGGCGGTGGACCCGCTGTCGTCGACCTCGAACATCCTGGCGCCCGAGATCGTGGGCGACCGCCACTACCACGTGGCCCGGCAGGTCCAGCAGATCCTCCAGCGCAACAAGGAGCTCCAGGACATCATCGCCATCCTCGGGCTCGACGAGCTGTCCGAGGAGGACCGGGTCATCGTCTCGCGCGCCCGCCGGATCCAGCGATTCCTGTCCCAGCCGATGTTCGTGTCCAAGGTCTTCACCGGCATCGAGGGCATCAACGTCCCGGTCGGCGAGACGATCGAGTCCTTCGAGGCGCTGGTCAAGGGCGATCTCGACGTCTACCCGGAGCAGGCCTTCTTGAACGTGGGTGGCGCCTCCGACGTCGAGCGCAAGGCCGCCGAGCTGGCCGGGGAGTAGCGGTGGCGTCCCTGGTCGTCGAGCTGGTCACGCCCGAGGCCGTCCTCTTCTCGGGGGACGCCCAGGCGCTGATGCTGCGCTCCACCGAAGGAGAGTTCACGGTCCTGCCCGAGCACGCCGAGACCATCGGCGACATCGTCCCGGGCGTCGTGACCGTGGCCACCGACGGTGGCCCGCAGGCCTTCGCGGTCCACGGCGGCTTCTTCGAGGTGGTCACCACCGGGGCCGAGCGCGACACGCGCGCGACCCTGCTCGCCGGGGTCGCCGAGCGCACCGCCGACATCGATGTGCCGCGCGCGCAGGCCACCAAGGAGCGCCTCGAGGCGGCAGCCGCCGCGGCGCGCACCGCCGACGACCACGCCAGCCTGGCGCTGGCCACCGAGGGCCTGGCGCGCGCGGAGCTGCGGCTACGCGCCGCGCACGACGTCAGCGCGCGTTGACGTAGTCGAGCAGCTCGCGACGCGCGAGCTCGAGCTCGGTGACGCGGGCCTTGACCACGTCGCCGATGGAGACCAGTCCGACGAGCCGACCCTGCGCGACGACCGGCACGTGCCGGATCCGGCGCTCGGTCATGGTCGCCATGAGCTCGTCGACGGTGGTCGTCTCGGTGCAGGTCACGACATCGCGGGACATCGTGGTCTCCACCGGACGCTCCATGGCACCCACGCCGTCGGTGGCGATGGCGCGCACGACGTCGCGCTCGGAGATCATGCCCAACGGGCGCTGATCCTCACTGGCGACGACGAGAGCACCAATACCACGATCGCGCAGCAGCGCGACCGCATCGTGCAGCGTTCGAGACCGATCGATCGTCGCCACGTCGCGACCCTTGACCGCCAGCAGATTGGTGACGTTCATGCAACCCCCTCTCAGGGGGGACCCTAGCGGGCGCTCGGGCGGCATGCCACCAGAAATCGGGGCGCGCCTAGAAGCCGGCGGTCGTGAACTCCTGGAGCTTGTTGTGGCGGTGGAAGGTCTCGATCGTGCGCACCGTGCCCGAGCGCGAGCGCACGACCAGGGACTGGGTCGTGGCCCCGAACTCGGTGAAGCGCACACCCTTGAGGAAGTCGCCGTCGGTGACGGCGGTGGCCGAGAAGTAGCAGTTGTCGCCGGTCACCAGGTCGTCGGTCGACAGCACGCGGTCGAGGTCGTAGCCCATCTCGAGCGAACGGTCGCGCTCGGAGTCGTCGCGCGGGTACAGGACGCCCTGGATCTCGCCGCCGAGGCCCTGGAGGGCGGCCGCGGCGATGACGCCCTCGGGCGTGCCGCCGATGCCGAAGAGGATGTCGGCGCCCGAGTTGGGCCACGCGGTGGCGATGGCCCCGGTGACGTCGCCGTCGGAGATGAGCAGGACGCGGGCCCCGGCCTCGCGCACCTCGGCGATCAGGTCGGCGTGACGCGGCCGGTCGAGCACCACGACGCCGAGCTCCTGGACTGGCTTGCCCAGGCGCTTGGACAGCTCGCGCAGGTTGTCGGTGGGGGAGGCGTTGATGTCGACGGCCCCGCGCGCGCGGGGACCGACCGCCACCTTGCGCATGTAGACGCAGGGCCCGGGGTTGAACATCGTGCCGCGCTCGGACAAAGCGATGACGGACACGGCCCCCTTGCGCCCCATCGCGGTCAGGGTGGTGCCGTCGATGGGGTCGACGGCGACGTCGACCTGGGGGGCGCGGCCGTCGCCGAGGTGCTCGCCGTTGTAGAGCATGGGCGCCTCGTCCTTCTCGCCCTCGCCGATGACGACGATGCCGTCCATGGCCACGCCCGACAGGACGAAGCGCATGGCGTCCACGGCGGCGCCATCGGCGGCCATCTTGTCTCCCCGCCCGGCCCAGCGGGCCGCGGCGATGGCGGCGGCCTCGGTGACGCGGATCATCTCCAGGGCCAGGTTGCGATCGGGCTTGTCAGGTGCTCGCACGTTCGAAGCGTACCGCTCTGGCGCTGGGCCCGTCGGGGCCGGTCCCGCGAGCGGCCATACTTGCTAGGTGGAACACGTCGTCGTCAAGCCAGCGGGACCCCTCGCGGGCACGGTGACCGCGCGGGGCGCCAAGAACGCGGTCCTCAAGCAGATCGCCGCCTGCCTGCTGGCCTCGGGCACACACCGCCTGCGCAACGTCCCGGACATCTCGGACGTGGCGGTCATGTCCACGCTGCTCGAGGCGCTCGGCTGCGCGGTGCGCCGCGAAGCGCCGGCCGATCTGGTCATCGACGTGCCGGCGGCCGCCGACCTGGTCCCCCTGGCGCCGGCCCACCTGTTCGAGGCGATGCGCGCCTCGATCGTGGTCCTCGGTCCGATGCTGGCCCGCTGCGGGCAAGTGCACATGGCGCTGCCCGGCGGCGACGACTTCGGCGGGCGCCCGATCAACTTCCACACCGAGGGCCTGGGGGCGATGGGGGCCACCTTCGCCAACGAGCGCGGCGCGATCCACGCGCGGGTCGACGGCGGTCGACTGCGGGCCACGCGCTTCACCCTGGAGTACCCGAGCCACACGGCGACCGACAACCTGCTCATGGCGGCCGTCCTGGCCGAGGGCCGCACCGTGATCGACAACGCGGCGCGCGAGCCCGAGGTCGAGGACCTGGGTCACCAGCTCATCGCCATGGGAGCGCGCATCGAGGGCCTGGGCACGTCGCGCCTCACGATCGACGGTGTCGCCGAGCTGCACGCGGCCGACCACGAGGTCATCCCCGACCGCGTGGTGGCCGGCACCTACCTGGCGGCCGGCCTGATCACCGGCGGCAGCGTACGCGTCAGCGACGCGCGGCCCGACCACATGGAGATGCTCTTGCGCAAGCTGGCCGCCATGGGGGCGCACGTCGACCTCGCGGGCCCGGGCATCGCCGTCGAGGGGCCCGCGCGCATCCAGGCGTGCGACGTGGCCACGCTGCCGTACCCCGGCGTCGCCACCGACTACAAACCCCTGATCACGACGGTCCTGTCGGTGGCCAGCGGCGTCTCGGTCGTCAGCGAGAACCTGTTCGTGGGACGCTTCCGCTACGTCGACGAGCTGATCCGCCTCGGGGCCGACATCACCACCGAGGGGCACCACGCCCTCATCCGCGGCGTCGACCACCTCGAGGGCACCTCGGTGCGCGGCACTGACATCCGCGCCGCGGCGGCCCTGGTGCTGGCCGGCCTGGTCGCCGAGGGCGAGACCCGCGTGGCGGGCCTCGACCACCTCGATCGCGGCTACGAGGACCTGGTGGGCCGCCTGGCGAGCCTGGGCGCGAGCATCGAGCGCGCGTCGTGACCCGCGACCCGGCCGAGCTGCTGAGCGAGGCGAGCGGCGGTTCGCGCGCCGCGCTGGCCCGGCTGATCACCTACGTCGAGTCGGGAGGGCCGACCCAGCGTGAGGTGGTGGCGCGCGCCTACCGCGCCGCGCCGCCCTACGTCGTGGGCCTGACCGGGCCCCCGGGGGCCGGCAAGTCCACGCTCACCGACCAGCTCATCGCGATCGCTCTGGAGCGCGGGTCCCTCGGGACGACGGCGCTCGGCGAGGTCGGCGTCCTGTGCGTGGACCCGAGCTCCCCCTTCACCGGCGGGGCGATCCTCGGCGACCGGGTGCGCATGCAGGACCACGCCACCGACGACCGCGTCTACATCCGTTCCCTGGCCACGCGGGGCCACCTCGGCGGCCTGTCCCTGGCCGTCCCCGACGCCGTGCGCGTCCTGGGCGCGGTCGGCTTCCCGGTGGTCTTCATCGAGACCGTCGGCGTGGGCCAGATGGAGGTGGACATCGCCTCGGCGGCCGACACGACGGTGGTGGTGACCAACCCGGGCTGGGGCGACGCCATGCAGGCCAACAAGGCCGGGCTGCTCGAGGTGGCCGACATCTTCGTCATCAACAAGGCCGACCGCGCGGGCCTGGCCGAGACCCGGCGCGACCTCGAGCAGATGCTGGACCTCGGGGTGGCGCGCGAGCCGCGGCCGCCCATCGTCGAGACGGTCGCCTCCACCGGGTCGGGCACCGCCGAGCTGTGGGACGCCATCGGCGCCCACCACGACCACCTCCTGGGCGACGGCGTGCTGGCGCACCGGCGCCGCCAGGCGCGGGCCGACCTCGACCGCGTGCTCGAGGTGACCGTGCGGGCCCGCGTCGGCGCCCTGGCCGGCATGGCCGCCTACGACGAGCAGGTGGCGCGCCTGGCCGCCGGGGAGACCGACCCGTATCAGGCGGCCGAGACCCTGCTGGCGGAGTCATGATCGCCGCCACGGTGGGCTACGACCTCTTGTTCCTGGCCCACATCGTGGTGGTCCTGGCGAGCGTGGTCGTGCTGGTCGTGCTGCGCACCTCGGCGAACGCGCTGGCGCGCGGGACCGACGTCGTCGACCAGCGCCGGCGCTTTCCGGACCGGCGCGACTGGGCGGCCCGCGTGGTGCACCTCGTGCCGGTCACCGGACTGGCCCTGGTGGCCACCGGGGGCGCCGCCGAGCGCCTCACGCGACCGTGGGTCCTCGTCGGGCTGGCGTGCTACCTGGCCCTGGCCGGTCACCTCGAGGCGCGCACCCTGCCCCAGGAGCGCGAGGTCGCCCGCGCGGCGGCCGGCCCCGACGGGGCGCCGCCCGCGCTCGGCCGAGCGCTGGGCCGGTCGGTGGACGTGCTGGTGAGCCTGCTCGCCGTCGCCCTGGTGGCGATGATCGTTCAGTTCTGAGGCGCGGCGACGAATCCGGGGTGGCCGACCATGCCGGCGGCGACCGTGGCGTTGGTGGCCTCGTCGATCAGGATGAAGCTTCCGGTCACCCGGTTCTCGCGGTAGTCGTCGACCACCAGGTCGTCGGCCGTCGACAGCGTGACGATGCCGATGTCGTTGGAGCGCAGCTCGTCGGCGGGGACCACCTCCAAGGTGTCCACGTCGACGACGCCGGCCACCGTCTCGATGCGCGCCGGTGTCGTGCGGGTGGTGTGCTTGAGGCGCAGGCGGGAGCCGGCGAGCATCGGGCGGTCGGCGAACCAGCACACCGTCGCTTCGAGGGAGCGGGTGACGCGGGGCAGCGGGGCCGCGGCCAGCAGGTCGCCCCGTCCGGCGTCGGTCTCGTCGGCCAGGGCCACGTCGATCGAGAGCCCGGGCACGGCGCTCGCGGCGGGACCCGCGTGCAGCGTCGTCAGCTCGGTGACCGTCGTCGCGATCCCGGCGGGCAGCAGGGTCACCTCGTCGCCGGCCGCCAGGGCCGCACCGGCCACCATGCCGGCGTAGGTGCGTCCGCCACCGGGCTGGCGCAGGACCCACTGGATGGGCAGGCGGGCCCCGCGGGCGCTGGCCCACGACCCGGCGGGAGCCTCCTCGAGCGCGCCGAGCACGGTCGGCCCGTGGTACCAGGTGGTGTTGTCGGAGGTCTCGACGACGTTGTCGCCGAGCAGGGCCGAGGTCGGCACCGCGACCACCGAGGCGAAGTCCAGGTCACCCGCGAGCGTCTCGACCTCGTCGGCGACGCTGCGAAAGGCCGTGGGTGACCAGCGCACCACGTCCATCTTGTTGACCGCCACCACCAGGTGGCGCACCCCGAGCAGGGCGGCGATGCACAGGTGGCGGCGGGTCTGCTCGCGCAGGCCGTGGGTCACGTCGACGACCGCCAGGGCCAGGTCGGCCGTCGAGGCGCCGGTCGCCATGTTTCGCGTGTACTGCACGTGGCCCGGGCAGTCCGCGACGATGAACTTGCGGGTGGGGGTGGCCGCGTAGCGGTAGGCGACGTCGATGGTGATGCCCTGCTCGCGCTCGGCGCGCAGGCCATCGGTCACGAAGGCGAGGTCCAGGTCGCCGATGCCCCGGCGCTCCGAGGCGTTGACCACGGCGTCGAGCTGGTCGTCGAAGAGCTGGCGGGTGTCGACGAGCAGGCGGCCCACCAGCGTGGACTTGCCGTCGTCGACCGAGCCGATCGTCGCCAGGCGCAGGAGGTCGCTGATCACTAGAAGTACCCCTCGCGCTTGCGGTCCTCCATGGCGGTCTCGGAGAAGCGATCGTCGGCGCGGGTGGCCCCGCGCTCCGAGACCGTGGCCGTGGCCACCTCGCGGACGACCTCGGCCACCGTGAGAGCACTCGACTCGACCGCACCCGTGCAGGTGGCGTCGCCGACCGTCCGGTAGCGCACCAGGCGGCGCTGGGGCCGCTCGTGGTCCTGGGGCGCGACGAACTCGTTGACCGCGAGCCACATGCCGTCGCGGCGCACGACCTCGCGCTCGTGGGCGAAGTAGATGTTGGGCAGGGCCACGTTCTCGCGCTCGATGTAGCGCCACACGTCGAGCTCGGTCCAGTCCGACAGGGGGAAGGCTCGCAGGTGCTCGCCGGCGTTCACGCGCCCCTGGTAGAGGTTCCACAGCTCGGGGCGCTGGCGGCGCGGGTCCCACTGGCCGAAGGCGTCGCGGAACGAGAGCACCCGCTCCTTGGCCCGGGCCTTGT
>JAJYBR010000001.1 GCA_021778895.1 Actinomycetes bacterium
CCGGACCTCGAGGCGCTGGCGCGCGCGGGCTGCTCGCAGGCCGACCTCGAGGCGCTGGCCGCCGCCGGCGCCCTGGACGCCTTCGGCCCCTCGCGCCGGGCGCTGACGTGGCTGGCCGCGGCCGCCGCCCAGTCGGCGCCCGATCGCCTGCCCGGGGTCATCACCGGGCAGGCCGTCCCGCCCCTGGTGCCCCCGACGCCCGTCGAGCGCCTGGCCGACGACCTCTGGTCACTGGGCCTGACCACCGAAGCCACGGCCCTCGAGATGCTGCGCCCGCAGCTGCGCGCCCGGGGCATCGTCACGGCGGCCTCGCTGCCCGCGGCCGAGGCGACGCGCGTGCGGGTGGCCGGCGTGGTCACGCACCGCCAGCACCCCGAGACCGCCCGCGGCGCGGTCTTCGTGAACCTCGAGGACGAGACCGGTCACGTCAACGTCATCTTCTCGCGCGGGGCCTGGGCGCGCTTCTCCCGCGTCGCAGCGCACGCTCCCGCGCTCATCGTGGGCGGGTCGCTCGAGCGCGGCTCGGGCACGGTGGCGTTGATCGCCGAGCGGGTCGAGCGCCTCGAGGCGCTGGCCGCTCCGGCGCGCGACTGGCGCTAGCGCTCGACGAAGACGTGCTCGGGCCGCTCGCCGAGCTCGACCTGCAAGCGCACGTCCATCTGCACCAGGGCCAGGTCGTCGGGGTGCGTGACGCCCACGCAGCGCGACGTCGTGGGCACCACGTCGAAGCGCAGCGGGTGGTGGTGCAGGATCGAGCCCACGAAGATCGGCAGCAGGGCCTCGGCCTTGGTGCTGAAGTCGAAGGAGGCCAGGTACCCCTCGAGCAGCGCCCGCAGCGGCGCCTGGAAGCCCCACAGGTTCATCGACACGATCGTGTCGGGCTCGAGGAAGACCGGGGAGAGGCCGTCCTCGGCCACGAAGCCGTCGGGCGAGTCGTGGACCTGGCGGCGCTCGACGATGTCGGTGAGGTGCCCGTTGACCACGTTGCACACGCCGCGCGACACCGGCAGGTCCCCCACGACGGCGCGGTCCAGGTGGAACCCGATGAGGCAGCTGGTCGTCCGGGTGCGCAGGTGCTGGGCCAGCAGGCTCAGGGCCTCGCGGCCGTAGAGGTCGTCGGCGTTGGCGACCGCGAAGGGGTCGTCGGGTGCCAGGGCGTCGAAGGCGGCACAGGTGGCCGACACCGTCCCCAGGGGGCGCTCTTGGACCACGAACTCGACGGGCCAGCTCGTGGGCCACGCGGCGCGCACGTGGGCGCGCACCTCGTCGCCCGTGGTCGGGTTCACGACGACCACCAGGCGGGTGAAGCCGGCGGCGAACGCGTCGGAGGCGATGAGGTCGATCACGGCCTCGCCGTGGATGCCGACCGGCGCCAGGGGCTTCAGCCCGCCGTAGCGGCGGGCGCGTCCGGCGGCCAGGATGATCAGGGGGAGCGTCATGACCAGCGCACCACCGCGCTCGCCCACGTCATGCCGGCGCCGAAGCCCGTCACCAGGGCGTAGTCGCCCGGGTGCACGCGGCCCGACTCGATGGCGTCGACCATGGCCAGGGGGATCGAGGAGCTCGACGTGTTGCCGTAGCGGTCCAGGACGACGACGGCCCGCTCCATCTCGATCCCCAGGCGCTGGGTCGCGGCCTGGATGATCCGGATGTTGGCCTGGTGGGGCACGACCAGGTTGATCTGGTCGGCCTTGACGTCGGCGTCGGCCATCGCCTGCTCGGCCGACTGCACGACGACGCGCACGGCGCGGCGGAACACCTCGCGGCCGTCCATCTGGAAGTAGCCGCCGTGCTCGCAGGTCAGCAGGTCGGCGGCGGTCCCGTCGGCACCCAGGGAGAAGGAGAGCAGGTCGGTGCCGGTCGCGTCGTACTCCAGGACGACGGCACCCGCGCCGTCACCCAGGAGGACCGCCATGTTGCGGTCCGTCCAGTCGACCCAGCGCGTCAGGTTCTCAGTGCCGATGACCAGGATGCGGCGCTGACCGGTCTCGAGCAGCCCGTACGCGGTGCGCAGGGCGTAGACGAACCCGCTGCAGGCGCCGTTCAGGTCCATGGCCGGGCAGGTCAGCCCCATCTCGGCCGCGATCAGGGGCGCGGTGGCCGGCGTGATGCGGTCGGGGGTGGTCGTGGCCACGACCAGGAAGTCGATGTCGCCCACGCCCACGCCGGTCGCGGCCAGGGCCCGCTGGCCCGCCAGCACGCCCAGGGACTTGGCGGTGCCGCCGACGCGCCGCTCGCGGATGCCGGTGCGCTCGGTGATCCAGGCGTCCGAGGTGTCCAAGGTGAGCGACAGCTCGTCATTGGTGACGACGCGGTCGGGAACAGCCGATCCCCACCCGCGGAAGCGCACGCCCATGCGACTGCCCCTTACTCTCGACGCCGGATTAGGGCCAGTCTAGGCGCGCCTCACTCGCGACCGGGGACGGGAAGGACCTGCAGCGTGCAGCGGGCCACGCTGATCAGGCGGTTCTCGTCGTCGCGCAGCTCGATGCCCCACACGTGCACGCGGCGGCCCTTGCGGATCGGCGTGGCGGTCGCGGTGAGGGTCCCCGCGGTCATCGAGCGCAGGTGCGAGCAGTTGAGGTCGGTGCCCACGACGAGCTCGTCGGAGCCCACGCTCAGGCCCCCGCCGAAGGACGCCGCACCCTCGGCGAGCAGCGCGGACACCCCGCCGTGGAGCAGGCCGTAGGGCTGGTGGAGCCGCTCGGTGACCTCCACGCGCAAGACGACGCGCTCGGGGGACGCCTCGACGACCTCGACGCCGAGCAGGTCGTGGACGGTGGGGCGCTGGGTGAAGGCGGGCAGGTCCATCGGCCCATCCTACGAGGGGTGACTAGCCTGCCTTCGGTGAGGCCCGTCGACCTGCGCAGTGACACCGTGACTCGTCCGACCGCGGCCATGCGCGCCGCCATGGCGGCGGCCGAGGTGGGCGACGACGGCTACGGCGAGGACCCCACCGTCAACGCCCTGGAGGCCCGCGCCGCCGCGATCCTGGGCAAGCCGGCCGCGGTCTTCGTGCCCTCGGGGGTGATGGCCAACCAGATGGCCATGCGCGTGCTGACGCGCCCGGGGGACGTCGTGATCGCCGGGGCCAACCACCACCTCGTCGACTTCGAGATGGGCGCCTCGGCGCGCAACGCGCTGGTCCAGTTCGCGACGCTCCCCGACGCCGACGGGCGCCTGCACCTCGCCGACGTCTTGGAGCGGCTCGACGCCGAGGGCGACCACCGCGCCGTCGTGGGGGCGATCGCCGTCGAGGACACCCACATGGCCTCGGGCGGCACGCCCTGGGACCTGGCCGACCTGCGCGCCCTGGCGGCGGCGGTGGACCGCCCGATCCACCTCGACGGAGCCCGGCTGTTCAACGCCGCCGTGGCGACGGGGACCCCGGCCGCGGACATCGCGGCCGGTGCCACCACCGTGATGGTGTGCCTCTCCAAGGGCCTGGGCGCCCCGGTCGGCTCGATCCTCGCGGGACCCGAGGACCTGATGGCGCGCGCCCGCACCGAGCGCAAGCGCCTGGGAGGCGCGATGCGCCAGGCCGGGATCCTGGCCGCAGCCGGACTGGTGGCCCTGGACACGATGGTCGAGCGGCTGGCCGAGGACCACCGGCGCGCGCGCGTGCTGGCCGACGCGGTCGCCGCGGCCTTCCCCGAGTCGGGCTACGACCCGGCGACGTGTCGCACCAACATGGTCGTCTTCACGCACCCGGCGGCGCGCACGCTGGTCGACGAGCTGGCCTCAGCCGGCGTGCTGGCCGGCACCCTGGGCCCGCGCGTCGTGCGCCTGGTGACGCACCTCGACGTCAGCGACGACGACCTCGACGTGGCGCTCGACGTCCTCGCGCGCGGGCGACGTTGACCGCCCTGGTCGCGCGGGGGGACCGGCCGGGCTAGCGTTGGGACGGAGTCCCCTGATGAGCGACGTCCAGCACCTCTCAACCTTCCTGCGCCGTCCCATCGTGGGACGGGACGGCGACCGGATCGGACGCGTCCAGGACCTGGTCGCGCGCCTCGGCGACGACGTCCACCCGCCGCTGGTGGGCGCGGTGATCCGCATCGAGGGCCGCGACCTGTTCGTCCCGGCGCGCAAGCTGACGGGCTGGGAGGACGGCGCCTTGCAGCTGACGGGGCGGCGCGTCGACCTGCGCAAGTTCGAGCGGCGCCCCGGCGAGTTGCTGGTGGCGGGCGACCTTCTGGCCCACAACCTGATCAACCTGGTCCGGGGGCGCCTGGTGCGCGCCCACGACATCGAGCTGGCCCAGGTGGGCGGGGTCTGGGCCGTGGTGGGCGTCAATCCCCGCCGGGCCGGCCACCACGGGGGCGCCACGACGGTCATCGACTTCGCCGCGATCCAGCCCTTCGTGAGCCACGTCCCCACGGCCCGCCTGCGCATCCCGTACCGCAAGCTGGCCCGCCTCCACCCGGCCCTGATCGCCGACCTGGTCGAGCAGGCCAGCCACGAGGAGGGCGAGGAGATCATCGAGGCGGTGGGCCAGGACCGCGAGCTCGAGGCCGACGTGTTCGAGGAGCTCGACACCACCCACCAGCTCGAGTTCATCGAGGACCGCACTGACGCCGACGCGGCGCGCCTCCTGGCGCGCATGGAGCCCGACAACGCCGCCGACCTGATCACCGAGATCGACCAGGATCGCCGGCGGGCCATCCTCGAGGGGCTGCCCGAGGCCCAGCAGCGCAAGGTGCGCAACCTGCTCGCCTACAACGCCGACACCGCGGGCGGCCTCATGAGTCCCGACTACGCGGCCGTCCCCGAGACGTGCACCGTCGGCGACGCCCTCGAGGCGGTTCGCACCGCCGCGGCCCCCGTGGAGGCCCTCCAGACCGTGTTCCTCCTCGACGCGTCGGGCCAGCCAGTCGCGGCCGCGCCGGTCGCCGCCCTGGTGCGCGCCCGGGCCGGCGACCTGGCCCGCGAGATCGCGACGAGCCCGCTGGCCCACGTGCACCCGCAGTGGGACCTGGCCCAGGTGGCGCGCAAGATGAGCGACTTCAACCTGACGGTCATGCCGGTCGTGGACGAGTCGCACCACGGCATGCTCGGCGTGATCACGGTCGACGACCTGCTCGAGGAGCTCCTGCCCCAGGGATGGCGGCGCGAGTTCGGTCCCACGGCGGTGGAGGAGTGAGCCGCCGCCCCGTTCAAAGGGGGTCCATCTGAAACCCCCGAGTACCAGATCCGTGTCGCGAAGTAGCCCGTTGCGGCCGCGGTGGGTGCCGTTGGCCTCCTAGCGCCTCGGCCTCGTCGTGGCCGCCCACGACCCAGCCAAGGAGGTGAAGTGGAGCCCGATCCGAAGACGTCGGCCATTCGTGGTGCCTTTGGCACCATTGCGGCCCACGACACCGGCGATCGCCGGGGGCTTCGCGCGCGCCTGCTGACCCTGCTGGCCATCATCGGGCCCGGCCTCATCGTGATGGTGGGGGACAACGACGCGGGCGGGGTGTCGACCTACGCCCAGGCTGGCCAGAACTTCGGGTACTCGCTCCTGTGGACGCTGCCCCTGCTGATCCCCGTGCTGATCGTCAACCAGGAGATGGTGGCGCGCCTCGGCGCAGTGACCGGCGTGGGCCACGGCCGCCTGATCCGCGAGCGCATCAGCCGCCGCTGGGGCCTGGTGTCGATCTCGTCGATCCTCCTGCTCAACTTCCTCATCATCATCACCGAGTTCATCGGCATCTCCCTGTCGATGAGCTACTTCGGGGTCTCGCCGACGATCTCGGTCCCCGTGGCCGGCGTGACCCTGTTCGCCGTCACGGCCACCGGGTCGTTCCGGCGCTGGGAGCGCTTCATGATGCTCTTCGTGGCCACCAACGTCCTGGTGTTCCCGCTCCTGATCCACGCCCACGCGTCGATGGGCGCCATCGCCCACGGGCTGGTCGTCCCCGGCATCCGCGGCGGGGCCACCTCGGCCAGCGTCCTGCTCATCATCTCGATCATCGGCACGACCGTCGCCCCCTGGCAGCTGTTCTTCCAGGAGAGCAACATCGTGGACAAGAAGATCTCGCCGCGCTGGCTCAACTACGAGCGCGCCGACACCATCATCGGCTCGGTCATCGTCGTGGCGGTGGCGACGATCCTGGTGGCCACGACGGCGGCCGGCCTGGCGCCCCACGGCGGGGTCAACTCGTACGTCAACGCGCTCTCGGTCGCGCGCGGCCTCCAGCACTTCGTGGGCCCCGACGCCGGCGCGTTCTTCGCGCTGATCCTCCTCAACGCTTCGGTCGTGGGCGCCGCCACGGTGACACTGGCCTCCAGCTACGCGCTCGGGGACCTCTCGGTGCGCTTCGCCCAGGGACTCGACCACCCGCTGCGCGAGGCCAAGTCGTTCTACGGAGCCTTCGCCGGCCTGCTGGTGCTCGCGGGGGCGGTGACGCTGCTGCCCGGGGCCCCGCTCGGCGTGATCGTGCTGGCCGTCCAGGCGCTGAGCGGCCTGATGCTGCCCTCGACGTCGATCATGGTGCTGGTCCTCGCCAACGACCGCGGGGCGCTGGGACCGTGGGTCAACGCGCGCTGGCTGAACGCGGTGGCCGTGATCATCGTGGCCGCCTTGACCGTGCTCTCGGTCGTGATGATGATCTCCACGCTCTTCTCGGGGGCGCCCGTCGTGACGCTGCTCGTCGTCTTGAGCGCCGTGGCGGCACTCGCCCTGGTCATCGGCCTGCCGATCGCGCTGCGGCGCGCCCCGCCACGGCCCGAGGGGGATCGTCTGGAGTGGCGCATGCCCCGCCTGGCCCTGCTCGAGGCGCCGCCGATGACGCGGGCGCGCCGCTGGCTGCTGCGGGCCAACGGCATCTACCTGGCGGCCGCCGGCATCCTGCTCCTCGTGCGCGTGATCCAACTGGCGTCAACGTAGGGTCGAGACATGAGTGCCGTGCCCACGCTGGTCTGCGTCCACGCGCACCCCGACGACGAGGCGCTGTTCACCTCGGGCGCGTCGCTGCTGGCCGCCCGCCGGGGGCTGGCGACGGTGCTCGTGACCTGCACCGACGGGCGTTACGGCTTCGATCCGGCCGGCCGGGCCGGCGACGACCCGGCCCACGACGCCGCCGCTACGGCCGAGCGACGGGCGGCCGAGCTGGACCGGGCGGCCCGTCAGGCCGGCTTCGCGCGGCGGGTGAGCCTGGGCTACGCCGACTCGGGGATGGCCGGATGGGCCAGCGCGGCTGCTCCCAACGCCTTCGCGCGCGCCGACGTCGCCGCTGTGGGGGCGACGCTGGCCGCGCTCTTCGACGAGGTGGGCGCGACCGTGGTGCTCACCTACGACGAGCGGGGCTTCTACGACCACCCCGATCACATCGCGGCCAACGCGGTGACGCGGGCGGCCGTCGCCCGCTCGGCCACGGTGGAGCGCCTCTACTATCGCGTCGTGCCCACCAGCGTGCTGACCCGCTTCGTCCCCGACGCCCACGCCCTGGAGGTCTTCTTGCCCGCGTGGGTCCTCGACGCCGGGATCGGCGTGGCCGACGAGCGCGTGACGACGGCCCTCGACACCACCGCGGTGCTCGACCAGCAGCGCGCCGCCATGGTCTGTCACGCCAGCCAGGTCGACAACGCCGACCTGATCGGGCTGGATCCCGAGATGTTCACGCGGCTCTTCGGCACCGAGTACTACGAGCGGGCCTGGAGCCGGCAACCGGCCGCGGGCGACGCCGACGACCTGTTCGGGGGGCTGACGTGGGACTGACGGTGCTCGCCGTCCACGCCCATCCCGATGACGAGGTCATGGCGACCGGCGGCGCCCTGCGGCTGCTGGCCGACCAGGGCGTGCGCACCGTGCTGGTGACCTGCACCGACGGCCGCTACGGGGACGCCCCGGGAGGGATCAAGCCCGGCGAGGCCGGTCACGACCCCGACGCCGTGGCCGCCCTGCGCGCCCGCGAGCTCGACGCGGCCGCCGCGGCCCTGGGGATCGCCCGCCTGGTCCGGCTGGGCTACCAGGACTCGGGGATGATGGGCTGGGACCACAACGACGAGCCCGGCGCGTTCTGGTCCACCCGGGTCGACGAGGCGGCCGACCGCCTGGGCGCGATCCTGCGCGAGGAGGCGCCCCAGGTCGTCGTGACCTACAACGAGATCGGCTTCTACGGCCACCCCGACCACATCCAGGCCCACCGGGCCACCCGGGCCGCGCTGGCCGCGCTGGCGGCACCCCCCACCCTCTACTACAACGCGCTGCCCCGGTCGGCGGCCGAGCGCTGGCGCGAGCAGGAGGCCGGCGACCCCGACGCCGCCGCCCGCGAGGGCGAGGACGGCTTCGATCCCGTGGCCCTGGCCGTGCCCGACGAGGAGATCGCGGTGGCGATCGACGTGCGCGGGGTCCTGGCGGCCAAGCGGGCCGCGATGGCGGCCCACGCCTCCCAGCTGGCCGACACGCCGTGGCTGGCCCTCGCGGACGACGCGTTCGCGGCGGCCATGGGCCAGGAGTGGTTCGTGCGCGCTGGCAACCCCCTCGGCTTGACGGGTGTCTCGAGCGACCTCCTGGTCGGCTACCGGTGATCGGTACGATGGACCGGTGACCGACGCGCTGTTGGCGCTGCGCGAGGTCGCCAAGTCCTTTGGCGACACCGTGGCGCTCTCGCCCACCACCCTGGAGATCGCCGAGGGCTCCTTCGTGGCCATCGTCGGGCCCTCGGGGTGCGGCAAGTCCACCCTGTTCAACGTCATCGCCGGCCTGCTCGCGCCCGACGCGGGCGACGTGCTGCTCGCCGAGCGCGACGTCACCGGCACGACCGGCCACGTCGGCTACATGCTCCAAAAGGACCTCCTGGTGCCCTGGCGCACGGTCGAGGACAACATCACGATGGCCAAGCGGCTCACCGGGCGCGTGACCAACGAGGACCGGGCCGAGGCCCGCCGCATGGCGCGCGCCTACGGCCTGGGCGAGTTCCTGCGCCACTATCCCTCGGCGCTCTCGGGCGGCATGCGCCAGCGCGTGGCCTTCATGCGCACCCTGATGACCCACCAGCGCCTGCTGCTGCTGGACGAGCCCTTCGGGGCCCTCGACGCCCAGACGCGCCTCGAGATGCAGCAGTGGCTCCTGCAGGTGTGGCGCGACGCCGAGCGCACGGTGCTGTTCATCACCCACGACGTCGACGAGTCGATCTTCCTGGCCGACCGCGTGATCGTCATGTCGCCGCGTCCCGGCCGGGTGGTGGCCGACTTCCCCAACCCGCTGGCGCGCCCGCGCACTGTGGACATGCTCACCGAGCCCGACTTCATCGCACTCAAGGGACGGATCATGCACCTGCTCCACGGAGGTGCCGCGTGAAGACGGCGCGCCGGCGCCTGGGGCTGGTCGCGCGCAACGTCGGGGTCCCGATCCTGTCGCTGGTGCTGGTCCTGGTGATCTGGCAGCTCATCGTGGTCGGCTTCCACGTGGCCAGCTACGTCGCCCCCCGGCCGCGCGCGGCCATCGACTCGGTGACCCAGAACTGGTCGGTGCTGTGGCCCCTGGTCCTCGGGACGATCCGCGAGACCGTCTACGGCTTCGTGGTGGGTGCGACCCTCGGGTTCGTCCTGGGCGTCATCATGGCCAAGGTCTCCTTCCTCCAGGGCCTCGTCTACCCGGTACTGGTCCTGAGCCAGGCCATCCCGATCATCGCCCTGGCGGCGCCCCTGGTCCTGATCCTCGGGTTCTCCACGGCGCCCAAGGTCGTGATCGTCGCCTGGATCGTCTTCTTCCCGGTGACCGTCAACGTCCTCGATGGCCTCAGTCACGTGGACCGCGACCTGGTGAACCTGGCCAAGGTCTACGGCGCCTCGCGCTGGCGCACCTTCTGGCAGATCGAGATCCCCGCCACCTCGACGCCGCTCTTCTCGGGCCTGAAGATCGGTGCCACCTACGCGGTGACCGGGGCGATCATCGGCGAGTTGGCGGCCTCGGACGGCTCGTCGCTGGCCCTCTACCAGGAGCACGCCAACTCCAACTTGAACACCGCGGCCGTCTACGGCACGACCATGGTCATGACCGCCATCGGCATCAGCTGGTTCCTGCTGGTGGTGGGCGTGGAGGTGTTCGCGACGCCGTGGCGGCGCCGCACGGTGGCGCGGCGCTGGCCGTGGCGACGAGGACGCGACCTCACCGATCACTAGGATGCCGACCAGACTCACGAAGGAGGACGTGATGCGTAGGACCCGGTTCGCAGTGAGCGCGGCGGCAGTCGCCGCGTTGATGGCCACCTCGGCTCTGACCGCCGCGGGCTCCGCGGGAGCGGCCAAGACGACGTCGATCACCTTCGCCTACGACTTCCCGGGCCCGGACTTCGAGCTCGTGCCCGTCGTCGTGGCCCAGGACCGGGGCTTCTTCGCCGCCCACGGCCTCCACGTCAAGGTGGTGTTCCCGCCCGACACCTCGACCACCACGAAGATGCTGACGACCGGTGCCGCGAACATCGGCTTCCTCACCACGACCGACATGGGCGTGGCCGTCAACGCTGGAGCCCCGGTGCTGTCGGTCGCCAACTACTCGATGCGCAACAACTGGGCGCTGTTCGCCAAGCCCGGGACCAAGCTGACGCCGCAGAACCTGACGGCCGCGCTGCGGGGCAAGAAGATCTTCTCCTACGGGGACACCTGGACCGAGTCGATGCTGCCCTTCGTCCTGCGCTACGCGCACCTCACGACCAACCAGGTCAAGATCATCTCGGACCCCACGGGCAACGACCTCACTGACCTGCTCGCCGGCAAGGTGAACATCTCGACCTCGACGACCAACTACGAGATCCCCGGCTTCGTGGGCTCGCACGTCAAGGGCAAGGAGGTGACCCTGCTCGGGACCCGTGTGGGCGCCCCGGACATCCCGATCTGGGTGTACGCGGTGACGCGCAGCTACGCGGCCGCGCACGGCGCGACGGTGCGAGCGTTCCTGGCCGCGGTGAAGTCCGCGACGGTGTGGGCGGTGGCCCACCCGGCTGCCGCCGCCGTCGAGTTCGACCACGCCTACCCGACCTCGGGCTACACCAACGCCTACAACGCCCTGGGCTGGAGGCTGACGATCCCCTTCCTGCGCGACACGCACGGCCAGTACTTCGTGCAGTCGAACGCCCAGTGGCTGACGCTGGCCCGGGCGCTCAAGTCCATCAAGCTGATCTCGAAGGTGCCCGCGCCCACCACCTACTACACGAACAAGTTCCTGCCCTAGGGCCATGACGGTCTCGGTCGGCGTGGTGGGCAGCGCCAACGTCGACCTCGTCGTGCGCGTCGCGGCCCTGCCGCGGCGGGGCGAGACCGTGCTCGGCGGTGACGTCGAACGCTCCAGCGGCGGCAAGGGGGCCAACCAGGCCGTGGCCGCGGCCGCCGCCGGGGCGAAGGTCACGCTGTTCGCCCGCCTGGGCGACGACGAGTCGGGCCGCTGGCTGGCGAGCCAGCTGGCCGCGCGCGGCGTCACGCTCGGCGTCACGCGGGCCTCGGCGCTCCCGACCGGCGTGGCCCTCATCACGGTGGAGGAGGGCGGCGAGAACGCGATCGTGGTCGCCCCGGGCGCCAACGCCGAGCTCGACCTGGGGGACAGCGACCTGCGCGCCTTCGACGTGGTCGTCGCCCAGCTCGAGGTCGGGGACCGCGCGCTGCGCCAGGCGGCGGCCGCGCGGCGTCTGGTGCTCAACGTGGCGCCGTCTCGCCCCGTGCCCCCCGAGGTCCTGGCGGCCGCGGCGGTCGTGGTCGCCAACGAGACCGAGGCCGAGGCGCTCGACCTAGCGGCGCTGGCCAGCGCGGTCGTCACGCGCGGGGCCGCCGGCGCCGTGCACTACCGGCACGGGCGCGAGGTGGCGCGCGCCATCCCCCCGGCGGTCGACGTGGTCGACACCGTGGGGGCCGGCGACGTCTTCTGCGCCACCTACGCCGTGCGCCTGGCCGCCGGCGACGACGACGCGGCCGCCCTGCGCTACGCGGTGACCGCCGGGGCCCTGGCCACCCGGGCCCGCGGGGCCCAGGGGGCCGTCCCCACGACCGAGGAGGTGAACAGATGGCTCGCACGCGCATCGTGATCGACACGGATCCCGGCGTCGACGACGCCGTGGCGATCCTGCTGGCCCTGGCCAGTGAGGAGCTCGACGTATTGGCGCTGACCAGTGTGGCCGGCAACGTCGACGTCGACCAGACGACCCGCAACGCGCGCCGCCTGATCGACCTGGCGGGGCGGCCCGACGTCCCCGTCGCTCGCGGGGCGGCCGGCCCGCTGGTGACGACCGCACGCTTCGAGGACGGCCACGTCCACGGCCACGACGGGCTGGGCGACCTGACCTGGGACGAGCCCACAGCGCGCGAGACCGGCGAGCACGCCGTCGACCTGATCGCGCGCCTGGCCCGCGAGGCGCCCCTGACGATCGTGGCCATCGGCCCGCTGACCAACCTGGCCCTGCTGCGCGCGCGCTACCCGGGCATCGAGTCGGCCATCGAGCGCGTCGTGATCATGGGCGGCGCGTCCTTCGCGGGCAACGTCACCGCGGCGGCCGAGTTCAACATCTGGTTCGATCCCGAGGCCGCCGCCAGCGTGCTGGCCGGGCCCTGGCCGATCGCCCTGATGCCCCTCGACCTGACCCACCAGGCGACGCTCACCGACGTCGACCTGGCCTACTTCGCCGGGCTGGGCACCGAGGTCGGCACCCGGGTGGCCGGCATGCTCGAGCCCTACGCCTCCTACCACGAGCGCTGGCACGGGAACCGCGACGTGATCATGCACGACGCGACCGCCGTCTACGAGGTCCTGGTCCCCGGGGCCATCACCGCGCGCGGCGCCCACCTGGCCGTCGAGACCGGTGGGACCCTCACGCGCGGGATGACCGTGATCGACCGCCGCCCGCCCCACGCCGACCGCCCCACCCGGGTGGGCGAGCATCTCGATCGCGAGCACTTCGTGGCCCTGGTGCGCGAGCGCCTGGCCCGCTACCCGCTGAGCTAGTAGCGGTAGGTGTCGGGCTTGTAGGGACCCTCGACCGGCACGCCCAGGTAGTCGGCCTGGCGCTTGCTCAAGGTGGTCAGGCGGATGCCGAGCGCGTCCAGGTGCAGGCGCGCCACCTGCTCGTCGAGGTGCTTGGGCAGGGTGGACACGCCGAGCGGGTAGGTGCCGGTGTTGGCGTAGAGCTCGATCTGGGCCATGACCTGGTTGGTGAACGAGTTGCTCATGACGAAGCTGGGGTGCCCGGTGGCGTTGCCCAGGTTGAGCAGGCGTCCCTCGGAGAGCACGATCACCGCGTGGCCGTCGGGGAAGACCCACTTGTCGACCTGCGGCTTGATGCGCTCGCGGCGGATGCCGGGGACGGCGGCCAGTCCGGCCATGTCGATCTCGTTGTCGAAGTGGCCGATGTTGCCCACGATCGCCTGGTGCTTCATGGCGGCCAGGTGCTCGACGGTGACCACGTCGCGGTTGCCGGTCGCCGTGATGATGATGTCGGCCACCGAGACCACGTCCTCGAGGGTCGTGACCTGGAAGCCGTCCATCGCCGCCTGCAGCGCGCAGATGGGGTCGATCTCGGTGACGATCACCCGGGCGCCCTGGCCGCGCAGGGACTCGGCCGAGCCCTTGCCGACGTCGCCGTAGCCGCAGATCACGGCCACCTTGCCGCCGATCAGGGTGTCGGTGGCGCGGTTGATCCCGTCGACCAGGCTGTGGCGGCAGCCGTAGGTGTTGTCGAACTTGGACTTGGTGACCGAGTCGTTGACGTTGATGGCCGGGACCAGCAGGTCGCCGCGCTGGGCCATCTCGATCAGGCGGTGCACGCCGGTCGTGGTCTCCTCCGAGATGCCGCGCAGCTCGGCGACCAGGGGAGCGAAGACCGGGTCGGAGCCCGCGAGCATCGTGCGCAGCTGGGCCAGGACGACGGCGTACTCCTCGGTGTCGGCGGTCTCGGGGGCCGGCACGACCCCGGCGCGCTCGAACTCGTAGCCCTTGTGCACGAGCAGCGTCGCGTCGCCGCCGTCGTCGAGGATCATGGTCGGACCCGCGGCATCGGGCCAGCGCAGGGCCCGCTCGGTGCACCACCAGTACTCCTCGAGGGTCTCGCCCTTCCAGGCGAAGACCGGCACGCCCGCCGGGGCGGCGGGCGTGCCGGAGGGCCCCACGACGACGGCCGCGGCCGCGTGGTCCTGGGTGGAGAAGATGTTGCAGCTGGCCCAGCGGACCCGCGCGCCGAGGGCCACCAGCGTCTCGATCAGCACGGCCGTCTGGATGGTCATGTGCAGCGAGCCGGTGACGCGGGCGCCGGCCAGGGGCTGGCTCGCCGCGTACTGGGCCCGCAGGGCCATGAGGCCCGGCATCTCGTGCTCGGCCAGGGTGATCTCGGCGCGGCCGAAGTCGGCCAGGGCCAGGTCGGCGACGCGGTACTCGGCGGGGTCCAGGGTCACGGGGTCTCCTTGGTGGGTGGGGCGGCGCAGGCCACCGGCGTGGTGTCCATGCTAGGGCCGCAGGTGGCTAGACCCCGACGCGGAAGTCGACGACGTCGCCGTCGCGCATGAGGTACTCGCGCCCCTCGATCCGTGCCCGGCCGGCCGCCCGGGCCGCGACCACCGAGCCCAGCTCGACCAGGTCGTCGTAGGAGACGACCTCGGCCTTGATGAAGTGGGTGGCGAAGTCCGAGTGGATCACCCCGGCCGCCTCGGGTGCGGTCGCCCCCTGGCGGATGGTCCAGGCGCGCGCCTCCTTGGGCCCGGCCGTGAGGAAGGTCTGCAGGCCCAGGGTGGCGAATCCCACCCGCGCCAGCTGGGCCAGCCCGGGCTCACGCTGGCCGTAGGAGGCGAGCAGCTCGGCGGCGTCGGTCTCGTCGAGGTCGACCAGCTCGGCCTCGAGCTTGGCGCACAGCACGACGGCGGGCGCGGGGGCGACCGAGGCGATCAGCTCCTGGTGGCGCGCGGTGTCGCCCAAGGTGGCCTCGTCGACGTTGAAGACGTAGATGAAGGGCTTGGCGGTGAGCAGGTGCAGCTCGGCCAGGGCCACGGGGTCGAGGTCGGGGGCGGCCGAGGCGACCCGGCCGCCGTCGAGCACGTCGCGCACCTGCTGCACCGCGGCCAGGCGCGTACGCGCCTCGCCGCCGCGCTTGGACTCGCGCTCCAGTCGCGCCAGCGCGCGATCGACGGTCTGGAGGTCGGCGAGGATCATCTCGGTCTCGATGGTCGCGACGTCGCCGGTGGGGTCGACGCGGCCGTCGACGTGGATGACGTCGTCGTCGACGAAGACGCGCACCACCTCACAGATCGCGTCGGCCTCGCGGATGGCGGCCAGGAACTGGTTGCCCAGGCCCTCGCCCTCCGAGGCGCCGCGCACGATGCCGGCGATGTCGACGAAGGTGACCGATGCCGGCACGATCCGGGCGGCGTGGACCAGCTCAGCCAGCACCCCCAAACGGGCGTCGGGCACGGCCACCACGCCGACGTTGGGCTCGATCGTGGCGAAGGGGTAGTTGGCCGCGAGCACGGCGTTGCGGGTCAGCGCATTGAAGAGCGTCGACTTGCCGACGTTGGGCAGTCCGACGATGCCGATGGAGAGGGCCATGGGCCCTCCAGGCTAGCGGGGCGGCCGCGGGCGACTCGGGCCCGCAGTCGGCCTCTCGCCGGTGGTCCGCGGGGCGGTCGGCCCGGTGGCGCTCACGGAAAACTCCCAGCCAACTCCCACCTGCCTCGGAACGCGGGCTGGTAGACGGGGGAGATGCGCACCGGTCGTCGCGGGTCCTCCGCGTGGTCCTGGGTCCTGACGAGTGCCGTGACGGCGGCCGCCGCCTTGGGCATCGTCGCGGCGACGAGTGGCCACCATCCGGCCGCCACCCAGCCGAGCAGTGCCGTGACTCCCACGACCGCCCCGCCGCAGACGAGCGCGACCAGCCCGCCGGCGACCATCGTGATCCACCCCGGTGGGGAAGACGGCTCCTCGAGCGGCGGTGACGGCTCGTACGGCGCGGGCGGGGACAACTAGCCGCTCACGGCGCGCGCAGCACCGCGGCGAGGGGCGTGGAGTTAGTCGGTGAGCCGTTGACCCGCGAGCCCACGGCCAGACAGACTTGGCTGGGGCAGGCGACCGCGAGCAGCATGAGCGTGGTGTTGAGTCCCGACGTCGTTGCGACCCAGGCGCCCGCGCGCCAGTACAGGGCACCGCCGTAGCCGGCCGCCCAGCACGAGGAGGCCGTCGCACAGGCCGTCGTCACGGGTGCCACGCCACTGCGCATGCCCGGCGCCGCGGTAGCCCGCCACGTCCCGGCACGCAGCTGGAAGAGGCCCGTGGAGCGCGCCTCGCCCGCACTGATCCAGCAGCTGGTGGCCGTCGTGCACGACACGCTGTTGGCCACGCCGGGTCCCGCGGGCCCGGTGCGCACCCACCGCGATCCCGCGAGCCGCTGGATGAAGATCCGGCCAAGTTGCGGAAAGGCGTCCGTCCCCCCGACGACCCAGCAACTCCCGGCCGTGGCACAGGCGACGGCGTTCAGCATCGTGTCGGGGGGAGTGGGGTCGGCGACCGCGCTCCACGCTCGGCCGTTCCAGTGCTCGAGCAGTCCCCGCATCGCGCGGGTGGCTCCGTCGGTGTAGCCCGCAGCCCAGCAGTTCTGGGCGCTGAGGCACGTGAGGGACCGCAGGATGTCACCGTTGGGCGTGGGCGGGCTCGCTGCGGGCACGACGCGCCAGGTTCTGCCTCGCAGCTGGGCGGCGTAGACCCGCGGGGCGTCGCGCCCCACGGCCAGACAGTCGCCGGGGGCCACACAGGCGATCGCGTACAGGGTGGCCCCCACCGTCGCCGGGGCGGGGAAGTCCACCCACGACGAGCCCGTCCACCGCTCGACCAGGGGTCGGGCGGGGCCCGATCCGCGGCCCTGGTACCCGACGGCCAGACACGTGCCGCCCGCGCACGCCACGCCGCTCAGCCCGCCCCAGGCACCGGGAGACGCTGTCGGGACGACCCTGACGGTGCCGTCCGTGCCCGAGGGGCCGCCCGGGCTCGAGCCCGCGGATCCGGCCGCCGTGGTGAACGTGAGGGGGCCCGAGGCCGCCGAGCCGGCGCTATTGGTCGCGACGACCCGCGCGTGATAGGTCGTCGCGGGCGCGAGCCCGTTGATCGTGATGCTGAAGGACGTGGGCGTGGGGGCCACCGTTCCCGGACTGGCGGGCACGGTGACCTCGCCCAGCGCGCTGGTGCGGCCGTACTCGACGACGACGTTGGTCGGCAGGCCGTTGGGGTTCACGCTCAGGAAGATGACGGCGTCGGTGGGCTGAGGTGGGCCGACGCTCACGTGCGCGATCGTCGGTGGTCCGCTCGCGTGGGCGCGCGCGGCCGAACCCGCCGGGCTTGCCGTCACGATGGATGCCGCCATCAGCGCCACGAGAGTGCCCGCGCGCCACCGAACCCGTCCGCTCCCCCCCATCGCTCACCCCCTCGGAGTGGTCCTGACGCGTCAGCGTACCGGGGCGGCGGGCGCCACGGGAGTCGGCCCCGCTCGGCCGCTGGTCTGGTCGACGAGCACGCGGGCCAGGCCGGCCGCCTGGCGCACGAGGTCGGCGCCAGGCGAGATCCTCTGGGACGCCATGGCGCCCCAGTAGAGCAGCAGGAGCTGGTCGCCGATCTCGGGTCCCGCGCCCAGATCGTGCGCGAAGAAGGTCGTGAGGCGCTGGGCGAAGGCGTCAACGAGCCGGCGGGCGGGCGCGTCGGGCGCCAGCTCGACGGCCGCGTTGAGGAAGGGGCAGCCCACGAAGCCGGGCCGGGCGGTGTCCGCGACGAGGTCGTCGAAGAAGGCGAGGGTCGCGTCTCCCGGGACGGTGCGCTCGAGTTCCGCGAGGTGCTGCTCGACCCGGGAGAGCGCGGCTGCCAGGTAGGCGGCCACCAGGTCGTCCTTGCCGGCGAAGTTGTTGTACAGGCTGGCCTTGGCCACGCCGGCGCGTCCGATCACGCGGTCGATGCCGGTGGCGGCGATGCCCTCGTGGTAGAAGAGATCGCTCGCCGCCTCGAGCAGGCGCTCGCGCGCCGAACCACTCACCGGTCCAGGATACCAGACAGACCGGTATACTCAGTGCATGGACTCGGAGAGGAGCGACGTGGAGACGACCCCCCTGCTGGTGATCGGTGCCAGTTGGTGCCCGGACTGCCGGCGGGCCAAGACCTTCCTCGGCGACCACCACGTCCCCTACGAGTGGATCGACCTCGACCAGCAACCCGAGCACCGCGCACGGGTCGAGGAGCTCAACGGGGGCGCCCGGGTGATCCCCACGATCATCTTCCCCGACGGGTCGCACCTGGCCGAGCCCTCGAACGACCAGCTGGCCGACAAGATCGGCCTGGTGCGCGTCGCCCGCGAGCGCTCCTACGACGTGGTGGTCGTCGGTGGCGGCCCCGCGGGGCTCACGGCCGCCCTCTACCTGGCGCGCGAGGGGGCGACGACGCTGGTCGTGGAGCGCTCCGCGGTCGGTGGCCAGGTGGCCATCACCGAGCGCCTCGACAACTACCCCGGCTTCCCCGACGGGATCGCGGGCCAGGACCTGGCCACCCGCATGCGCCAGCAGGCCGAGCGGGCGGGCGTCGAGATCCTCGAGGCCGTCGCGGTCTCGGCGCTCGCGCCGCGCGACGACGGTGCCCTCGACGTGGTGACCCCGACCGCGACCTACCGCGCCCGGGCCGTCGTCGTGGCGACCGGCTCGACCTACCGGCGCACCGGCGCCGAGGGCGAGGCCGACCTCATCGGGGCGGGGGTGCACTTCTGTGCGACCTGCGACGGACCCTTCTACCGCGGCGCTCCCGAGGTGGTCGTCGTCGGGGGCGGCAACAGCGGTCTCGAAGAGGGCCTCTACCTGACCCAGTTCGCCGAGCACGTCACCGTGGTCGAGGCCGCCCCGGCCCTCACCGCGGGCCGCCTGGCCCAGGACCGGGTGGCCGCACACCCGGGAATGGACGCGCTCACCGCGACCGCGGTGGCCGCCTTCGAGGGCGACGCCACCGGCAAGCTCACGGCGGTCGTCCTCGAGGACCGCGAGACCGGCGAGCGCCGCCGGCACCCGGCGTCGGCCGCCTTCGTCTTCATCGGGCTCGATCCCAACACCGAGGTGCTGGGCGGCCAGGCCGACCTGGACGATGCGGGCTTCGTCGTGAGCGATGAGCGTCTGGCGACCGGGGTGCCCGGCGTCTTCGTCGCCGGCGACGTCCGGCACGGCTCGACCAAGCAGCTCGCCGCCGCGGCGGGCGAGGGTGCGACCGTCGCGCTGGCCGTGCGCCACCACCTGGAGCGCGCGGCGTCGACGGTGGCGGCGGGGTCCTAGCCCGCCAGGGCGTCGAACAGAATCGCGCCCACCTGGTCGGTCTCCAGGAGGAACCCGTCGTGGCCGGCCGGTGAGCTGATGATGCGCGTGGGACCCGAGCGCGGGATCAGGCGGGCCAGCTCGTCTTGGAGCTCGCGCGGGTAGAGGCGGTCCGAGGCGATGCCGGCCACGGTGACGGGCACGCGCACCGACTTGAGCGCGGCGACCACGCCCCCGCGCCCGCGCCCCACGTCGTGGTGGTTCATGGCCTCGGAGAGCACGATGTAGCTGTTGGGGTCGAAGCGGGCCACCAGCTTGTCGCCGGCGTGGCGCAGGTACGACTCGATCGCGTAGCGCCCGCCGTCGAGGACCGCGCGGTCGTCTTGGGCCTCGCGCCCGAAGCGGTCCTCGAACTCGGTCCACGTGCGGTAGCTGAACTGGCCGATGCCCCGGGCGATGGCCAGCCCGGTCACCGGCGCCTCGCCGTCGTAGTAGTCGCCGCCGCGGAAGTGGGTGTCGGCCTCGATGGCGCGCACCTGCAAGGTGCACAGCGCGATCTGGTCGGCGGTGCCGGCCGCCCCGGCCGCCAGCACCACGGCGCGCGACACCCGGTCGGGCAGGCCGACCGCCCACTCCAGGGCGCGCATCGCGCCCATCGACCCGCCCACGACGGCGGCGAAGCGCTCGATGCCCAGCTGGTCGGCGAGGCGGGCCTCGATCGCCACCTGGTCCCGGATCGTGACGACGGGGAAGCGCGAGCCGTAGGGGCGTCCCGTCGAGTCCAGGCTCGAGGGGCCGGTCGTGCCCTGGCAGCCGCCCAGGACGTTCGGGCACACCAGGAAGAACCGGTCGGTGTCGAGGGGCTGGCCCGGGCCCACCAGGGCGTCCCACCAGCCCGGCGACGGATGGCCCGGCCCGGCCGGGCCAGCGAGGTGGGAGTCGCCCGTGAGGGCGTGCAGCACCAGGACCGCGTTGGTGCGGTGCGCGTTGAGGTGCCCCCAGGTCTCGTAGGCGACGGTCACCTCGTCGAGGTGCCCGCCCCCTTCCAGGTCGATGCCGCCCGGGGCGTCGAGGGTCGCCAGGATCCGCCCGCCCGGGTCGTCGCCCGGGCGCCAGTAGGTGGCCGGGCTCACCGGCCCGTGGCGGACTCGAACCCTCGAGCGAGGTCGGCCAGGAGGTCCTCTAAGGACTCGAGGCCCACCGACAACCGGATCAGGTCGGGCGACACCCCCGAGCTGCGCTGCTCGTCGGGCGTCAGCTGGGAGTGCGTCGTCGATGCCGGGTGGATCGCGAGGCTCCGCACGTCCCCGACGTTAGCCAAGTGGCTGAAGAGCGTCAGGCCCTCGATGAAGCGGCGACCCGCCTCGGCGTCCCCGCGGATGCCGAAGGCGATGATGGCGCCGGCCCCGCGGGGCAGGTCGCGCAGCTGGCGCTCGTGCCAGGGGCTCGAGGCCAGTCCCGCGTAGGCGACCCAGGCGACGTCCTCGCGCGCCTCGAGCCAGGTGGCGACTGCGGTGGCGTTGGCCACGTGGCGCTCCATGCGCAGGCTCAGGGTCTCGATGCCCTGGAGGATGAGGAACGCGTTGAACGGTGAGATGGCCGCCCCCATGTCCCGCAGGTACTGCAAGCGGGCCTTGAGGACGAAGCGGGCCGCGCGCAGCGGCTCGGGCAGCTCGGCCAGCACCAGGCCGTGGTAGCTGGGGTCGGGCTCGGTGAAGGCCGGAAAGCGGCCGCTGGCCTCGTAGTCGAAGTGCCCACCATCCACGATGATGCCGCCGATCGAGGTCCCGTGGCCCCCGAGGAACTTCGTGGCCGAGTGGACGACGATGTCGGCGCCCAGGTCGAGAGGACGCGCCAGGTAGGGGGTGGCCAGCGTGTTGTCGACGACGAGCGGGACCCCGGCGGCGTGGGCCACGCCCGCGACAGCGGCCACATCGAGGACGTCGCCCTTGGGGTTCCCCAGCATCTCGGCGTAGAAGGCGCGGGTGCGCGGCGTGACCGCCCGAGCCCAGGCCTGCGGGTCGTCGGGCTCGGTGACGAACGTGACGTCGATGCCGAACTTGGGCAGCGTGTGGTGCAGCAGCGAGTACGTGCCGCCGTAGAGCGAGCTCGAGGCGACGACGTGGCCGCCACCCTCGGCCAGCGTCAAAAGCGTCACGGTCTCGGCGGCCTGGCCCGACGCCACCGCCAGCGCGGCCACGCCGTGCTCGAGCGCGGCGACGCGCTCTTCGAGCACGTTCTGGGTCGGGTTCATGATGCGGGTGTAGATGTTCCCGCTCTCGCGCAGGTCGAAGAGCGCGGCGGCGTGCTCGGTGTCGCGGAACACGAAGCTGCTCGTCTGGTAGATGGGCACCGCGCGGGCCCCGGTCGTCGGGTCGGGCACAGCGCCCGCGTGGATCTGCTGCGTCTCGAAGCCCCAGTCGCTCACGCTCGCCTCCTTGGCCGCTCGTCGTGATCGGACAATCTACATAAATCCGATTGAAGTAGTCAATAATTCGTGGGGACGCATCCCGCCACTCGTCTAGTCGATCAAGGACAGCCAGGTGTCCTCGGCGTCGGCCAGCTCGGCCAAGGCCGCGGCCAGCTCGTGTCCGAGGCGGGCGTGCTCGGCCGGATCGAGCGTGGCGGCGAGCTGCGCGCTGAGGCGTTGGGTGCGCCGCTCCAGGCTGGTCATGCGCCTTTCCGCGTCGCGCAGCGCGCGACCCTTCGAGGGCCCGCCCGGTGCGCTCGCCGGTGCCGAGGGTACCCAGGCCGCGACGTCGCTCGGCAGCTCGCGCAGCGTCCCGGCGGGGTCGATCGTGTAGACGCGCTCGGCGGTGCGGCGCAGGAAGGTCCGGTCGTGCGAGGCGACGACGAGGGTGCCGACCCACCCGTCGAGGTAGTCCTCGAAGGCCCGGATCGTCTCGAGGTCCAGATCGTTGGTCGGCTCGTCGAGGAGCAGCACGTTGGGGCGTCCCGCCAGGGCCAGCAACAGCTGGAGACGCCGGCGCTCACCACCCGAGAGGCGGGCGACGGGTGAGCGGGCCAGGGCACCGGTGAACCAGAACCGCTGGAGGAGGTCGCGATCGTGGGGCGAGCCGGGCAGGCCGGAGACGCCCGCGACCACCTCCTCGACGGTCCGGTGGCCCGGGAGCTCGGTGCTGTGCTGGTGGAACAGGGCCGGTCGCGTGGTCGTCCCGCGCCGAACCGTGCCCGACGTGGGCTCGCGCTCGCCGGCCAAGAGCTCGAGGAGCGTCGTCTTGCCCGCGCCGTTGGCGCCCACGACCCCGAGGTGGTCGCCGGGCCCGATCTCGAGGGTGATGTCGGTGAGGACCTGCCGCCCGGCGAGCTCGACACCCGCACCGGCCAGGCTGAGGACGCGCCGGCCGAGCCGGGGAGTGGGGCCACCGTGCAGGTCGAGCGCGCCCGCACGGGCCGGGTCCGGTGGTCCCGCCGCGAGCAGCTCGGTCGCAGCGGCGATCCGCGCGCGCGGCTTGCGCGAACGCGCGGGCGCGCCGCGCCGCAACCAGGCCAGTTCGTGGCGTGCCGCGTTGCGGCGCGCCTGCTCGGCCTCGGCGGCGGACTGGGCGCGCTCGGCCAGGGCAGTGACGTAGACGGCGTACCCGCCGCGGTGCTCGTGCAGGGAGCCACGATCGACCTCCACCAGGCGCGTCGTGACCGCGTCGAGGAGCGTGCGGTCGTGGCTGACCAGGACGACCGCGGCGCGCGTGGCGCGCAGGTGGGCCTCGAGCCAGGTGACCGTCTCCAAGTCGAGGTGGTTGGTGGGCTCGTCGAGGATGAGCAGGTCGACCTCACTGGCTAGCGGGCGCACGAGGGCGACACGCTTGGCCAGCCCACCGGACAGGGAGGCGACCGGGCGAGACAGGAGAGCCGCCAGTCCCAGGCGGTCCGCCAGGGCCACCGCCGCCACGTCGGTGCCCACCGCGTCGGCGACGGTCGTCTCGGGTGCGACGGCGGGGTCCTGGGGCAGGTGGGCCAGGCGCAGGTGGCGCCGCTGGCGCACGCTCCCGGCGCTCGGCGCCAACTCGCCCGCGATCAGGGCCAGGAGGGCCGACTTGCCCGTGCCGTTGATCCCGACGACGCCCACGCGCTCGCCGGCCGAGATCGTCAGACGGACCTGGTCGAGGATCGGGGCATCGGGCCCGGCGAGCGTGACGTCCTCGAGGTCGACGAGGACGTCACTGGACCGCGCCACGACCCTCCAGCGACGGACTCTGGCGCGCGAGCGACACGTCGGCGGAGGGTCGCCGAGCGAGCGTCGCGGACATGGCGCTCACCGTAGCGGGCGGGCGACACGGGGAACGTCGTCCTTGACGTTGTCGCGCGGTTGTGACTTGCTAGCCTGCCAGGAACGGTGTGAGGGAGGGCCTCATGGGTGTGCCAGGAATAGGGAGCCGCGGGCGTGGCCGGATGGCGGCGACCGGAGTGCGTCGAGCGGCAGTCGTGGCATTCGCGACGTTCTTGACCGTGGGCCTGACGCCGCTGACCGCCTCCGCGGCCACCAACATTTACAGCGGCACGGGCTACGACGTGTCGTACCCGAACTGCACGGACAGTGTGCCGTACAACCCGACGTTCGGCATCGTCGGGATGACTGGCGGGCGCCCCTTCTCCACCAACGGGTGCGCAGCGACCGAGTGGCAAACCGCGTCGAAATGGTCGGTCGGACCTTCGGCATACTTCAACACCGGCTACGCCGGCGCGTACGCCAAGTCGATCACAGGTACCTGTTCCGGCTTGTCGCAGACTACTGCTGTCAACTTGGGCACGTTCAACGGCCTAAAGGGTCACGCAATCAGCCAAGCCGAAGAGGCCTGGGCGATTGGGTGCAGCGAGGTCGACTGGGCTCAATCAGTTCTTGGCGGGTTCACAACGTCTGCGCCCGTGATGTGGTGGGCCGATATCGAGACCGGTAACAGCTGGTCGATGAACACGAGTCTCAACCAGTTCACGATCGATGGAATCAGTTACGAAATGCAGCACATGACCTCAGTTCCGGGTCTGGGCGGCATCTACTCCACCGTGGCCTCGTGGTCCAAGATCACCGGGAGCGCATCGTGGACGCCGACGCCCCCTCCCTCGGCCAACTGGGTCGCTGGCGTGACGAACTGCACCAATGCCTCGTCGCCGTTCGACACCAGCGTGCCCGCATGGCTGGTTCAGACGAGCCAGACCGGAAGCGTTGACGTCGACACCGTCTGTTGACGAGTGATCGGTCGGAGCCCGCTCGTAGCGAAGGGTGTGACCCGGCTACGGTGAGGTGTGCAGCCGCGAAGGCGTGGCGCACAGGAGTCCGTTATGGGTGATTCCGAGGATCCAGTCGAGCGCTTCGTCCATCAGACACCGGTTCCCGCCGAGAGCGACCCCGTTGCCCGTGTGCCCGACTCCTCGTCGACGCATCGGCGGCGAGGCTGGCTCCTGCGCTTCCTGTTCGAGAAGCGGCCTAGCCCCTACAGCTCGATCTCCCCGCGTCGTGCCGACGGAACGCGAACCAAGCTTTTCTTTTTCAACGGCAGCGGCCGCGGGCGCTAGCCCGACGGCGCGGCACCTCCGGCTCAGCTCGTCCGGAGTGCGCCGACGTACTCACCGAGCCGCGTGAGTCCTTCGCGCAACTCCTCGCGCGATACCGAGTAGGACAGCCGCACGTGCGTGTGAGCGGTCGCGGTACCGAAGTCGCGGCCCGGCGTGAGAGCGACGTGGGCGCGCTCGAGCGCGTCCTCGCAGAACTGCCACGCGTCGAGCCCGGTGCTCGACACGTCGAAGTAGGCGTAGAAGGCCCCGTCGGGAGTGACGGTGACGGGCAGGCCCAGGTGTGAGAGACCGTCGACGACGATGCGCCGGCGCTCGACCAGGTCCCGACGGCGATCCTCGCTGAGAGCCAATGATTCCGGAGTGAAGCAGGCGAGGGCGGCCATCTGGGCGGGAGCTGACGCGCACAAGAAGTAGTTCATGGCCAGGCGCTCCACGGGCTCGACGAGTGCCTCGGGCAGCAGGCACCAACCCAGGCGCCACCCGGTCATCCCGAAGTACTTCGAGAAGCTGTTGATGACGATGGCGTCCGGGTCGCCGGCGAGGATCGTGGGTACCGCCGTACCGTCGGACTCGGGATCAGCGAGGTTCAGGTAGATCTCGTCGACGATGCGCCAGGTGTCGCGAGCGCGAGCCAGGTCGCAGATCGCCACCAGCTCGGCCGACGGGATGCGGGTCCCCGTCGGGTTCGCGGGGCTGGCCATCATGACGGCGCTGGTGTGCTCGGTCCACGCGCCTGCCACGGTATCCGCGCTGAGCTGGAGCCGTGTCGCCGGCGTTGTGGGCACGGAGACGACACGTCCGCCGAAGGAGGCCACCAGCTGGCGGTTGCACGGGTAGGCCGGGTCGGCGAGCAGGATCTCGTCGTCGGGTTCCGTGGTCGCGGCGATGACGAGGAGCAGGGCCGATGACGCTCCTGACGTGATCGCGATCCGCGCGGGATCGACGGTGACGCCATGGCGGTCGCGGTAGAAGCCGGCGATCGCCTGACGCAGCACGGGCAGGCCGAGGGCCGGCGTGTAGGGGAGGGGACGGCCGTCCATGACTTCGCGCATCGCTTCGCGCACCGCCGGTGGCGCCCCGTAGTCGGGCTCGCCGAGACTGAGCTTCACGACGTGGTGGCCTGCCGCCTCGAGCTCGGCGGCGCGCTGCCCGAAGGACATGGCGTAGAAGGGCTCAACGGTCTGGGCGCGCTGGGCGATCTTCATGGGCACTCCTTCGATCTGGGGACGCACCGTGGTGGGCGACTGCTGAACGGCGCGAACTCATCGTGACACGTGGCCGGGGCCACCCGTCGGAGGTTCCCGGCTGGCGCGAGTGCAGCGGCTGCCCCCGGCTTCGCCCTTGGCTACCGTGGAACGGATCGAGAAAGGACGAGCCGTGGCTGGCGCAGAACCGAGTCCCGGGGCCTACTTCGAGCGTGAGTCGGTTCGCCGATTCCGTCCGACACCGCACGTCGGGGGAGGCTGGAATCCCGACGAGCAGCACATCGCGCCCGCCATCGGCCTGCTCGCGCACATGATCGAGCTCGACCGCGACGAGCGTCGGGAGGACGATCTGGTTATTTCGCGGCTGTCGTGCGACATCCTGGGCACCATTCCCTTGGAGAGCGTCGAGATCGCGGTTGACGTGCTACGGCCCGGTCGCACCATCGAGCTCGTCGAGGCGCGACTGATCCACGACGGACGAAACGCAGCCCTGGCACGCGCGTGGCTCGTCCGCCGCCACGACACGCGGGACTACGCGGGCACGCCACTCGTCCGAATCACTCCACCGGACGACTTGCCGACACGCACCCCGGGTGATCTGTGGCCCGGCGGCTTCGTTCGCTCCGTCGAGGCCCGAAGCGCGGGTGGTGAACCCGGTCGCGCGACGTTCTGGATCCGCACCGACGTCGAGCTGGTCGCCGGCGAGACGGCCAGTCCCACTGCCCGGATGCTCGGGTTCGTCGACATCGCCAATGGAGCGACACCGCGAGTCTCGGCCGAGGAGGTCTTCTTTCCCAACCTCGACCTCACCGCGCACATCTTCCGCGAGCCCCGCGGTGACTGGGTGGGCTTCGACACGTACGTGTCCTTCGGGCTCGATGGACGCGGGCTCACACACACCGTGCTCCACGACGTCACCGGACCGCTGGGCGCCGTCGAGCAGACACTCACGGTGCGACCGCGCTGATCTCGCGGCCACCGGTCGCAACGTGCGTCTTTGCGTCACTCGCACACCGCCTCTGACTCACCAACTGTCGGTAGTCGACCACGGAATGCCACGTCGCGCCGGAGGCGACCTAGCAATCTGACGTTCGCTGATCGAAACTCGCAGCCGATGTCACGTGGGTGTTCCTAGTGGCTGGAGGTGTCCTCACCAGACTGTGTCCTTGTGGGCACTTCCCAACTGACACGGGGCCTAGTCTGAGAGATGAGATTCGCGCGGAACCATTCGCGGAGGTTCGCGCGGAAGTCCCGCCCCCGTGGGACATCCGCGAATTAGTCATGACCAGGACTTCTAAGCCGCCGAGTATCGCGTGGACCCTCGTCCATTGGAACGTGAAGTTCGTGCGTTTGGAACGCCATTTCGGGCGGTGACAAAGGTGCGGACTTCTAACCCGGCGTTGAAGATGGTCTTTGTCTTTCGAAGTAGACCAGTAGGAGGGACTGGCTGACTTTGTCTCGCGGCAAATTATTCCGTTTCTGGCACCCCAAGGATGCAAGCGGTCACTCGTTCATCGAGAGGCGCCGCTGCGGGAAGATCGGTGAAGCGCTCGGAGAAGTCCGCGAAGTCTGGAGTCTCGTGCTGCAGCCGTGCGGTTACGTCTCGAAGGAGGATGTAGCGCCGCCGCCGCGTCTCTTCTCGTTGTTGAGCAAGAAACGGTGAAACGAACTCGAGCCATCGTTCGGCGACAAGATGGGGGTCTACCGCGGTGTTCTTCGGGCTCGCGAGTGTTGCGAGTTGTGCCCAAAGCATGCCGGTCTCTTCATCGTGTTCCTTTCGAGACCGAGCGGCCCACGAAGTGATGACGGTCTCCATCTGGCTGAGCGCACGAATCATTCGCTTCGGGAGGAGCTGGCGCTCTGCCACGGTGGCGACGTCGAGGCATCGGTCCAACACGGCTGCGGCGACGTCGTCGAACTCCCGGTTGCGGGGATCCTCATCCAACAGGTTCCTCAGGCGGGATGCCACATCTGCGAGGTCTGTTGTGAACCCTCCCGAAATCGATGGATCGACCATCAGCCACCGCGGTGCGCCGTGGGCGGCGGCCGCGATCGAGAAGAATGCCCACGGATGGCGTGAGCGAAGCGGGGCAACCCGCGCCATGACCCGGCTGGTCTCCGTGCGGTAGTGATCGTAGACATCGGACGAGACGATGGCTGTCGGCCCCGACACCAATTGGCGAATCGGTTCAAGGGCGTCTTGGATCCCGTCCCAGGGTTCGCGCTGCGCCTTCGACAATTCGTCGATCTGGTCGGTGGCGGTGACTATGACAGCGTCGTCCACGAGTTGCTCAAAGTCTGGAATCCTCAAGTTCGATCCCAGCAACTCCTCGCTCTCTCGGGCACGGCGGACCAGCTTCTCGTAGGCGCGTGTGGCGAAGGATGGACCGTCCTGAGGCCACCACGCCTGGATTGTGTCGTAGGGACTGTCCATTCGGTCGACCCGACCGACTCGCTGTTCGGCGACCCGGAGCGTGGTTGGAAGATCCAGGTGGGCGATACACGACGCACCCTGGAGATTGAGCCCTTCGTTCATAGCATCGGAACACAGTGCAATCGCCTGGGCGCGTGCGTCGGGTGCGAAGGCCGCGGTGACCTTGCGGCGCTGTGACTCGCTATTGGCAAGGAGGACTTCGGTTCGCCCAAGGTCCTTCGTGCTCAGTAGGACACTGAGCATTGCCAGGGTCACCGGGTGACGGTCGAAAGCCAAGACCCGCTCGTGCTCACGAGCGAGACGAGCTAGCAGGTCGACCTTGGCCATCTCGCGGGCATTCGACATTCGTCCGACCAGACTCAGCACACGTTCGTAACGATCGATCTCCTCGGCGCACATCGCCCGCCACTGCGAGAGGTCCACGAGCCACGGTTCAACATCGCACGTGAGGCGCACGATCGGTGGGCCATCTTCCAGGCGCTGGCGCAACTTTTCGATCACGTCGCCCGTATCTGTTGACTTGAAGCTCGGGTCGACAGCGAATCGTCGCGCTGCTTCCAGGGTTCCGGCGAGGTGCTCAATCACGGCCGCCCGCGACGAACGCAGTGCCTCGAGAACGTGATGACGCGCGAGACCCTTTGCGGAGTGCAATCGGAACTGCAGCCACTGGTCGTCGCTGTACTGCGAGCGCAGACTCTTCGGAACCCCTATCTCCCGCTCCAACTGCGAGATTCCGACGAGTCCATTGACCACATCGCGAACCTGGTCAGCCAGTTGGGCATCGTTGTCGGTCTCTCGTGTCGCATAGATCTCAGCGCGGTGTTCAGGGTAACGGCAGACGCGTTGGCTCACCGGATGCACGAAAGCGTCTGGATAGCGATCGACCATCTCGTTGATGTGTGCCTTCGTGCGTCGGACCGTGAAGCGCTGGATTTCGCGCCGAAGTTCCTCGATCTCGTTGGGCAGGAGCATGCCTTCACCGAGTCCCCGACGACGTTCGAGACGGTTAAGGATGTCGAGCGTGCTGTCCTCGAAGTTGTCGGGACCAAGGAGACCCACGAGATCGAGAAGGTCGCTGGCTCCCCGACTGATCGGAGTAGCAGTGAAGAGCATGACGTTGTCGGCAAGACTCTCGAGGACTTGGCGTGTCCGCTTGGAACTGTGATTCAAGAAGTTGTGTGCCTCATCGACCGCGAGGATTTGAGCACTCCTCACGAGTCGACTTTCATCGCTGTTCGAATCTGCCGCCGCCCGAGACAGGATTCCGTGCGACACCGGTTCCAACATGAGTCCAAGCTGAATCGCCTCGGATTTCCACGTTCCGATGACCGCGGGGGGCCCAACCAAGACCGTAAGGTCTCGTCGTGCGCGTCCGGTGCGCCACAGTCGATCGCGCGCGGCGCGAACGAGGTGCGCACCCATGAGCGTCTTGCCCGAGCCCGTCGCGTCAGCGACCAGCACGCTCCCCACTGTCTCGGAGATCCAAAGCGCTTCGGCGATACCCGATCGTTGTGATGGCCAGAGAGGACGGTCGACTGACGAAGGCTCGGCGAGGTAACGCGAGGCCCAGTCACCCTCAAGGAGATTGGCGCAGGCGCGCGCGAGTGCTTCCTCCCAGGAGACGACGCGCAGCAGTTGGTGGAGAAGTTGGCGAAGCTCGTCATCCCAGCTCTCACCGGCGGTCCAGTAGTTCTCAGCGATAGCGACGAGCTCGCGGTAACGCTTGGGCTCATGGATGGCGTCAAACCGTGCGTTCGCCTCGTATTGATCACCTAGCCCGAAACGTGTGAAATTGCTCGAGCCGACCGTGGCCGCATTCTCCCCAACGAAGATCTTGGCGTGGAGCCGATGGGAGCCGTGGATGAATCGCGCACTGAGTAGTCCGCGTTCCAGCGCCTCGATTGTTTGAAGCACCTGCGCTGAGGCGCGCAGAGAGACTCCCTGTTCCTCAAGCCAGTATTCCTTGGCAATGTCGGTGAACTCAGCTCGAACGGACCGGAATTCGTGTTTGGCAGACGTGAAGGGTTCAGCGCCGAATACCAAGCGAACACAGGCGCCATCGCGACGCGAGATCGTCGTCCAATCGGATACGAGATGAACGAGTTCACCAAGAGAGGAGAATCCAGCAATGAGGAGTGGGGACGACGAATCAACTACGTCGTTCCACACAACATCGCGAACTTGCGATCGGCTGTAATTGACAGGAAAGCGCGTGGATTCCGGCCACGACGCTCCGCTGAGAACTATCGACGCCCGATTTCCACCTTCAATCTCAAACAGCGGAAGCTGTCCATCACGATCTTGGGGGAAACGTCCGGACACTTCACGAACCTACATGACCAGTGTCATAGTCCAACGAGGGCAAATCGTCGCGGTCATCCCTCATGCGCTGGTGGAACTGACCGGGTCCCCGTGAGCTGAGCCACCCGCCGTGCGAACTCAGTTACCGAGATTGGTGAAGAGGGCAGCGTCAAGAACAGACAGCACACACCCGAGTAGGTGATCCGGAAGCCAGAGGACCGCGACTGCAACTTCGCCGAGGGCCTGAGCGTCGGGAAAGTCTGCAAGCACCTCGAGATCACACCCTCGACGTGTCTCCGCTGGCGCAACCAGTTCGGCTGGCGTGAGGCGGACGGCGTCAAAGACCAGCGCGAACTGCGCAAGGAGAACGGGCGCCCAAGAAGTTTGTGGCTGACCTGCGGGGGTGTGTTCAGTTGTCACACCCCCGAGGCCGCCAAGGTTTGCGACTGTTCTAGTGGACGACCAGATTGCCGCCGATCACCGTCTGAGACGCGGACATGGTGCCTGTACACGTTGACGGGTTGACTCCGCTTCCATATCCATACGTCACTAGGTCACCACTGGTACCGGGCGTCCCGCCGTCCACGACGCTGAAGACGACCGGAGTGCCAACGAGCGCGGGAGCGTTTGTGGGGATCGTGTAGCCGAACCTGGCCGTACCCGGGGCGTTCGTGGTCGCCTCGGTGACACTGGCGCACGTCACCGGTGCGGTGTAACTGAAGGCCTCGAAGGCTGAACCGGCTGGTGCCGACCACGTCCCGTAGTCGTTCGTGGTCCCGTAGCTCTCAGTACCCGCGATCGATCCGTCGCTCGCGATCGTGCCGTTCATGACAAGCGAATAGCCGGCGCCGACTCCTGTGTACATCAGCGACATCGTGAACGAAGTCCCCTGAATTAGTCCGTTCGCAGTCCACGTGTAATTGGTGTCAGGTAGGTAATATCCCGAAGCACCGAACGCCAGAGTGTTGGGGGACAGTGCGTCGCGTGAGGTCACCATCATGCTGTGAACATACGTGTTGCCACCGATGACGAATGACAATTTCATGGTCTCGCCCGCCGTGAAACTCCAAACGCCAGAGCCGGGAGTTGAGTAGTCAAAATTGGTGTACGTGACGGAACCCTTGGCGGGAGTTTGGTCGAAGGCGCTGAAGGACATGTACTGAAGCGTCGTCCCAAGTTCCACGCCGCCGGTGGCCTTCGGAACGGTACTCACCGCCGACGCCGGACTCGTCCCGATCGTCACTAGCGACGCGAGAGATACGACAATGGAGGCGAACACGCTCGTTATCGTCGACCGATGAGATGGTTGCATGAGACACCTACCTTTTCTCTTCATTCATTGTCGAATGACCGTCCAGGGTGTCGGTCTCGCCATTCATTCCCCATCAGCGATGGCGACCGCATTGAGAGCTGATGGATTGTCACACCACGCCTGTAATTCGCAGGCTACAACCTCATCGTCGGTGGTGCAAACGGAAGCACTGGGGATCACGTCCCGCCGAGTGGTGTAACTCTGATGGAGCACCTCTCGATGTTGGGTCATCTTCTCACTTGACCTTGGCCAGGGCAACCGGCGCTGACTGCAGCGCGTCACACTTCAACTGATCCATGGACTCCTGGCTGAGATAGCGACGCTCTGAGACGGTCCACTCGTCGTGCTGTTCGACGACGACGGCGGTGATGAGTCGAAGGGCCGCGGCGTCGTTGGGGAAGATCCCCACGACGTTGGTGCGCCGCTTGATCTCGGCGTTGAGTCGCTCGAGCGAGTTCGTCGACCAGATCTTCTGCCAGTGGTTCGTCGGGAAGTGGCGAAACGCGGTGAGGTCCTCAGCCGCGTCGAGCAGCATCTCATTCACGACGCCGAACTGGCGCTTCATGGTGGCCGCCACCTCCTTCAACTGACGCTCGACGTGGGTCGCGTCGGGCTGGGCGAAGATCGTGCGGATCATCGCGGCCACCATCTGCTGGTGGTTCTTGGGCACCTTCACGAGCACGTTGCGCATGAAGTGCACCCGACAGCGCTGCCAGGAGGCCCCGGGAAAGACCTTGGCAATGGCGGCCTTGAGGCCCAGGTGGGAGTCGCTGATGACGAGCTGGACCCCGCGAAGGCCGCGTTCGCGCAGGCTCTGGAGGAACTCGGTCCAAAAGGCCGCGTCCTCGGAGTCGCCGATGGCGACACCTAAGACCTCACGAGAGGCATCCTCGGCGACGCCGGTCGCGACGACGACGGCCCGGGAGACGACTCGTCCGCCGACGCGGGCCTTGACGTAGGTGGCGTCACAGAGCAGGTAGACAAAGCCCAGGTGGGAGAGGTTGCGAGCGCGAAAGGCCGTCATCTCCTCGTCGAGCGCGCCACAGATCCGAGAGACCTCGGACTTGGAGATCCCGGCGTCGACACCCAGAGCCGAGACCAGGTCGTCGACCTTGCGGGTGGAGACCCCGTGGACGTAAGCCTCCATGACCACGGCGTAGAGGGCCTGGTCGATGCGTCGGCGGCGCTCGAGCACACTCGGGAAGAACGAGCCCTTGCGCAGCTTCGGGATCTTCAGCTCGACGTCGCCGGCCTTGGTGGTGAGCAGACGGGGTCGCGAGCCGTTGCGCTGGGTCGTTCGGGCCAGCGTGCGCTCGTGGCGCTCGGCCCGGACGACCTCGGTCGCCTCGGCCTCGATGAGGGCCTGGTAGAGGAACGCGACCATCTGGCGAACGAGGTCCCCGCTCTCGTCGCTCTGGAGTGCGTCGAGCACCGTGGATAGGTCAAAATCTGTCTGGGTCACCGGAGTGTTCCTTTCGTGCCTTGCAATGGACACATCAAGAACTACTCCGGTGGCCCTTCCTCACGAACGACCTCAGGATTTACTGTGATTGGCTTTAGGCGCCGTTCGGTTTCGGTCTGACTCGAACTTTTACTGGCGTCATGCCTTGGTGGTGATTTGTCGACCAGGACTGAGCGGCAATTCATAAGGCCAACACGTCAAGCGGAAGTGACCCAATAGGGGCCCGTCGAAAGACCCATCACAGTACTGTCCGACCGCTCAACGTGCCAGCCGACCGTTCAAAGGAGAACCGTCATGGACAGCATGACACCGTTGAGTGCCGTTGACAAGATTGTCGTCGGCGTCGATACCCATAAATACCTCCACGTCGCGGTGGCCCTCGATTCACTCGGCGTGCGCCAGGGCGAGTTGACTATTGCGAGTGACACCGAGGGCTATCGGAAACTCGAGCAGTGGGCTCAGTCCCTCGGCCCCGTGGACACATTCGGTGTCGAGGGCACGAACTCCTATGGCCGGGGTCTCACGAGCTACCTGCAAAGTCACAACCATCGAGTCGTCGAAGTCTCTCGTCCCGATCGTCGTGCGCGGCGGCTCAACGGAAAGAGCGATCCACTGGATGCCGAGTCGGCGGCTCGGTCCGTGTTGGCCGGCACTTCTCAGGCACGGGCGAAGACCGCCGCGGGCCACGTCGAGATGATTCGAGCAATCAAGACGACCCGCGACGGTGCCCGAAAGGCTAGAACGGCGGCTCTCACGAGCCTGCGCAACCTCCTCATCGGTGCTCCGGCTGCGCTGCGCGAAGAGTTGGAACCTCTCACCACTCATGAGTTGATCAAGCGATGCGCGAGCTTTCGAGTCGCCGCCATTGACTCGCCGAGCGCGTCGACGAAATACGCCCTGCGCGCACTGGCTCGGCGTCATCAGTTCCTCACTGAGGAGATGCTGACTCAGACCACGCTGCTCGATACGTTGACGCGCACCGTGGCACCGACGCTGCGTGAGGGTTACTGCATCGGCGTCGACTCGGCCTGCGAACTCCTCGCGGCCCTGGGCGACAATCCTCAAAGAGTGCCGAGCGAAGCGGCATTCGCCAAGATGTGTGGTGCCGCGCCGGCGCCCGCGTCGTCGGGAATGACGACGCGCCACCGACTCTCCAGGGGTGGCAACCGCCAGGCCAACGCCGCACTCCACCGCATCGTCATCGTGCGGATGCACCACGACGAACGGACCCGCGCCTACGTCGCCAAGCGACTCGCCCAAGGACTTTCGAAGAAGGAGACTGTGCGTTGCCTGAAGCGCTACGTGGCCCGAGAGATCTATGCGCGGGTGATGCACGACGTCGTGGAACTTAAGAAGGCAGAAGTGGCGTGACTGGCCAATTTGACATATAGGGGCATCACCACTTGAGGGGACGTCAACTCGAATAATCGACATGACATCATTGGTAGCCCAATTCTCGGCGATCAGTGCATTCCTACACGTGCGCTGGTCGTGCCCGGCTCGGGGTGACGCTATGCCAGAGTCTTGACGACATGAAGATTGACACGAAGTTCGACTTCCGGAGTGCCGCCGGCCGTAAGGACCCCGACGTCTACAGCCCAACCCTCCGTCGCTACCACCAGATCCTGTGGAGCAAGCCGTTGCTGAGCGGTGAGATGTTCGAGCTGTCCACCTCGACCCCCGGTGCGTACCTGCATCACCACTCGGGGCTCGGAGAGTTCGTCTTGACGAGTGACTCGGTCATCGTGAGCTTCCGGAGCTGGAAGTCGATGCGCTCGATCATCGAGCAGGTCCCCGACCACGAGCTGGACGCCTTCCAGGCGGCCAGCTACACCATGGGCGCGATGATGGTCTTTCCGGGAAACCGCGTCGACGGCAAGGCCACGATCAACGGGGCCCGCGGCCTCACCCGATCGATCGCCGACCGCCTGGACCTCACCCTCGAGTGCATCCGGCGCCACTACGCGGATCGAGACAGTCCGCTTACGGCGACGCTCGATCGCTACGGTGACTTCTTCGCCCTCTTTGGGGACTTCGCTGGCTACGTGGACTTCTTCTTGCTCGATGACCTGGTCGATGACGCCTTGATGGTCAAGTACTTCATGGACTTCGACGACTTTCGCCCGCCCTCGGTGCCGAGGAACCTTGCGACCTACCTGGAGTACCGGCGTCGCTCACTCGACTTCGTGTGGGCGCGAAACGAGCGGATCGACCGACTGTCACGCTAGAACAACGTTGACTAATGCCTCTGCGTCGCGTTGAAGGTAATTCGCGTTGGCTTTATGAGGGTGCTGGCAGGCCGCGATACCTCAGGGATATGAGGAATCCGATGTTCGGGGTGAGGTCCACCTAGGAGGTCGCGAGGGGGAGTTTGAGCGTCCCACGGCTTTCTACGCTTGTGAGTAGGTGGCGCACATGGAGCAGCACCGGTGCCCGTCTAGCAGAAGTCGGGAGATGTTCGCGCCTAGGCTGAGTGATGAGTCTCGCGCGGAACTCTTCGCGGAGGTTCGCGCGGAAGTCCCGCCCCCGTAGCTCAGAGGATAGAGCATCGGTTTCCTAAACCGTGAGCGCAGGTTCGAATCCTGCCGGGGGCACCATTGGTATCAGGCCATTCGGCCTGGTCACGCTCAATGTAGACATGGCTCACTGTGGTTCACCATAGTTCGCCGTGGCTAGAGAGTCATGTCCCAAACCTGTCCCAAAATCTCTCACACAGCTTGGTCGTGTAGCCGGGCGATGCACGTGGGACCCTAGCCGGGGTCGCGCAGGATGGACATTTCGACCGTCCGGTGCTGACCTAGATTCGGTCCAGGTCGCTTCAGTAGCCTGTTCCTCCTGAGGGAAAGGTGGGACCGTGGGTTTCCTTGAAGACTGGGATCTCAGCTATGACGAGATCAACGAGTTGTTAACTGACAACGCGAGCCTGCGATCTTTTGTCATGGGGTATGCCGCGGAGATCAAATGCCGCAATATGTTCTTTCGCAACCACCCGGACATCACCAACCTGCGTAAACCTGACGATCACGATCGCACTGAGAAGGGCGATTGGGTGATGGACTATAAGGGCCACACGATGAGCGTTGAGGTTAAGAGTCTGCAAACCAATTCCCTCAAGCCGAAGAAGAAGGGTGACGTGGCGCCAAATTACCAATGCGACGCCTCAGATGCTCGCACTGTTCGATTCCAAGACGGCACAGAATTGGTGACAACAGCACTGCTGGTCGGGGAGTTCGACATCGTGGCGGTGAATGTTCATGCGTTTTCAGGCAAGTGGGACTTCGCCTTTGCCAAGAACAGTGACCTTCTCACGATGGAAGAGTCGAATCGCGGCGCTGCAAAGACATACACGGAATTGCAGAAGCGCAGCCTCTTGAAGACACTGCAGCCGATGCCGCGCAGCGTTCCGGAACCCTACACGCGAAATCCCTTTGATCTCTTCGACCAGATCATCGAGAAGCGTAGGCGCGAACAGGGAGTCGTCGAATCGGCGACGGCTGTGGAATAGACAGTCTGACTCTTGAGCAGCATCCGCCCAATCGGGGAAAAATCCATAACGTCCGAGTGCACTTTCTCGCTGGTTCGACGACAACTTGCTAGGGCGTGGTAAAGAAGTCGGCTAGTAGTTGGGTGCCCAGCGTTTCCCAGCGTGAAATCGGTGACTTGAAAAGCACTTCGGCCGCAGTTGGGAGTGTGAATGATGTGAGTGCCAGTCGTGCCATTACGTAAGACGCAGCCAACGCATCTGAGAGATCGTGGCTGAAGGTGGTGAAGCCCTCACTGACCCAGACCGGGCCATTGCTGTTCCAGATGTCCAGGTTGCCTAAGCCCGGATTCGAGTGCGTGGAACGACTGAGGTCACCATATAGTCTGCCTATCACCGCAAGGGAGTCACGAGCCAAGTCGGTGAGACCAGAGCCGTTTAGTCTGCCGAGACTCTTCCTGAACTCCGGACTCTTCTCGCTTTTGCGCCACGCAAGGTAGCCCGTGTCGTCATCGATAGCGGAGTAGCTAGCGCCCTGCGCCAGGAGTTCGAGCGCCGTCCGTAGACCTGACGTGCCGAGTCGATACCAACCGTGGGCAGAAACGAAGAGGGCGGCGTAGAATTCGTCATTGACATCGTAAATCACGTCGTTGAATGGTTGTCCAATCGCGCTCTGCTCCCAAGTCGAACTAACCCAGAGCCGGGTCTGCTCTGCGATGTGAGCGATCTGCTCACCTTGATGGTCGGTTGTCCGCAGTAACACATCGGTCGGCAAGTCCACGAGGTGTCTCCAGGTCCCTTCCGACACGGGGTCGGTCGGCACTTCTTCGCCTCCGGGAACGTTGGCGAAGACGTGATCGGCGAGATAGGCTCGCCGAGCACGGAAATCATTCTCGCTCACAAGCCTGAGATTCTCGGGATTGGTCATCTCGTCAGTATCGCCGCTGAGGGTCCACCCGGAACTGGTGCTGGCAGTACTTGAGCAAATTACTTCAGATCGAGGGATATCACTCGAGTCATGGGAAAACCGCTCCAAGTCCTACTCATCGAGACCGAGTTCACGCGCTTCGGTCTTGGTTGGACGAATTCGATTGGGGTAGCGAGGATTGCGCTTAATAAATACAAGAAAGTAAGAGTGATTCTTCCTCGCGTGTTCTTGTTTGAGGAGACGAGTTACGCCAGGTCTGTTTGGTCGGGTTACTACGAAAAGATCCTTACAGTAGAAGAACTCATCGAGAGCATTTATCAGTTCGACATGCGTGAGTCGTTGACGATTTGCTGACACTTCATCCTGACACTTCAAGATGAGCACTCCGTAGTTTCGAAGTACGCGACGGGCCTCCATCGCCGCTGTCAGATAGAGATCAAGAACTGCATTGTGCCACCTCGGAGCGTCGCTTGAGACAGCGGTTGGCTTGCTGTCGCTGTACCGTTCACGAAATGCTTCGTGCGTTCCGCTCCCGGCCATGTGAGATTCGCTTGCCCGAAACAGGCCTTCCATGTATGGCGGATCGAGGACTACTGAATCGATTGATGCGTCTTCATAGGGTAGGTCTCTGCAATCGACTCCAGTTTGGATGTCAGTTGCAAGAACCTTGTAGATACCTTCGGGTACTTGTGTCCAGAAAGCTCCCTTACCCCATGTCACGTCAGCGACGATTGAACCTTCGGGAACGTGGAGGTGCAGAATGTCTCGGAATACCGGTGCGTTTGTTCCGACGTGCGAGCTGAGCACTACGTCGGTGGTGGCTATTCCATCTGGCTTCTTGCGACTCTGCTGCGAGCTCACGATCTTCGATCCTTCCTATGTACGCCGAGGCTATGCGAACTTTGCGGTCATACCTGAACATACGATCGGGCTCTGACATCTCGCGTGCGGCCATTCCTGTGATGGCACAGTGCTGGTAACGTCCGCGGAACATGACGATGGCTTCGCCCCGCGGTAGTTGCCGGATCAAATTAGGGTCTACCCGGAACTGGTGCTGGCGTCTTCCTGACGTCGCAGTGCGCATGCCCAGGTTGTCGACCTCGTGCGTGTCTTCCCAGACCGGCACCGTTCCTGTCAGAGAGGCTAGCGGCTCGGGGGCGGGGTTTCGGTGGGCGATGACGAATCCGCAGGTGTGAAGTAGCCGCTCGGCGTGCTCGCCCAGGCTCGAGACGGTCTGAGTTCCAATGACGATAGCGACTCGTGCGCTGCGGATGCGCTCAACGAGACCGGCGGCGCGGGCACTCGCCCGAGCATCCTGGGCGACGGCGCTGAACTCGTCGAGCACGATGAGAGTGGGGCGTCCGTCGTTGCTCTCGGCGAATTCTCCCACGAGGGCAAGTATCCACGATGCGATGTCACCTGCCGTCTGCGGAGCGGAGGTACCCGGAAGGCGGAGCCAGGCGGCGTCCACCCCGTCGAGGTTCCACGAGTCCGGCTTGGCGTCGAGCCTGTCTCCGACCGTGGCGCTGAGAGCCCGCAGTCTCAGGTAGAGGGAGGTCCACTGCTGGTTCGTGAAGGAGGCTGCCTCGGCTTCGCGCTGGGGGGCGTCGAGAGTGGCGAGTCCGGCGTAGAGGGAGCGGGTGACCCCCGGACGGACCCGTTCGACGATCTCGGCGAGGGTGCGCGGGACCTCGCCCGCTCCAAGGGCGAGGTCCAGCATGGCGACGGCCTCGGCATGGTGGAAGGCCGACTCGGAGGCGTCGAAGAGCCCGCTGAGGCGCTCACGAACTCGCTCCTTCGTGCCTTCGAGCCCCGCGAGGGGCTGCTCGGGCCAGGTGACGACGCGTCGGTAGTCGTGTCGTTGAGCGAGGGCGAGGAATCGATCCCGGTCCTCGCCCCCCAGTCCTTTGGCGTCGATGAAGATGATCCGGAGAGGGGGTTCGCCGGGGTTCGCCCGCTGGGCGGCCATCTGTCCAGCGACGAGACGTAGTTGGGTGACGGTCTTGCCGGTGCCAGTTCCCCCGATGACGAGGCAGTGGGTCTCGAGGTCTGAGAAGGCGAGGGCTGCGAGTCGCACTCGTCCGAGCGGCCCCCACGGACCGGGGACCATGAGCTCTTCCGCGTCGCCGTCGAGGACGGTGCCGAGCACCCCTCTCACGGGACAACCTCATCGATCGACGCGCTCACGTGCCAGCGTGTCAGCAGTTGTCGGCGCCGGAGTTGCTGGCGCTCGAGGACCCGAGCGTCCACGACCTCGGGGTTGACCGTTCGGCGGTCGAAGGCGAGGAGGAGAGCCGTCGAAATCCACGAGTGGAGGTAGGTGAGAAAAACGTAGAGCACATCGACTTTCCACCGGGGGAGGTTCGCCGGGGTTCGCCCGAAGAGCGCGAGACCGGTGAGCGTCACGGGGTGCAGCAGGAGGCCGCTTACCAGAACCACGACCAGCGTGGCGAGAGCCAGGGCCCATAGCGAGCGCAGCAACCGACGGGGACTGAGGTCGTAGTAGATGGCGACGAAGGTGGTGAGGGGGAGGAACACCATCCCGAGTGGGGTGAGTAACTGGCTCGCGACGGTGAGGGCCAGACTCGTGTGCCAGGCCCACTCGCGTAGCCCCCGGGGCGCCACCAATGGGAGTGCGGGCCAGCGGTTGGGTCCGCGCCTCAGGGCCATCGCACGACCTCGAGACGGCCTCGTAGGTCCTCGGGCAGGCTCTCGCGGGCTCTCGTCACAACGTTGAACGCCGCCTCACTCACGTAGTACCAGACGGCGTCGTATCGGGGAGTAAGGAGTGGGGTTGCCACATCACGACCCTGGTCGTAGTCGTAGCGCCGGGTGAGGAGCCCCAGTTGGATGTGCCTCGTGCGCGCAAAGGTCTTCGCCACGCGCTCGCGCTCAATAGCGACCAGGCGCCCGTCGTCTAAGAGGAGTTCGGCGTCGGGGACGTGAGCGACACGTTCGCCCCGAGCGCGCGTAGGCATCACCGCGCGGATCTCGCGCTCTGCGCGCCAAGTCGATCCGGGGAGCAGGTCAGCGAGCGCGAGGCGGACGTCCACGACGTCGCTGGCGTGCTCGAGGGTGGCGAGCGCGGGCTCCTCACTTCCGAGCCGTCGTCCGGTGATGCGCAGCCCCGCCGTCGTCAGCCAGACGAAGGGAGGTCGCCCGACGAGGAGAACCCGACGCACGGCCCAGTCGCGGGCGACCCAGCGGTCCACTGTCTTGCGGGCCGCGTCCACGGAGACCGATCGGTCGTCCAGGTGGGCGAAGAGACGAGCCAGTTGGTCGAGGCGCAGGGCGCCCTGGGTCGCGCACCAGTCGAGCCCCACCCGGTCACGCTCGCCCAGGCGAATCGATCCGGCGTCACGTCGTCGTCGCGCTTCGCTCATGGATTTTCCTCCCTTGTCGTCGCTGTTATCCCTCTTTCTGATTTCTTTGTTGTTGTTGTTGTGTTTCTGTTCTTCTTGTTCTTGTTCTTATTTCCCTTCATCCCCCTTTTCCTCTCTTCACGTCTCTCATCACCATCACTGCTCTCTCCCCGCCGCCAACCCCATCCGCTGTGGGGGTGGGGTTGGCGGCGGGGAGAGAGCTCCCGACGGAGGTCACTCGCCTGGGAACTACCTCCCAGCGAGGACCGTCCGGGGGGAGTGGTGAGAGGCACGAAGGTGAGGGGAAACGGTGGCTACAAGGTCGTCAATGCCGGGAAGGGTCGCCGGGTTTGGAGTAGTTCGGTTCGTCGTCAGGCGTAGCCCGAAGTAGTAGTGGAGGTTTGCCTTGCCGCGGCGACCCTTCGCAACGCCGGGCACCGCCTTGATTCGCTTTCCGAACTCACCCTGACTGAGGACGTCGAGGTCCTTCTCCTCCGCGTCGCGGCGGTAGGCGTCGTAGAGCTCGGTGGCTCCGACCGAGACGCCCACCTTCACCTCGCAGTGTTCGGCGAGGAAGGCCCCGACTGGGTCGCTCGCGTCGCGGTAGGACTGGGTCGCCGCGCGCCATGCCGCGGGCACATCGGGGAGTCCGTTCGCGTAGTAGGAAGCGGCGCCGCGCACTAGCCAGGCCAGGATGCCCGCGCTCTCAGCGGCGAGGTCGTCGGCGAGGGTGGGGTCGGCGTCGAGGTCGAACGTGGCGCCAAAGGGCACCACGACAAGGCGCCGCCAGATGCCGTGGTCGGTGCCACGCACGACCGGCAGGGTGTTGGTCGCGAGGAGGAACTTCGCCACGGGCGGGAACTCCACGAAGTCACCGTAGAGAGGACGGGCCGTGACAGGGTCCCCACTCACCAGGGACTTCACGCGGCTCTCGTTGAGGCTCTGACCGTGGCCCGTCTCGGAGAGCACCGCGAGGCGCACATCGCGCAGGCGCGTCAACTCGGGGGACGCCGCACCGGTTGCCGCCCCCGCGAGGACGACCGCCTCGGCTGCCTGCTGAGCGTAGGTGCCGAGGACCCGTTGCAGTGCGTGCAGCAACGTGGACTTGCCGTTCGCTCCGGCGCCCATGAGCAGCCACATCTGGTGCTGGCGCGTTTCGCCGGTCGCGAGGTAGCCGAGCCAGGGCTGGCGGTAGGCGCACACATCAGCGTTGGTGCCGAGGACCTCGTCGAGGAAGCGCTCGAAGCGCGGACAGCCAGCCGTCGGGTCGTAGTCAGTGCCGGTGCGACGAAGGGCCACGTGCTGCCGCTCGTGGGTGCGACCGGCGCCGGTGCGCAGGTCGATGACCCCGTTCGGGACGACGAGGAGGTCGCGACGGGCGTCGATGCGTTCGGCATCGACCAGGATTGAGCGATGGTGCGAGGCGAGGGTGAGTATCGAGTTGATGGACCCCTGGTTCTTCAGTTTGCGCACGCTCGACTGTCGGGCATTCGTGAAGCGTCGCGCCTCGAGGGTCGAGACGTTCGACGGGACGAAACTGGCGAGGTTCTTCAGCAAGTTGATGACCAGACGGTGGACCTCGACCTGGTGGTCGTCGCGGCGCCAGCCGAGGTGGGAGTGAAAGACGAGCCAGCCGCCACTCGTGTGTTCGTAGCGCACGGTGTCGCGGTGGCGACGTATGAACTCTTCGGCAACGTCAAGGGCGGTAATGGAGACGGGGATGGAGACGGGGATGGACATGGTGACCTCCGGGTTGGTAGTTGGTAGTTGGGATGGTCCGCGGTCGCTCGGAGGGCGCACGGAGGTGGCCCGCGAACGAACGGCGGCGAACGGGCTTGCGCCTAGAGTCGGCGCGCTCGCTCGAGGCGAGCAGCGATGAGCCGCTGGAAGTCGGCGTCGCGCTCGCACCCGATAACGCGGCGTCCCTCGAGAAGGGCGGCCTCAGCGGTGGTGCCACTTCCGAGGAAGGGGTCGAGAACCGTCTGACCTTCGCGGGTGACGGCTCGGATGAGCACTCGCATGAGAGTGAGGGGCTTGACGGTGGGGTGACGTACCCCATCGACAACGGGACGTTCCTTCGTCGTGGGCTTGGGAACGCTGAGGGCCGGTTCGGTCACGACCTCCCCGGGATAGAGAGGAGTCGCACCCCTAGGTGCTTCTCCTTTGAGCTCGCAGTGGCACGACGCCGGCGAGCAGGCCGGGTCGTGAACGGCGAGAAGGTTGGAGGCGAGCTCCCCCGGTCCCGCGAGGACCGCGTGGTCGATGGACCCCACGCCGAAGTCGAGGACGTTCTCCAGCACGGTCGGCGCGAGGTCCTTTTCGAGGGGTCGACGAGCGACGAGGATGGGCTCGTAGGCGGGACGCACCGTGCTGCGCCGTCCAGCGAGCGTCTTAGCGAGGTCCGCGTCACCGAGTTCGTGAGCCTGCTTACCGAGGTCCCGTGAGGTGAGGCGGGCTCCGCCGTAGGTCCACATCCACTGGTCGCGCACCTCGAAGCCTGCGAGCTGGAGGGCCACCTGGGTGAGGCCAATTGTGCGCGTGGCCCCAAAGACGAGAGCGAAGCCCCCCGGGGCGAGCACGCGTAGAACCCGACGCCAGAGGTCGGGGCCGGGAACCGCATGGTCCCAGTCGGCGCCGCCGTAGCCATCGGCGTCATTGATGAACTCCTCGTCCTCGAGCCAGGCGGTGAGCATCGTCGCCGTGTCGAGAGAGGTGGTGAGTCCGTAGGGTGGGTCGGTCACAACGGCGTGGACGCTTCCTTCTTCGAGGGAGTCGAGGAAATCCGCTGCGCCGCCTGAGTGGATGACGGCGTCATCCGCAGGTTGGTCGGTGAAGAGGTTGGTGTTGGTGGTCGCATTCATGCGCCGCACCGTGCGCGCCGAGCATGTCCGCGCACTCCCCGTCACCTGATTTTTCAGAAGGTCTCGATTCCGCAAACACGGAACCTTCTGATTCTGTCGGGAGAAGATGTTGGTCGACTGAGTACAACAGCTCACGCGCACTCTCCACTTTCGAAGAGGGCCGAGATGTCCGGGGTCGGACCGTCGACTTCGTGAAGGTAGTGCTTCACCAGGACCTCAGGCGAGTGTCCGGCGAGCCGGGCTGCGGTCGCGATGGGAACGCGCCGCACGAGGTGGCTCACGAAGAAGTGGCGGCACTCGTATGGGGTGGGAGCGACGACCCCGGCGCGCTTGGCTGCGCCCCGAAGTGCCCGTCGCCAGTTGCTTTGGGTCGGTCGATGTCCACTCGCAGTACGAAAGAGCGGTCCCGTTGGAAGTTCGCCCAACTCGGCCACGAGGGCATCAGTGAGTGGAACGACGCGCTGGACGCATGTCTTGGTCGCACCTAGGTCTTCGTCCTCGTCGCCCCACGTGGCGCCCGAACCGTTCCAGGCCCGCCGGACGTGGAGGAATCGGTGTTCGACGTCCACGTCGCCGCCCTCGAGGGCCACGACCTCGCCGGGGCGTAGTCCGGCGTAGAGGGCGATGGCCGTCATGGTGCGGTAGGTGCCCGAGAGGGATCTGAGCAGAGCTGCGGCGTCGGTAAGGCTCATCACCGTGCGGGCGGACGAAACCTGGCGCGCTTTCGCCTTCTTCGTCCGACTTGCGCGCTTCGCGGGTGGCCAGTCCAGGACGGCGACCTCGCCGCGCCGGGCGGCCTCGTTGAGGCAACGCCGCATCGTGGCGACCTGGCGACTGGCCAAACGGCCCGCCAGCTCTTGACCACCGACGCCTCGGCGCATGGCCGCCTCGAGACGGTATAGGGTTGCCCGGTCGAGGTCGCCGAGCGATGGCACACCGCGCGTCCAGCGGGTGAGGGCGTTGGGCAGGTCGTGCGTGCCGATGAGCCAGTCGAGCAATGCTCTCCGTCCGTGCTGGTCGAGGGGCGCCGTCGCACGCTCGACCATGTAGGTGAGAGTCCAAGCATCAGTCCGACGGGAGTTCGGGGTGAGGGAGTCCCACCGGTCCGCGAGGTAGGTGCGAACCCACTCGTGAAGTGGAGTGTCTCCCCGGACGGCCGTCGCGGGAAGGCCGCTGCGGTAGTCCCAGTTCGCACCGTTGCGGACGGCCCGTCGAACGTCGGCCGCGAAGTCCTGGGCCGTTGTCTCGGAGGGGAAGTCACGATTGTGTGGCGTGCCGTTCACTCTCCAGCGAGCACGCCAGACGCCGGGGCGGTCGGTTCGCTCGCCGACGTGGGGACCGGTGACCTTGTCGAGAAGTCGCATCAGGCCACCGCCAGGCTCTCGGCCCACGATTCGAGGTCGCTGAGGGTGATGCGCAACTTGCCGTTCGGCATCTTGCGAAAGCGTGGGCCCCGGTGGGACCGGCGCCAAGCGTCCATCGTCTTGCGCGGCACGCTAAGGTGCTCGCACGCTTGTTCGTAGGTAAGCCACGTGGTCGTCACGGCTGGCTCCTTTCCAACACCAGACCGTCTGATGTCGGGATGTCTGGTGCCGGTTTTGGCCGTCGGAGCACATGCCGAGAGGTAGTGAGCCATGTGGTCCCAGTTATGTCCCATCGGGCGGTCCGCAGGGAGTAACGTGACCAAAGTACCTGGTCAAATGATAGATATCTTCGCCACGAACGTAGTGTTCCTAAACCGTGAGCGTAGGTTCGAGTCCTACCGGGGGCGCTCATCGACTGCAAGCGCGTACCTGGCGTCGGCGGTGCCTGGGAGCCGGAGGCACGGCGCGACGTTGAAGGAGTGATCGACTGTGGCCAAGGGCTCCTGGCGGGGACAGTGCCTTGTGTGTGGGTACGTGACGAAGTCGCGGGACTGCTCGTCGCACTATTCCTTCGGCCGGATTCGTCGCTCTAGGTACCAGGAGAAGTAGCCCTCGTACCGCTCCTGGAGCTCCGGTCGCTGCCAGTCGTGGCCGGTGATGACCCTCCGGCATTCGCGAGCGCCACACGAGCACTCCATGGAACCGTCGTAGTCGTCGAAGAGCGCGTAATCGGTCGTCAACTCCTCATTCGCGTCGATGTCGCGCATGGCGACGAGCACGACATTGCCTCCAAACCCGACGTTCGGATCGCACGAGTGGTTGATATAGAGCATCACCGCGTCGTACTCGCGCTCGTCAAGGGCAACGAGGTGCAAATCGTCGGTGACCTGCACGTCCGAGTTCTGGAGGTGCTCACTGAGGGTGTGGAGAGTGGCCGTCGTCACGATGTGGCCGCCTTTCACAGCGACTACTTCTCCCTTGTGAAGCGGCTCAGCGGCGATGAGACCCCGACCGGCAATGGCGCTCGGCGCTCCCTTGACGACCTTCGGCGAGATCCAGGTGGAGTCCACGGGGCGGTTCTAGCATCACCACGCTCTGTCGCTCACCACTGAGGATCACGGCACGTAGCGTGAAGACGAACGCGTCGCAGGCACCAGTCCTGGGGCACCTTCTTGCACTCTGGGACGTCGAACAACCCGGAGGATGCGGCGACCCCATCGACCGCCAGGTTGGCTGGAACCCGTGGATCCGGAGTCGCGATGGCCAGTCAGCGTACGTCGCTCGCGTGGAGCGAGTCATGATCCGGCATCGGAATCCTCTGTGTCGCCCGGTGCTGCCGATGGCGACTTGCGCAAGTAGTTCGAGGCGAGAGGCGAGAAAGCGGCGCCTGTGGCGATGAAGATGGCAGCCAGCACGAGCCAGCCGACACGCCCCTCGCTGATCGCGAGGATCGTAACGAGGCTTGGGCCGATGACGCGCGTGAGGCGGCGACCAAGTGAGAAGGCACCCTGGTACTGGCCCATCAGGTCCTCACGGGCCATGCCGTAGCCGACGCCCCACGAGGCCGCCGAGCCCAGCAGCTCGCCAACGGTGTGGGTCGCGATGGCGATGACCAGCACGATGCAGGCGGCGATCATGCCGATTCCCGAGGTCAGTGCGTACAGGACGCACGCGACGCCAACGGACAGGCCCGCGTAGCGGTACGCGCGGGCGGCGTGCCGCACCGAGCCCGAGCCCCGGCTCAAGCGGACCTGGAGCGTGATGACCATGGTGGTGTTGATGAGGAGCAGCACCGACACCCACCAGTGAGGCGCGGTGGTGTGGCCAATGACCCACAGGGGGAGAGCCACGCTCTGGACGATGAAGTGCATCTCGAAGAGGCCGTTGAGCATCGCCGTTGTCAGGTAGCGCCGGTCCCGTAGCACCACCATCGGTGACGTGCCTTCAGCGCTCGTGGGCGGCACTTCGAAGGGCAGACGCGGGAGGCGCAGCACGTAGCCTGCGGCGACCACGAACGTCGCGGCGTTGCCCAAGATCATCGCGAGGTAGGCGGTACGCGTGTCGAGGGCGAGCCCGACGCCCGAGAGTGCGATGCCGATCGACATGCCGAAGTTCGTGACGGCTCGCTGGTACGCACGGACGCGGACACGGTCCTCACCCTCGCCGAAGCGCCCGAGGATCACCGAGCGCGCCGGTGAGGACGTTCCCGCCATCGTGCCCGCGAGCATGTTGAGGAGCAGGAACGGCATGAACGAATGGACGAGGGCGAACAGGCCCATGGCGACGCCCTCGCCGGCGACGGCGGCGGCGCCCACGAGGCGCGGGTCGCGCCGGTCGCAGAGGTGGCCGGCGGGGATCGAGACGGCGAGGCCGCACACTGCCGCGAGGCCCAAGCCGAAGGCGACGAGGTGGACGGGCAGGCCGACCGAGCGCGTGAAGAAGATGACCTCGACCGTGTAGTAGAGGCCGTTGCCGATGCTGTTCGTGAACGTCGACTTGGTCAGCGTGCGCACCGGCCCGGACTCGGGGAGCGCCGCGCGTCGGAGGCGGTCGATCGCCGGTCGCTTGGGCGGTGGCGAGCTCACCCAACGACGGTACCTGGCGACCTGCGCCAGGCGAGGACGCGGCCCGGCCAGCCAGGCGCTGAGCGAGCGACTAGGTTCCCGCTAGGGCGCCGAGAGTGACGTTGGTCACAAGTGGGGCCCCGAGAGAGGAATGTACAGTACGAAGGTTGACGTTCCCTGATGAGGGGGCGGTTATAAATCACTGAGGGAGGGAGAAGAAAACGGTTATGTTCAAGACATTTCGACGAGTTGCGCTCGCAGGAGCGCTGATGGCTTCGGGACTGGCAGCGTCGGCGCTGTCGGCGTCGCTATCGGCCGGGGCGAGTGGCAACGTGATCAGCGTGGGGACGCTGTACGCCAACACGGGCAGCTTCGCCACGTCATCCATGCCCGAGTACGCCGGGCTCCAGTTCTGGGTCAAGCAGGTCAACGCGGCTGGTGGCATGTACGTCGCTCCGCTCAAGAAGAAGGAGCACGTCAAGCTCGTCTCCTACAACGACCAGAGCGACCCCGCCACGGCGACCACGCTCTACAACCAGCTGCTGACGCAGAACAAGGTCAACGTGTTCGTCGCGGACTTCGGCTCCGTGCTGACCGCACCGGCCGTGACGATCGCCAAGGACCAGAAGCACCTGCTCTTTGACATCACGGGGTCGGGGACGTCGTTCTTCAGCAGTGGGCCTAACCCCTACGTGGCACTGACCTCACTGCCGGTGTCGGCCGTGTGGCCCAAGCCCGTCGTCGGTCTGCTGAGCTCGCTGAAGATCAAGCGCGTAGCCATCCTGTACTGCCAGAACGACTTCGACCAGGCCCAGGCGGCAGCGATCAAGGGCTTCTTGTCCTCGAAGCACCTGCAGCCCGTGTACTTCCAGGGCGTTCCGACGACCCAGACGGACTACAGCACCATCGTCCAGGCGATCAAGGGTTCCAACCCGCAGGCCGTGCTGGAGTTCGGGTACCCGAACAACGACATCGCGTTCCTGAACCAGCTCAAGTCCACCAACACCCACTTCAACTTCGTGCTGACGCCGTTCCCCGGCCAGCTGCCGACGTTGTTCCGCCAGGACGTGGGTGCGAAGGCTCTGGGCTGGCAGTACACCTACGCGGTGCCGCCGATCATGCGGGTCAACAAGGTGAACCTCGGGCTGGGCCTGAATTCCTTCCTGGCGAAGTTCGCACCGGGCAAGCAGTCCACGGTGAACTTCCTCAACGTGGCGGGCTACAACGCGGGCCTGGCGATCCAGGCGGCGTTCGCGCACGCGACGTCGATGTCGCAGCTCGGCATCCGCGCGGGTCTGACCGCCGTGAGTGGCAAGCTCCAGACGCTCGAGGGGACCTTCGCCTTGAACAAGGCCGGTGCCCAGGTGGGCGAGCTGCTGCCCGTCGCCCAGATGGTCCCGCACGGGGCTGGCTTCCAGTTCAAGATCGTCTACCCGGCGACCAACGCCCAGAAGGCGTTCGTGAACGGGACGCCGAAGTACCCGGCACCCAAGGCGTAGTTCCACCCAACCGATGAGACTCTTCGAGTACGCCCTCGTCAGCGGGGTCTTATACGGGTTGTTCTACGGGTTCATCGGCGTCGGCCTCAACCTGCTGTTCGGGGTGATGAGGCTGGTGAACCTGGCACATGGCGATCTCGTGGTGTGGGGAGGGTACCTCGCGTACTCCCTCACCACGAGCGCCCATGTGAACCCGCTGTGGGCCATCCCCCTGTCCATCCCCCTGGCCCTGGTCGGGGGGCTGATCCTCTACCTGATCACCGTGCCGCGGCTGCGGCGCGCCGAGGACACTGAGACGTCCTCGCTGATCCTCTTCTTCGGCGTCTCCCAGGTGCTCGTGGCCCTCGCCACGATGAAGTACGGCACCAACCAGGTCACGCTGCCCGAGCTCGGCAACCCGGTCATGATCTTCGGGCAGCCCTACGCCGCCTCCCTGGTCGCCTCGGCGGCCTTGGCCGTGCCGGCTCTGGCGCTCTTCTACTACTACCTGTACCGCACGCGCTTGGGCCTGGCGACCCGGGCGGTCATGGCCAACGAGGAGGAGGCTGTCGCCTCGGGCGTGCGGGTGCGCCGCGTCGCGACCTCCGCCTTCGTGATCGGCATCGCCTTCGCCGCCGCGGCCGGCCCGCTGGCCACCTTCATGCTGGGCGGGATCAACCCGACGACCGGTGGCGGACTGACGATCACGGCGTTCACCATCATCATCATCGGCTCGCTCGGAAACCCCCTGGGCACGGCGGCCGGTGGCATCCTCTACGGGCTGGCCTCCAGCCTGACCCAGGCGTACGCCGCCCCGTGGACCGGCATGGTCCCTTACGCCTTGCTGCTCGCCGTCGTCCTGCTGCGACCGAGCGGCCTCTTTGGACGGAGGGTGCGCGTTGCCTGATCCCGTACCCTCCGCAGAAGTCACGGCCGCCCCGGCGGCCGGCGCGCCCCCGGCGCGGCGCGCCGCGGCGCGCTGGAGCGGCCGCATCGTGCCACTGGTGGTCGTGGGGGCCGTGCTGGCGGCGGGCCCGTCCCTCTACAACAACCTGGCCTTCCTCACGACCCTGACCATCTACATCCTGCTGGCCCAGGGCGTGAACATCGTCTACGGCTTCACCGGCTACCTACCCTTCGGCTTCGTGGGCTTCTTCGGTGCCGGCATCTACGGGTCGTCCCTGGCCATCGTCTACTGGCACGTCGGCGGCTACGCCGCGATCGGGCTGGGCGCCCTCACGTCGGTCGTCGCCGCGGTGATCGTGTCGCCGCTCCTGCGCCTCTCAGGTGCGTACTTCGCCCTGGCCACCTTGGCCGCGTCCCAGGCCCTCTACTTCATCGTGGCCAACGAGTCCTGGACCTTCGGCGAGTCCGGGATGTCCCTGCCCCTGCTCTTCTCCCCGACGGCGCTCTACGTCCTGTCCGTGGTGGCGGTGGTGCTGACTTTGGTCGTGGTCGTCTACGTTCGTGACTCGCACTTCGGGCTGTCGCTGCGCGCCATCCGGTCCGACGCCGTCAGCGCGGCGATGGCCGGTGTCAACGTGGTGCGCACGCGCACCATCGCCTGGCTGGTCGCCGCAGCACTCGCGGGCGTCGCGGGAGCGCTGTGGGCCCTGATGACCTCGGCCTTCTACGCCGAGACCCCCTTCGACCTGACGATCAGCGTGTACGCGATCGTCTTCGCACTCTTCGGCGGGGTGCGCACGGTCATCGGCCCGGTGGTGGGCGCCGTCGTGCTCTACTCGCTCTACCAGTACATCGGGATCTCGAACCCCCAGTACTTCGAGCTGATCTACGGCCTCTTGATCGTCGTGCTCGTCCTCTTCCTGCCGGGTGGCCTGACCTCCCTGGTGGGGGGGCGCGGCGACCGGCCGGCGTGGTGGAACCGCGTCGTTCGGCGCCGCTCAGCGCCGGAGGTCACGCCGTGAGCACCCTGCTCGAGGTGCGCGACGTCGCCAAGTCGTTCGGCGCCTTCGTGGCCTTGTCCGGGGTGAGCCTGCAGGTGGACGAGGGCCAGTCCCTCGGCCTGGTCGGGCCCAATGGCTCGGGCAAGACGACCCTCATCAACGTGCTCTCGGGCGTCTACAAGCCGACGCACGGCTCGGTCGCCCTGCGGGGGCGCGACGTGACGGGACTGGCCCCGCACCGCCTGTGCGCGCTCGGCATGAACCGGACCTTCCAAGTCCCGCGCCCGCTCGCGGGCCTCACCGTCGCCGAGAACATCGCCCTGGTGCGCCCGTCACGTCACGGCTCGGCCGACCTCGACTTCGACGTCCTGGAGTTCGTGGGCTTGGCCCGGGTGGCCGCGCGCCGCGTCTCGGCTCTCACCAGCGGCGAGCAGAAGCTCCTCGACCTGGCGCGCGCTCTGGCCGCGCGCCCCGACGTCCTCTTCGTCGACGAGCTCGGAGCCGGGCTGAACCCGAGCGAACTCGACCACGTCGCGGACCTGCTGCGCGCCTTGCGCGAGCGCGGCGTCGCCCTGGTCGTCGTCGAGCACCTGATGGGCTTCCTCGAGCAGGTCGTCGACCAAGTGGTCGTGCTCAATGCCGGCACCCCCATTTTCGAGGGCACCCTGCGCCAGGCGATCGCCGACCCGCGGGTGATCGAGATCTTCCTGGGGACCCACGCATGAGCGACGAGATCTCCCTGCGGGCCTCGGGCCTTAGCACCGGGTACGGCTCCCTGCGCGTCCTGTGGGACGTCGACCTCGCCGTCGAGCAGGGCCGCACGACGGTGCTCCTGGGTGCGAACGGCGCGGGCAAGAGCACCCTGCTCAAGGCTCTGATCGGCTTGCGCCCCCTGTGGGCCGGGACCCTCACCTACGAGGACCAGTCCATCGCGGGCTGGAGCCCCGAGCGCCGCATCGCCGCGGGCATGTCCTACGTGAGCGAGACGGGGATCTTCGCCGGGCTGAGCGTCGAGGACAACCTGCGGGTCGTGGCCACGGGAATGAGCGGCGCGACCCTGCGCCAGCGCCTCGAGCGCACCTACGAGCAGTTCCCACTGCTGGCCTCGCGGCGGCGCGAGTCGGCCGGGGCGCTGTCGGGCGGTCAGCGCAAGCTGCTCAGCCTGGCCAAGGGCCTGGTGCGCGACCCGCGCCTGCTGCTGATGGATGAGCCGTCGGCCGGGCTGTCGCCGCTGGCGGTGGGCGAGATGGTCGACACGCTGGCCCAAGTGGTGGCCCAGGGTGGCGTCACCTTGCTGCTGGCCGAGCAGAACGCTCGCGTCCTCGAGCTCGCCGATGTCGTGACCATCATCGGCGGTGGGCGGGTGACCTTTGCCGGTCCGATCGAGGAGTTCCGCAGCACGGCCGACGTGGCCGAGCAGTTCTTCGGGCTGGCGCGACCCGAGCCGTCGGCGGGCGCGCCCGAGGAGACCTGACCAAGGAGGCGACAGGTGAGCGTCATCGTGGGATTCATTCGGACCCCCGAGGGGGAGGCGGCCCTCGAGCGGGCTGTCGTCGAGGCGCACCTGCGCGGTGCCCCGCTCATCGTGGTGCACGCCAGTGAGGGCGGAGGTGCCGAGGACGCCGCCGACGTGGCGGCCGACCGGGAGCGCCTGGACGAGATCTCCGAGCAGTTGGCGGCTGAGGGACTGGACTTCGAGGTGCGGGACGTCGCGCGCGGTCACACGCCGGCCGAAGAGCTCGTCGGTGCCGCCAGCGACGCCGCGAACGACCTGATCGTCATCGGGATCCGTCGGCGCTCGCCGGTGGGCAAGCTGCTTCTTGGCTCGCAGGCCCAGCGCACCTTGCTGCTCGCCGACTGCGCAGTTCTGGCCGTGCGCCCACTCGCCTCGACGAACTGAGGTCCGGTTCTGGCGTTCACGAGGGACGCCGTCTCGCTGTGAAAGTTGTGTTCGCTGGCCCGCGGTGCGAGACTTGAGCAAACACGTGCAGCGCTGCACTCGGGGTGGGAGGACAGCTATGAGGCGTCGTCGCTGGATTGTCGGGATGGTGGCTCTGGCCACACTGGCCCTGAGTGGAGGAATCGAGGCGAGTGCAGCCCCGGGTCCCGTCGCCGACACGGCCCGCGTGTGCCCTCCGGTGCCAGGACAGGCGAGTTGTAACGCGATCCAGCTGCTCAACCCCGGTCTCAACTGGGCAGGAACTCACGCTGCGCTTCCGGGCAAAAAGCCGGGTGGCGGAGGCGGAGGTAAAGGCGGAGGTGGAGGCACAAATTCGGGACCGCAAGGGGGCTACTACCCGTCACAACTTCAGTCGGCGTACAACCTGCCTTCCACCTCGACCACTTTCAGCGGAAGTACCACACCGACTGTCGCAGTCGTTGATGCGTACAACGACCCCAACGCTCAGAGTGACCTCGCCGCCTACCGCAATTACTTCAGTAGTCTTCCCAGCTCGCAAGGTGGCTCGGCAATGGCAACTTGCACCTCTGTAGGGAGTTCGGGTCCTGGATGCTTGACCGTGGTGAGTCAGACCGGGTCGACGTCCTCTCTGCCAAGGTCGAACGGGTCGTGGTCCGAGGAGATCTCCCTCGACCTCGACATGGTCTCGGCCATCTGCCCCTACTGCCACATCCTCCTGGTCGAGGCCAGTTCGGCGACCATCACTGACCTCGGTACCGCAGTAAACGAGGCTTGGAGATTGGGTGCAGTCGCGATCTCCAACAGCTACGGGGCGTCGGAATTCTCGAGTGAGACGAGTTACGACCAGTCGTACTACAGCCATCCTGGCGTCGCCATCACGGCAAGCGCTGGGGATAGCGGCTACGGCGTGGAGTACCCAGCGGCCTCGCCCGGCGTGGTTGCCGTAGGGGGTACATCTCTGAAAGAGTCGGGGACAACGTGGTCGAACACGGTGTGGTCAGGCACTGGCTCGGGCTGCTCCGCTTACGAGTCCAATCCCGGCTGGCAACCCCAGGTGACGGGGGTGTGTACGTCCCGCACGGTTGGGGACGTAGCGGCAGTCGCTGACCCCAACACCGGGGTCGCTGTCTACGACTCGTTCCACGAGCCCGGATGGATGGTCTTTGGCGGTACCAGCGTCGCGTCGCCCATCATCGCTTCGATCTTCGCTTTGGCGGGCAACACCTCGTTCTCGCTCACTAGTAGCGGGGCGTCCATGGCCGCCGAGGCGTTCTACGCCAAGATTGGAACAACAAACGAGTACCCGTTGATACCGGTGACGAGTGGCTCAAACGGCACCTGCGGCGGCACGTACCTGTGCGATGCGAGTCACAGCCTGTCGAATGGCTACAACGGACCGACGGGGATGGGAACGCCGAACGGTACCAACGGCTTCTAGTTCGCGGCGGCGCTGGCACCTGGCGATCGCTGATGCGGTCGCAGTCATGGCCTTCGTGCTGATCGGGCGCGCGCGCCACGGCCACGCGTTGAGTCTGGCTGGGACGTGGCGGACAGCCTGGCCGTTTCTCGCCGGATGGGCACTCGGCTGGGCGGTGGCGACCCGATGGGCGCGTGGTGCGCTCGCGAGTGGCGTCGTGGTCTGGGTGGCGATCGTCGCCGGCGGACTGGTACTTCGTGGCGTCACGCACCAGGGGGTGGATCCGTTGTTCGCCCTCGTGGCGACGGGTTTCGTCGGGCTCTTCCTCGCTGTCGGGCGCGTGCTCGCTCTGTGGTGGAGCTGACCGGTGCGGGCTCATCGGCTCCCTGTGACGGCTGCCGTGGTGGCGATGGCCCTGCTCGTGGTCGTCCCGCTGCAGGCGCGAGCGGCGACGCCGACGTCGTGCAACACGGCGCCGGCGGTCACCTGGGCGGCGCGGGCCGATGTGCGCGTCGGCACCACGATGATCTTCCACCTGGCGATCGCCAACACCACCGCCGCGGCGTGTGCCCTGGACCTGGCGGCAGACTCTCCACTGTTTGAGGTCAGCAACGCCGCGGGGGCGACGGTGTGGAACTCGACCTACGTCGGGGGTCGTCCCGCCCCGATCCCGCTCTTCCTCTACCAGCGGATCCTCCAACCGGGCGCGATCTATCGCGCACAGGCTCGCTGGGACCAGCGCACCCCGAAGGGACCAGCGGCAGCGGGGTCCTATCACCTCGTGGTCGTGACCTCCGGGGCGCCGCGTGCGGTGACCGCGTTGCACCTCGGTGCATCGAACGGCCCACCGGCCGTGGTCCTCGGGGGCCAGGGGACGAGTGCCGCGACGGCGCGGTCAGGCGCCGCGGTCGTGATCCTGGCGACCGGTGGCATCTGGGTCTATGGCCCGCCCGCCGTCACCGGGTCGCTGGCCGCCTCGGTGAGGCGCGGGGGGCGGTCCCTGGTGGTCCTGGCGCGGGCGACCCGCCCGGGCGTCGGGATCGTCACGGCCACCGCCTCGCCGGTGTGCTACCCGCGGTGCCTGATGGCCAGCCGTCTGCTGCGCTGGCGCGTGCGCGTCCTGCCCGGGTCGCCCTAGACGAGCCCGGTAGGGTGGGCCCGTGAGTGCGGGGACCCCAGGACCCCTGGCCCTGGTGGGCTCGGGCGAGTACCTGCCCTCGATGGCGCCGCTCGAGGCCTCGCTGCTCGCCGGACGACCACCGCGCTACGTGCAGCTGGCCACCGCCGCGGTCCCCGACGGCGAGGCCGTGGTGGCCAGGTGGCACGACCTCGGGCGCGTCCAAGCCGAGCGTCTCGGGGTCGAGCCCGTCATCCTGGAGGTCACCGACCGAGCCAGCGCCGACGATCCGGCGATCGCGGCCCAGGTCGCCGGGGCCGGGCTCATCTACCTCTCGGGGGGCCACCCCGAGTTTCTGGCCACGACCCTGGCGGGCACCCGCGTGTGGGATGCCATCGTCACCACCTGGGGAGGGGGGGCGGCGCTCGCCGGCTGCAGCGCCGGGGCGATGGCCTTGTGCGGCCGGGTGCCGTCCCTGCGCCATCCCCGCCGCGGCGCCTCCGACGGACTGGGCCTCCTCGCGCACTTGCGGGTGCTCCCGCACTTCGACGCGTTCTCCGCGCGCCTGCCGCACGCCGCGCTGCGCGCGGCCATCCCCGACGACCCCGGCGTGTGCGTCGTCGGCATCGACGAGGAGACGGCCCTGGTGGGCGGTCCGGTCCACTGGCGCGTCGAGGGGCGGGCCAGCGCGTGGGTGCTCACGCGCGCGGGGCGCGAGGAGCATCCCGCGGGGACGACGCTCGACACCCGCGGCGACTGAGTGTCAGCGCGCTGCGCGCCGGGCCCGGGTGGCCGACAGGATCGCGGCCAGCACCATCAGCGAAGTCGACGCGTAGAAGGCGGCGTGCAGGCCCGAGAGGAAGGGCGACACCTCGTGGGCGGTGAGGGCGTGAGCGCCGACGAAGATCGCGAAGGCCTCGCGGCGCGGGATGGTCGTCGAGGCGACGACGATCGCCAGGGCGAACGAGAAGACCATCCCGACGTTGGAGAACGTGCGCAACAGACCCGACGTGATGCCGAAGGACGCCGTCGGGGCGGCCTTCATCACCGCGGCGTTGTTGGCCGGGAAGAAGAGTCCGGCACCGATCGCGCCTAAGACGTAGGTCGCGGCCACGACGACCAGCGAGGTGTGCGCCTGAAACTGGGCGTAGAGGACCAGGGTCACCACCTGGAGGGCCAGTCCCGCAGTCGCGGGACGGACGGCACCCAGGCGGTCGGTGAGGCGGCCCGAGATGGGGCCGACGACCCCGCCGATGACGTAGCCCGGCACCAGGAGGAGCGAGGCGTGGATCGGCGTGAGGCCGCGGATGCCCTGGAGGTACATGAGGATCAAGAAGAGGACCGAGAAGTTGGCCAGGCTCTGGAAGAGCGCCGCGAGCAGCGAGGGCGTGAGCGTGGGCACGCGGAACAAGGAGAGCTCCAGCAGGGGGTCGCGGGCGCGCCGCTCCACTACGCCGGCGATGGCCAGGAAGACGAGTCCCGCGACGAGCGTCGCTGCCACACGGACGGTGAACGTCTCGGTCACCAAGTCGACCATGGCCCACAGGACCCCGAACAGGCCGAGGCCGATCGTGGTCACGCCCCACCAGTCCAGGTGCCGGCTGGTGGGCTCGGCGCGATTGACCAGGACGCGGCGCGCGGTCACCAGCGCACCGATCCCGATGGGCACGTTGATCCAGAAGATCCAGCGCCACGACACGTAGCTGACGATGAGGCCGCCCACCACCACGCCGAGGACCGCCCCCGTGTTGAAGCCGGCCGCGTTGAACCCGTAGGCGCGGCCGCGCTGGTGGGGCGGGAAGGTGTCGGCGATGACCGCGCCCGAGTTGGCGGCGATCAGTGCGCCGCCGATGCCTTGGAGGAGGCGGAACCCGATCAGGGCCCGCTCGTCCCAGGCCAGCGCGCACAGGATCGAGCCGACGACGAACACGATGAAGCCCAGCTCGTACATCGTGGCGCGGCCGTAGAGGTCGCCGAGGCGGCCGACCTGGGTCGAGACCAGGGTGATCACGAACAGGTAGCCGATGATGACCCAGATCACCGAGGACAGGCCGATGCGGAAGGTGTGCTGGATCTCGGGCAGGGCCAGGACCACGATCGTGGCGTCGACGGCGGTGATGAGCACCCCGACGACGACCACGGCCAGCGCGAGGTTTTGGTGGCGGGCGGGCGGCGCGTCAATCGTCATGGGTCCTCCACGGGCGCCGGTGGCGGCTCAATCACGTCGTCGCGCTCCTCGGCGGGCGGGTGGTGCCGGAACAGGAACCAGAACGAGCTGGCGTTGGCCAGCTGCAGGCCGGCCGCGATCTCGAAGGGGAGCGAGAGCGACACCTCGTCGAACAGGTAGCCCGTGAGCAACGGGCTGACCGCCATGGTGACCTGGCTCGGCAGGTTGGACAGCGCGGCGACCGAGGCGCGCTCGGACGGGTCGGCCAGGGCCAGGCCGTAGGACTGGCGCAGGGGCATGCCGATGCGCTGGACCACCATGCGCACCAGGTACACGGCGCCGGCCCACAGGAACGTCGGGGCCAGCACCATGGGCACCAGCAGCACGGCCTGGGCCATCCGCACGACCGTCACCGTGCGCACCAGGCCCCAGCGCTTGGCCAGGCCGGCCGCCGAGAGGGACGAGGCGATCGTGGCCACGTTGATGACCGCGTACAGCACGCCGACGGTGGCCGGGCCGACGTCGTAGCGGCGGTAGAGCCAGTAGGTGAGGAAGGGGCCGAACATGCCGACGGCCGCCCCGTTGAGCGTGTTGGTGACCCAGAGGCGGTAGAGCAGCCAGCGCGAGCGGACCGGCCAGTGGGGGCGCACCCGGCTTCGGTTCCCGTCGAGCGGCCGCGGTGCCTCCTCCAGCCACAGGGCGAGCAGTCCCGCGATCGCCGAGGCCGCGGCGATCAGCACGAAGGCGACCCGGAAGTCGGCCAGTGCGGCGCCGTGGGCGTGTCGCGGCGCGCTGAGGGCGAGCAGGCTGCCGACCGTCGCGCCCAGGGACGAGGCCGAGGCCAGGCGCCCGAAGGCCCGGTTGCGCGCGGCGGGCGGGACCTCGTCGGTGACGTAGGCGGACTCGGCGGGTTGGTAGGGGCCGATGGCTCCGGCCCCGGCTCCCGATCCGCGCCCGAAGCTCCCGAGCGCTCCGGCGACGACCAGAGCCGCCGGGTTGCGCGCGACCGCGAAGACGACGGCGGCCGCCGCGGTGATGAGGGGCAGCACGACGAGGAAGATCCGCCGCCCGACGGCGTCGGCCGTGGTGCCGATGGCGGTCGACAGCACCGCCGACACCAGGGCCACCGCCAGCACGTAGGCCGCGAGGGCCACGGCGCTGAATCCGCGCTCGGCCAGGTAGATGGGCACGACGACGCCGGCCAGGGCCCGTCCCGCGCTCATCGCGATGCGCGCCGCCACGATGACGGACAGGTTCGTCGACCAGTGGGGGTCGGGCTCGGGGTGCTCGATCAGGGTCGGCGCATCGGGTCCGGCGCGCTCCGGCTCCCCGTCTGTCGGCCCCGATCGGCCACCCCGGCCCCGCGGGTTCGGGGGCGAGGGCACTCCGGGTCATCGTATCGGGACGCTGCGCGCGGCCTCGCTCACCAGATGCCGGGCACCAGGCGGGCGCGGCCCCGCGCGTAGCGCGTGTAGCGCGCGCCGAGGACGCGCAGCAGCATGCGCTCCTCGACGCGGATGCGCAGCACCGCTCCCGCGACCGCGACGACGGCGGCACCTGCGACGCCGGCCGCGTTGGCGCGCGCCAGCGCCAGCCCGACGACGACGGCGATGACGCCCAGGTAGCTCGGATGGCGCACCAGGCGGTAGGGACCGCGGGTGATCACCGGCTGGTCGGGGGTGGCCGCCAGGTCGAAGGTGAAGTAGTCGCCGAGGGTGGCGAAGGACCACCAGCGCAGGGCCAGACCGGCCCACGCCAGTACCAGGCCCAGCCAGGCCACGATGGGGCCCGCGGGGAGGTCGGCGCTCGGGACCACGGCGCGCGCGCGCAGGGCGATGAGCGTGGCCAGGGCCACCGGCCCGCCGAGCAGCCCCCGCCAGCCCCCGGGGACGCGGGGCACGTCGGGTCGCCGGTGGCGCGAGCGACGCCACTCGGCGACCAGCCACACGACCAGGGTCGCGCCCACCAGGATGTCGGTGACCGTTGGGAGAGCGGGCCCCGGCTGCACGACCTCACCCTACGAGGCCGGGCCCGGCGCACCGGGATGTCACACCCCCTCGGTACTTTCTTCTGGTCGAAAGGAGTCCCATGCGCGCTACCTCGCCCCCGGACCCCTGGTCCGGAGCCCGTGACGCCCTCTTCGCCCTCTTCGGGCGGGCCCGAGGTCGTCACGTGTGGGTGCGGCTGATCGATCTCGAGGAGCGCGACCGCCTGCTCGCCCACCTGGAGACCGGTCCGCGGCGCCTGCGGGTCCGAGCGTCTCTCGTCGGGCCGACTGGCGAGGTGTCCCAGGTGCGCCGGGCGTCGGGGAGGGGGACCACGATCCTGATCGACCACTACCGCCCCGACGGGGTGGCCGTGGCCATCCGCAGCCGCTCGGCGCGCTCCCTGGCCCGGTGCCTCTTCGAGCTGGACCTCGGGATCGCCGACGTGGCCGCGTCCTCGCAGGGTCGCTGATCACTCGCGCGACAGGATGGCCTCGATCTCGGCCAGCGGGTCGCGCACGACGGGTCCGCGCACCCGGATCTCGGCCCGGGTGATCTGGCCCGGGTAGGTGAAGGGGGCGCGGTAGCCCGGTCCCACGGGTGGGCCCCACTCGTAGCCGCACGTCACCCCGACCCCGAGGCCGGTGAAGGCACTCGGCGTGAAGCGCTCGATGCGCCCACACGCGCTGACCTCATCGTCGACGCGCAGCGTGGCGACACCGCCCGGGGTGGCGTCCTTGGCGAACTCCAGCACCACGTGGTGGGACCCCACGGACAGCGGACGACTCGCGGTCACCCCCTCGACGCGGGCGCCGTAGAGGTTGTGCACGTAGCGCACGTACCCGCCCAGCACGTGCAGCGACCACCCGCCGAGGGCCGAGCCCATGGCGAGGAGCACACCGTCGGCACCGGGAGACGGCACGACGACGTCGACCACCAGGTCGTGGGAGCGCTGGCACACCGCGGCGGCCACCCGCTCGGGGACCGGCGCGCCCTGGGGGAAGTAGCGGTAGATGTCCCGGACCGGGCGCCCGTCGGGCGCTGGATGGACCAGTGCCCACAGCACCCGGTTGTCGAGCGGCAGGACCTGGTTGCGCTCGGCCTCACGCCACCAACGCGCCACCAGCTCCTGGACCACCTCGGGGTGGGCGGCTGCCAGATCCGTCGTCTCGCCGGGATCCTCATCGATGCGGTAGAGCTCCCACACGTCGTCATCGAAGGGCGCATTGAACGGCTGGTCGTCGTAGAGGGGGCCGATGGGGTGGAAGGTCACGGCCTTCCAGCCGCGGTGGTAGAGGGCGCGTGAGCCGAACATCTCGAAGTACTGGGTGTCGTGGCGCTCGGGTGCAGCGTCGCCACCGGGTCCGAGCAGGTAGGCGAAGCTGGTCCCGTCGACCGTGCTCTGCTCCCGTCCGGCCAGGCGCGTCGGCCACGGCACGCCAGCCAGCTCCAGGATGGTCGGGGCGACGTCGATCGCGTGGGCGAACTGGGTGCGGATGGCCCCGCGCGCGATTGCGCCGCCGGGCCACGACACGATGCAGGGGTCCGCGACGCCCCCTTCGTGCACCTCGCGCTTCCAGCGGCGGAACGGCGTGTTGCCCGCCATCGTCCAGCCCCAGGGGTAGTTGTTGTGAGTCAGAGGTCCGCCGATCTCGTCGAGCCGCGCGCGCATCTCGCGCGGTGTCGCGGGGTCGAGGTTGGCCAGGCGGACGTCGTTGATCGATCCGTCGGCGCCGCCCTCGGCGCTCGCCCCGTTGTCCGACACCGCGACGACCACGGTGTCGTCGGTCTCGCCCAGATCCGCGATGAAGGCCAGCACGCGCCCGAGTTGCTCGTCGGCGTGACTCAGGAACCCCGCGAAGGCCTCCATCATCCGCGCGGCCACCCGGCGCTGGTCTGCGTCGAGGTCCGCCCACGCGGGCACCCAGGGAGGGCGCGGGGAGAGGCGTGCGCTCGAGGGGAGAAGCCCGCGCTCGCGCTGGCGCGCGAACGTGGCCTCGCGCCAGGCGTCCCAGCCGTCGTCGAAGCGCCCGCGGTAGGCATCGAGCCACCGGGTCGGCGGCTGGTGCGGGGAGTGGCACGCGCCGAAGGCCAGGTACAGGAAGAAGGGCTGGTCTGGATCGACCGCGCGCAGGTCGCCCAGGTACTCGATGGCGTGGTCGGCCAGGTCGGAGCTGAGGTGGTAGTCGTCGCCGGCCTGGGCCGGACGGCGCACCGGATGGCTGTCGCAGAACAGCGCCGGGTGGAACTGGTGGGTCTCACCGCCGTGGAACCCGTACCAGCGGTCGAAGCCCCGCGACAGCGGCCACGACGAGCGATCCCCCGCCGCGTTGGTCTCCGATTCCGGGGTGAGGTGCCACTTGCCCACGGCCAACGTGGCGTAGCCAGCCGCGGACAGCACCTCGCTCAGCATCCCGTTCTCCGGCGGGATCTGGCCGTTGTAGCCGGGGAACCCGACGGCCAGGTCGGCCACGCGGCCCAGGCCGTTGCGGTGGTGGTTGCGGCCCGTGAGCAGGCAGGCGCGGGTCGGGGAGCACAGGGCCGTGGTGTGGAAGTTGGCCAGGCGCACGCCAGCGGCGGCGAGCGCGTCGAAGGTCGGGGTCTCCAGGTCCGAGCCGTAGCAGCCGAGCTGCGCGAAGCCGACGTCGTCGAGGACCACCAGCACCACGTTGGGTGCTCCCGCGGGCGGCCGCCGGCGCTCCGGCCACCACGGTGTGGAGTCGCGCCAGTCCCGTCCGATCCGTCCGCGAAACTCCATGGTGCCTCCGCGCTCAGCGTAGAGCGGCCGTCGGCGCGCGACGGCCTAGGTTGGGCGGTGTGGTCGACCGCCGGCCGGGGGCGCCTGGTGCGCTGGGTGCTGGGCGTGGCTCTGGGCGTCGCCGCCCTGGCGACGCTGCTCGCCGGTCGCGGTGAGCTGGCCGCGGCCCGCGCGCAGCTGACCCATCCGGCGACGGGACCGGCGGCCGCGGCCGTCAGCCTCGAGGCGGCGTCCCTGGCCGCCTACGCGCTGGCCCAGCGGCGGGCGCTGGCCACGGCCGTGCGCGTGCCGCTGGCGCGCCTGGCGGTCGTCACCCTGGTCAACGACGCCTTGGCTCTGACCGTGCCCGGCGAGCCCGCGGTCTCCAGTGCCTACCGCTACGCGCAGTACCGGCGTGCCGGGGTCGATGCGCCCGTGGCCGGCTGGGCGATCGTCACCGTGATGGTGGCCCAGGCGGTGGCGCTGTCGGCGGTGCTGGCGCTCGGCATCGTCGTGGCGCTCCTCAGCGCGGCCCATCCCCCCGCACTCGCCTCAACCCTCGTGCTGCTGGCGGTGGTGCTGGTCGCGGGCATCGGCCTCCTCCAGCGCAATCGCGCGGTCCGGATGCTGAGTGGCGCGGTGCGCGTGGCCCGCCGGGCGTTCGGGGCGCGGCGACCCCGCGCCCTCGAGCGAGTCGAGGGCGTGCTCACCCAGATGCGCGAGGTGCACCCGGGCCGAGCGGGCCAGGTCGCGGTGATCGCCTGGGCGGCGAGTGCCTGGCTGGCCGATGCGGCGTGCCTCGCCGCGGCCTTCGCCGCGGTCCACGCAACGATCCCGTGGCGGGCGCTCCTGCTCGCCTACGGCATCGCGCAGATCCTCGCGGTGCTCCCGCTCGCGCCGGGCGGCCTCGGTCTCGTCGAGGGCGGGCTGGCCGTCATCCTCGTCGCCTACGGTGCACCCCACGCCGCGGCGGTGGCGGCCGTCCTCGCCTACCGGCTCGTCACCTACTGGGGAGCGGCGGCCGTGGGGTGGGCCGCGTTCGGTCTCCAGGCGGTGCGACGCGCGCGGGGCCCGTCCGGGACCGCATCGAGCGATCCTGGACGGGCCCCAAGGGTCACGCCGTGATCACGTTGCGGTCGTCGCGGGACGCCACGTCGATGCGGCGCGGCTTGGCGTGCTCGGCGATGGGGATCGCGATGGTGAGCACGCCGGCCTCGTAGTCGGCTTGGATCCGCTGGGAGTCCAGGCTCGTGCCCAGGAACACCTGGCGGGTGAAGGTCCCGTAGGGCCGCTCGGAGATCAGCCGCTCGACGCCCTCGGCGGAGTCGGGGAAGGCGCGCTCAGCGTGGACGGTCAGCACGTTGTTCTCGACGGTCACCGAGATGTCCTTGGGGTCGATCCCGGGCAGGTCCACGAAGATGAGGAACGAGTCCTCCTTGCGGTACGCGTCCATCGGCACCGCGTGAGTCCGGGTGGTGTCCGGACTGGCCCAGAACTGCTCGAGGAATCGGTCGATGTCCCGGAACGCGTCAGTACGGATGAGAGCCATGTAGCACCTCCTTGCTCATGAACTGCAATAGCAGGCCGACACGTGTCGGCATCACCTATTTTAGCAGTCGCAAGGCGAGAGTGCTAACGCTCAGGAGGCGGGGTGCTCGCGGGCCACCTGGCCCACGGCCTGGGCGACCGCCTTGACCACCGCGGCGTTGAACACGGTGGGGACGATGTAGTTCGCCGACAGGTCGTCGCTGGAGACGGCGTCGGCGATGGCCCGGCCGGCCGCGATCTCGACCTGCTCGGTGATCTTGGTCGCCCCCGCGTCGAGCAGGCCGCGGAAGATGCCGGGGAAGGCCAGCACGTTGTTGATCTGGTTGGGCTCGTCCGAGCGTCCGGTCGCCACGATGGCAGCGTGGCGACGCGCGATCTGGGGGTCGATCTCGGGGTCCGGGTTGGCCAGGGCGAACACGATGGAGTTGGGCGCCATGACCGTGAGCTGCTCCTCGCTCACCAGGTTCGGTCCCGAGACCCCGACGAAGACGTCGGCGTCGCGCAGGGCCTCGGTCAGGTCGCCGCGGCGGCGGTCGTGGTTCGTGTGGGCGGCCAGCCAGCGGCGCTCGTCGTCGAGGCGGGCGTCGGTCTCGTCGAGGATGCCGTGGCGGTTGACGCCGATGATGTCGCCGACGCCCTCGGCCATGAGCAGCTTGGAGATGGCCACGCCGGCCGCGCCCACGCCGAGCATGACGACGCGGATGTCCTTCATCTCCTTGCCCACCACGCGCAGGGCGTTGCGCAGCGCCGCGTAGACCACGACCGCGGTGCCGTGCTGGTCGTCGTGGAACACCGGGATGTCGAGCAGGTCGCGCAGCCGGGCCTCGATCTCGAAGCAGCGCGGCGCGGCGATGTCCTCGAGGTTGATGCCGCCGTAGCTGGGGGCGATGCACTGGACGATGCGCACGATCTCGTCGGGGTCCTGGGTGTCCAGGCACACGGGCCACGCGTCGATGTCGGCGAAGCGCTTGAACAGCAGGGCCTTGCCCTCCATCACGGGGAGGGCGCCCTCGGGCCCGATGTTGCCCAGGCCGAGCACCGCCGAGCCGTCGGTGACGACGGCGACGGTGTTGCGCTTGATCGTGAGCTTGCGCGCCAGCGACTTGTCCTTGGCGATGGCGCTCGAGATGCGAGCCACGCCGGGCGTGTAGGCCATCGAGAGGTCGTCGCGGGTCTTGAGGGCGATCTTGGGCCGCACCTCGATGGTGCCGCCCAGGTGCAGCAGGAACGTCCGGTCGCTGATGGCGTGGACCTGCGCCCCGGGGACCGCGCCCACCACGTCGCCGAGCACCGCCGCGTGCTCCTCGTTGGAGGCGTTGCACGTGACGTCGACGACCATGCGCCCGTCGATGGGCTCGACGACGTCCAAGGCGGTGACCAGCCCTCCGGCCTCGGCGACCGCGGTGGCGACCGAGGGGATCGTGGCGGCGCCATCGAGGATGACGCGCATGGTGATGGAGTACGAGGCGCTGGGGGTCGGCATGGGAGTCACTTTCTCTCAGGCCCGGAACCGGCGGGCCAGGCCCATGCTAGGTCTGCCCGCTGGCCCCCTCGGTGGCCGACACCCGTCGCACGGGGCGCGCGTACACGTCGGGACGGCGCAGCTGGGCGACGTCGATCTGGGCTCGCCGTTCGCGCACCGCGGCCAGGTCGAGCTCGGCGCGCACGACCTGGGGTGCGTCGCCGTCGGCCTCGGCGAGGACGGCTCCCCAGGGGTCGACGATCAGCGCGTGACCGAAGGTGGCGATGCCCTCGGCGGTGCGTCCCGCCTGGGCGGCCGCCACGACGAAGGAGTGGGTCTCGATGGCCCGGGCCCGGGTCAGCACGTGCCAGTGGGCGGCGCCGGTCACCGCGTTGAAGGCGGCCGGGATGGCCAGCACCTCGGCCCCGGCGCGCGCCAGGACGCCGTAGAGCTCGGGGAAGCGCAGGTCGAAGCAGACCGAGAGACCCAGGCGCAGCCCGTCGAGCTCGACCAGGACGGCCTCGTCCCCCGCGACCAGCGCGTCGGACTCGCGGTGCGAGATCGCCCCGGGGACGTCGACGTCGAAGAGGTGCGTCTTGCGGTAGGTGGCGACGACGTCGCCGGTCGGGCCGAAAACCACGCTGGTGTTGGCCGGCGTGGTGGCGGTGCGCTCCAGCAGGCTGCCCAGGTGGACGACGATGCCGTGGCGCCGCGCCAGCGCGGCGAAGCGCGCCGTCGTGGGACCCGGCACGTCCTCGGCCACGTCGGCGAACGCGGCCGGGGGCCCGAGATACGGGGTGTACTCGGGCAGCTGGACGTAGCGCGCGCCGCCGCGCGCCGCCTCCTCGACCAGGGCCAGCGCCTGGGCCACGTTGGCCTCGACGTCGGCGCCCGAGCGCAACTGGACGGCTGCGACCAGCATCTTCTCGTCGCCCATGGTGCCTCCTCGCGGCCGCACTCTACTGGGGCGGCGCCGGTGGAGCGCCGGGCGCGGGGGGGACCAGCAGCGCGCGCAGCTCGTGCTTGCGCGTCTTGCCGGTCGCCGTCTTGGGCAAGGCGTCGACGACGACGACGCGCTTGGGGACCTGGAAGCCCGCCAGCTGGCCCCGCGCGCCGGCCACCACCGCGGCGGGCAGCTCGGCCGCGTCGACCGAGCCGTCGGGGACGACGACGGCGCAGACCATCTCGCCCCAGTAGTCGTCGGGGATGCCCACGATCGAGCTCTCGCGCACGCCCGGCAGGGAGGAGACGACGCGCTCGACGTCGACCGACGACACGTTCTCCCCGCCGGTCTTGATGATGTCCTTCAGCCGGTCGGTGAACCAGACCACCTGCTCGCCATCCAGGTGGCCGACGTCGCCGGAGTGGAACCAGCCGCCCGCGAAGGCGTCGGCGTTGGCGCTCGCGTTGTTCCAGTAGCCCAGGCACACGTGGGGTCCGCGGTAGGCGATCTCGCCCTCCCCGCTCGTGGGCCGCCCGGCGGCGTCCAGGCACGTGGTCGCGACCGTGGGCACCGGGGGCCCCCACGACGTCGGGGCGCTCCAGCGGTGCTCGGGCCACTGCAGGACGGTGGCCGGCACGACCTCGGTTTGGCCCGAGCCGAGGATCACCGCCGCGTTGGCGAAGCGCTCGTCCACCGCGTCGAGCAGCGCGGTGCTCATAGGCGCCATGGCGTAGACCGCGCGGCGCACCGATCCGACGTCGCGGGGCCGCCGGTCGAACTCGGCGATGATGGCCTGCCACATCAGGGGGAGCAGCATCGCGTGGGTGGCTCGGCGCGCCTCGATCTCGTCGAGGACGCGCGCGGGGTCGAAGGGGGCGACCAGGACCACGGTGCCCCCGGTGACCAGGACCGGCAGGCACAGGGTGTTGAGCGCCGTCGTGTGGAACAGGGGGAGCGCGTTGATGAGCACCGAGGGCTCGGGTCCCCACGCGTGGCCGAGGGCCAGCGCGTTGGTCAAAGCGGCCACGAGGACGCTCAGGTGGCTCGTCAGGACACCCTTGGGGCGCGAGGTCGTCCCCGAGGTGTAGAGGCACTGGACGGCCGCCCGGTCCTCGACCAGCACCTCGACGGGCCCCGGGGCCGGCGCGGTCGCCTGGGCCCAGGGAATCGTGGCCTCGGGCGCGTCGTTCGTCGCGATGACCGTGTGCGCGCGCTGGCGCGCCGGGAGCTGGGCCAGCAGCGGGGCGAAGGCGTCGTCGACGACGAGGTGCTCCACCCCGGCGTCGGCCAGGATCCACTCGATGTCCGTGGGCGCCAAGGTCACGTTGATCGGGACGGCGACGGCGCCCACGCGCGCACAGGCGAAGTAGACCGCGAGGAACTTCCACGACGTCGTCATCAGGGTCGCCACGGGCGCGCCGACGGCGACGCCGCGGGCGACCAGGGTCGCCGCGAGCGCGTCGACGGTGGCGTCGAGCTGGGCGTAGGTGATGACCTCGTCGCGCTCGACGATGGCCGCGCGGGTGGGGAACTGGCACGCGCTGCGCGTCAGGGCGTCGGCGACGTTGGTGCGGGTGGCCAGGTTGTAGGCCAGGGGGTCGACTCCCGATAGGTCTGCGCGCATGCTGCCTCCTCGTGTCTCGGGGTCCCTCGGGCCTAGGCCGGATAGCCCTCCAGGCGGGCCAGGACCTTGAGCATCACCTCGTCGGCGCCGGCCCCGATGGAGACCAGCCGCATGTCGCGGAAGAACCGCGCCGTCCAGTTCTCCTCCATGTACCCGAGCCCGCCGTGGAACTGCAGGCAGAGGTCCGCGACCTCGCGCGCCAGGCGGCCCGCCGTGAGCTTGGCCACCGTCGCCCCCCGGGTGACGTCGAGACCGGCCACGACGTCGTCGGCGCACTGGTGGTTGTGGCTGACCAGCAGGTCGACCTTGGCCGACAGCTCGGCCATGGTGAAGGCCACGTACTGCTTGTCGGCGAGCGGGCTGCCGAAGGTCTCGCGCGCCTCCAGGTAGGTGCGCGTGCGCTCCAGGGCGTGGCGGCACTGGGCGGCCACGGTGTAGGCGGCGGTCAGGCGCTCCGTGACGAACTGGCGCATCTGCTGCTCGAAGCCCCGTCCGGGGGTGCCGATGGTGTTGGCGACCGGGACGCGCACCGCGTCCAGGGCCAGCTCGGCGGTGTCCGAGGAGCGGTTGCCCAGCTTGTCGAGCGTGCGCGCCACGCGAAACCCCGGCGTCGCGGTGGGCACGATGATCTGGGACAGTCCGCGGTACCCGCCCTCGCTCGACGTGCGGGCGAGCAGGCAGACCCAGTCGGCCTGCTGGCCGTTGGTGATGTAGGTCTTGGTGCCCGTGATCACCCACTCGTCGCCGTCGCGCTCGGCCCGCGTGGTGAGGGCCGCGACGTCCGAGCCGGCTCCCGGCTCGGTGACCGCGATCGCCGCCACCGCGCGGCCGGCCAGGGCCGGGGCCAGGAACTGGGCCTGGAGCTCGGGGCTCCCGAAGGTGGCCAGCGACGGGGTGGCCATGGAGTTCTGCACGCCGATGGCCATGGACACGCCGGCCGCGTGGACGCGCCCGAGCTCCTCGCAGGCCACCAGCGTGTAGTAGTGGTCGGCGCCGCCACCGCCGTAGGCCGGGTCGTACTCCAGTCCGAGCAGCCCGACCTCGGCCAGGCGGGGGAACAGCTCGTGGGCCGGGAAGGCGCCCTCGGCCTCCCACGCGTCGACCGCGGGATTGATCTCGTGGTCCACGAGGGCGCGCACCGTGGCGCGAAACGCCTCGTGCTCGGGGGTGAGCCGCACCTGGGCAGCGTAACCCAGCCCCGGCGCCGTGCGGGTGCGACGCGCATGGCTAGCCTGCGAGCGGGGTCGACGAGACGGAGGTGACCGAGGTGCCGTACGGGTTCAGTGAGCAGGGCCGGCGCGTGCACGACGAGGTGCGGCGCTTCGTCGAGAACGTGATCGCCCCCAACGAGGACCTCTTCTACGCGCAGCTCGACGAGACGGGCATCGACGGCTACCCGCCGATCCTGGAGCGCATGAAGAGCCAGGCCCTCGAGCGCGGCCTGTGGAACCTGTTCCTGCCGCACCTGCGGGCCGACAGCCCGGGCACGCCGCTGTCCAACCTCGACTACGCGCCGGTCTCCGAGATGCTGGGCCGCTACGCCTTCGCCTCCGAGGTCCTCAACTGCAACGCGCCCGACACCGGCAACATGGAGATCCTCAACGAGTACGCCAGCGCCGCGGTCAAGGAGAGGTTCCTCGAGCCGCTGCTGGCCGGCGAGATCCGCAGCGCCTTCTCGATGACCGAGCCGGACGTCGCGTCCTCGGACGCCACCAACATCGGCCTGACCATCGAGCGCGACGGCGACGAGTACGTGCTCAACGGGCGCAAGTGGTTCTCCAGCGGGGCGCGCTCGCCGCGCTGCGAGGTGCTCATCGTGATGGGCAAGACCGACCCGAGCGCCCCGCGCCATCGCCAGCAGTCGATGATCGTGGTGCCGCGGGCGGCCGCGGGCGTCGAGCTCGGCCTCGAGCCCCACGTGTTCGGCTTCGACGAGCGGGGGGGCCACCCCGAGGTGATCTACCGCAACGTGCGCGTCCCGGTCGACTACCTGCTCGGCGAGGAGGGCGACGGCTTCGCCATCGCCCAGGCGCGCCTCGGTCCGGGACGCATCCACCACTGCATGCGCACGATCGGCGTGGCCGAGCGCGCCTTGGAGCTGATGGTCTCGCGCTCGCTCGAGCGCACGACGTTCGGCAGCTCGCTCGCCCACAAGGGGCTGATCCAGGACTGGATCGCCGAGGCCCGCATCGAGATCGACATGGCCCGCCAGTACGTGCTGCACACCGCGGACCTGATGGACCACGTGGGCAACAAGGCCGCGGCCACCGAGATCGCCGGCATCAAGGTCGCCGTGCCCTCCATGGCCCTCAAGGTCATCGACCGGGCCATCCAGGTCCACGGGGCCGCCGGCGTCACGCAGTTCACGCCGCTCGCGCACCTCTACGCCGGCGTGCGCACGCTGCGCATCGCCGACGGGCCCGACGAGGTGCACAAGATGACGATCGCGCGCCGCGAGATCCGCCGCTACGCCACCGAGTTCCACATCGCGCGCTAGGGCAGCGGCGCGGGCTCGTGCTCCGAGAGCACCGCGGCGACCGCGGCGGGGAGGTCGCCCGCGCGCGCGTAGCGCGCCAGGCGCGCTCCGGCCAGTCCGTGGACGAAGGCACCCAGGGCCGCCGCCTCGAAGGCGTCGTGCCCGCGCGCGATGCTCGCGCCGATGATCCCTGCTAAGACGTCGCCGGTGCCCGCCGTCGCCAGGGCGCTGGTGCCCGAGCGCACGACGCGGAGTCGGCCGTCGGGCGCGGCGACGAACGTCGTGGGCCCCTTGAGCACGACGACGCAGTCGCTGGCCTCGGCCAGTGACCGGGCCGCGGACATCCGGTCCGAGCCCGCGGGCGTCCCGCGCAGCCGCTCGTACTCGCCGTCGTGGGGCGTGAGGACCCACTCCTCGGGCGGGTGGGGCAGCTCGAGGACGTCGGGGGACAGCCCGTCGGCGTCCAGCACCACCGGGACGCGCACGGGGGTGAGCAGCTCGCTCAGCCAGGCCGCCGCGTCGCGTCCGAGCCCCGGTCCGGCCACGACGGCGCGGCTGCGCCGGTCGACCTGGCCGTCGGAGCGCACGACCTCGCTGGCCAGGGCCACCGCGCCCAGGGGCTCGCGGCTGGTCAGGCGGATCATCGAGGCGCCGGCCGCCAGGGCGCCGCGCGTCACCAGGTCGGCGGCCCCGGGCATGCGCGCCGAGCCCGCCACCACGTCGAGGGCGTGGACCCACTTGTGGTCGTCGTGGCTCCAGCGGACGAAGGCTCCCAGGTCGTCGGGCGTCACGACGCCGGCCGGGGATTCGACGTCGATGCCGACCGTCGCCACGCGCAGCTCGCCGGCGTAGGCGGCGGCGTGCCCGGTGACGTGGGCGGGCTTGAGTGCCCCCAGGGCCACCGTCAGGTCGGCGCGCAGCGGCTGGCCCAGGACGTCGCCGGTGTCGGCGTCGACGCCGGAGGGCAGGTCGACCGCGACGACCAAGGTCGTCGGGGGCACGTGGGGGGCGCGGTAGGGGCGCGAGCAGCCCAGGCCGAAGGCGGCGTCGATCACCAGGTCGTAGCCGCGCAGCGCCGGGGGCTGGCTGGCGACCTCGACGAGGTCGACCCGCGCCCCGCGCCGGCGCAGCTGGTCGGCCGCGACCCGGCCGTCGGCACCGTTCAGTCCCGGGCCCACGAGGGCGGCCACGCGGCGGCCGTAGACGACGCCGAGCAGGTCGCGGGCGGCCAGGGCCACGGCGAGACCCGCGTCGCGCACCAGGGTGTCCTGGCCGCGGCGCGCCACCGCGCGGGCATCGGCCCGGCGCATCGTCTCGACCGTGGCGATCGGGATCATCGCGCCGCCCCGGCCCGCGGAGCGGGCGCACGCCATTGCGTCATGGGACCTCCCGGCGACCACTGTAGGCGGGTCGCTGGTCGCGAGGGTAGGGTCGCCACGGGGGTCGCGAGCAGGAGGTGGGCATGGCGCAGGGAAGCGAGGTCCTCGGGGGCGCGCCCGGGACCCTGACGTGGCTCGGACACGCGAGCGTGCTGCTGGTCACACGCAGCGGACGCCGCGTGATGTTCGACCCGTGGCTGGACAATCCGCGCAGTCCGGTGGGGATCGACCAGGTCGGTCCGCTCGACGTCATCGCGGTGACGCACGGCCACGGCGACCACATCGGCTCGGTCGTGCCGCTGGCCCGCGCCAGCGGGGCGACGATCGTGTGCGTGCACGAGATGACCGAGTACTTCGCCACCCACGGCCTCGAGCAGATGATCGGCATGAACAAGGGCGGGACGGTCGACCTGGGAGGCGTGCGCCTCACCATGGTGAGTGCCGACCACTCCTGCGGGATCTCGGCGGCCGAGGGCCAGCCCAGCGTCTACGGCGGGAGCGCGGCGGGCTTCATCGTGCACGACGAGGGTGACGGGGGCGCGCTGTACATCTCGGGGGACACCAACGTGTTCTCCGACATGGCCATCATCCGCGACCTCTACGCGCCCGAGATCGCCGTCGTGCCCATCGACGGCCACTACAACATGGGTCCGCGCGAGGCCGCCTACGCGGTCTCGCTGCTCGGGGTGCGCCGCGTGGCGCCGTACCACTACGGCACGTTCCCGGCGCTCGCCGGGACGCCGGCCCAGGTCGCCGACGAGCTGCGCGCGCGCGGGTCCTCGGCGCGCGTGGTGCCGATGGAGCCGGGCGACACGATCTCGCTGACCGAGACGGCCCGCTAGACCAGGCGCCAGCCCGTGGCGTAGGGGATCAGCGTCAGCCCGAGCACCAGTCCGGCGGCCAGGCTGGCGCCGAGCACCCACTGGCGCGCCGTCGCGCCGTCGACGTGACGGCGGGTGCGCGCCAGCCAGTCGCGCGGGGCGACCCGCGCGGTCTCGACCACGTGCCCGAGCACGTGGATCACCATGACGCCGAACCAGGCGACGAAGATCGCGCGGTGCAGCGTGAACAGGGCCGGGCGCCACGACACCGGGGCGCCCACGACCAGGCCGACGCCCGAGACGAAGAGCAGCACCGTCAAGATCACCACGACCGGACCGAGAATGCGCAGGAGGGGGCGGGGAGGGCCCTTGCGCCGGTAGGCGCCGTGGCCCGTGTAGTAGCGCAGCATCCGCCAGGTGGTCGACCCGATCTTGACGGCGATGGGGGGGATCAGGATCGCCCCGATGAAGACGTGCGCGGTGAGGAGTCGCTGGACGCTCAAGATGGTCACGCCCTCGGCGGCCAGCAGCACGAAGATGACCGCCGCCAGGGAACCCGTGAGGCGGGTGTTGCCCTCGACGCCGCCGACGCGTCGGCGCACGCGAGGTCGCGCGTGCTGCGGTCCGCGTCGGGCGCTCGGGGCGATGGGAGTGGGGGACAGCGGCGCCACGACGCGAAAAAGGCTAGCGGGACCCTTCCGGCGAACTCGAGGCAGAGCGTAATGATTGGCTAAGGATCCCCCTTCCCCCCGGGCCGGGGCGCGTGGGTAAGGTCGGCCCATGATCTTGGAGCCCGACCGCGTCGGGACCGTGCCCTTCGGTCCTTTCGAGACCTGGTACCGCATCACCGGCGCCCTCGACAGCGGGCTCGCGCCGCTGATCGTCCTCCACGGCGGCCCGGGGTCCGCCCACGACTACCTCTTGTCCCTGAGCGCTCTGGCCCTCGGCGGGCGACCGGTGCTCCACTACGACCAGCTGGGCTGTGGCCACTCGACGCACCTGCCCGATCGCGGCGCCGAGTTCTGGACCGTGGACCTGTTCCTCGACGAGCTCGACAACCTCCTCGAGCGCATCGGCATCGCCGACTACCACCTCCTGGGCCAGTCGTGGGGAGGCATGCTGGCCGGCGAGCACGCCGTGCGCCGGCCGCAGGGTCTGCGCTCCCTCGTCATCTCGAACAGCCCGGTGTCGATGGAGCTGTGGACCGCCGGCACCGACGAGCTGGTGCGCCAGATGCCCGAGGCCGAGCGCCGCGCCTTAGAGCACGCCGCCGCGGCCGACGGCGCCGCGGCCGCGGCCGCGGCCACCACGGCCTTCTACGACCGCCACGTGTGCCGGGTCGTGCCCAACCCGCCCGAGGTCCGCGCCACCGTCGCCCAGCAAGAGGCCGATCCCACCGTGTACGAGGTGATGAATGGGCCCAACGAGTTCACCTGCGTGGGCACCCTGCGCACCTGGACGATCGTCGAGCGGCTGAGCCGGATCGCCGTCCCCACCCTGGTGATCTCGGGTCACCACGACGAGGCCACGCCCGGCGCCGTGCGCCCCTGGGCCGAGCGCGTCCCCGACGCGCGCTGGGAGGTCTTCGCCGACTCGAGCCACATGCCCTTCATCGAGGAGCCCGAGCGCTACCGTGCCGTCGTGGGCGAGTTCCTGGCCGCCCATGACTGAGCACGCCCGCCTCACCGTCCTCGACAGCGTGCTCATCGACCTGACGCTGCGCGTCGGCGCGCTGCCGGAGCGCGGCGGGGACGTCGTGAGCGCGCCGGCCCACCTGGCCACCGGCGGCGGCTTCAACGTGCTGGTGGCGGCGCGCCGCCAGGGACTGGCCAGCCGCTACGGCGGCCACCTGGGCACGGGTCCCTTCGCCGAGCGCGCGCGGGCCGACCTCGAGGCCCTCGAGGTCGAGGTGGCGCCGAGCACTCCGGGCGGCCGGGACCTCGGCGTGTGCGTGGTGGTCGTCGAGCCCGACGGGGAGCGCACCTTCCTCACGGCGGCGGGCGCCGAGCTGGACCTGTCCCGGGCGGCCCTCGACGCGCTGGACTTCGGTGACGACGAGTACCTCTACCTGTCGGGCTACAACCTCGCCCACCCCGCGCTCGCCGCGACGATCGGACCCTGGCTCGCGACGGTGCCCGAGCACGTCTGTGTCGCACTCGATCCCGGTGCGCGCATCGGCGACGCCGACCCGGGGCTGGTGGACCGGGTCCTCGCCCGCGTCGACTGGCTGCTGGCCAGTGACGACGAGGTCTGCGCCCTGGCCGGGACGCCGTCGCTCGGTGACGCGGTCGCCACGTTGCGACCCCGCGTGCGCGCCGGCGTCGTCGTCCACGAGGGCGCGGCCGGTTGCCGCATCGCCGACGGCGGGCACCCGCGGCGCATCGCGGGCGTGGCGACGCAGGTCGTGGACTCGAACGGGGCCGGCGACACGCACAACGGCGTCTTCCTGGCGTCCCTGGCGCACGGCGCGGACCCGGAAGCGGCCGCCTGGCGGGCCAACGTCGCCGCGGCGTGGTCGATCGCCCACCTGGGAGGGGCGAGCGCGCCCAGTGCCGCCCAGCTCGCCGAGCGCCTGGGCGAGATCGGGACGTCACCGCGTCGCGAGCCCGAGGCCTAGAGGCCGCCCAGCTCGTCGCTCCAGCGCGGCGCGCGCACGGGCGCGTCGGGCCGGCTCCAGCGGAACACCGGCTTGATGTCGAGCACCGGCGTCCCGTCGATCCCGTCGAGGCCCCGCACGGTGAACGAGCGCGCCTGGCACTCCTCGATGCGCACCGTGGACAGCAGCAGCCGGTTGGGACGGTCCTTGTTGCGCTGGGCGAAGACGCCCCGGTCGGGCCAGGTGGTGTTCCCCTGGGGGTGGCGGTGCCAGGGACCCGGGGGCACGTCGTCGGCCCAGTCGGCGAGGAAGATGATCTCGGCGTGCGAGAAGTCCGCGAGGCCCTCCAGGGCCTCGTCGGGCACGTCGCGGGACAGCTCCACGGTGCTCACGACGTCCGACCAGTCGTCGTCGATCGCCTCGGAGTGATCGTTGCGAATAAAGGCGATGGCCCGCACGGTGAACTCCACGGCGTCATGCTACCCACGGCCTCGGGCGCACCCGGGACGGGCCGCTATCGTGGTCTGCGCACATGGCCGAGCTGACCTTCACCTACGGCACCATGGCGGCCGGCAAGTCGACCCTGGCGCTCCAGCTGTGCTGGCAGCTGCGCGAGAGCCGCAACGACGTCGTGCTGTGGACCTTCGGCGACCGCACCAGCGGTCTGGTGACCAGCCGCATCGGCATCGAGGCCCAGGCCGAGGCCATCGAGCCCGGCGCCGACCTGGCGCCCTACCGGGACTCGCTGCGCGACCGCCAGGTCCGCGTCGTCGTGATCGACGAGGTCCAGTTCGCTTCCGTCGAGCAGGTCGACGCGCTGGCCCACCTGGTCGACGAGGACGGGATCGACGTGCACGCCTTCGGCCTGTCGGCCGACTTCCGCCTGGCCTTGTTCCCGGGCTCGGCGCGCCTCTTCGCGATCGCCGACTGGGCCCACGAGCTGCCCCTGACCTCGACGTGCTGGTGCGGCCGGCGGGGACGCTGCAACGCCCGCGTCGTCAACGGCGTCGTCGTGCGCGAGGGGGACCAGCTGGTCTTCGGGGACGTGGCCCCCGGGGCCACGCACTACCAGGTCCTGTGCCGGACGCACTACTGGCGCGGGCAGCTCGGCCCGACCGGCCCCGGTGCCGCGAGGGACTAGAAGAACCTCGCGCACAGGTCGTAGAGCTCGCGCGGGACGCGGCGCTGGCCCTCGGCCACGTCGCTGAGCGGCGCCAGCTCGATGCGCCCCTCGCGCACCAGCGGGATCGTGCCCCAGCGCCCGGCGACGGCCGCCTCGTAGGCGGCGGCCCCGACCCGGGTCGCCCAGATGCGGTCGTAGGCGGTGGGACTGCCCCCGCGCTGGAGGTGCCCGAGCACCGTGGTGCGCACCTCGAAGCCGCCGTGGGCCTCGATGCGCGAGGCCACGAAGTGGCCCACGCCGCGCAGGGCCAGGCGGGTGCCGCGCACGCCCTCGACGGCCAGTTCTCCGGCCTCCTGGCCGCCCAGGCTGGCCAGGTTGACGCCCTCGGCGACCGCGACGATCGAGAAGGCGTGGCCGCGCGCGCGGCGGCGCACCAGGTGGGCGAGGATGTCGTCCATCGTGAGGGGGAACTCGGGGATCACGATGAGGTCGGCCCCGCCGGCCAGGCCGCCGAGCGCCGCCACCCAGCCCGTCGAGCGGCCCATGGTCTCGACCACCATGACGCGGTGGTGCGAGGCAGCCGTCGTGTACAGGCGGTCCAGGGACTCGGCCACGATCGAGATCGCCGTGTCGAAGCCGATGCAGTAGTCGGTGCCGAGCAGGTCGTTGTCGAGGGTCTTGGGCACGCCGACCACGGGAGCGCCGCGCTCGGCGAGCCAGTACGAGATCCGCTGGGTACCGTCGCCCCCGATGGCGACCACGGCGTCGAGATGCTCCCCGATCGCGGCCAGCACCCGGTCGCGCCCACCGGCGGGCCGGTCCAGGTCGTAGCGCGCCGTGCCCAGGATCGTCCCGCCGAGACCGATGATGCCCGCGAAGTCGACGTCGTGCAGCTCGCGCGGCAGGTAGGTGGCCAGTCCGGACCAGCCGTTGGCCACGCCGACCACAGTGTGGCCGTCGGCCAGGGCCATCCGGCCCACGGCACGGATCGCCGCGTTCAGGCCCGGCGCGTCGCCTCCGGCGGTCAGGATCCCGATGCGCATCGGCCACCTTTCGTCGTGCCCACTGTAGGCGTCGGGGCCCGGGCCCCCGGGGTCGTCACGAGGACGTCGCGGGTTCACCAGGCCGTCACGTGGGGTTCACCTGGCCCCCGTACGCTGCGCCCGGCGAGGAGGTTCGCAGTGGACGAGGTCACCCGGCATCACGACGCCGACGCGCACGTCGCGTCGGTGCTGCGCACGCTCGACCCGGACCGGGACCGGCCGGCCGACGTGCTGGCCGCCGAGCACCTGACCGTGGGCTTTGGCGGTCAGGGGGTGCTGCGCGACGTCACCGTGGCCCTGCCCCGCGGCACCGTCACCGCCATCATCGGGCCCACCGGGTCGGGCAAGTCGACCTTCTTGCGCACGCTCAACCGCATGAACGACCGGGTGCGCGGGTTCGAGCGCCACGGCGACGTGCTGCTCGACGGCGAGAGCATCTGGTCGCCCAGCCACGACCTCCTGGCGGTGCGCCGCCGGGTCGGGATGCTCTTCCAGCGGCCCAACCCGTTCCCCATGTCGATCCGCGACAACGTCGTTGCGGGCGTGCGGGCCCACGGGATCGCGCGCGGCAAGCAGCTCGACGTCGTCGCCGAGATCCGCCTGCGCGAGGTCGGGCTGTGGGACGCGGTCAAGGACCGCCTGCACGGCTCGCCGTACCGGCTCTCGGGTGGCCAGCAGCAGCTGCTGTGCCTGGCGCGCGCCCTGGCCGTGGGCCCCGAGGTGCTCTTGCTCGACGAGCCCACCTCGGCCCTCGACCCCATGTCGACCGAGGCCGTTGAGGCGCTGTTCAAGACGCTGACGCCCGCGCTGACGCTGCTCGTGGTGACCCACAACCTGGGCCAGGCGCGGCGGCTGTCGGACGCGACCATCCTGTTCTACGACGGCGAGCTGGCCGAGCACGGCGCCACGGCGCAGGTCTTCGAGCAGCCCCGCGATCCGCGCACGGCGCGCTACGTGCAGGGTCTGGTCGGCTGACCTCACCGAGAAATCAACTCGGACTCACCAGCCCGTCACGGGCGGTTCACCTCGCTTCCCTACGGTGACCCCGTCAACGAGAGGGAGGAAACCCACGTGAAGCAGTTCGGTCGTCCGCGCGGACGGACGGTAACGATCCTGGCCCTGGCGGGCTCGGTGGCCCTGGTGGGCCTGTCGAGCGCCGCGGGAGCCGGGACCCGTCCCGCGGCCAAGAAGAAGGTGTCGGCCCTCGCGGCCCTGAAGGTCGAGACGCCGCCCGCGGCCAACCTCAGCGAGACCGGCAGCACCCTGCTGTACCCGCTGTGGAACCTGTGGGCCCCCGACTACCAGGCGAAGTACAAGAAGGTCACGCTGTCCACTGCGGGCACCGGCTCGGGCACCGGCATCGCCGACGCGACGAGCGGCACCGTCAACATCGGCTCGTCGGACGCCTACCTGTCACCCTCGACGCTGGCGTCGGCCCCGTCGCTGCTCAACATCCCCCTGGCGATCTCCTACCAGGTCATCATGTACAACATCCCGGGCCTGACGGCGCACCTGAAGCTGAACGGCACGGTCCTCACGCGCATCTACCTGGGCAAGATCACCAACTGGTCCGACCCCCAGATCGCCGCGCTCAACCACGGGGTCAAGATCCCCTCGCTGCCCATCGTGGCCCTGCACCGTTCCGACGGCAGCGGTGACACGTTCCTGTTCTCCCAGTACCTGGCGCGCCAGGACGGTGCGGAGTGGGGCGTGGGCAACTACGGCACCACGGTGAACTGGCCGGCCATCAAGAACCAGCTGGCCGAGCAGGGCAACGGCGGCATGGTCTCGGGCTGTGCGGCGACGCCGGGCTGCGTGGCCTACGTCGGCGTGTCGTTCCTGACCCAGGGTCTCGGCGACGGCCTGGGATATGCCCAGCTGCGCAACGGCAACGGCCAGTACGAGATGCCGACGTCGAAGGCCGTGGCCCTCGAGGCGGCGGGCTACACGAAGATCACGCCGGCCAACGGCACGATCTCGATGATCAACGGGCGCGTCAAGGGCGGGTACCCGATCATCAACTACGAGTACGCCATCGTGAACGCCAAGCAGTCCTCGACCTCGACGGCCACGGCGGTGCGCTCGGTGCTCGAGTGGGCCATCAACCCCCGCTTCGGCAACAGCCACAAGTACTTGAGCCAGGTTCGCTTCCAGGCCCTGCCGCTCAAGGTCGTGCTGCAGTCGTACAAGCAGATCCAGAAGATCAAGTGATCCAGCGCGCGCCCAGCACGGTTGGGGAGACCCGCCGGGACGACTCGTCCCGGCGGGTCCGCCGCGCCTGGGCGCGCCGGGAGGAGTCCCTCTGGCGGGTCGGCGGTCGCGTGGCGACCCTGGTCCCGGTGGGCGCTCTGGCCTTCCTCCTCGTGGTCCTCGCCGTCAAGGCGTGGCCCGCGATCAAGGTCAGCGGCTGGGGCTACCTGACCGGGTCGGCGTGGCTGCCCGGGAGCACCTACGGCGGCGTCGAGAAGGTTCACGGCGTCGCGATCCCGGTCGGCGCGCACTACGGGGCCTGGCCCCTGCTCGCGGGCACGCTGCAGACCTCGGCCATCGCGCTGATCTTCGCCGTGCCCGTGTCGATCCTGACCGCCTTCGCCCTCACCGAGGGCCTGCCCGGGCGCATCGCCCGTCCGCTCGGCTTCGTGGTCGAGGTGGTCGCGGGCATCCCGAGCGTCATCATCGGCCTGTGGGGGGTCCTGGTCCTGGGCCCCTTCCTGGCCCACGACGTCTACCCCCTGGTCGCGACGCACGTCCCCAACGTTCCCGTCCTGCGCTACTTCGGGGGATCCGTCGGCTACGGCGAGGGGCTCTTGACCTCGGGCCTGGTGCTGGGCCTGATGATCGTGCCCATCATCGCCTCGACGACGCGCGACCTGTTCTTGCAGGTCCCCGCTCTGCCCCAAGAGGGCGCCCGGGCCCTGGGCATGACCGATGCCGAGGTGGCCCGGCGCGTGACGCTGCCGTGGGTGCGCTCCGGGGTGATCGGCGCGGCGGTGCTGGGCCTCGGCCGGGCCCTCGGCGAGACGATCGCCGTGGCCATGGTCTCGGGCTCGGTGCTCGGCGTAGTCTCGCCGAACCTCTACGGCACCATGACGACGATCGCGGCCACCATCGTCAGCCAGCTCGACTCGGCGGCCACCGACGGGACGGGATTCGCCGTCGCCAACCTGGCCGAGGCGGGCCTGCTGCTCGCCGCGATCTCCATCGCCGTCAACCTCGCGGCGCGCGCCATCGTGCGCCGATCGGGCGCTCTCGGGGCTCCCGTGGGACGCGCCTGATGGTCGAGATCGGCCTGGCCGGCCTCCCCTCGACGCGCTGGCGCCGAGCGCGCTCGCGCCTCTTCCACGTCCTCATGTGGGTAGCCCTGGCCTTCGTCGTCGGTCCGGCCCTCTGGCTGGTCGTGGGCGTGGTCGCCCGCGCCCTGCCGGGCTGGCGCTGGAACGTGCTGACGACGATGTCCCAGGGCACGAGCGGCGGGCTGGCCAACGCCGTCGTGGGCACCCTGGTGCTGATGGCCGGCGTCCTGGTGCTGGCCGGCACCTCGGGCGTCCTGACCGGCATCTACCTGTCGGAGTTCGCCGAGGGGAGCCGGGGCGTGCACCTGGTGCGGGTCGCCATCGACGTCCTGGCGGGCTTTCCCTCGATCGTGCTCGGCTACGTCGGCTACGTGGCGCTGTGCGTGGGCCTGGGCTGGGGCTTCTCCCTGCTGCCGGCGCTGATGATCCTGTCGTTCATGGTCGTGCCCTACATCGCCAAGTCGACCGAGGCTGCCCTCCACCAGGTGCCCACGTCCTACCGCGAGGGCGCCGAGGCGCTCGGGATGCCCGGCGGCCACGCCCTGCGGCGCGTGGTGGTGCGCACGGCGCTGCCCGGGATCGTGACCGGGCTGTTGATCGCGCTCTCGATCGCCGGTGGCGAGACGGCGCCCCTGCTCTACACGGCCGGCGTCACCAACAACCTGCCGACCTGGAGCCTGCTGCACCACCCCATCGCCTACCTCACCTACTACGTCTGGACCGACTGGAACCAGCCCTCCAGCGCGGCTCACGTCGTCTCCTACGACGCGAGCCTCATCCTGGTCGTGCTGGTCCTGGTGATGCTGGTCGTCGCCCGCCTGATCGTCGCGCGGACCCAGCGCCACGCCGAGTCGTCGGCGTAGCCTGCCGCCTTGCTACCCTCGGCGCAGGAGGTGAGCAATGGCAACCGAACTGTGGCAGGAGCCGGCCGGCCGGCTGGCCAAGATGATCCGGGGGGGACTGACGACCTCGCGGGAGGTCGTCGAGGCGCACCTCGAGCGCATCGAGGCCGTCAATCCCGCGGTCAACGCGATCGTCGAGGTGCGGGCCGACGAGGTGCTCGAGGAGGCCGACCGCGCGGACGAGGCCCGGCGGGAGGGACGACCACTCGGTGCGCTGCACGGCGTCCCCTTCACCGCCAAGACCAACATCGACGTCACCGGCTACGCGACGACGCAGGGCACGACGGCGCTGGCCGGGCTCCAGGCCGACTCCGACGCCCCGGTCGTCGAGCGCATGCGCGCGGCCGGCGCGGTCCTGCTCGCGCGCACCAACATGCCCGACCTCGGCCTGCGCATCAACACCGAGTCCTCGCTCTACGGCCCCGCCCACAACCCGTGGCGCCACGGGTACACCACCGGAGGGTCCTCGGGCGGTGAGGCCGCCGCCCTGGCGACCGGCATGAGCCCCCTGGGTCTGGGCAACGACATCGGCGGCTCGCTGCGCAACCCGGCCTACGCGTGCGGCGTCTGCTCGATCAAGCCCTCGCGCGGGCGGGTGCCGATGGCCAACGCCACCGATCCGGTCGAGCGCCCGATCAACGCCCAGCTGATGCTGGCCGAGGGCGTCTTGGCCCGACACATCGCCGACGTGCGCGCCGGCCTCTTCGCGATCATGGGCTCGCACCCTCGCGACCCGCAGGCCGTCGACGTCCCCCTGGCCGGACCGCCGCTGGCCCGACGCGTCGCGCTCGTGCCCGAGCCCGCCGGTGGCACGACCGATCCCGGGGTCGCCGCGGGCGTCCGCGCCGCGGGCCGTGCCCTGGAGGCGGCCGGCTACGAGGTCGAGGAGATCGCGCCGCCGGCGCTGGAGGAGACCTACGCCGCCTGGACCGAGCTCATGATGACCAGCCTCGCCGTGTCGGCCCCGATGATCATGCCGCTGCTCGGCGAGGACGCGCGCCGCTTCCTCGAGATGTCGATGGTCGACTTCGCCGCGACGCCCGAGTCCCTCTTCGCCATGCACCAGCAGCGCTTCGCCGTGGCGCGCTCCTGGCGGGCCTTCATGGAGGACCACCCGCTGGTGGTGGGGCCGACGTGGACCCAGCCACCCTTCGCGCACGGCTTCGACATCCGCGACGACGCCTCGGCCCGCGCCGTCAACCAGATGTTCCGCTTCGTCCTGCCGGCCAACCTCCTCGGCCTGCCCGCGGTCTGCGTGCCGACCGGGGTCGCCGACGGGCTGCCCGTGGGGGCCCAGATCATCGGGCCGCGCTTCCGCGACGACGTGTGCTTGGACGCGGGCGAGGCGATCGAGCGCGAGCTCGGCGTGATCACGCCCATCGACCCGCTCCCGTGACCTGGAGCATCGGCCCGCTGACGCGCGAGGAGGTGCCCGAGGCGGTCGCCGTGATGCTGACAGGGTCGCTCGCTCCCGCCGACGAGCACCCCGAGGATCCCGAGCGCTACTGGGCGGCGACGCTGGCCACGCGCGAGCGCGGCGGCGAGGTGCTGGTGGCGCGTGACGCGTCGGGCGTCGTGGGCGTGGTCGAGCTGATGATCCTGCCGCACTTCCAGCACACCGGCGGATGGTGCGCCGAGCTGGAGAGCTTCTTCGTGCGCCCGGACCGCCGCTCCCAGGGCGTGGGCGCGGCGCTGCTGGCCGAGGCCGAGGAGCGCGCGGCGCGCGCGGGCTGCTACCGCATCCAGCTGACCAGTCGCAACGTGCGCACCGACGCGCACCGCTTCTACCGGCGCCACGGCTTCGACCAGGGGAGCCAGGGCTTCAAGAAGGCGCTCACCGGCCCTTCCGGCGATGGTGATGGCTACGCTGACCGGGGAGGTGGCGATGAACAGCAACGATGAGGTACGCGAGGAACTGCGCCAGCCGGCCTTGGAGCTGCGCCAGATGGTCCCCGACGTCCTGAAGGGCTACTCCGCGATGTCCAAGGCGGCCATGGCCGAAGGTGAGCTCTCGTCGGGCATCAAGGAGCTGCTGGCCCTGATGGTGGCGATCACCCGCCAGTGCGACGGGTGCGTGGTGTCCCACGCCCGCGGCGCGGCCCGCCAGGGCGTGACCCGCCAGCAGGTGGCCGAGGCCGTCGGCGTCGCCATCATGATGAACGGCGGGCCCGGCACCGTGTGGGGCCCCCGGGCGCTGCACTCCTTCGACCAGGCCGTCGCCGCCCTGCAGACCTCCTAGCGCCGGCACCTCTCGGGGATCAGAGCCCCGGGCGGCCGGGGCGGCCGCCGCTGCCTAGTCCCACGCGTAGGGCAGGCGGGCGATGCCGTTGACGAAGTTGGAGACCACCCGGACCGGCTCGGCGGTCGCGTGGACCTGAGGGGACCGGGCGAGCAGGGTCTCGAGGGTCACGGCGATCTCGCGGCGGGCCAGGTGCGCCCCGAGGCAGAAGTGCGGGCCCGGGGCGCCGAAGCCGAAGTGGTCGTTGGGCCGACGTCCCACGTCGAAGACGTCGGGACGGTCGAAGGCCGCTTCGTCGCGGTTGGCCGACTGGTAGATCAGCAGGACCTTGTCGCCCGCGGAGAGCTCGACTCCCGACAGCGTGGCCGGGACCGCCAGGGTGCGGCGCATCCAGATCACCGGCGAGGCCCAGCGCACGATCTCGTCGGTGGCCGTGCCCATCAGGCCGCCGGCGTCGTCGAGCAGGCGCTGGCGCTGCTCGGGGTACTCGCTCAGGGCCACCAGGGCGTGGGCGAGGGCGCTGCGCGTCGTCTCGTTGCCCGCGATCACCAGGAGGATGAAGAAGGACGCCAGCTCCTGGTCGCTGAGGCGCTCGGACTCGATCGTCGCGTTCACCAGGGAACTGGTGATGTCGTCGACGGGATGGCGGCGCCGGTAGGGGCCGAGGTCCTCCATCAGGGCGCGCAGGGTGGCGCCGGCCTCCAAGAGGGCGACCACGGGATCGAGACCCTCGGGCACCACGGCCGGGTCGCCGGCCGCGATGATGACGTCCGAGCAGCGCGCGATCGTCGGGTGCTCCGAGGCGGGCACGCCCATCATGTCGGTGATGACCTCGAGGGGCAGGGGAGCGGCGATGTCGGCGACGAAGTCGCCCGATCCCCCGTCGCGGGCGCGCGCCACCAGGCGCGCCGCCCGGTCCTGGATGCTGCGCTCGATGGCGCGCACCTGGCGCGGGCTGAAGGCGGCCGACACGATGCGGCGCAGGCGCGCGTGGCGGGGGTTGTCGGTCGAGATCATGCCCGAGAAGTACTCGACCATCTCGGGGGGCAGGTCGAGCTGGGAGACGGCACCCGGGCCCGACAGGAAGACCTCGGGGTGGCGCGAGACGTGGGCCACGTCGGCGTGGCGGGTCAGAGCCCAGTAGCCGCGCCCCGGGGGGAACGTGAAGGCGGTGCTGGTGAAGGTCGGATCGCCGAAGTGGGCCACCGGCCGGTCAGCGCGCAGCAGGGCGAAGGCCGCCTCGCGCTCGCCCATCGGGCGGCGCCAGAAGGCCGCAGCGGACAGGTCGATGTCGTCGATGCCGCCCGTCCACGCCGTCACGGTGCGCAGCGTAGCCAGCCCCGTCACGCGCCGGTCGAATCCCGGCAGACTAGAGGGGTGCCCGAACTGACCGATTCCGAGCGCGAGAGCCGGCTGCGCGCCCTGCGCGACCTCATCGAGCTGATGCGCCCAGCCGTGCAGGCCGACGGCGGCGACCTGGTGCTGGTGCGCGCCGACGTCGAGTCGGGCGTCGTCGAGGTCGAGCTCCAAGGCGCTTGCTCGAGCTGTGCGATCTCCACCGACACGCTCCAGGGGGGCGTCACCCGCATCCTCCAGGACCGCCTCGCCTGGGTGACCGAGGTCGTCGGCGGGGTCGACGACAGCTTCGACCTCGAGGCGTCGATGGCCCTGGGCACCGGCGGCTACGTCCCGCGCTACCGGCCGCGCTGACCAGGCCCGCTGCGGGCTCGGGGACTACGCTCCCCACCAAGGGAGGTGTCATGGGCATTCTCGACAAGGTCAAGGGCCAGGCGGCCGCTGCGGCCAGTGCGGCGCGTGATGCGGCCCAGAAGGGCCAGACCAAGGTGGACGAGTTCCAGGCGCGGCGCGGCGCCGACCAGACCCTGCGCAAGTTGGGCCTGGCCGTCTACCTCAACCAGGCCGGTCGGGGCTCGGCGACCTACGAGCAGGACGTCACGGGACTGGTCGAGTCCCTGGCGCAGTACGAGGCCGAGCACGGGCCACTGACTGCCGAGTGAGTGGCCCGTTGCGGTCACGCTCCGGGGGTCACGGGACTATTATTTAGTTACGTGAACTAACGGAGGTGCGTGGAGTGACGGGGACGATCGACACGACCGACACCGCTGCGCGCCTGCGACGCGCGGTGACCCACCTGCACCGGCGCCTGCGCCAGAACTCCCTGGGCGGCATCTCGCCCGCCCAGGCCTCGGCGCTCTCGACGGTCGAGCGGCTGGGCCGGCCGTCCCTGGGCGAGCTGGCCACCGCCGAGCAGGTCCAACCGCCGACGATCACCCGGGTGGTGCACGACCTGGTCGCCCAGGGGATGCTCGACCGCCTCAGCGACCCCGACGACCGCCGCTGTGTGCGCGTCACCCTGACCGCGCGGGGCCGCCGCGAGCTGGCCACGATCCGCCAGCGCAAGAACGAGTCGCTGGCGCGCACGCTGGCCGCGCTGGCGCCGGCCGAGCAGAGCCGCGCCGCGCGCCTCGTCGACCTGCTCGAGATCATCGTGGAGCGCGTGTGAGCCGGCGGGCGCCGTCGCGGACCTTCGCGGCCCTACGGGTCCGCAACTTCCGGCTCTACTTCGTGGGCCAGCTGGTGTCGGTCTCAGGGACCTGGATGCAGTCGGTGGCCCAGGGCTGGCTGCTATTGCAGCTGACCGGCTCGTCGCTGGACCTCGGGATCGCCCTGGCCCTGGGCAACCTCCCGATGCTGGTGTTCGGCAGCTACGGCGGCCTGATCGTGGACCGCCTGGCCAAGCGGCGCATCCTGTACGCCACGCAGTCCTCGGCGGGCCTGTTGGCCCTGACGCTGGGCATCCTGGTCTCGACCGGGGACGCGACGGTCGGCTGGGTCTACGTGATGGCCGGGCTGCTCGGCATCGTCAACCTCTTCGACCTGCCGGCCCGGCAGGCCTTCGTCCAAGAGATGGTCGGCCGCGACCTGGTGGCCAACGCCGTGAGTCTCAACAGCGTGCTGATGAACGCCGGCCGCCTGATCGGCCCCTCGATCGCCGCGATCTTCATCACGGTCATCGGCACGGCGGGCTGCTTCTACGCCAACTCCATCTCCTACGTGGCCGTGCTGGTGGCCCTGGTCATGATGGACGGCTCGGCCTTCCATCCCCTGCACACCGTGGAGCGCGAGCGCGGCCAGCTGCGCCGCGGGCTGCGCTACGTGCTCGAGACGCCCGTCTTGCGCACGACGATCCTGGCCGTCGCGGTGGTGGGAACGTTCGCCTTCAACTTCACGGTCACCTTGCCGCTGCTCGTCCACACCACCTTCCACCAGCGCTCGGCGGTCCACTACGGCTTGCTCCTGGGGGCGATGGGCCTCGGGGCGATCTTCGGCGGGCTGGGCGTGGCGCGGCGCTCGCGGCCCACGACGGGGCTGCTCATCGGTCTGGCCACGGGCTTCGGCGTGTTCATGACGGCAGCCTCCTTGGCACCCACGCTGCTACTGGCCGAGCTGGCCATGGTGCCCACGGGCGCCTTCTCCATCGCCTTCATGTCCACGGCCAACGCCCTGCTCCAGCTCAACTCGTCCCAGTCGATGCGCGGGCGGGTCATGGCGCTCTACGGCATCGCCTTCATGGGAACGACGCCCATCGGCGCGCCCCTGATCGGCTACGTCATCTCGGTGACCAACCCGCGCATGGGCCTGTTCGTCGGCGCCGGCCTGACCCTGGCGACGGCTGCGGGCCTGGCCTGGCGCCATCGGTCGATGTCGCGCGGGGCGGCGCTGGAGGCGGCGGTCTCCTGACCGATGTCCGGTGTCGCGCGCCGGGGCCTAGGCCGAGACGCGGGGCTCCTTGGGCAGGCCCAGCACGCGCTCGCCCACGATGTTGCGCTGGATCTCGGCGGTCCCGCCCCAGATCGTCTCGGAGCGCGAGAAGAAGAACGAGGCCTGCAGCTCGGAGACCGGATAGTCGGCGCGCCCCCGCTGACCGGGACTGGCGCCCTCGACGAAGGTGCCGGTGAGGACCTGGGCCGACGGGCCCAGGATGTCGAGGCCCAGCTCCATGGTGTCGCGGTGGCTCTCGGACCAGAACATCTTGTTGGTCGCTCCCAGGGCCACCGTCTCGTGGGTCCCCCGCAGCGCGTCGCTGAGGGTCCGCCAGCCGTTGACCTCCATGATCTTGACCTTGGACCACGAGCGGACCAGCCGGTCGCGGATCAGGGGGTCCGACGCGCGCCCCCGCGCCTGCGCGGCGTCGCGCAGCCCCTCCCACTCGCGCGCGAAGCGGCGGTAGCCCGTGGTGGCCGACGCCCCGCGCTCGAAGGAGAGGGTGGTCATGGCCACCTTCCAGCCGTTGTTGACGCCGCCGACGACGTTGGCGATGGGGCAGCGCGCATCGGTGAAGAAGACCTCGTTGAACTCCGCAGTCCCGTCGACCTGGGTCAGCGGGCGCACCTCGATGCCCTTCTGCTTCATCGGCACCAGGAGGTAGCTGATGCCGCCGTGGGCGGGGGCCGTCGGGTCGGTGCGCGCCAGGAGGAAGACGTAGTCGGCGAACTGGGCCTGGGTCGTCCAGACCTTCTGCCCGTTGATCACCCACTCGTCCCCGTCGCGCACGGCCGACGTGGTTAGGCTGGCCAGGTCCGAGCCCGAGTCGGGCTCCGAGAAGCCCTGGCACCACGAGATCGTCCCGCTCAAGATGCCCGGGATGAACTCTCGCTTCTGCTCCTCGGTGCCCCACTGGAGGATCGTGGGCCCGACCAGGGTGTCTCCGAAGAAGTCGGCGCGCATGGGGGCGTTGACCCGGGCGAACTCCTCGGCCAGGACGACCTGCTCGATCAGGCTGAGGCCCCGCCCCCCGTACTGGGTGGGCCAGCCGGCACAGATCCAGCCGCCGTCGCGGAGCCGCTCGGTCCACGTGGCGGCGAAGGCCGCGCGCTCGGCGGCGTCGGTGGGCCGGTCGGGCGAGTTCCACCAGGGCGGGAGGTTGGCGCTCAGCCAGTCACGCACCGTCAGGCGGAACTCCTCGGCGTCGGCAGGGTAGGTCAGATCCATATCCGCACTGTAGCCAGGGCACCGACGCGATTGGCTGGGCCGACCGGGGTGGACCAGAATGGTCGGAACGCCCGTACAGCCCAAGGGGGTTCGTGTCTCGCTCCGTTTCGCAGGTCATCGCTGATACCCGGGAGTCCTGGGCGCGCTCGCGCGCCGCGGTCCTGCCCCCCGTGCGGGTCGCCCGCCCACCGGCGCCGGGCGGCCGGCGCATCGCCTTCCTGGTGTACCGGGGCAACCCGACCTGCGGGGGTCAGGGCGTCTACACGCGCCACCTCACCCGCGAGCTGGTGTCCCTGGGCCACAGCGTCGAGGTCTTCTCGGGACCCCCGTGGCCCGAGCTCGACCCGGGGGTCGGCTTCACGCCGGTGCGCGGCCTCGACCTGTATCGCGAGCCCGACCCCTTCCGGATCCCGGCGCGACGCGAGTTCACCTCCTTCGCCGACGTCCAGGAGTTCGCCACCATGCTCGCGGGGGGCTTCGGCGAGCCGCTCGCCTTCAGCCGCCGCATCCGCCGGGTGCTGGCGGCCCGTCGGGCCGACTTCGACCTGGTCCACGACGACCAGTGCCTGGGCTGGGGCATCCGGGGCCTGGTGCGCGACGGCTGGCCGCTGCTCGAGACCATCCACCATCCCATCACCGTGGACCGCTCGATCGCCCTCGACCACGCGGAGGGCTGGTGGCGCCGCTACACGACCCGGCGGTGGTTCGGGTTCTTGCGCATGCAGGTGCGCGTCGCCCGCGAGATGCCCGCGGTCCTGACCGTCTCGCACAACTCGCGCCGCGACATCCACGAGCAGCTCGGCGTGGCCCTCGAGCGCCTGACGGTCGTGCCGGTCGGCGTCGACCACACGGTCTTCGCGCCGCGCGCCGACGTCGCCCCCCGGCCGGGCCGCCTCATGGTCACCACCAGCTCGGACGTCCCGATGAAGGGGCTGGTGCCCCTGCTCGAGGCCGTGGCCAAGCTGCGCGCCGAGCGTGACGTCGACCTGGTGGTGGTCGGCCAGCCGCGCCCCGGCGGACGCGTCGCCCGGGCCATCACGCGCCTCGGGCTGGCCGACATCGTGACGACGATCACCGGGGTCAGCGACGAGACGCTGGCCCGCTACTACGCCGAGGCCCAGGTGGCGATCGTGCCCAGCCTCTACGAGGGTTTCTCCCTGCCCGCGATCGAGGCGATGAGCTGCGGCGTGGCGGTCGTGGCCACGACCGGGGGAGCGCTGCCCGAGGTCGTCGGGCCCCACGGCGAGGCGGCCCTGCTCGTCGCGCCCAACGACCCCGACGCGCTGGCCGGGGCCATCGCGCGGCTGCTCGACGACGCCCCCCTGCGCGCGCAGCTCGGGGCCCGCGGGCGCCAGCGCGTCATGGAGCGCTTCACGTGGCAGGTCACCGCGCGCGGGACGGCGGCCTGCTACGACGCCATCGTGCGCCACGAGGCGCTGCCCGAGTCGATGCGGTTCGCCTGATGCTCACGGCCGACCTCGACCGGTTGGGCCTGCGGGCCGGCGACCGGGTGCTCGACCTGGGCTGCGGCTTCGGCCGCCACGCCTTCGAGGTGGCTCGGCGCGGGGGACGGGTGGTCGCCCTGGACGCGGGAGCCGACGAGGTCCGCGGCGTCGTCGGGATCCTGGCGGCGATGGTCGCGGCGGGCGAGCTGCCCGACGAGGGCGGCCACGCGGGTGCCGTCCAGGGCGACGCGTGGCACCTGCCCTTCGCCGACGGCGCCTTCGACCGGGTGATCTGCGCCGAGGTCCTCGAGCACCTGCCCGATGACGCGGCCGCGATGGCCGAGATCGCTCGCGTCCTGCGGCCCGGCGGCACGCTGGCGGTGACGGTTCCGCGCTTCGCGCCCGAGCTGGTGAACTGGGCCCTGTCCGACGAATACCACCTGGTTCCGGGGGGTCACGTGCGGATCTACCGGCGCCGCGTCCTCGAGTCGCGCCTCGCCGCCTCGGGACTGGCCGTGGACGGCCACGGCTTCGCCCACGGCCTGCACAGCCCGTACTGGGCGCTCAAGTGCCTCGTCGGGGTGAGCAACGAGGACCACTGGCTGGTGCGCGCCTACCACCGCCTGCTGGTGTGGGACATCGAGCGGCGCCCGGCGATCACGCGCGCGGCCGAGCGCGTGCTGGCCCCGGTCATGGGCAAGTCCCTCGTCGTCTACGCGACGCGCCAGCCGTGACGACCGCCCGCGTCCGCCTCGGGGGGCTGCCCGGCGTGGCGAGCGCCGACGAGCTGGACCGGACCGGCGCGTACCTGGAGGACCTCCAGCACGCCAGTGGCGAGATCCCGTGGAACCCGGGGGGCCACAGCGATCCGTGGAACCACGTGGAGGTCGCCATGGCCCTCACGGTGCTGGGCCGCGAGGACGCCGCGCGCGCCGCCTACGACTGGCTGATCGCCCAGCAGCTGGGCGACGGCAGCTGGTTCAACTACTACCGCGACGGCGCGGTCGAGGACGCGCGCCTGGACACCAACGTGTGCGCCTACCTGGCCACCGGGCTGTGCCACTACCTGCGCGCGACCGACGACGTCGACTACGTGGCGGCCGCGTGGCCGGCCCTCGACGCGGCGTTGGCGTTCGTGCTGGCCCACCAGGACCCCGACGGGACGGTGCACTGGTCGCGCGACCCCGCGGGGCGCCTCGAGTCCTACGCGCTCTTGACCGGCTCGTCGTCGATCTACCTCTCGGTGCGCTGCGGCCTGGAGGTGGCCCGCCGCCTGGGCCACGCGCGCGGCGACTGGTCCGAGGCGGCGGGTCGCCTGGGCCACGCCGTCGCCCACCACCCCGGGGCCTTCGCGCCCAAGAACGAGTTCGCCATGGACTGGTACTACCCGGTGCTCTCGGGCGCCCTGGTCGGCGACGCGGCGCTCGAGCGCCTGGACCTGGGATGGGAGCGCCACGTCCTGGCGGGACGAGGCGTGCGCTGCGTGTCCACCAGCGACTGGGTCACGGCCGCCGAGACGGCCGAGTGCGCCTTGGCCCTCGACGCGGCAGGACGCCCGGAGCGCGCGGCCGAGCTGCTGGCGACGACGCGGCGGCACCGGCGGGCCGACGGCGCGTACCTGACCGGTCTCGTCTACCCGACGGAGGCGACCTTCCCCGGAGACGAGGTGAGCAGCTACACCGCGGCGGCGGTCGTGCTGGCGGTCGATGCCGTGACCGGGGGCTCAGGCGCCGCGGACCTCTTCCACCCCGAGGCGATCGTGCGCCCGGCCGACCTCCCCGAGCCCGGCTGCCGGCGCAGCGCGTCGCAGCACCCGTAGCGAGCCGACGGCGTCCTCTTCCACGAAGCCGGCGGCCAGCGCCGCCCCGTAGATCTCGTAGGGCGGCCGGCCGCCGTCGCGCGGGTCGGGAAAGACGTCGTGGATCAAGAGCAGACCCCCCGGCACCAGGTGTGGCGTCCAGCCGTGGTAGTCGGCCCAGGCGACCTCGTCGCCGTGGCCCCCGTCGAGGAAGAGCAGGTCGAGGGGCTGGCCGAAGTGCGCGGCGATGGTGGCCGAGGGGCCCACCAGGCCCAGCACCACCGACTCGAGGCCGGCGTCGGCCACGGTGCGCTGCCACGTCGGCAGGGTGTTGATGCGCCCGTCGGCTCCGTCGACCAGGTCGGCCTCGAAGTGCTCCCAGCCCTCCTGCTGCTCCTCGCTGCCGTGGTGGTGGTCGAGGGAGTACAGTACCGAGCCGGTGTCGCGCGCGGCGGCGCCCAGGAACACCGCGGAGCGCCCGCACCAGGCGCCGACCTCCAGCCAGGTCCCCCCGGGCCGCTCGCGGCCCCGGCGCAGCCCGTGCGCGGTGAGGGCGCGACCCTCGGGCTCGGGGAGGAAGCCCCGCACCGAGGACGCGAAGGCTACGAGCTCGTCGCGGGTCACCCGCGCACCGCCTGGACCAGCGTCACGATCCCGAGGATGGCGAACACGGCGCCGCCGATGCGGCGGATCACCCGCGTGGGCACCCAGCGCTGGAGCAGTCGCCCGCCGAAGGCGCCCAGGTAGGCCACGACGACCAGGGCCAGGGACCCGGCGGCGAACACCGCGACAGGGTCGTGCGTGCGCGCCGTCAGGCTGGCCGCCTGGATCTGGGTCAGGTCGCCGAACTCGCCGAGGAAGATCACCCCGAAGGCGGTGCCGATCTCGCGCGCCGGGGACGCGGCCCGCTCACGGGCGGCCTCCTCCTCGCCGAGCTGCTCGACCTCCCGCTCGCGGGCGAGCAGCAGGTAGGCGGCACCGCCGAGGAACAGCAGGGCCACGATCCCGTCGCGCGCCCGGGGCGGCAGCAGCGCCAGCAGCCCGCCGGCCGTCACCGCGATGGCCATCTGGACCACAAATCCTGCGGCGGCGCCCAGGGCCACGTGGCGCGGCCGGGCCCGCGTCGACATGACGATCGTCGCGACCATGGTCTTGTCGGGCAGCTCCAGGGCGAACATGAGGACCATGACGCCGAGGAAGGTGCCCGCGGACACGGCCTTAGAACTGCTGGCGGATCGCCTCGGCGAAGGCCTGGCCGACGCGCATGCGCTCGACCCACTGCTCCACCGAGGCGGGGTAGCCGCCCACAACCGGGTGCGCCTCGTGGAAGGCGGCCACCTCGTCGGCCAGCTCGGGGTCGCGGATGAAGGTGGTGATGCCCGCGGCCAGCCGGGCGTGGAGGCTCGGCGAGAAGCGGGCGATCGCCTCGTCCCAGCGGCTGGCGAGCAGGTGCCAGACGGCCGGACCGTTGAACTCGTTGCGCATCAGGGAGGGCAGGATGATTGGCCCGTCCTGGCTGCGAAACTCGGTGAGGCAGCGGTCCGCGGCGTCGAGGGCTGCCGCGGGGTCGTTGAAGGCCCCCAGAGCGAGCTGGTAGCGCAAGGCCTCTTGGGGCGTGGGGGCGTTGCGGTAGGCCTCGAGGAACCGCTCGTAGTCACCGGGGCGGTCGTGATCGGCCACCAGGCGCAGGATCGGTGCCGCCAGGTCGCCACTGACCTCGCCGCGATCGAAGCGCGCGACGGCCTCGGCGCGCACCTGGGGATCGCGAGCGACCTCGCCGAGCAGCTGGACGAGGGTGCCGCGCAGCTGGGCGCGCACCGGTCCCTCGTCGGGCTGGACGTCCCAGCCCAGTCGCGCGAACACCGGGGCGGCCACCTCGGCGATCTGCGCGGCCAGGACGCCGCGCGCGGGCGCGTCGAGAGCCCGGCGGACCATGCTGGCCGCCGCGAGCACGAAGTCCCACGGGGTCGACTCGTCGATGGGCGTGAGGCCCCGGGCCAGGGTGAGGAACTCGGACCAGGTGATGACCCGGGCCAGCAGCGTGGCCGAGCTGTCACTGAGGAGGGTGGCGCGCTCGATCGCGTCCAGGCGACCGAGGTCCGCGGCCAGGGCGGCCAGCGCCTCGGGACGGTAGTGGCTGCGGTAGACGCCAGACCCTCCGGCGTTGAGCACGGTGGGCTCGGTCGACCCGAGGGCCAGCGCGTCCTCGCTCAGCAGGTGGCGTTGCACCGCGCCGCCGGCCAGGGGGCGCGTCAGGACCGGGACGACCCAGTGGTCGCCGATGGCGCCCTTGTTCGACGCACCGAGGAACGCGAAGGGCTCTTGGCGCAGCTGGTCGCCGTCCAGGCTGACCAGCGGGTGGCCGCCCTGCAGGATCCACGAGTCCATCATCGTGCGCACGGGCTCGCCCGACACCTCCTCGAGGGCGTCCCACAGGTCGCTGGTCACGGCGTTGGCGTAGCTGTGCTGGCGCAGGTAGTGGCGGATGCCGTCGCGGAAGGTCGTCTCGGTCAGGTACTGCTCGAGCATGCGCAGGACCGACGAGCCCTTCTCGTAGGTGAGCGCGTCGAACATGCCCTGGGTGTCGTCGGGCGAGAGGACCTCGTACTCGATGGCGCGCGTGTGGGCCAGCCCGTCGATCTGCAGCGCGATGTCCTTGTGGACCGCCTGCTCGGACCAGATGTGCCAGTCGGGTCGGAAGGCATCGGAGCACTTGAGCTGCATGAAGGTGGCGAAGGCCTCGTTCAGCCAGATGCCCTCCCACCACTCCATCGTCACCAGGTCGCCGAACCACATGTGGGCCAGCTCGTGGTGGACGACCTCGGCCACGCGGTAGGTCTCGGCCAGGGAGGCGGTCTGCGGGTCGACGAGGAGGGCGGTCTCGCGGAAGGTGACGCACCCCAGGTTCTCCATGGCCCCGAAGGCGAAGTCGGGGATCGCCACCATGTCCAGCTTCTCGCCGGGGTAGGGGATGGCGAAGTAGTCGGGGAAGTAGTTCAGGGCGAAGTCGGCCGCCTCCAGGGCCAGGGGGGCCAGGTGGACCTTGCCGATCGGGGTGATCACCCGCACGGGCACGCCGCGCACGTCACGGATCGCGGTCGCCTCGAAGGGGCCCACGACGAAGGCCACGAGGTAGCTCGACATGACCATCGTGGGGGCGAAGCTGATGCTGCGCTGGCCGTTGCCGAGGTCGACGTTGGCGGTCTCGGGCGCGTTCGAGACCGCGAGCAGGTCGCTCGGCACGGTCAGGTTGATCTGCCAGGTCGCCTTCATCGACGGCTCGTCGAAGCACGGGAAGGCGCGGCGGGCGTCGGAGTGCTCGAACTGGGTGGTCGCGATGACGTGCGTGGTGCCGGCATCGTCGGTGTAGGTGGAGCGGTAGAAGCCGGCAAGGGCGTCGCTCAGGATTCCGGTGAAGGCCAGCTCCAGGGTCGCGGGGCCCGCGGCGATCTTCTGGTCGAAGGGGAAGGTCACCGTCTCGTAGCGCTCGTCGGCCTCGTGGTTCCCGGCGTGGTAGGCGGCGCCGGCGCTGGTCACGGTGGCCGGGCTCAGCTCGAGGTCCTTGGCGTGCAGGGTGATGCTCGACACCGGCTCGACGACCTCGACGTCGATTTCGACGCGGCCCGAGAAGGTCGCGGACTCCAGGTCGGGGGTCAGGAAGATGCGGTACGCCCGTGGCAGGACGTCACGGGACAGGCGGTAAGGATTGGGCGTTCTCATCGCTGGCCACACTAGGGCGAAATCCTCTACGCTCGCTGGGTGACAAATCGCCCGAGCCCGGTGTCACTGCGCGTCAAGCCGGGCCCCACGCGACTCGCGGTGACCGGAATCGGCAACGCGCTGCTCGATGTGATCAGTCGGGACCACCGCGAGGCCTACCGCGATCTGGGGCTCGTCAAGGCGGCCATGACGCTCATCGGATCCGAGGATCTGGGACGCTTCATCGAGGCGATGGGTCCCACCGTCCAGATGTCGGGCGGGTCGGTGGCCAACTCGATCGCCGGGATCGCGGCCCTGGGGGGCGCGGCCGGATTCATCGGCAAGGTCGCCGACGACGACTTCGGCGACCGCTTCGCCCACGACCTGCGCTCGCTCGGCGTCGAGCTCGATCTGGCCGTCGCCGACGCGTCCGAGGGGGCGACGGGCCGCTGCCACGTGTTCATCAGCGATGACGCCCAGCGCACCATGGCCACCTACCTGGGCGCCTCGAACCGCCTGGGCCCCGAGGACATCCGGGAGCCCCTGATCGCGCGCTCCGAGATCACCTACGTCGAGGGGTACCTCTACGACCTGCCGCCCGCCAAGGCCGCGGTGCGCAAGGTCGTCGAGATGGCGCACCTGCACGACTCGATGGTCGCGCTGTCCTTGTCGGACATGTTCTGCGTCGAGCGCCACCGTCACGACTTCTTGGAGCTGGTCACGAGCGACGTGGACGTCCTCTTGTGCAACGAGACCGAGATCCTCTCGCTCTTCGAGGTCTCGAGCCTGCCGCGCGCCTACGAGCTGCTCGACGAGCTCGGGCTGCTGGCCGTCGTGACCCGGGGGCCGCGCGGCGCCGACGTCGTCACGGCGACCGGGGTCGTGCCGGTCGCCGCCCACGACGTCGAGGAGGTCGTCGACCAGAACGGGGCGGGCGACCTGTTCGCCTCGGGGTTCCTCTACGGCCTGGCCCTGGGGGCCGATCCGGTCGAGGCGGCCGAGCTGGGCTCGCTGTGCGCGGGCGAGATCATCCGCCATCTGGGAGCACGGCCCGAGGTCGACCTCGCGGCCCTGGCCGTCGACGCGGGACTCCTCTAGCGGCCCTCGGCGTCCAGGCGCGCGTCGAGCTCGGCGGTCCGGCGGTCCTCCTCGCGCACCCACGCCCAGGCGATGGGCACTGCCCAGGCCAGCATCAGGGCGTCGCCGCCGATCCACATGATGGCCCCACCCAGATGCACGTTGGCCAGGATCGATGCGGGCGTCGACCCGAGGGGAGCGAGGGTCCGGTACGCCGGGAAGGGGTTGTGCGAGGACATCGCCAGGGCCAGACCGGTGAACGTGTCGACGGGCACCGCGGCCATCACGTAGACGAGGCGCAGCCCGGGGTGCAGGTGCTGGCCGCTCTCGATGCCGAACGCGGCGCGGAAGAACAGGTATCCGGCCGCGACGAAGGCCACGTGCTCGACCTCGTGGGCCGCCGGATGGGTGAGCACCACGTCGAAGAGCCCGGTGAGGTGGGTGAGCGGGATGAAGACGAAGTACACCGCGAAGGCGATCAGCGGGTGGGTGAGGGCGCGCCCGACCGGCGAGTCGAGCGCTCGGCGCACCGGCGCGGCGAGCGCCGCGGCCAGGTCGAGGGGCGCCGCCAGGGCCAGGAGCGGTCCGGCCACCATGATCAGTGCCAGGTGCTGGATCATGTGATCGCTGAAGTAGGACCGGTCGTAGATGCCCAGGACCGACTGGGTCGCCACGGCCAGGGTGGCCAGCGCGCCGAGGAACGCGACCAGGCGGCCCGCCGGCCAGCCCGGCACGCGGTGCTGGGCCCACGCGTAGAGGACCGCCAGGACCACGAGCACGACCAGCACCCCGGGGACCACGTGGACCTGCGTCACGTCGCGCCACACGAAGGGCGCGAGCCGGGGGGCCATCGCCTCATCCTACGAGGACTGCTTCGAGCGCCTCGTCGTTAGGATGACGCCGTGCATGCCAAGTGGTGGGGCGCTCGGGCCCTCGTCCTCCACCTGTTGCTGGGAGTCTGGCTCGTCCTGTGCGCAGTGGCGGCGTGGTGGCAGGTGGGCCGCGCCGTGGCCGGAAACGCGCTGAGCTACCTCTACGCCATCGAGTGGCCGGTCATCGGTGTGCTGGGCGTCATCGGGTGGTTCGCACTGATCAACCTGGACAAGGTCTCGGCGGAGGACGAGGCGGCGCGCGCCGCCTACGAGGCGCACATGCGCGCCGAGGCGCGATCGGCCCGCGAGCGCGAGGCCGAGGAGGACCCGAGCCTCGCGGCCTACAACGACCACCTCGAGCAGCTGGCCACGCGCACCAAGCGCCGGCTGTGGGGCCACTCGTGAGCGCCGCCTTCGCGCGCTACCGGCTGATGTCCTTCGTGACCGGGACGACGCTGCTGGTGCTGACGGCGTTCCTCATCTTGCACAGCGCCGACCTGGCCCTGTGGGAGCGCCTGCGCGTGCTGGTCACGATCCTCGGCGTGGGTCACGGCGTCGTGCTCTACCCCATCTACATGGTGATGTGCGTGCACCTGGCCCTCAAGGCGCGCCTAGGCGTGGGGCTGGTGGTGCTGATGCTGCTGGCCGGCTTCGTCCCGGGGCTGGCCTTCTACATGGAGCACCGGGTGGCCCAGCGCACGGCGAGCCGGCGTGAAGCCGACCGCGCGTCGATCACTCTGGCCCAGACGATGCCGGGAGCCTGACGGGCGAGTCCGTCAGCTCAACCGCGACCGCAGTTCGGCTTCTTGCCGTGATTCGCCTTTTTCTTGGCGCGCAACTTCCGCTTGACGGTCCGCTTCGACATGGCTATCCATCCTAGTGCCTCGCGCGCGGTACGGTCTCGGGTCGTGGGCTCGCGTACGCACGAAGCGCCGTCGTCGGGAGCGCTGACACTGGTCGCGACGCCCCTCGGGAACCTCGGGGACGTGAGCGACCGGGCGCGCACGACGCTCGCCACGGCCGACACCATCTACTGCGAGGACACGCGGCGCACCCGTGTCCTGCTCGCGGCCCTGGGCATCGGGGGCGGGGGCCGGCTGCGCAGCCTGCACCAGCACAACGAGGCGGCGCTGGCGGCCGGGGTCGTCGAGGAGGTGGCCGCGGGACGCCAGGTGGCCCTGGTGTGCGACGCCGGCACGCCCACGATCTCGGATCCGGGCCGGCGCGCCGTCGGGGCGGTCGTCGACGCCGGGCTGCGGGTCACCACGGTGCCGGGCCCCAGTGCGGTCGTGGCCGCGCTGTCGGTGAGCGGGCTGGACACCGACCGCTTCGTGATGGAGGGCTTCTTGCCCCGCCGCGGGCCCGAGCGCCGCGCGCGCCTGGCGGCGTGGCGCAGCGAGCCGCGCACGATCGTCTTCTACGAGTCTCCCCAGCGCCTGCTCGCGACGCTGCGCGAGGTGCGCGAGGCGGTCGGCGACCGGCGCACGGCCATCGCCCGGGAGCTGACGAAGATCCACGAGGAGGTGGTGCGGGGGAGTGTGACCGAGGTCCTCGCGCACTGGCCCGACGGCGAGGTGCGCGGCGAGGTGGTCGTGGTGGTCGCCGGTGCCGCGGGCTCCGACCTCGCCGCATCGGCCACCCCCGACGCCGCCACCGTGCGCGCCGCTCTGGCCGCGCGCCTGGCGGCGGGGGACTCGGTGCGCGACGCCGCCGCGCGCGTGGCCGCCGAGCTCGGCGTGGGCCGGCACGACGCCTACGAGGCGGCGCTGGCGCTCCGGCCGGGCTCGCCGCCCTGATTCGTTACGCTGGTCCGGTGGCGCGCTTCTACATCACCACGCCCATCTACTACGTCAACGACGCGCCGCACGTGGGCCACGCCTACACGACGGTGGTCGCCGACGCCCTGGCGCGCTGGCACCGCCTGGCCGGCGACGACGTCTTGTTCCTGACCGGCACCGACGAGCACGGCCAGAAGGTCGCCGAGGCCGCCGCACGCCACGGGACCACCCCGCAGGACTGGACCGACCAGACCTCGACGCGCTTCCACGACGCCTGGGACGCCCTCAACGTCGACTACGACGACTTCATCCGCACCACCGAGCTGCGCCACCTCGAGACGGTGCAGCGCTTCTTGGGCACGATCTACGAGAACGGGTACATCTACAAGGGCCTCTACCGGGGGCTGTACTGCGTGAGCTGCGAGGACTACTACACCCTCGAGGCCAGCGACCAGGGCCGCTGCCCGGTCCACGGCAAGCCCCTGACCGAGATGGAGGAGGAGAACTGGTTCTTCCGCCTCTCGGCCTTCGAGGAGCGCCTGCGCGACTACTACGACCAGCACCCCGAGTTCGTGACGCCCGAGACCAAGCGCAACGAGGCCTACGCGTTCATCGCCGGCGGGCTGAAGGACATCTCCATCACGCGCACCTCGATCGACTGGGGCATCCCGGTCCCCTGGGATCCGCCGCACGTCTTCTACGTGTGGTACGACGCGCTCATCAACTACCTCACGGCCATCGGCTACGGCCGTGAGGACTCGGCGGTGGCGACCTGGTGGCCCGCCTCCCACCACCTGATCGGCAAGGAGATCATCCGCTTCCACTGCGTGTGGTGGCCCGCCATGTGCATGGCGGCGGGCCTCGAGCCTCCCCACCACGTCCAGGTCCACGGCTGGCTGCTGGTCGGCGGGCAGAAGCTCTCCAAGACGATGGCGGCCGAGGGAGCCGTGCGCCTGACCGACATCGCGCCGGTGACGCTGATCGAGGAGTTCGGCGTCGACCCCCTGCGCTACTACCTGCTGCGCGAGACGGCGCTCGGCAACGACGGCGAGTTCTCCTACGAGGGCATCGTCCAGCGCTACAACGTCGACCTGGCCAACAACCTGGGCAACCTGCTGGCCCGGGTGGTGCGCGTCGTGGAGACCAAGTGCGCCGGCGTGGCCCCGGCACCATCGGCCGCGGCCGAGCTGCGCGAGCAGGCGGCCGAGGCCGTCGCGCGGGCGCGCGACGCCTGGGAGCGCTTCGCGCCGCACGCCGCCTTGGAGGCCACGTGGTCGCTGATCGGGGCCACCAACGCGTTCCTCGAGCGCCACGCGCCCTGGAAGATGGAGCCGGGGGCAGCGGTCGAGGCGGTCCTCGGCGAGGCGCTCGAGGTCCTGCGCATCGTGGCGATCCTGGTGAGTCCGGCCATGCCCGGGGTCGCCGACGAGATCTGGCGGCGCCTCGGTCTGGCGGGGTCCCCCGGTGACGGGGGACTGGCGGGACTGGCGTGGGGTGGGACCCCCGGCGGCGTGCGCCTCGAGGGCGGCGCCCCGCTGTTCCCGAGGATCGTGAGCCCGTCGTGAGCGCCTGGACCGATGCCCACTGCCACGTGCAGGACGCCTTCGTGGACCGCAGCGGCGCCACCACCGACGAGGTTTTGGCGCGCGCCCGCCAGGCCGGCGTGGACCGCGTGGTCGTCGTGGGCACGGACCTGAACACCTCGCGCCAGGCGCTCGCCCTGGCGGCCCGGCCCCAGCCGGTCGAGGTGTACGCCGTCATCGGCCTGCACCCGCACGACTCGGCGCAGGATCGCCAGCCGCTGCGCGACCTGGTCGCGGCCCGGCCCGTCGGCCTGGTTGGGGTGGGCGAGACGGGTCTGGACTACTACTACGAGCACGCCCCCCGCGCCACCCAGCGGCGGGCCTTCGCCGAGCAGGTGGGCTGGGCCCACGAGTTCGACCTGGCGCTGGTGATCCACGCGCGCGAGGCCGTCGACGACATCGTGGACATCCTGGCCAGCGAGGGAACACCGTCACGGACCGTCATCCACTGCTTCACCGGCACCGCCGAGGAGGCTGAGCGCTACCTGGCGGCGGGCTGCGACATCTCGGTGGCCGGCATCGTGACCTTCAAGAATGCCGAGAGCCTGCGCGAGGCCGTCCGCCTGGTGCCGGCCGATCGCCTCCACGTCGAGACCGACAGCCCGTTCCTGGCCCCGGTGCCCTTTCGGGGCCAGGCCAACGAGCCGGCCAATGTCGCCGTGGTGGGCGCGTTCGTGGCCCAATTGCGTGGTGAGGACGTTGACCTGCTCGCCACGACCACCGCGGCCAACACCAGCCGGCTCTTTGCGCTTGAACGGTGATTTCCACCAGGTAAGATAGAAAAAACGGCGGCGCGCCTTGTTCTGGCGGCGCCACGTGCCTAGCGTTGTCCAGAGCGTGGCGACGCGCTGACCAATCGGAGGGTGGGCTACTGACGTCATCGAGGGGCCGGGCGCGAATGCGTTGGGCGTGGCGAATGGCGGTCGGGGCGGTGATGTGCCTCGGGCCACTTCTGGGCGCCACCGAGTCATCGGGCGCCTCCACCTCGCACGTCTCGGTGGCCATGCCCAATGTCGTGCACTTCGACCGGGCGAGCACCTTCGCGGCCATGGCCCGGTCCGGGCTGTACTTCCGCACCGTCGGCCCGGCCAACTGGAACGTCGCGGTGGGCGAGGTGCCCCGCGCCGGCACCCTGGTCCCGAAGGGGTCGACGGTCGTGGTCGACACGGCGGTCCAGGCGCCCCGCACCTCGGGGACGACCGTGATGCCCGACCTGCTCTACCGCCACCGCGCCCAGGTCTTCGCCGCCATGCGCCAGGCGGGCCTGTACTTCGTCACCAAGGGTCCCGCGACGTGGACCCTCGTCACCGCTCAGCACCCGCGACCCGGGACCGTGCTGCCGGTGCACGCCACGGCGACCCTGGGCGTGGCGCGCGTGGCGGCCTCGTCGTCCTCGGGCGAGACCACCGTGCCCAACGTGGTGCACGTCAGCCGGGCGCGAGCCTTCGCGGCCATGGCCCGGGCCGGGCTGTACTTCAGCGTGCGTGGCCCCACCGACTGGACGGTGGTGACGGGCCAGCTCCCGGCCGCCGGCACGCGCGTCTCCTGGCACGGCTCGGTCGTGCTGGACGTCGCCCACGTGGTGGCGGCTCCACGCGTGCCGACCGCCGCGCACACCGTCAGTGGGTCGCTGGTGCCCGACTTGGTCGGCCTGAGCGCCCACGTGGCCGAGACGACCTCGGCGAGGGTCGGTCTGCGCCTGCGCGTGCGGGTGGCCGGCGGCGGGGCCTGGAACGTCGTCGTGGCCCAGAGCCTGCGCCCGGGGGCGCGGGTGGCCCGCGGCACCATCATGGTGGTGCGGGGCGTGCGCCGGGTCTCCCACGCCCCGGCGACCACGACCACGGTCGCCGCGCACGCCCGCATCGGGATCGCCACGTGGTACTCGTACATCCCGGGCCAGTGCGCCACCTGGTACCTGCCCCGGGGCACGCGCATCACGGTGGAGGACCTGGCGACCGGGCGCACCATCTCGTGCCTGGTCACCGACCGTCAGGACTACGCGCCCGGTCGCGTCGTGGACCTGTCGGAGTCCCAGTTCAGCTTGCTCGCGCCGCTGTGGCGCGGCGTGGTCGAGGTGCGCGTCACGTGGTGACAACCTAGGAGGGTGACCCACACCCGCTCCGCCCTGAGCGCGCTGCTGCGCGACCACGACCTGCACCCGTCGCGGGCCCTGGGCCAGAACTTCGTGGTGGATCCCAACACGGTGCGCCGCATCGCGCGCCTGGCCCAGGTGGGTCCGGGCGACCTGGTCGTCGAGATCGGCGCCGGCCTCGGGTCCCTCACGCTGGCCCTGGTCGAGACGGGGGCCGAGGTCGTCGCCGTCGAGGTCGACCGCCATCTCCTCGAACCGCTGCGGGCCGTGGTCGAGCCGCGCGGCGTGGTCGTCCACGCGGGCGACGCGACCGAGCTGGACTTCGGGGCGCTCACCGCGGGGCGCCCGTGCGTGGTCGTCGCGAACCTGCCCTACAACGTCGCCACCCCGCTGGTGCTGCGGCTGCTCGAGTCCCAGCCCGTGGTGCGGCGGCTCTTCGTCATGGTCCAGCGCGAGGTGGGCGAGCGCTGGGTCGCCAGCCCGGGGGACCCGGCCTACGGCGGTGTCTCCTTGCGCGTGGCCTACTTCGCCGACGCGCACCTGGCCGGGCGCGTGCCGGCCACCGTCTTCCTGCCGCGCCCGCGGGTCGAGTCGGTGCTGGTGGCCCTGGAGCGGCGCGCCGCCGTGCGGATCGACCCGGCGCGCGTGAGCGAGGCGGACCTCTTCGACGTCGTGCGCCGCGCCTTCGCGCACCGGCGCAAGATGCTGCGGCGATCCCTGGCCGACTGGTCCGACCCCGAGGTCTTCGCGCGCGCCGGCGTCGAGCCCACGGCGCGGCCCGAGGAACTCGGGCTCGAGGAGTTCGCCCGGCTAGCGTCGGCGCGGTGACGACCCTCGACGCACCGGCCAAGTTGACCTGGAGCCTCGAGATCCGGGCCCGCCGCGCCGACGGCTACCACGAGCTGCGCGCCGAGATGGTGACCCTGGGGCTGCGCGACAGGCTGCACCTCGACGAGGACGGCACGGGGGTGCGCTTCACCGGGCCCTACGGGGCGTCGGTCGACCGCGGTCCGGGCGAGCTGGTGGGGCGCGCCCTGGCCCTAGTCGGTCGCAGCGCCGGGGTCGAGGTCGACAAGCAGATCCCCGTCGGCGGCGGGCTCGGGGGCGGCAGCGCCGACGCCGCCGCGATCCTGCGCTGGGCCGGCGGGGTGGACGCGCACAGCGCGCTGCGCCTCGGTGCCGACGTGCCGTTCTGCCAGATGGGGGGCCGGGCCCGCGTCGAGGGGATCGGGGAGGAGCTGCACCCGCTGGCCTGGGTCGAGCGGGACGTGACGCTGCTGGTGCCGGACTTCTCGGTGTCGACCGCGGCGTGCTACCGGGCCTTTGACGAGATGGCGGCCGGCGGCTGGCGCGCCGGCGGGCGCAACCACCTCGAAGAGCCGGCCCGCCGGGTCGAGCCGCGCCTGGCGGCGACCCTGGACTGGCTGCGGGCCCGCTACGGCGAGGTCCATCTCGCGGGGTCCGGCTCGACGCTGTACGTGGAGGGGCGCCTCGATTCCCCCGAGGTGCTGACGGGGCCGGCGGGGCCGGTGCGAGTGGTGGTGACGGCGACGGCGCGCTAGCGCGCGACTATTTGCCCGCCGCGCGGCGCTGGAAGCGCGTCCGCTTGAGCATCTTCTTGTGCTTCTTTTTGCGCATGCGCTTGCGGCGCTTCTTGATGAGAGATCCCATGGCCTGTAGAACACTACTCGGTTCTGCGGCGGGGCCGCGTCGAGACCGGGGTCCCCGCGTGCCGCTCAATGCGCAAGGCGCGCCGGGGGCAGTCGCGCACGGCCCAGCGCGCGGACTCGCGCACGGCCCGTGCGGACAGGGGCGTGGGCTCGGTCACGAGGATGGGGTAGCCCCACTCGTCCAGGTGCACGAGCTCGGGGGCCAGCTCGGCGCAGTGCCCGTAGCCGTCGCACTGGATCGGGTCCACCACCAGGACGAAGGTGTCGGTGCGCGACCTCACTGCCATACCAGGTCCTCCTCGGGCTCGAGTTCGGGCACCGCGACGACCGGGCGGTGCGTGCGCGCCGCGCAGGGCCGTCCCCGTCGGTGGGAGTCGAGGTGGTCGGCGAAGACGTCGAGCGCGGAGCGCACCAGGCGGACGACCCCGTCGGGGTGACGGCAGGCGCCCCGTCCCGCGATGGCGTCGGTGCGCTGCGCGAGGCGGATCAGGGCCGCGGGCGCATCGGGTCCCGAGGCCACGACCTGCTGCAGGTCGAGGGCCAGCGCTGGCAGGCCGAAGGCGCACGGTCCGCACTGGCGGGCGCTCTCGTGGGCCATCCAGCGCGTGATGCGCAGGGTCTCGCGCAGGCCGCAGGCCTCGGCCGGCAGCACAACGACGACGCCCGCGCCGACGCTGGCCCCGAGGGGTGCCAAGGCCTCGTTGGCCAGCGGCGCGTCCAGGTGGGAGGCGGCGAGCCAGGTCCCGCCGTAGCCACCGAGGAGGACCGCCTGGGGCTCGGGGTCTGCGCCCGCGGCCCGCAGGGCCGCGCGCAGCGGCGTGCCCAGGGCCAGTTCGACGACCGTGGGGCGGGCCACCGCGCCGGTGATCGACACCAGCGCGCTGCCGGGGCTGGCCTCGGTGCCCAGTGCGCGGAACCACGCCGCGCCGTAGCGGGCGATCAGGGCGACGTGCGCGCAGGTCTCGGCGTTGTCGACGAGCGCCGGGGCGCCCCCGATGCGCAGGATGCTCGGCCGGTGCGGCCGGTACTGGGGCAGTGCCTGGTGGTCGTTCAGCCAGTGCACCAGGGCCGACTCCTCGCCGGCCACGTAGCGCCACGGCGGGGTGAACAGCTCCAGGGTGAGGCCGCGGTCCTCGCGGTCGCGCTCGCGCAGCGCGGCGCGCACCCCGCGCACGGTCGACTGCTCGTCGCGGGCGACGGCGATCGAGACGCGCGTCGCACCGATCGCCCGGGCCAACGCGGTCGCGCCGTCGAGGACCAGGTGCGGGTTGGTCGCCAGCAGGGTGCGGTCCTTGTGGGCGGCCGGCTCGCCCTCCATGGCGTTGACGACCAGGACCTTGGTGTGGCCGCGCTGGGCGCGCACCACGGCCGCCTTGCGCGCGGTGGGGAACGCGGCCCCCCCGCGCCCGGTGAGCCCGGCCGCCTCGATCTCGTCGAGCAGCCCGGTGCGCGCGGTCCCAGCGCCGTAGCGGGCGCGGTGCTCGACCAGGCTGGCCGGGGGTCCCCCCACGCCAGTGAGGAGGCGCGGCAACGACCGTGCGTCACCCACGGGTCCGGCTCCCGCTCTCGACGCGGGGTGCGTCCTCGGGCCGCCGGAGCCCCCGCCGACGCGGGGGGGACAGGGCGGTGCGACCGGCGGCGCGGTCGGGGCGAGCGGTCACGCGCCACAGGGCCGCGCCGGCGACCGACGCCAGGCTGGCCACGACAACGGCCAGGCCCACGCCGTGGCGTGCGTCGGTCCCGGCGCTGACCGCGTGAATCAGGGCAGCCGGGTAGCACAGCCAGCCGAGCCAGTGGATCGCGCGCCACGCGCTGTACGAGAGGCGGGCCTGGAGCAGGCTGGACAACCACACCGCGCCGAGGAGGTCCAGCGCCAGCGCCCCCAGTCCCACGGCGACGCGCCGGTAGGGGGAGGTCAGCGGGACGACGATCGAGAGCGGCCCCGTGGCCACGAAGCTGTCCGCGACGGTCGTGACCACGTGGATCGCGAGGAAGGTCACCGTGATCGCCGAGACCGCGCGGTGGACCTGGGCCAGCTCGAAGCGGCCGACGCGCTCCCCCCCGGCCCGGTTGGCCACCAGGACCCCCAGGCAGACCATCCCGGTGAGGAGGGCCAGGGTGACCAGGCCGGTCGCCCGCGTCGTGTACCACAGGTAGGGCGAGGTCAGCCCGATCACGCCGCCTCCTCGGCGGGCCAGCCTGCGACGAGCTCGACCTGGCCCGCGGTGCCGACCAGGCGCGCGGCCCACCCGGCAGTGTCGAGGCGGGCGGGGGCGTCGGCGCCCCACACCAGGGCGGCGGTGGCGAAGGCGTTGGCCTGCCAGCACGTCGGCGCGGCGACGGTGGCACTGGCGTAGGGACCCGCGACCGGGGCACCGGTGCGCGGGTCGATGATGTGGTGGGCGCGGCCCGTCTCGAGGCGCCAGGCGCGCCGCGCGATCGACGAGGTGGCGATGCCCCCGCCGTGGGCGAAGACGCGCGGCGCGGCGGCCGGCGTCGTCACGCCGTCGTCGACGCCCACGACCCAGGGGCCGGTCGGGCCCGGTCCGCGAATGGCGACGTCGCCCCCGATCTCGACGAGGGCGCCGCCCCCCGGGGCCAGCTCGTCGACCACGGCGTCGCAGGTCAGGGCCTTGGCCGTGGCGCCGAGGTCGAGCCGGCAGCCGGGGGCGAGCCGCACGGTGTGGCGCTCGCGGTCCAGCGTCACCGCACCGGGTCCGGCGGCCATGACCGCCGGCCCGGCGGCCCGGGGCGTGCGGGAGGCCACGACGTCGAAGTCGGCGTCGTAGCCCAGGGTCACGAGGGCCGGCTCGACGGTGGGGTCACAGGCGTCGTCGGTCGCCGCGGCGGCCGCCAGGGCGACCGCGACGGCCCGCTCGAACACCGGAGACACCGCGACGTCCACGTTCGGGCTCTCGTTGAGCCGGCTGATCTCGCTTCGCGGATCGAAGCGGTTGCACGCGGCGTCCACGGCCGTGAGCCAGCGCCACAGCACGCGCTCGGCCTCGGGGCCGCGGGCCGGGTCCTCGACCTCGAGGGTCCCCGTGAGGCCCCACACCGCGAAGCGCATGCTCAGTAGCACACCGTCGAGCCCGACGGCGTGGTGTAGCACGTGGTCGTGGTGGTCACCGGCGCCGTGGTCGGGGGGCGATAGGTCCCGGTGCTCGCGGGCGGCGTGGTGGTGGGGGCCGACGGCGTCGTCGTGGTGGTCGAGGGCACGGTCGCGGGGGCGATGACGGGTGCGGTGGCGGCGGCGTAGCCGACGAAGGCGGCGCTGGCCACGCCGGATCCCAACAGGATCGCCTGGGCGACGCGGCGCGCGCGGGTCTGGCGCCGGTCGCGTTCGCGCGGGGAGTGGGCTTCGTGTCGCATGGCTAGGCCAACTGTGCCAGGTGGCACTAAGGGAGGCCTGGAGCTCGGCTAAGAACTCTCCGAGAATCCCTCGAGCCCCCCGACGTCGATCACCGTGGGCAGGCGCAAGGTGAAGCGCGCGCCACCGAGGTCGGGGTCGCGGTCGACCATGACGGTCCCGCCGAACTCCTCGATCACCTGGGCCACGATGGACAGGCCGAGGCCCGAGCCGGGCAGGGCGCGCGCCGAGCGCGAGCGCCAGAAGCGGTCGAACACGTAGGGGCGGTCCGCCTCGTCGACCCCGGGCCCCGAGTCGGCGATCGTGACCACGCCGTCGGCCGAGGCGACGGTGATGCGTCCGGAGGGGGGAGCGAACTTGACGGCGTTGGTGAGCAGGTTGCTGATCGCGCGCACCAGCCGGTCGCGGCGTCCCAGCACCCACGAGACGCTCGAGGTGGACTCGACGGTCACGTCCTTGATCCGGGCGTAGGTGCGGGCGGTGTCGACGCACTCGTCGACGACCTCGTCGAGGCGCAGGGGCACGACGGCGCCCTCGGAGCGCTCCCCGCGCGACAGCTCGCCGAGGTCGCGCACCAGCGAGGCGAGCTCGTCGACCTGGGTGACGATGTCGACCGAGAGTTGGTCGAGGTCGTCGGTGCCCAGGTCGCCGGCGCGGCGCAGCACCTGGGCGTTGGTGCGCAGGCTGGTCAGGGGCGTGCGCAGCTCGTGGCTGGCGTCGGCGACCAGTTGGCGCTGCAGGGACTGGCTCCGCTCGACCGAGTCCATGAGGCGGTTGAAGGCGCGTCGCAGACGTCCGAGCTCGTCGTTGGCACCCTCGTCGAGGCGCCGGCTGACGTCGGTCGTCTGGGCGACGGTCTCGACCTCGCTGGTCACGTTCTCCAGGGGGTGGAGCGCCGCGCGCGCGATGGCCAGGCCGAGGCCGAGCGCGATCGCGAGGCCCCCGGCCACGACCAGCACCAGGGTCCACACCAGGTGGCGCAGCTCACCGACCTGGCCGGCGATGTTGACCACGAACAGCTCGGCCGAGGTGGACTTGACCTGGCACAGGCCGGTCGCGCAGTCGACGACCGAGTTGGCCGGCAGGGGCACGATGAGCTCGCGGTAGGGCTGGCCCCCGAAGCTCACGGTGCGCAGCATCTGGTGGCCGTGGCCCTGGGCGATGGCCCGGATCGGGGCGTCGATGGGCACGTTCGAGCTGGGAACCGTGTTGCCGTTGGCCAGCACCAGCTCGAAGTAGGCCCCGGTGATTAGGTTCTCGTCGCCCACGGGGTGGCTGGAGGGCGACTGCGAGGCCTGCACCAAGGACAGGTCCACCGCGTGCATGATGGCGTTGCGGGTGGTCCAGAACGACGCCAGGCTGCCCAGCACCACCGCGACGGCCGCCACGCCCAGCGTCGCGGTGATGACGCGGAGGCGGAAGGTCACGAGGGGCGAAGTACGTAGCCCACGCCGCGGATCGTCTGGATCAGGCGGGGCTCGCCCCCCTCCTCAAGCTTGCGGCGCAGGTAGCCGATGTAGACGGCCAGGGAGTTGGTACCCGAGTCGAAGGTGTAGCCCCACACCAGGTCCAGGATCTGGTCGCGCGTCAGCACCTGGCGGGGATGGCGCATGAACAGCTCCAGGAGGTCGAACTCGATCTTGGTCAGCAGGATGGTTCGCTCGCCGCGGGCCACCTCCCGGGTCAGGGGGTTCAACGTCAAGTCCTCGAAGCGCACCGCGGCCTCGTCGCCCTCGGCCAGGCTGTGTCGGCGCAGGAGGGCGCGCAGGCGGGCCAGGAGCTCGGCCAGGTCGAAGGGCTTGACCAGGTAGTCGTCGGCCCCCACGTCCAGGCCGGCCACGCGGTCGTTGACCGCGTCGCGGGCCGTGAGCATCAGGATCGGCGTCGGATCGCCGGCGCGACGAATGCGTCGGCACACCTCGAGCCCGTCGACGTCGGGCAGCTGCAGGTCCAAGACGATGACGTCGGGGGCGCGCAGCTGGACCGCGCGCAGCGCCGAGGAGCCGTCCTCGAACAGCTCGACGTCGTAGTCCTCCATGCGTAGGGCGCGTCCCAGGGCCGTGCGAATGGCCGCGTCGTCATCGACGATCGCCACGTACGGATTCGGAACTGGTCCCACGCCACCTCCTCCGGCACCGAGCACCCTCTAGTGTGGTGGTCCGGTATAAGCGGTCACCGGGGATTGGCTAATAATCGCCGAAGACCGGTTCGTACTGTAGTGGCGGGTAGTTCAATTGGCAGAACAGCGGACTTTGGATCCGAAGGTTGGAGGTTCGAGCCCTCCCCCGCCAGCACCACGGCCCCGACGTCAGCGGGCCGTCCAGAGGTCCGCCAGGATCTCGGCGAGTGCTACCGGGGCATCGCCCTGCACCGAGTGGCCCGAGTCCGGGACCGGGATGACGCGGGCGTGGGGGAGGAGGCGGCGGAAGCGCGCCTCGTCGTCGTCGTCGACCACCGATCCCGGTCCGAGGGCGCGCACCAGGGTCACGGGCATCGAAAGGCGGGAGAGCCGCTCCCAGAGGTCGCCGGCGTCCGGGGCCACCAGGCGGGCGCGGGGATGGCGCTGGTGGCGCCACACCCACGTCCCGTCGGGCCGCTGCATGGCGTTGTGGAGGACTCCCCGGCGCAGCGAGCTCTCCGAGCGCGTCGGGTTGTGCTCGACGGTGCGCGCCAGGATCTCGTCGAAGCTGGCGAACGTTTCGGGCCCGTTCACGAAGTCCGTGACGTGGCGGGACTTGTCGGGCGTGACTCCCGGCGTGATGTCGATCAGCGTGAGCGAGGCCACCAGATCGGGCCGCCGGTCGCTGACGGCGATCGCCACCAGGCCCCCGAGCGACATCCCCACGAGGTGCCGGCCCGCCGGGGCCAGGGCCTCCCAGGCCGCGATCACGTCGCTCGCGTAGTCCTCGACGGCGACCGGGCCGAAGGGGCTGGTGTCGGAGTGCCCGTGGCCGGGCAGGTCGAGCGCGAGGAGGGGGCGCCGCACCGCCAGGGCCACGGTGTCGAAGGTGTGGGCGTTCTGGCCCACGCCGTGCAGGAGGATCGCCTCGGGCGTGCCGGCGCCGAACAGCAGGCCGCTCACTTGGCGCAGGCCGTCGACGGCCACGAAGCACCGTTGCACCGGCGGCACCGGGCCGCTCAGGCCCCACTCGTCGAGGTTCTCCTGGAAGTAGGCGAACTCGTCGTACTCGCCCGGGTTCACGCAGGCATCGTAGACGCTAGGCCTGGACCCCTTCGGCCTCGTTCTGGGCGGCCTGCTGCTTGGCCACCTCGGCGTGCACCTCGGCCATGTCGAGGGCCATCACCTTGGTGATGAGCTCCTCGAGCGAGCGCTCGGGCAGGGCTCCGGCCTCGGAGTACAGCACGACCTGCTCGCGGATGATCATCAGGGTGGGGATGGAGAAGATGTTGAAGGCCCCGGCCAGCTGCTGCTGGGCCTCGGTGTCGACCTTGGCGAAGACGATGTCGGGGTGCGCCTCGGAGGACTTCTCGTAGATCGGGGCGAACATCCGGCACGGCGCGCACCACGCGGCCCAGAAGTCGATGAGCACCACGTCGTTGGATGACACGACCTGGTCGAAGGTCTCTGCGGTCAGCTGTACGGTCGCCATCGGGTTCCTCCTCGCGGCTCGGTGGCGCCAGTATACCCCCCTGGGTATGAGATGTGACGGCGCGCTGGTCCGGCACCGCGCGTGCTAGGAGTGATGGGTGGAGCGAATGACGGCGGCAGTGGTCCTGGCAGCGGGTGCCGGGACGCGGATGCGCTCGGCCCGGCCCAAGCCACTCCAGCAGGTGTGCGGGCGCCCGCTGACCGCCTACGTCCTCGAGGCGCTGGCCCTCCCGGAGATCTCGGCCACGGTGGTCGTCGTCGGCCATCAGGCCGCCTGGGTCGAGAAGGACCTCTCGGCCGAGCTCGCGGCGCGCCGCGCGGTCATCTTCACCCACCAGGCCGAGCAGCTGGGCACCGGGCACGCGGTGGCGGTGGCCCGTCCGGTCCTGAGCGAGGTGGTCGGTGACGACGGGGACGTCCTGATCGTCCCGGGGGACACGCCGCTGCTCGAGGGCCCCACGATTCGCTCGCTGCTGGCCGCGCACGCCGCCTCGGCGGCCGCCCTGACCCTCCTGACCGTGGAGCTCGACGATCCCCACGGGTACGGCCGGGTCGAGCGGGCCCGCGACGGCCAGCCCGCGCGCATCGTCGAAGAGGCCGACGCCACCGAGGCCCAGCGCGCCATCGGCGAGGTCAACTCGGGCGTCATGGTCGTGCGGGCCGGCGTGCTGTGGCCGGCGCTGCGACGGATCGACCGGGCCAATGCCCAAGGGGAGTACTACCTCACCGACCTGGTCGCCGTGCTCCACGACGGCGGGCACGAGACGGCCGCCGTGCTGCTCCAAGACGCCGAGCAGGTGGCCGGGGTGAACGACCGCAGCCAGCTGGCGGCAGCCGAGGCCGTGGTGCGCCGGCGCATCGTCGAGGGCTGGCTGATCCGGGGCGTCGACATCTGGGACCCGGCGACGACCCACGTGGACGCCACCGTGCTGCTCGAGCCCGACGCCGCGATCCTGCCCGGCACGGTGCTGCGGGGCCGCACGCGCGTGGGCGCGGGCGCCCGCGTCGGCCCCCACGCCTACCTGCGCGACGTCGTGGTGGGCGCCCGGGCCCGCGTGGGGACCGTCGAGGCGCGCAACGTCCGCATCGCTCCGGGTGCGCGGGTCGCCTCCTTCCAGGTCCTCGAGCCGGGATCGACCGTCGAGGCCGACGGGCCGGCCTGACCCTCGGGCACCCCGCGCCGGCCGGGGTACGCTACGACGGTGGAGTCCCTCGCCAAGAGGCGCCTGGTCATCGTGTCCGGGCGCGCGCACCCGGCCCTGGCGCGCGACATCGCCGACCGCCTCGGCGTCGAGCTGAGCGAGGCCAACGTCCGCGAGTTCGCCAACGGCGAGATCCACTGCCGCTACGACGAGTCCATCCGTGGCGCCCACGTCTTCATCGTCCAGACCCACGCCTCGCCGGTGAACGACGCGGTGATGGAGCAGCTGATCATGATCGACGCGGCCAAGCGCGCCTCGGCCAAGAGCATCACCGCGGTTGCGCCCAACTACGGCTACGCGCGCCAGGACCGCAAGAGCACCGGTCGCGAGCCGATCACCGCCAAGCTCATCGCCAACATGCTCCAGACCGCGGGGGCCGACCGGGTGCTGTCGGTGGACTTCCACTCCGGGCAGATCCAGGGGTTCTTCGACATCCCGGTCGACCATCTGGTGGCCGCCCCGGTGCTCGAGTCCTACCTGCAGGCCCACGCCGACCCGCACAGCATCGTCGTGGTCGCTCCCGACGCCGGGCGCGTCAAGGTGGCTGAGCGCTACGCCCAGCACCTGGGCTGTGACCTGGCGCTGGTGCACAAGACCCGGCCTCGCGGCATGGCCAACGTCGCCGAGGCGCGCCACATCGTGGGATCGGTGCGCGGGCGCCACTGCGTGGTGATCGACGACATGATCGACACTGCGGGCACCATCGTGGCCGCGTGCGACCTGCTGAAGGCCCACGGCGCCGAGGAGATCTGGGTCATGGCCACCCACGCCGTCTTCTCGCCCCCGGCCGCCGAGCGGCTCTTCAATGCCCCGGTCAGCCGGGTGATCGTCACCGACACCCTCCCGCTGCGGTCCGAGCAACGCTTCGAGAAGCTCGAGGTGCTCTCGATCGCCACGATCATCGGCAACGCCATCGCGGCGATCTTCGAGGAGTCCTCGGTCTCGTCGATCTTCGGCGGCGAGAACCAGGTCTGAGTTTCCCCCCGGGCCGCTAGCCGGTAGACTTGCCAGTCTGTGTGCGGCTGCTGGCGGCAGCCGCTCAAGTGAGGGAGTCCAGATGTCGCGGGTCACATTGCAGGCGTCCACTGACCGGGAAGCGGGGTCGCGCGCGTCCCGTCGGCTGCGCCGCGCGGGCGCCATCCCCGGCGTCGTCTACGGACCCGGGGTCGCGCCGATCGCCGTGGCCGTCGATGCGCGGGCCTTTCGCCAGGCCGTGTCGGGCGAGCGCGGCTTGAACTCCCTGATCGAGCTCAGTGCCGAGGGCCAGTCCTTCGTCGTCATGGCCCGCGAGGTCCAGCGCCATCCCGTGCGCGGCACCGTGGCCCACATCGACTTCCAGGTTGTGGACCCCGACGCTCCCGTCGTCGTCGAGGTACCCGTGCACCTGGTCGGCGACGCCGTCGAGGTGCGCCACGCCGACTGGGAGGTCGACCAGCAGGTCTTCGCCGTCGAGCTGCGCACCCAGCCCGAGCGCATCCCCACCCACGTCGAAGTGGACGTGTCCGCCCTGCACGCCGGCGGATCGATCCGGCTGAGCGACGTGGTCCTGCCCGCGGGCGTGACCGCGATCGGCGATCCGAACGCCACGGTGGTGGCCACGCACGCCGGACGGGTGACCAAGACCGGCGCACCGGCGTAACGTCGTGGCGCCCCTGCGCGCCAGCGGCGAGCGGCGCGGTGCCGCGAGCACGTGGCTCGTGGTCGGCCTGGCCAATCCGGGATCCGAGTACGAGGGAACGCGCCACAACGTGGGCGGCGACGCCGTGCGCGTGCTCGCCGAGCGTTGGGACGTGCGCCTGCGGCGTGAGCGGCGTCTGCTGGCCGAGATCGGGACGACCTCGACCGAGGGCGGCCTGGTCACGCTGGCGGTCCCCACGACGTACATGAACGAGTCCGGAGCCTCGGTCGCACCCCTGGTGCGTCGGGCGTCGCTCACGGACCTGAACCGCCTGGTCATCGTGCACGACGAGCTGGACCTCGAGCCGGGCCGTTTGCGCCTGAAGGTCGACGGCGGGCTGGCGGGGCACCACGGCCTGGAATCGGTCGCCCGGGCGCTCGGGTCGACGACATTCACGCGCCTGCGCATCGGCATCGGCAAGCCACCGCGCAAGGAGGCGGGTGCCGACTACGTGCTGGCCCGTCTGAGTGGCGGGCGCCAGCGCTCCCGTGACGAGGACGTGGCACGCGCCGCCGACATCCTGGAGATCCTGGTGACCCAAGGCGTGGACGAGGCCCAGCGCCAGGTGACGGCGCGGTGAGCGCCGGCGCCGGGCTGCGGCGCGTCCTGGAGCGCCTGGCCCCGCCGCTGCGTGCGGCGGCCGCGCGCGGCACGGTGGCCCCGTCGACCTTCGCGACGCCCGCCGTGGTGGCCGCGATGGCCCTCGAGGGTCCCGTCGCCGTCATGGTGGCGACCTCTCAGGACGCCCAGCTGGTCGCCGACGGGGTGGCGGCGTGGCTGGACGATCCCGCGGCCGTCGTCTTGGTCAGTGCCTGGGACATCCATCCTCTCGAGCGCGTGTCGCCCGACGCGGCGGTCATGGCCGAGCGCACGCATCTGCGGGCCGCCCTGGCGGCCGGTGCGGGCCCGCGCGTCGTCGTGGGAGCGGCGCGCGCCCTGGTGCAGATCGTCCCGCCCGAGCCCGCCGAGCTCCAGCCGGTGCGGCGCGGCGAGGCGATCGACCGCGACGCGCTGCTCGAGCGGCTGATCGGGTGGGGCTACCGGCGCGAGCCCCAGGTCGAGCACCGCGGCGAGCTGGCGGTGCGCGGCGGGATCGTCGACCTGTGGTCGCCCGACCACGATCAGCCGGTCCGCCTCGACCTGTTCGGCGACGAGGTCGACCGGCTGACGGTCTTCGACGTGGGCAGCCAGCGCTCCGCGGGAGACCGCGAGCTCGTGCTGCTGGCACCGGCGCGCGAGTGGCGCCCCGGGGCCGCGGGTCGCGAGCGCGCCCGGGCCGCGGCGGCCGCCCAGCCCTGGGCTGCCCCGGTGCTGGAGCGGATCGGCGCGGGTGAGCTCTTCGACGGCATGGAGGGGTGGCTGCCCCTCGTCGCCGAGTCGCGGCGCACGCTACTCGACGAGCTGGGCTCCTACGCGGTCGTCGTCGTCGAACCCGAGCGCGTGGCCCGGCGCCTCGACGACGTGCTCGAAGAGGAGAGCGAGCTGGCTGCGGTGGTGGCGGCCACGTGGCAGTCGCCGGATCCCGTGCCCCTGCTCCACGAGGGACGGGCGGCCCTGGAGTCGCGCGACGTCGTCAGCCTGGCGGCCGATCCGGCCCTGGCCGAGCCCTGGCTGACCCCGCCTCCCGTCGTCCAGGGCGACCCGGGGCGCATCGCCGCCCACGTGCGCGCGTGGCCGCGCGCCCGCCGCGGCGTCGTCCTGACCAGCAACCCGTCCGCCGTCGAGCGCATGGCCGGCCAGCTGCGCGAGGAGGGGCTGAGCGTCACCACGGACCCGGCGGCCATCCTCGACACGCGCCTCAGCGTCGCCGTCAGCCACCTGCCGGCGGGATTCTCGGCCCTGGGGGCCGACGTCGTCGTGTGGAGCGAGTCCGACCTGACCGGACGGCGCAGCGCGCACCGGGCCGCGCGCACGCGGGCCCGGGCCGTCGAAGGGTTCTTCGACGACTTCGCCGTCGGCGGGTACGTCGTCCACCGCCACCACGGCATCGCGAGGTTCGCCGGCACGACGACGCGCGCCATCTCGGGCACGGTGCGCGACTACCTGGTCCTGGAGTTCAAGGACGGGCGCAGCTACTGGCCCGCCGACCAGATGGAGGTCCTGACGCCCTACACGGGCGGCGACGCCCCCAGCCTGTCGCGCCTGGGCGGCGTCGACTGGCAGCGCACCCGGGCTCGCGCCCGCGCGGCGGCCTACCTGGTGGCCCAGGACCTCGTCGACCTGTACCGCCAGCGGTCCACGGCGACCGGGCACGCCTTCGGCGCCGACACCGCCTGGCAGCACGAGATGGAGGACCTCTTCGCCTTCGACCTCACCACCGACCAGGCGGCCGCGGTCGAGGCCGTCAAGGCCGACATGGAGGCGCCGCGCCCGATGGACCGGCTGGTCTGCGCCGACGTGGGCTTCGGCAAGACCGAGATCGCCGTGCGGGCGATCTTCAAGGCCGTCCAGGACGGCCGCCAGGCCGCCATCCTCGTGCCGACGACGCTGCTGGCGAGCCAGCACCTGGCCACGCTGAGCGAGCGCTTCGCCGGCTTCCCCGTCCGCGTGGCGCTGCTCAGCCGGTTCGTCGACGACGCCGCCACGCGCGAGACGCTGCGGGCGCTGGCCGAGGGGACCGTCGACGTCGTCGTGGGCACGCACCGCTTGCTCGGCGAGGACGTGCGCTTCCGCGAGCTCGGGCTGCTCGTGGTCGACGAGGAGCAGCGCTTCGGCGTGGCCGACAAGGAGGCCATCAAGCGACGGTGGGTGGGCATCGACGTGCTCACGCTCTCGGCCAGCCCCATCCCGCGGACGCTGGAGATGGCCCTGTCGGGCATCCGCGACCTGTCCATGGTGACGACCCCGCCCGCCGACCGGCGTCCGATCCTGACCCACGTGGGGCCCTACGACGAGGCGGCCGTGGTCGAGGCGGTGCGCCGCGAGCTGCTGCGCGAGGGCCAGGTCTTCTTCGTCCACAACCGGGTCGCCGACATCGAGCTGGTGGCCCAGCGCATGGGCCGTCTGGTGCCCGACGCGCGGGTGGCGATCGCCCACGGGCAGATGGACGAGGGCACGCTCGAGCGCGTGATGATCGACTTCTGGGAGCGGCGCACCGACCTCCTGGTGTGCACGACCATCGTGGAGTCGGGCATCGACCTGCCTTCGGTCAACACCCTGATCGTGGATCGGGCCGAGCGCTTGGGCCTCGGCCAGCTGCACCAGCTGCGCGGCCGGGTCGGCCGCTCGGGCCAGCGCGCCTACGCCTACCTGTTCCACGCCGACGACCACGCGCTGTCGGAGGCCGCCTACGAGCGCTTGCGCACGATCGGGGACAACACGGCGCTCGGCAGCGGCTTCAAGATCGCCATGCGGGACCTGGAGATCCGGGGCGCGGGCAACCTGCTCGGGCACGACCAGTCGGGCCCGGTCGCCGCCGTGGGCTACGACCTGTACGTCCAGCTGGTCGCCGAGGCCGTGGCCGAGGCCAAGGGCATCGTGCCCGCCGAGGTGGCGACCGTGAGCCTGGACGTCCCCGGTGAGGCCCACCTGCCGGTGGGCTACGTGGAAGGCGACGACGCCCGTCTCGAGGCGTACCGGCGCCTCGCGGCGATCGAGGACGCCGCCGCGCTGGCCGACCTGCGCGACGAGTGGGTCGACCGCTACGGACCGCTGCCCCCGCCCGCGCTGGGCCTCATCGAGCTCGCGGCGCTGCGACTGGCGTGCCTGGCGGCGGGCATCACCACACTCAGCGCCCGGCCGCGCCCCGGGCGGCGCGACCGCGTGGCGGTGCATCTGGGCCCCGTGACGATTCCCTACAGCGTCCAGGTCCGCCTGCGGCGGCGCTACGGATCGCGCAGCTACGACGAGGTCGCGCGCGAGGTGCGCGTCGAGCTGGCGACCCGCGAGGTGTCCGCGGCGCGGCTGCGTGACCTGGTCCTCGAGGTGGCCGGCCCCCGGGAGCCCGGTACGCCTGGGTAGGCTGGGCCGGTGCGCCGCGTCATCACCGCCCTCATCGCCGCCCTGGTCCTCGCCGTGCTGGTGGGCCGCTTCAGCGCCTCGACCGGGCTTCGCGTCAACGGCCAGGTCGCCTCGGCCGCCCAGGTGCGCGGCGAACTGACGGCCATCGCCAACTCGACGGCCCTGCAGTGCTACCTGACGGCGATCGACCCGGCCAGCTACGGCGCGGGCGCCGGCACCTCGACGATGGCGGCCAGTGGCGCCGCCGCGTGGTCCAACCTGCGCATCCAGGCCATGGCGATCGACCAGTACGTGGGCACCAGCCTCCACTACCACCCGGGAGCCGAACTCGCCAAGGCCACCGCGTCCCTGGAGTCCGAGATGACCCAGGCCGCCGCCGCCGACTCCTTCAGCTGCCCGGGCAGCGCGAGCACCGCCCTGGCCGCGATGACGCCCGCCATGCGCTCCCTCGAGGTGAGCGCCCAGGCCGACTCGCTCTACCTGGTGAGTCGCCTGAACTCGACGATCCCCCTGACGACGTCGTCGTTGCACGCCTACTTCACGCACCACCACTCGCAGTACGTGACGATCTGCGTCAGCGTGGCGCTGGTGCCGGTGGCGAAGGTCTCGGCCTTCGCCAAGGCCCAGGCGGCCGGCGCCTCGGTGGCGACCCTGGCCAAGCGCTTCTCCCTCGACCCTTCCGGGGCCCGCGGGGGCTCCTACGGGTGCTACGGGCCGTCTTCCCCGTACTACGCCAGTGTGCGCGCGGACGTCTCGGGTCACCCCGTGGGCCACTTCCCGACGACGCCGGCCAGCACCACCCAGAACGGCGTCACCTACGCGCTCTACGTGGCGGCGACCTCGGAGAAGCCGGCCACCTTCGCCGCGTCGGCGGCCCGGGTGATGGCCGACGTGCGCAGCCTGAACGCCGTGGGGGCTGACCAGGTGCGCAGCCGGGTGGTGGATCAGGCCACGGTGGCCGTGGATCCGGCGCTCGGCCAGTGGGTCCTCGGCTCGAGCGGGCTGGCGGTGAGCGCCCCGAGCGTGCCGGCCGCCTCGGCCGTCACGGGCGCGTCGGTGCTCTCCGCGCCCAGTGCCCTGACCTATCGGTGAGCGATCCCCGGATCCGCGTCGTGGGCCTGGGCCCCGCGGGCCCGGAGCTGGTGGGTGTGCGGGCCTGGGCCCTGGTCACGGGCGCGCCGCACGTGCGCTTGCGCACCCGCCGCCATCCCGCGGCCGCGACCCTGAGCGCGCCCAGCTACGACGACTGGTACGACCGCTACGACTCCTTCGAGGAGCTCTACGCCGCCATCGTGGCCGACCTGGGGCGCCTGGCCGCCGAGGTCGGCGACGAGGTGGTCTACGCGGTTCCGGGTTCACCGACGGTGGCCGAGCGCACGGTCGAGCTGTTGCGCGCGAGCGACGTCCCGGTGACCGTCGAGCCCGCCATCTCGGTCATCGATCTGGCGTGCGCGCGCCTCGGCTATGACCCCTTGCACCGCGGACTGCGCGTCGAGGACGCCCTGATGTCGCCCGAGCCGCTGGCGGGCCCCGGCCCGGTCCTCTTGCTCCAGGCCTACGCCCAAGAGATCCTGGCGGCGGTGGCGGGCCGCCTCGCTCCCTCCACACCGGTCACCGTGCTGCACCATCTGGGGCTCGACGACGAGGTGGTCGAGACGGTCGCGGCGCGCGACCTGGCGCGCTCGGCGGCGGACCACCTCACCTCGCTGTGGGTGGGCGAGCTGCGCACCCCGGGCGTGGCGATCGAGGAGCTCGTGAACCTGATACGCACGCTGCGCGCCCGCTGTCCCTGGGATCGCGAGCAGACCCACGGATCCCTGGTGCGCCACCTGCGCGAGGAGGCCTACGAGGCCATGGACGCCCTCGAAGAGTTGGCGGCCGCCGAGCCCGAGCCCTCCGCGGCGCTGATCGACCACGTGGCCGACGAGCTGGGCGACGTCTTGGCCCAGGTCCTCTTCCACGCCGAGCTCGGGTCCGAGCTGGACCGCTTCGACCTGACCGCCATCGCCGACCACTTGACGACCAAGCTGGTGGCGCGACACCCGCACGTCTTTGGCTCCGAGGTCGCCGAGTCGGCCGAGGAGGTGGCGGCGAAGTGGGAGACCTGGAAGCGCCGCCAGCCGGGACGGACCGCCGCCGACGACGGGGTCACCTGGGACCTGCCGGCGCTGGCACTCTACGAGAAGGTCGCGCGGCGCGTCGGGTCAACAACCCGTGCGACCGACGACGAGCGCGACGACGAGGGGCTGATCGACGCCCTCGAAGAGGTCGCCCGCCGGGCCAGCCAGCGGGGGCTGGACCTCGAAGGGGCATTGCGCGAGCGCGCGCGGCGGCTGTTGGCGCGCGCGCCGGAGAGTCCGGGTTCCGTCGCGACGTAACGTGGCGGTGAGCGAAGGAGTCAATGTGAGCGCCATTGCAGTCGTTAGAGGTCGTCAGGTACTGGACTCCCGCGGGAACCCCACCGTCGAAGCCGAGGTCATCCTCGACTCGGGGGCGCTGGGGCGCGCGATCGTGCCCTCGGGCGCCTCGACGGGGATCCACGAGGCCGTGGAGCGTCGCGACGGCGGCGAGGCCTTCGGGGGCAAGGGCGTCGCGGGAGCCGTGGCGTCGGTCAACGACGAGATCGCGGCCGCGGTGACGGGTTTCGACGCCCTGGACCAGCGCGATCTCGACCAGCGGCTGATCGACCTGGACGGGACGGACACCAAGGTGCGCCTGGGCGCCAACGCCATCTTGGCGGTCTCGCTGGCGGCGGCCCGCGCGGCGGCCGACGAGTTGGCCCTTCCCCTGTACCGGCACCTGGGCGGGGTGAACGCCCACGTGCTGCCCGTGCCCATGATGAACGTGATCAACGGCGGGGTCCACGCGGCCAACTCGATCGACTTCCAAGAGTTCATGGTGATGCCCGTGGGCGCGGCCAGCTTCCACGAGGCCCTGCGCTGGGGCGTGGAGACCTACCACGCGCTCAAGGGTGTCCTGGCGGCCCAGGGCTTGGCGACTGCGGTGGGCGACGAGGGCGGTTTCGCGCCCAACCTGCCCGACAACGAGTCGGCGGTGCGCGTGCTGGTCGAGGCCATCGAGGCCACGGGTCGCGAGCCAGGGCGCGACGTCGCCATCGCGCTCGACCCCGCCGTCTCGGAACTGTGGAGCGACGGTGCCTACCACCTGACCGGGGAGGGCCGCGTCCTGTCCAGCGCCGAGCTGGTGGACTACTGGGCCGACCTGGCGGACCGCTACCCGATCGTCTCGCTGGAAGACGGCATGGCCGAGGAGGACTGGGACGGGTGGGCGGCTCTCACGAGCCGTCTCGGGGCACGGCTCCAGCTGGTGGGCGACGACGTGTTCGTCACCAACCCGCGCCTCTTGGGAAAGGGCATCGCCGCGGGCGTGGCTAACGCGATCTTGATCAAGCCCAACCAGATCGGGACGCTGACCGAGACCCTCGACACGATGTCGCTGGCGATGCGCGCGGGGTACGCCACGGTGGTCTCGCACCGCTCGGGCGAGACCGAGGACGTGACCATCGCCGAGCTCGCCGTGGCCACCAACGCCGGGCAGATCAAAACCGGTGCCCCGGCGCGTTCTGACCGCGTCGCCAAGTACAATCAACTGCTGAGGATCGAGGAGGGCTTGGGTGCCCAGGCCCGTTTCCTCGGGCGAGCGTCGTTGTCGGGGGCGGAGTGACACCAGAGCGCGTGGGAGCCAAACAGTCACGGTGGCTGTTCCCGCTCTCGCTCGCGACGGCAGTGGCCCTGCTCGTCTCGTGGTTCCCGCTGGGGACCCTGCTGCACCAGCGCGCGGCGCTGAGTCAGGTGCGCGGCCAGATCGCCGTGGTCCAGAGTCAGGAGGCGGCGCTCGCCGCGCAGCGCCGCACGGTGTCCTCGTCGACCCAGGCGATCTTGCGCGCGCGCCAGCAGTACCAGCTCGTCGAGCCGGGCCAGAGCCTCGTCCAGGTCCTGCCCGGGACCGCGGGCACGGTGACGCCGGGTGCCGGCGACCCGGGCAACCAGCCACTCGTGGCCCCGGCCATCGCGGGGGTGACGGGATCGAGCGCGTCGACGACCTCCTCGCCCGCGGCGTCCAGTAGCGCGCCCGGCTTCTTCAGCCGCCTGGTGCGCACCCTCGAGTTCTGGCGGTGACCGACCGGCCGGCGGTGCCGGCGGAGGATCGGCGGGCCGTGGAGGCGCGGCTGGGGCGCCCGGCGCTGGCCTGGTTCCAGGTGGTCGTGCGGCGCGCGACGGGCGAGCCGGTGGTCATCGAGAACGCGCCCCACCTGGACGACGGGACGCCCCTGCCCACGCTGTACTGGCTGGTGGACCCTCCCTTGGTCGAGGCCGTCAGCCGCGTCGAGGCGGCCGGCGGCGTCCATCGCTTCGAGGACCTGGTGGCGGCGAGCGACCTGGCCGCGGCCCACCAGCGCTACGCCGCGCGTCGGAACGCGCGGGTGCGCCGCGACGACGCTCCGCGGCCCAGCGGTGGCGTGGGCGGCACGCGCACCGGCGTCAAGTGCCTCCACGCGCACCTGGCCAACTACCTGGCCGGCGACGACGACCCGGTCGGGGCGCTGGTCGCCGAGGAGGTCGGAGCGACGGGGCTGCGGCGCCGGACGGTCGCTGGTGAGCCGGTGGCCGTCGTCGACTGCGGGAGCAACTCGACGCGTCTGCTGGTGACCGATGGCGCGGGGAGGGCGCTGGTGCGCGACATGCGCATCACTCGTCTCGCGGCCGGAGTCGACGCCGCGGGGCGCCTGGCCGCCGATGCCTTGGCGCGCACCATGCGCGTGCTGGGCGAGTACCGCGAGCGCTTCGTCGCCGCCGGGGCGACCCAGGGGCTGGTCGTGGCGACTTCGGCCGTGCGCGACGCCAGCAACGCGGCCCAGTTCGTCGAGGAGGCGGCGCGTGCCACGGGTCTCACCGTGCAAGTGCTCAGCGGCGCTGAAGAGGCCGGCTTCTCCTACCGCGGGGCCGTCGACGGCCTCGAGCCGGGCGGCCTGCCCCCCCTCGTGGTCGACGTCGGCGGCGGATCGACCGAGCTGGCGATGACCTGGGAGGGGGTGTTCCACTGGGCGTCGCTGCAGCTCGGCTGCGTGCGCGTCACCGAGCGGGTCTCGGGCCCGGGCGTGTGGGACGAGGCGACCCGTCGCGCCGCGCGCCGCCTGGTCGACGACACGCTGCGCGCCGGGCTCACCGACCCGGCGTGGCAGGCGGCCGTCGGGCACGTCCAAGTCGTGGGACTGGCCGGGACCGCGGCCACGCTCGCCCAGCTGCAGGCGGGCCAGCGCGACTACCGGCGCGAGGATGTGCACCACCAGCGGGTGGGCACCGCGGACGTGGCCACCTGGCGGGATCGCCTGGGTGCCGAGACCCCCGCGGAGCGGCTGGCGCACGCGGGGATGGCGCCGGGGCGCGAGGACGTCCTGGTCGCTGGGCTGGTCGTCTTGCACGCGATCCTGGAGCGTTTCGGGGCACCGGACCTGCTCACCTCGGAGGACGACATCCTCGATGGCGTCGCGGCGTGGCTGCGCTCGGGAGCGAGCACCCGGCCAGACCTGGCACCATAGGCGGGGGAGGTGACCTCGTGATCAGCCGCGCCACCAGCTCGACGATGACGCTCTACGGGTCGCGGGTCATGCTGCGCCCCCTCAACGACGCGGACTGGGAGGCCTGGCACGAAGTCCGCGTGCGGTGCCGGGACTGGTTGGTGAAGTGGGAGCCGCGCTCGGCCCACGCCAGCTACGCGGCCGAGGACCGGCGCAGCTTCGCCAGCCGCTGCGCCATCCGCGAGCGCGAACGGCACCTGGGGACCGGCTACGGGTTCGGGATCTTCTTCGACGGTCGCTTCGTGGGTGAGCTGACGCTGTCGGGGATCCAGCGCGGGCCCATGCAGATGGGGTTCATCGGCTACTGGATCGACGAGGCCGTCGCCGGCCAGGGCCTCATGCCCGAGTCGGTCGTGGTGGCCATCCAGTTCGCGCTCGAGACGCTGCGCCTGCACCGCATCGAGATCAACATCATCCCCCGCAACCGCGCGTCGCGCCGGGTGGTCGAGAAGCTGGACCTGCGCTGCGAGGGCGTGGCTGAGCGCTACCTCGAGATCGATGGGGCGTGGGAGGACCACGCTCGTTACGCGATGACCTCGGAGGAGTGGGCCGACCGCGCGCCCCAGCTGGTGGCCGACTGGCTCCTGCCGCGCGCCTAGTCCAGGGCTGCGACCTCGCGGCCCACGAGCTCGGTCAGGCCGATGGCGCCCAGGGTGCCGCCGACGTCCGCGGCCAGGGCCGCAGCGGCCGGGGCGTCGTGGCGGCCCACCACGACGAGCTCGTCGGGGGCCCCGTGGGCGATCACGGCGCCCTGGGCCCCGTGGTGGCGCAGGATCGCGCCGAGCGACGCCGGCGCCGGGGCCGTGACGACGACGCCGGGCAGTTGGTACGCGGTGCTGCGCAGCCGTCGCAGGTCGGCGAGCATGGCCAGGGGGGCGCGCGACAGCCGCACCGTCGACCCGCCGACGTCGCGCCAGGTGACCGGGTACGCGACGACGCGCAGCCCCAGGCGCGCGGCCAGGTGGAGGTACTCGGCGTCGTAGGCGAAGCCGTCGATGGTGCCGAGGAGCGCGAGCAGCCGGGCCGGGCCCCGCCGCAGCGCCTTGGCCCCGCACTGGGTGTCGGCCAGGCGCACGCCGGTGTAGTGGCGCACCAGGAGGTGGAAGGCCCACCCGGCCCAGGTGCGCGCCCGGCTGGCGTAGCGGATGGTGCCGGCAGCGGCGCGCGACCCCGCCACCACGTCGGCGTGGTCCAGCCCGGCCACCAGCGCGGGGTAGTGCTCGGGGTCGATGGCCATGTCGGCGTCGACGACGAGGAGGCGCGCGCCGCGCGCCCGCGCGATGCCCGTGGCGACCGCAGCGCCCTTGCCGCGGTTGTGCGGATGGCGCACGACGACGGGGTCGAGCGCGCCGTAGATGTCGGCGGCGGCCTCCGCGGTGGCGTCGCTCGAGCCGTCGTCGACGATCACGACCTCGACGTCCGCGCCCAGGGAGGGCAGGACCGAGGCGAGGCGCGCGTACCCCGCCGCGAGGCGGTGGGCCTCGTTGTAGGCCGGGATGATCACCGAGACGGTGGGCTCAGGGCCGGGCGGCACCGATGAGTCCGAAGGTGAAGAGGGGGGCGTAGTTGATACGGGTCCCAGGGTACGCCGCCGCGATGATGGTGTCGGTCCCGTAGGGCCCGGAGCCCACGTACATGACGACGTGGTCCACCAGATGGTCGCCGTCGAGGTTGTAGTAGAAGAGCAGGTCCCCAGGCTGGAGGGAGTTCAGCGGCACGTGCTGCAGGCCCGGCCACTGCACCTCGGTGGTGCGCGGGATGGTGTAGCCGGCCTGGGCCCACGCCCACTGGACCAGGCCCGAGCAGTCGAAGCCCTGGCCCGGCGTCTCGCCGCCCCACACGTAGGGCACCCCGATCTGGGAGACGGCGGCGGCCACGGCGGCGTGGCCGGCCGCGGATCCGGCGGGCGAGCCGCTGACCGTGCCGATGATCTGGGGCGGTGTCGCGGCGCGGATGGCCGCGAGGACCAGGTTGGCCGCCGCCTGCCCGCCCACCGCCGAGGCCGCGGCGACGGCCGCCTGCTCGCCCGACACGTCGCCGATGCGGGCGCTCGCCGCGCCGGCGGACACCTCGTAGGTGATGATCTGGTGCCGCAAGGTCTGGGTGACCACCGCCAGAGTCGTGCGCGTGGCCGACTCGTTGCGGGAGTTCTGGGCCAGCAGGCTGGCCATCGTCCTCTCCTGGCTCTGCTTCAGCGCGCGCTGAGCGGCGACCTGGGCCAGCGTCGAGTCGAGGGAACGCTTCTCCCTCTCGTAGCGCAGCTGGATGGCTGCGAGGTCGCCGATGGCCTGGTCCTGGTAGACCTTGCGCGCATCGCTCGTCGTGACCGACTGATTGAACAGCGCCAGGATCTGGGCGTCGGCCGACCCGAGGACGTAGGCCCGCACCACCGCGGCGGTCATCTTGCGCGAGGTCTCGGCGATGGCGCGGCGCTTGACCTTCTCGCGGCCGCGCAGGTGATGGATGTTGTCGGTGATCTGGGCGAAGGCGACCTTCGCGGCGTCGAAGGCGTTGGCGGTCGTCTCGGCGAGACGCTGCTGGGCCGCCAGGCGCGAGGTCAGGTTGGCGATCTCGGCGCGAGTCTGGGCGATCGATCCGGCGCCCGCCGACGGGGGCGTCGCCACGACGAGCGCGATGGCCGCCGCACTGGCCGCAAGGGTGCGGGCCAGCCGGGGCCGCCGAAGCCTCATTGACCCAGCCTAACGAGAGCGTCACGGGAGGCAGGCTCGCCCGTCCTCCGTGTTACGGTCGGATGACTGTGGGGGGCGTAGCCCAATTGGCAGAGGCAGGGCGCTTAAACCGCCTTCAGTGAGGGTTCGAGTCCCTCCGCCCCTACTCGGCGGGGCGGCGGGCGATTTTTAGTAGCGTGGCACCCGTGGCCAAAAGCACTACGGGCAAGTGGGTCAGTCGCGTCGGCGCCGCCGGCGGGGGACGGACCTACCGGCGATCGCGACCGGTGAACTACTACGGCGTCGTCGGCGTCGTCGTCATCCTGGGTCTGGCCAGCGTCGTCTTGGCGCGCTACGACTACCAGCATCCCCACCACCACGCCGCCAAGGCCGCCGTCGCGCCCAAGGTCGGCACCACGTGGTACGCGGCGCTCGCCGTCGACAACTGCGGCACCCGCGTCCCGTACCTCCCGACGGGCACCTCGACGGGCGGGCTCAGCCTTCTGGCGTCCAACGTGATCAAGGTGGCACCGCTCTCGGCCATCGAGGCGGGCAACAACGCCACGCTGACCCAGTTCTCGCGCGAGAACGCGGGCGTGACGGCCACCTCGACCCAGCTCGACCTCACGACTGCTCACGGGCAACTGCGCTTCACGACCGGCCATCGCTGCGCCACCGGGACGCCCGACGCGGGCAAGGTCGGACGCGTCGTGTACGCCTACTGGCCCACACTGACCAGCTCGACGCCGACGATGACGACGACGCCCAGTGCCATCAAGTTCGCGCGCTACATGCGCCTCACGCTGGCCTTCGTCCCCAAGGGAGTCACCCCGCTGGCGCCGACGAAGGCCACGGTCAACGCGATGGTCCAGGCCGCAGTGACGCCGACGACCACCACGACGACGCCCGTGACCACCCCCACGGCACCGGTGACGTCCACGACGGTCGGACCGACCACGACGGCGCCGGGGTCGGCCTCGACGACCACCACCACTCCGAAGGGCTGATGCGCGCGGTCATCCTCGTGGGGGGGATGGGGACGCGCCTGCGCCCCCTCACGTACGAGACGCCCAAGCAGCTCTTGCCGGTTGTGGGCGTCCCGCTGATCGAGCGGTCGCTGGCGAACCTGGCGCGCCACGGGGTCACCGAGGCCGTCCTGTCGCTGGGCTACCTGCCCGAGCAGTTCGTCACGGCCTACCCCGATGGCCGGATCGCCGGAGTGGCGGTGTCCTACGCGGTCGAGGACGAGCCTCTCGACACGGCGGGGGCCATCGGGTTCGCCGCGCGCCGGGCGGGGATCGATGACACGTTCGTCGTGCTGAACGGCGACGTCGTCACCGACCTCGACCTGTCAGCGCTGATCGCCTTCCACCGTGAGCGCGGGGCGGTCGCCACCATCGCGCTGCACCCCGTCGAGGACCCCTCGCGCTACGGCGTCGTCACGACCGACGACGACGGCCGCGTCCAGAGCTTCATCGAGAAGCCGCAGGGTGCCGCCCCCACGAACCTCATCAACGCCGGTACCTACGTCATGGAGCCGGGCGTGCTCGCGCGCATCGCGCCCACGGGGCGCATGAGCGTCGAGCGCGAGATCTTCCCCGCGCTCGCGGCCGCCGGCGAGCTCTACGCGCGCGCCGACCACGCCTACTGGCTCGACACCGGCACGCCCGCCACGTACCTGCAGGCCAACATCGACATCCTGGCGGGCAAGGACGGGCCCGTCGTGGGCGCCGGTCAGGGCTCGTGGCAGCATCCGGGCAGCCAGGTCCACCGCACGGCCACGCTGGTCCAGGCGGTCGTCGACGCCAACTGCGTGGTGGGCCCGCGAGCCTGGCTCGAGCAGTCCGTCCTGCTGCCCGGGGCCATCATCGAGGAGGGTGCCGTGGTGCGCTCGTCGATCGTGGGTCCCCAAGCCGTGATCGGTGCCTACGCCGAGCTGGGCCCGACGTGCGTGGTGGGTGCGCACGAGCGCGTGGCGGCGGGCTCGTCGCTGCGCGGCGACGTCCGCCTGGGCGGCGTGTAGCGCCCGCGAGCGCGTCAGCGAAAGAGATCGGTGTCGGGGTCGCGGATCAGGTCCCGGCGCACCGAGCCGGTGCCGCGCCACGCGGGACTGCCCCCGCGCAGGATCGCGAAGGGCGTGCCGGCCGCTTTGTCCAGCACGAGATTGGCGGCGCCGGCGATCTCGTCGGCGATGGCGACGACGGTGGCCTCGAGCCGGCGGCCGGTCGCGTCGAGGGTGCCGCGCAGGTCGAGCACGGGGCGCAGCCCGGCGGCGCCGATGGCCACGTCCGTCACGCCCTGGCGCCAGGTGCGCCCGAACGTGTCGGTGATCACCACGGCGACGTCGACTCCGTGGCGATGGCGCAGGGCGGCGCGCAGCGCGCGCGCCGAGCGATCGGGGTCGATCGGCAGCAAGACGGCGGTCCCGGCCGCGGTGTTCGACAGGTCCACGCCGGCGTTGGCGTTGACGAACCCGTGCCGCGTCTCGGTGATGAGCAGCGGGCCGCGGCGCCGCAGCACCCGCCGGCTCTCGGCGAGCACCAGCGCCTCCTTGTGCTCAGGCGTCCCATCGCAGGCGACCACGCGGCCCTCGGACTTCGAGACGATCTTGCTCGTCACGATCACGACGTCATCGCCCTGCAGTTCGAGGCCGGCGTCGGCCAGGGCCGACGCGAGCAGGGCGGCCAGGTCGTCCCCCTCGCGCACCTCGGCCTCGAGGCGCAGGGCGAACAGCTGGATCCCATTCACGCCAGCACCGTCGCCGCCAGGCGGGCATCGCGCTCCGGCTCGCCCATCACCGTCGTCGTGACGCGGACCTCGTAGCCCCTCGCGCGCAACTCCGTGGCGTCACCGGCATCGGACTCGTCGATCACCCACGTGTCCACGAGGTCACCGTAGACGTCGGCCACCCCGCGGCTGCCCGCCTCGTGGCCGAGCTCGGCGAGCAGGCGGTCGGCCGGGCCCTTGAGGGCTCGCCCGCCCACCAGCGGGCTCACGGCGATGCTCGGACCGCGCCGGGCCGCCAGAGCCGCGCGGACTCCGGGCACGGCCAAGATCGGGGCGAGCGAGAGCAGCGGGTTGGACGGCGCCAGGACGACGCGGTCCGCGCGGGCGATGGCGTCGACCACGCCCGGTCCGGGGGCGGCGGAGTGCGCTCCGTGGTACGCGACGGCCGTCACCGGAACCTGGTGGCGGTGCTGGACGAAGTACTCCTGGAAGCCCAGATCGCCTTGCGCGGTCGTGAGGGTCGTGGCAATGGGGTCGTCGCTCGCGGGAAGCACGCGCACGTCCACGCCGAGGGCGTCGGCGATCTCCGCGCTCACCTGGGATTTCGTAGCACCCTCGGCGAGGCGCTCGCTGCGGTAGAGGTGGGTGGCCAGGTCCCGGTCGCCGAGGCGGAACCACGTCGGACCGCCGAGGTGGGCCAGCTCGTCCATGACGCGCCAGCTCTCGTCGCGCAGGCCCCAGCCCTGGGCCTCGTCGTGGCGACCCGCCAGGGTGTAGGTCACGGTGTCCAGATCCGGACAGATCGTCAGGCCGTGGAGGCAGAAGTCGTCACCCACGTTGACGACCGCAGTCAGGTCGGCGGCCGGCACGTGGGCGGCGAGCACGGACAGCAGGCGGGCCGCGCCCACGCCACCACTCAGGACCGTGATCACGGGGATGACCTTAGAGCCCCGGGTATGGTGACCCCTCGTGGAGCTCGCGCGCATCGTGGCCGACTGGCCCGGAGACCCGGCGGTCATCGTGCTGCGCGCCGACGACGGTCCGGCCGAGGTCGTGGCCACGTTGGGCGACCTCGACGCCGTGCGGCCGTGGGCCTCGGTCTCCAAGTTGGTCGTGGCCCTGGCGGTGGGGGTGGACGTCGACGCGGGCCGCGTCCACTACGAGGATGCGGCCGGCCCGCCGGGGGCGACGGTCGCCCATCTGCTCTCCCACAGCTCCGGTCTGGGGCTCGAGTCGGGCGACCACCGGCGTCCCGTGGGGACACGGCGCGTCTACTCCAACGTGGGCATCGACCTCATCGCCCGGGCCCTCGCCCCCGCCGAGGACGCGGCCCGCTGGATCGCTGACCGGGTGCTTGATCCGCTGGGCCTGGTCGCGTCGAGCCTGACCGGCCGACCGGCGGCCGGGATGCGGGGCTCGACGCGCGACCTGGCGCGCCTCGCCGCCGCCTACGTCGACCGGTCGCTGCTCGCGCCAGCGACGCACGACCGGATCGCCACGGCCTACCTGCCCGAGCTCGACGGGGTGGTCCCGGGCTTCGGGCGCTTCGTGCCCTGCCCGTGGGGCCTCGGACCCGAGCTGCACGGCGACAAGCAGCACTGGATGGCCGGTTGGCCGGCGCGGGCGTTCGGCCACTTCGGCCGCAGCGGCGCGCTCGCTTTGGTCGACCCTGTCGACCACGTGGCCGTCGTCGCGACCTCGACGGTGGCCTTTGGCCCCTGGGCGGTCGCCGGCTGGCCGACGTGGCTCGGCCAGGTCCGCGCGCGGGCCCGGGAGGCCTAGTGCTGCGCGTCGCGCTCGATCTGGACGGCGCTCTCGAGCCCTTCGGCGAGACCATGGTGGACCTGGCGAGCGCCTTGGCCGAGACCGGGGACTGCGAGCTGGTGCGCTTTCGCAGCTGGTCGGCGCCCACGGACGCCGACGTGCACCTGGGCGGGCGCTGGTGGTGGCGGCGCTGGTGGCGGGCGGGGCGGGGATGGCCGCTCGACCGCTGGCTGGCCGGCGCCGACGTGGTGCACGTGGCGGGGCCGACCGTGCCTCCCACGCGCGAGATCCCCCTCGTGATCTCCGTCGAGGACCTGCGACCGCTGCGCGAGGAGGGTGCGCGAGGCGATCGCGGTGAGCGGCTACGGCGGGCGCTCAGCCGCGGCGCCCTGCTCGCGACGTCCAACAGCACCGCTCGCTTGGAGGTCGCCCGGGTGCTCGGAGTGTCGCTCGACCGGGTGGTGGCGGTGCCGCCACCGGTGCCCGCGCTGCCGGTCCCGGGAGAGGCGGCGGGACCGCCCGCCCTGGTCGTCCACGTCGCGGGCGGCACCCGCCAGTACCTCGCGGTGGCCGACGGCCTGTTGGCCCTGGCCCGGGCGCGGGGACTGGCGATGGTCGTGCTCTCGAGCGCCCAGGTCGCCGAGCTCGTCGGCGGCGGCCCGGTCCTGGTGCGCAACCGGCGCGAGGGGACCGCCCAGCTGGCCGCGGCGCGCGTCCTCGTGCACCTGGCCGACGGGGCGCGCTTCCCCTCGCTGCCCCTGGCGGCGCTGGGTGCGGGCATCCCCGTCGTGACGCCGGCCGATCCCGTCACGCGCGAGCTGCTCGGCGGTGCGGCGACCCTCACGACGTCGCTCGACGAGATCGTGCCCGCCACCGCAGCGGCGCTCGACGACCCCGCGCAGCGGGCCATCGCGCGTGCGGCGGGTCCGGTCCGCGCCGCCGACTTCCACCCCACGCGCGCGGCGGCCGCGTACCTCGAGCTCTACGCGCAGGTCGTGCGAGACTGGACGCCGTGAGGACCGTGGCCGTCGCGACCGATCAGCTGGCGCGACGGCAGCCCGGAGGGATCGGGACCTACGTGCGCGGCCTCCTGCGTGGTCTGGCGGGCATCGAGGGCCTTGACGTGCGTCCCTTCGGCCCGCGTCCGGGCACGGGTGCCCACCTGCGAGTGGCCCTCGCCACCGCCGCCTGGGCGAAGGTGCCCTGGGAGGTGCCCCGCGACGCCGACGTGGTGCACGCGCCGTCGCTGGCCGGACCGGTCGGTGGTGGGCGGGCCGGTGCCGTGCACTCGGTGGCCGTGCACGACCTGCTGTGGCGCGACGTGGCCGACGCCTCGACGTCCCGGGGCCGCCGCTTCCACGAGGCGCGCCTGCGCCGGCTGGTCGAGCACGACGAGGTGCGGGTCGTGACGACCTCGCCGCGTCTGGGCGACCGCCTGGTCGCCGAGGGCGTCGCCGCCGAGCGCCTGGTCCCGGTGCGCCTGGGCGCCGACGAGGAGACGGTGCCCGCACCCGCGGCCCAGATGCGCGTCTACCTGGCGGACCACGGGATCCCGGGCCCCTTCACCCTGGCCGTCGGCACCCGCGAGCCGCGCAAGAACCTCGAGCGACTGGCGCGCGCCCATGCGGCAGCCCTCGCCGATCACGACGAGCTCGGCCCGCTGGTGCTGGTCGGGCCGGCCGGCTGGGGCGCGGTGGACACCGGTGACGCCCGGGTGCTCGGTGAGTTGCCGCGGTCGTGGGTCCTCGGGTTGCTCGCCGTGGCGACGGTCGTCGCCTACGTCCCCCTCGACGAGGGATGGGGGCTCCCGCCCATCGAGGCCCTGCGGGCGGGCGCGCCCGTCGTGGCCTCGGCGACCACGCCGTCGGTGGCCGCCAATCCCGAGGCGGTGCTCGTCGACCCGCTCGACGTGGACGCCATCGCGGCCGGGCTCGTGGCGGCGGCGGCGCGCGGGTCCGCGGGCCGCGAGGCCCGCCGAGCCTCGGTGGCCGACCTGACGTGGCACCAGTGCGCCCTCGACCACTTGGCGGGCTGGTGATGCGGCTCGGCCTGGACGTCTCGGCGGTCCCCGACCGCGTCGCTGGTGCCGGCCGTTACATCGTCGAGCTGGCCCGGCGCCTGCCGGAGGACGGCACCGAGGTCACGCTTGCGGCGCGGCGCGGAGACGGCGAGCGCTGGCGCTCCTGGTCGAGCGCGAGCGTGCGCGAACTGGTGCCGACGTCCCGCCCGCTGCGCCTGGCCTACGAGGGGACGCTCCTCGGCCGCGCACCGCTGCTGCGGGGCCTCGACGTGTGGCACGGACCCCACTACACGATGCCCCGGGGCGCGCCACTCCCGGTGGTGGTGACCATCCACGACCTGACACTGTTCACGCACCCCCAGTACCACGAGCGGGCCAAGGTGCGGTTCTTCCAGCACGCCATCGTGTACGCGGCCCGCCACGCCGCCGTCCTGATCGCGGTCAGCGACTGGACCGCGGCGCGTCTCGACGAGGTCGTCGGCGAGCACGCCCCCGTGGTGGTGGCCCCCCACGGCGTGGACCTCGAGAGATTCTGCCCCCGCGGTGACGACGAGGCGGTGTGGGCCGCCAGCCACCTCGACCGGCGTCGCCCCTACGTGCTCTTCGTGGGGACGCTCGAGCCGCGCAAGGGGGTCGACGTGCTGCTCGCGGCCTTCGCCGAGGTGGGCCGGGTCGACCCGGATCTCGAGCTGTGGCTGGTGGGCCAGCGCGGGTGGCACGGCGATGCCCTCGAAGCCGCCCTGGCGTCACATCCGCTGCGCGAGCGCATCGTCCGGCTGGGCTACGTCGCCGACGAGCTGCTGCCTGCGCTGCTGCGCGGTGCCCGCGCCGTCGCCTACCCGTCGCGGGCCGAGGGGTTCGGCCTGCCGGTGCTCGAGGCGCTGGCCTGCGGGGCACCCGTCGCGACCACGGCGGGCACGGTCATGGCCGAGGTGGCGGGGTCGGCGGCGGCGCTCAGCCCCGTCGGCGACGTGGCGGCACTGGCCGCGTCCCTGGAGCGCCTGACACGCCTCGACGACACCGAGCGCGCACGGGTGGGAGAGCGCGGCGTCGCCCAGGCCCAGACCTACACGTGGGAGCGCTCGCTGCGCGCGCACCGGCGGGCGTACCAGATGGCCGAGGCCAGCGCCCCGTGAGGGCGCTCGTCACGGGGGCCGGCGGCTTCGCCGGCCGCCACCTGGTAGCGCACCTGCGCGCCGAGGGCGACGAGGTGTGCGCGCTCGGACGGGAGGTCGACGTCACGGACCGCCCAGCGCTCGAACGGGCCCTGGCCGAAGAGCATCCCGAAGCCGTGTACCACCTGGCGGCCCGCACGCACGTGGGGGAGTCGTGGCGGCGGCCGGCGGCCTTCACGCGGGCCAACGTCGTGGGCACCGCCAGCGTCCTGGCGGCCGCCGAGCGTCATGCGCCCACGGCCACGGTGGTCCTCGTCAGTTCGGGCGAGGTCTACGGAGCGGTCCCCGAGGCCGAGCTGCCCAGCGGCGAGGATCGGGTGCTCGATCCTCGCACCCCGTACGCGCGCTCCAAGGTGGAGGCCGAGCGCCTGGGTCGCGAGGCCGCCGGCCGGGGCCTGCGCGTGGTGATCGTGCGGCCCTTCACTCACGTCGGTCCGGGCCAGTCGCTGGACTTCGTCGTGGCGGCCCTCAGCGCGCGACTGCTGCGCGCGCGCGCCGCGCAGCGACCCGAGGTCGCGGTCGGGGACCTGTCAGCGCGCCGCGACGTGGCCGACGTGCGCGACGTCGTGCGCGCCTATCGCCTGGCAGCGCTCCTGGGTCGCAGCGGGGAGGCCTACAACGTCGCGTCGGGCCGCGACGTGGCCATCGCCGACCTGGCGGGCTGGCTGGCCGAGCAGATCTACCCGGCGGCGCGCTTCGTGCGCGACCCCGAATTGGTGCGGCCGCTCGAGATCCCGGTGACGCGGGGCGACCCGCGACGGCTCCACGGTGCGACCGGCTGGCACCCGCGCATCGCGCTGGCCACGACGCTGTCGGACGTGATCGCCGACGTCGCCACGCGCCTCGGGCCCGACGGGGCGACCAACTAGCCTGGCGAGGATGGAAACGCGCGCCCCGGCTGTGGTGGCCGTCGTCGTGGCCTGCGCTCCGAGCCCGTACCTTGAGGTGACCCTGGCCTCGCTCGTCGACCAGGACTACGGCGAGCTCAGCATCTTGGTCGTGGCCAACGGCGATGCCGAGGGCGTGGCCGCACGGGTGGCCGCGGTGGCGCCAGCGGCGTTCGTGCGGGTGCTGCCCGAGAACCGCGGGTTCGCCGCGGCGTGCAACGACGCGGTGCTCGCCGTCGAGGGGGCCACCTTCTACCTGTTCTGCCACGATGACGTGCGCCTCGACCCCGATGCGGTGCGCCAGCTGGTCGAGGCCGCATTCCGCACCAATGCCGGCGTGCTGACGCCCAAGGTGGTCGCCTACGACGACCCGGTGACGCTCCTGCACGTGGGCCAGACGAGCGACCGCTACGGCGTGGTGCGCGAACGCGTCCAGCCCGGCGAGATCGACGACGGGCAGCAGGACCTCGAGCGCGACGTGTTCGTGGCGCCCGGGGGCGTGACGTTGGTGCGCGCCGACCTGTTCGTCGCCCTGCAGGGCTTCGACCCCCTGATCCCCGCCCTGGGAGAGGATCTCGACTTCTGCTGGCGCGCCCAGCTCGCCGGGGCGCGCATCGTCGTGGCGCCCGCGGCCCGGGTCGCGCACCGCGAGTCCATCGCGGCCGGTGAGCGCCCGGTCACGGCGGTGGGCACCCGCCGGGCGTCGCGCCAGGACCTGCAGCGGCGCCACCGCCTGCTGGTGGCCGCCACCGGCTGGGGGCTGTTCGAGACCGTCCTGACCCTCGTCACCCAGCTGGTCTTCGACATCGCCGAGCTGGTCATCGCCGCTCTGGGACGCGACGGCGACCGCGTCGGCGCGATCGTGGGCTCTTGGCGCTGGATCCTGCGCAACGGGCGCCGGGTGCGCGAGCGCCGGCGCCGGCGCGCGTCGTACGTCGTCTTGAGCGACGGCGACCTGCGGCGCCTGCAAGTCGGTGGTGCCAACCGGGCGCGCCGCTTCGTCAACACGCTCGTGCGCGACGGCTTCGACCGGGCCCGGGGGATCCTCCCGCCCGAAGAGCCCCTGGAAGAGGGGGGCGAGGAGGACGGCGTCGGCTTCGCGGCCGGCTTCGCCGAGGACGAGGCCTTCGACGAGTACGTCGAGTCCCACGTCGCCGCGGCTCGCGGCCCCGCCACGTGGCTGACCGGCTACCGGTCCCAGATGGCACTGCTGGTGCTGCTGGCCCTGGCCTGGCTGATCGGAGTCCGCAACCTGGTCGCGATGCACCTGCCGCTGGTGGGGCGTCTGGCACCCCTGGACTCGTGGTGGACGACCTGGCGCCACTTCTTCGCGTCGTGGTCGCCCGCCGGTGTGGGCACCGGGACGCCGGGGATGCCCGGCTACGGGGTGCTGGGTGTGGCCGGCACGTTCGTCTTGGGCCGGATGGGGATCCTGCCGCGCCTGGCCCTGGTCGCCGCGGTGCCTCTCGCCGCCTACGGCACCAGCCGCTTGGTGCGCGGGGTGGTCTCCAACCGCGCTCGCCTGGTCGCTGGCTTCGTCGCCCTGGTCAGCCCGATCGGCCTGACCATGATCGGTCAGGGCCGCATCGACGTCCTGACGGCCGTGGCGGCGCTGCCGTTCCTCGTGCGGCGCGTGCTCGAGGTGCTCGACGTGCCCGGGGTGCGCACCGCTCCCTACGGCGAGCCGGTGGCCTTCGGCTACCCCGGCTGGCGCCAGACCCGGGCGGGTCAGCGGACGATCCTCGTCATGCTGACGGCCATCGTGGGTGCCTTGGCGCCCGCGACGATCGTGGCGGTGGTGGTGGTGTTCCTCGGGGTCATGCTGGCCCGCTGGCTGGCCCCCGACGACGGGCACGCTCGACCGTGGCGCCAGCTGGGTGCGGTCCTCGGCTCGGTCGCGGTGTTCCTCCTCCCCCTGACGGTCGACACCGTGCTCGCGGGTCGTCGCGCCCTGGGCGTCTTCGGCGCCGCGCGCGGTCCGTGGTCGGTGCCGTCGTTCGCCGATCTGGCGCGGGCCGCCGATGGGGGCATGGGCCAGAGCTGGTGGGGCTGGCTCCTGCCGGCGGCCGCTGTGCTCGGCCTCGCCGTGACGCGCGGCCCGCGCCGGGTGGTCGCCAGCCGCCTGGCCACCGTCGGCGCGCTGGCTCTGGTCCTGGCGACGCTGGCGTCGCGCCACTGGCTGGGATCCTTCACCCCGAACCTGGACGTCCTCGAGGCGCTCTACGCCCTGGTGCTGGCGGCGCTGGCGGGTCTCGGGGTGGCGGCCGTCGAGGAGGACCTGCGCACCGTCGGCTTCGGCTGGCGCCAGTGGTCGGCCGGCGCGCTCGTCGTCGCGATCCTGGCCCTCGCTCTGCCCTTCCTCGGTGCTCTGGGCGGCGGACGCTTCGACCTGCCCCCCACGGGGGTCGCGGAGTCGATGAACGCCCTGGCGCCGGTGGGCGCCTCGGGGTTCCGGGTTCTGTGGCTCGGCGACCCCTCGGTCCTGCCCGTGGCCGGCTGGACCGTCGAGCCCGGGCTCGCCGCTGCCACGTCCACCAACGGGCTGCCGGGCGGGAGCACCCTGTTCGTCCCGCCCAACTCGGGGACCTCGGACGTGATCTTGCAGGCCGTGTCCCTGGCCGTGCACCAGCGCACCGTGCGCTTGGGGTCACTGTTGGCGACCGCGGGGATCTCGACCGTCGTCGTCATGGACGCCGCGGCCCCGGGCTCGCCCGGACAGCGAGCCCAGATCCGGCCCGTCCCGGCGGCCCTGACGACGGCGCTGCTGCGCCAGACCGACCTCGCGCTCACGTTGCGCACGCGGGTCGTCTCGATCTACACCAACCAGGACTTCCACGGTCTCGTGTCGGTGGCCGATCCGAGCTCGCCGACGGGCTATCGCTCCTTGACCGGATCCACCTTCGGCGTGGGGAGGGTGCCCGCGGGCTCGACCATCGTCGCGGGCCTCGCTCCGGCGGGAGCCTTCGCCTTGGAGGCCAACGGGCGGGCCGCGACGCGGGGCACGGTGGACGGCTGGGCACCGCGCTACACCATCAACCGATACGGGCGCCCGGTCACCGCCCAGTTGGTGCTGCGCCAGTTCCCCTTGAACGGCATCCTGGCCCTGTTCACGCTGGCCCTGTGGGCCGTGGTGTGGCTGGGCTTCGGCTGGGCCAGCCGCTTGGAGCGGCTCGTCGGCCTGCGCCGACCGGGTCACCGCGCCGAACGGGATTCTCGTGACTAAGCGGTGGCTGGCCCCGGTGATCGTGGCCCTCGTCGTGGCGACGGGCGTCGCAGCCACGCTGATCCGGCCCACCAACCCGCGTCCCAGCACCAACGGCATCACGGTGACCGGCGTCGAGTCGACCGCGACCTTCTGCGGGGGGCTGGGCACGGGTCCCGGGCTGGCGTGGGTGACCCTGACGAACTCGGCGGACGTCGCGCGCACCGTGGCGGTGCGCGAGGACTCGACGATCCCGGGTCGCCATCGTCAGGTCACGGTGCGCCTGGGCGCGCATCGCTCCCAGACGGTGCACCCCACCGTGGCCGGTTCGTGGTTCGGGGTGACCGCCATCGTCGACGGCGGCGGCGTGACGGCCTCAACGGTCGCCCCCGACGGGGCGAGCGCGCCGTGCGCTTCGAGCGGCGTGACGTCGTGGGATGCCACGGGCCTGGCCACGACCGTCAGCACGCACGCGACGCTCGTCTTATACAACCCGCTGCCCACCGGCGCGGTGGCCAATCTCACGGCCGAGACCGCAACCGGCTTCCTGGCACCTGCCGCCTACCAGGGGCTGTCGGTCCCCGGCGAGTCGGTGCTGGCCCTCCCGCTGGCCAAGCGCATCGTGGACCAGGCCACCGTTGGCCTGCGCCTGCGAGTGCTGCGCGGTGCCCTCAGCGTGCTCGGCGTCGAGCGCGTGGGTTCCCTGGTGTCCTACGTCACCGGTGCCACCGCGCCGCACAGCACGTGGGCCCTGCCGCTGGTGACGACCGTGCGCGGCGCCGACTCCGCGATCGTGGTCGCCAACCCCGGCCCGGGAACGGTGGCGGTGCACGCTGCGATCACCTTGGGGAGCTTCAGCGTCCCCACCCAGTCGGTCGACGTCGGCCCGTTCTCCGTGGGCCGCATCACGATCAGCCCGAACTCGGCGATCCCGGCTCACGCCTACGCCGACGTGCGCGTGCGTGCCGGTGCTCCCATCAGCGCGTCGTTGGTGACCGGTGACACGAGCGGGTGGCTGGTGAGCACTCCGGGAGTCCCCAGTCGCGCCTACCTGGTCAGTGACGCCACGGGTCGTGGCTTCGACGCGGTGGCGGTCGTCGACACGTCGCCCCGTCCCCTCGAGGTCACGGTGAGCTCGGGCCACGTGCTGGTCCACGCGACGGTGCCGGGGGAGCAGAGCGTCAGCCTGCGGCGCATCGCGCCGCAACTGGACCACCTGCGGGGGCGTACCGTGCTGGTGCGCGCGCCGCGCGACGAACTGGTCGTGTCCGCGACCCTGCCCACGCGACCAGCCGGAGTGGTCGTCGTGTCGCCGCTACACGGAGGGTAGGGCGGGCGGCGGCAGCGCGCTGGACCGGGGGGCCGGAGCGGTGGCGGGCCCGACGGGAGCCGGGGCCGGTGCCGGAGCGGCGGCGGGCTCGACGGGGGCCGGGGTGCTCGAGCCGTTGAGCGAGCTCACCGTCTTGGCCTGGCGCGGGTGGACCGGCTCGCCGAAGGCCTCGTCGATCAGCCGCGCGGCCTCCTCGCCGTCGATGGTCTCGTTCTCCAGCAGCGCCTGGGTCAGCGCGTCGAGTCCGCGGCGGTGCAGGGTGAGCACCTCGATGGCGCGGGCCTCCTGCTCGCGCAGGATGCGCTCGACCTCGTCGTCGATGGTCTTGGAGGTGTGGTCCGAGTAGTCGCGCGTGTGCATCAAGTCCTCGCCGAGGAACACCTGGTTGTTGGATCCCCAGGCCATGGGGCCCAACTCCTTGGACATGCCCCACTCGCGCACCATGCGGCGGGCCAGGTCGGTGTTGCGCTGCAGGTCGTCGGCTGCCCCGGTGGACAGGTCGCCGTACACGAGGAGCTCGGCCACGCGGCCGCCCATGCGCATGCACAAGGAGTCCTCGAGGTGCTGGCGCGACATGATGTGTCGGTCTTCCTCGGGCAGCGTCATGGTCACGCCCAGGGCCATGCCCCGGGGGATGATCGTGAGCTTGTGCAGCGGATCGGTCTTGTCGAGCACGTAGGCCAGAAGTGCGTGTCCGCTCTCGTGGTAGGCGATGCGCGCGCGCTCCTCCTCCTTGAGCACCATCGTGTCGCGCTCCTGGCCCATCATCACCCGGTCGCGCGCCGATTCGAAGTCCTGCATGGTGATCGTCGCGGCGCGTCGGCGCGCCGCGTGCAGCGCGGCCTCGTTGACCAGATTCGCGAGGTCGGCACCACTCATGCCCGGAGTCCCGCGGGCGACCAGCTGGAGGTCGACACCCGGGTCCACGGGTTTGCCGCGCGTGTGCACCTGGAGGATGGGGAGCCGCTCTTCCATGTCGGGCAGGGGCACGACGATCTGCCGGTCGAAACGTCCGGGGCGCAGCAAGGCCGGGTCGAGCACGTCGGGCCGGTTCGTCGCCGCGATCACGACGACACCCTCGTTCTGGTCGAAGCCGTCCATCTCGCTCAGCATCTGGTTCAGCGTCTGCTCACGCTCGTCGTGGCCGCCGCCCAGGCCGGCTCCGCGCTTGCGCCCGATGGAGTCGATCTCGTCGATGAAGACGATCGCGGGAGACTGCTTGCGGGCGGTGTTGAACAGGTCGCGCACGCGGCTCGCCCCCACGCCGACGAACATCTCCATGAAGTCCGATCCCGACACCGAGAAGAACGGCACGCCGGCCTCTCCGGCCACGGCGCGGGCGAACATCGTCTTGCCGGTCCCCGGCGGGCCCACGAGCAGCAGTCCCTTGGGGATCAGCGCGCCGATCTCCCGGAAGCGCGCGGGGTTCTTCAGGAAGTCGACGACCTCACTGATCTCCTGCTTGACGCCGAGGTAGCCAGCCACGTCGGCGAAGGTGATGCGCTGGCGGTCCTGGCTGAACTGCTTGGCCCGGCTGCGTCCCACGGCCATCATGCCGTTCATCTGCCCGCGGGCCTGGCGCGACGCGAAGATCATGAACCCGGCGAAGATCGCGATCCAGATCAGGTACGGCAGGAAGGTCGCGGCGAAGCTGGACGGGTTGGTGAACGTGACCGTGACGCTGTTGGAGCGCAGCAGGTTGATCTCCGAGGAGATGGCGGGCGACGGGCCATTCGTCGTGTAGTTGGCGCCATTGGACAGCTGGCCCGTGATGACGCCGGTGGAGTTGTTGATGGAGGCCGAGACGACCTTCTGGCCCTTGATGTCGCTCAGGAGCTGGGAGTACGAGACGTCGCGAACCGTCTTGTGCTGGAACAGCGACGGGATGAAGAGGACCCCGACGATGAACACGATGATGGCCACCGTGACGAGTCGCCGGCGCGACTCCGGGGTCATCTGGCGCTGGCCGGGGAGCCCGGGGCGTCGAGAGCCGGGTCGCTCGTTGAAATCACTCACGTTTCCAATCTAGAGGGCAGGGCTGACCCCTAGTTCGCACGGGACCGAGAAGTGGTGAAGATTAACGTAAGGAGTCGTGGAGAGACCCGAGCCGCCGTCCCCGCGCCCGGGCGTCGTGGTGGCGTGGGCGGTGGGCGGCTTCGTGCTCGGCCAGGCGGTGGCGACGGTGCTCGTGGGACTCGTGGCCGGCATCGCCGGGTACCCCGGCGGGCTGACGGCGCTGGCCCACGCCGCGCGCAACCCGTGGTGGGCGTCGACGGCGAGCCTGGTGGGCCTGTGGTGCGGCTTCGCCGTGGCGATCGTCGCTGCTCGCCGCGCGGGCGGCTTGCAGCCCTGGCCGGCCCAGTGGCGACCGCGCGCCTCGGACGCGTGGTTCATCGTGCTCGGAGTGGTCGCCCAGTTTGCTGTGGAGCTGGCCTACCGTCCCTTCCACGTGCGGCACCTCGGCCGACCCGAGACGCGCCTCTTCGGCGCGACCAGCGGAGCCGGCTTCGTGCTCCTGGCCGTGCTGACCACCGTGGGCGCGCCCCTCATCGAGGAGTGGTTCTTCCGCGGGGTCCTGCTGCGTGGCTTGCGTGACCTCTTCGGGCGCCGGCGCGGCCTTCTGGCCACGACCCTCGCCGTGGTCGTGAGCGCGGTGGCCTTCGCGCTGGCTCACGGCGAGCCGACCCAGTTCGCCGGTCTGGCAGCCCTCGGAGTCGTGCTCGCGGTCGTGGCCCTGCGCACCCGGCGCCTGGTGCCCAGTGCCCTGACCCATCTGTCGTTCAACGCCGTCGCGGTGGGGGCACTGGTCGCCCAGAGGGTCCACTGATGTCGCGGCGTCCCCTGGCCTGGCTCGACGTCATCGCGATCGGTGCGGTGATCGTCGTGACGCTGTGGTCGGTGCATCCTGCGCTCCTGGTCTCCACGAGCACCATCACCGGTGGTGACACGGGCGCGCACCTGGCCCTGCCGGCCTACCTGCGCAGCCTGGGTGATCCCTTCGGGCTCACGCCCTGGTATCCCGGATGGTTCGCCGGCATGCCCGCCTACACCTACTACTTCGTCCTGCCCGACGTTCTGGCCCTGTGGGCCAGCTACGTCATTAACGCCGCCGTCGCCTTCAAGCTGGCCACGATCCTCGGCTCGCTGCTGTTGCCGGTTGGCGCCTACCTGATGGGGCGCCTCTTCCGGGCACCGCGCCCGGTGCCCGCGGCGCTCGCGATGGCGACGCTGCCCTTCCTGTTCGACGCCTCCTTCACCATCGACGGCGGCAACCTGTTCTCGACGATGGCGGGCGAGTACGCCTTCTCGCTGTCCCTGGCCCTGGCGCTGGTGACGATCGGCCTGTTCGCGCGAGGTGTGCGGACCGGTCGCGGCTACTGGCTCGCGGCCCTGGGTCTCGCGGGCACCCTGCTGGCGCACGTCCTGCCGTTCTTCTGGGTGGTCGTAGCCAGTGGCGTGGTCCTGGTCGTCGAGTGGGGCGCCCGGCGCGGGTGGGTCGACCCCCACGAGCCGCGTCCCGTGGGTGATGCGACCCGGCCGCTGCGCTTCGTCGTGGGCGCCGGCTTGCTGGGCGCGGGGCTGACCGCGTGGTGGTTGCTGCCCTTCGCGACCAGCCAGGCCTACACGGACTCGATGGGTTACTCGAACGTGAGCGTGTCGAGCCTCCACGCCATCTTCAGCGCACTCGGCTGGTACACGTCGACCGGCTCGCCAGCGGGCGACCGGTGGGTGATCGTGGCGGCGGCGCTCGGTGCCGTGGTGGCCATCGTGTGGCGTGACCGGCTCGGCGTGACCCTGACCGCCCTCACGGCTCTGTCACTCCTCGCCTTCGTCATCGATCCCCAGAGCGTGATCTGGAACCAGCGCCTCGTCCCGTTCTGGTTCATCGGGATCCACCTGCTGGCCGGTTGGCTGATCGGCTGGCCGCTGGCGCGCTGGGTGGCGCGGGCCCGGGGGGTCACCCGCCCAACGGGCGGTGGGACCGAACTTGCGTCGCAAGCTGTGGCGGAGGCCGGAGGCGCGGACCTCGAGCCGCTCGCCGATGCGGCTCGTCTCCCTGCCGACGACGCCACTGATGCCGGCGTCGTCGCGGACGATGCCGGCATCGTCGCTCCTGATGCGGTCGTCGCGGAGCCCGTGGCCGACGCGAGTGCGCCCGCTGCCGTCGGTGTCACGCTCGAGGAGAGCGCCGGGACGGTCGAGGAAGGCGCCGGGACGAGTGAGGAAGGCGCCGGGCCGGTCGAGGGGGACGCACCTCCCGCGACGTCTCGCACGTTCGGGCGGGCGATGGTAGCGAGCGTGGCCGTCATCGTGCTCGGCCTGGCCTCGACCCTGCCGGGGCTGATCCCCACGACTGCTTCGGCGCTCGGTCTCGCGACTGGCGGGAACCAAGTCACCAGCTGGGCGCAGTGGAACTACTCGGGCTATCAGGGCAAGGCCGCCTGGCCCGAGTACCACGGCCTGATGACGACCATGGCACGGGTCGCGGGCCGCTACGGGTGCGGGCGCGCGATGTGGGAGTACGCGCCTTCCGAGAGCCGCTTCGGCACGACGATGGCGCTGATGCTCCTGCCGTACTGGACCAACAACTGCGTCGACTCGATGGAGGGGCTGTTCTTCGAGTCGTCGGCCACCACGCCGTACCACTTCTTGGACCAGGCGGCACTGAGCTCGCAGCCCAGCGACCCCCAGGTGGGGCTGCCCTACGGCCCCCTCGACGTGCCGCTTGGCGTGACCCACCTCCAGCAGCTCGGGGTCCGCTACTACATCGCTTTCTCGCCCCTGGCCGTGACCGAGGCGAACGGCGACCCCCAGCTCCAGTTCGTCGCCCAGACACGGGCGTGGCCGGCGCCGGGCGTGCGCTGGCGCATCTACCTGGTGCGCCACAGCCCCATGGTGGCGGGCCTGGTGCACACGCCAGTGGTCGTGGCCGGCATCGGCGGCCGGACGGCGTGGCTGGCGGCCAACGTGAGGTGGTGGACGACGCCGAACGACTGGTCCGTGGAGGCGACCGCGGCGGGGCCGGCGTCGTGGCCCCACGTCGCTTCGCTCAGCCAGCTGCCGGCGACGGCGGCGCTGCCCCACGAGCAGGTCACGAACGTCCGCGTGGGCCTCCAGTCTCTCTCGTTCCACGTGAGCCGGATCGGCGTGCCGACGCTCGTCAAGGTCTCCTACTACCCGCGCTGGCACGCGCAAGGTGCCGAGGGGCCCTACCGAGCGAGTCCCAACCTCATGATCGTCGTCCCGACGTCCCACGAGGTCACGCTGGTCTACGGGACGACCTCGGCGAATCGCATCGGTGCACTGGTGTCCGAGGTGACCGTGGCCCTCGGCATCGTGGTGGCGTTCTTTGCCTGGCGCCGCCGCCGGACTCGCCGGCGCCAGCCAGCGCATGGATAGCATGGCGGCCGTGGACCTAGGTGCCATCTTCAAGGCCTACGACGTCCGCGGCACCTACCCCGACCAGCTAGACGAGGCGGTAGCCGCTGCCGTCGGGCGGGCCTTCGCACGCCAGCAGGGGGCGCCGAGGATCGTCGTGGGGCGGGACATGCGTCCCTCGGGCCCGAGCTTGGTGGCCGCCTTCAGCGACGGTGCGCGCAGCGAGGGCACCGAGGTCGTCGACATCGGCGTGATCTCCACGGACCTGCTCTACTTCGCATCGGGCCACCTCGACGCACCGGGCGCCATGTTCACGGCGTCGCACAACCCGGCGGTCTACAACGGGATCAAGCTCTGTGGCCCCGCGGCGCGCCCCATCGGGATCGAGTCGGGCCTGGGCGACATCGCCGAGGAGGTTCGCGATCACGTCGGCGAACCCCTGGCCCCGGCCCGCGCCGCGCGTGTTCAGGCCGACCTGTGGCCTGCCTGGGTGGAACACGTGCACTCCTTCATCGATGTCGCGGCGCTGCGACCCCTGCGCGTGGTCGCCGACGTGGCCAACGGCATGGGGGCACTCGTCGCGCCGCGTGTGTTCGCCAATCTGCCCGTCGAGCTCGACGTCCTGTATCCAGAGCTGGACGGGACGTTCCCCAACCATCCCGCCGATCCGATCAACCCGGCGAACCTCGTCGACCTGCAGCGTCGCGTGCGCGAGACCGGGGCTGATGTGGGTCTCGCCTTCGACGGTGACGCCGACCGCGTGTTCCTGGTCGACGAGCGCGGCGGGGTGATCAGTGGCTCGACGACCACCGCCCTGGTGGCCGCGTCGCTGCTGGACCGGCATCCGGGCGAGACCGTCTTGTTCAACCTGATCTGCTCGCGCACCGTCCCCGAGGTGATCGCCGAACACGGGGGCGTCGGCGTTCGCACGCGGGTGGGGCACTCGTTCATCAAGCAGGTGATGGCCCAGACCGGTGCGGTCTTCGGCGGTGAGCACTCGGGCCACTACTACTACCGCGACAACTTCCGGGCCGACTCGGGCGTCATCACGGCCCTGATCGTGCTCGAGCTCCTGAGCCGCGGGACCGACCCCCTCTCGACCGTGGCGGCTCCGTTCCAGCGCTACGCCGCCTCGGGTGAGCACAACAGCCAGGTGGGTGACCCCGCGGCCGTCCTGGGACGCGTGCGCGAACGGCTGGCCGCTGAGGGAGCCATGATCGACGAGCTCGACGGGCTCACCGTCGACATGGGCGCGTGGTGGTTCAACCTTCGCCCCTCGAACACCGAGCCGCTCTTGCGCGTCAACGTGGAGGCCGCGGACGAGGAGTCGTGTGCGCGCCATCTGGCCGAGGTGCAAGCGATGATCGAGGAGGCCCGGTGAGCCTGGACCCGCTGCTGATCGAGCTGCTCGTGGACCCCGTGGACCACGGGGAGCTCTTATACGTGGAGGCTGCCGGCGTCCTCTACAACCCCCGCCGCCGCCTGGTCTACGCCGTGAGCGACGGCATCCCCGTCCTGCTGCCCGACGAGGCCACCTCCGCCGATGACGCCGAGCACGCGCGCCTCGTCGGGGACCCGGGCGCGGTGCGCACCGGCGCGCCGCGTGACTAGCTGAGCCGCTCCACGATCATGGCCATGCCCTGGCCCCCGCCCACGCACATCGTCTCGAGTCCGTACCGTGCGCCGCGGTCCTCGAGGCCGTTGATCAGGGTGGTCATGATGCGCGCGCCGGTCATGCCGAAGGGGTGACCGAGCGCGATGGCGCCGCCGTTGACGTTGAGCTTCTCGAGCGGGATGTCCAGGTGGCGCGCGCTGGGCAGGACCTGCGCCGCGAAGGCCTCATTGATCTCCACGAGGTCGATCTGGTCCATGGTCAGGCCAGCGCGGGTCAGCGCCTGCCGGGACGCCTCCACTGGTCCGAGGCCCATGATCTCGGGGTTGAGGGCGCTCACGCCGCTGGAGACGATGCGGGCCAGGGGAGTGATCCCGAGCTCACGCGCCCGGGTGTCGCTCATGACGATGACGGCCGCGGCCCCGTCGTTGAGGGGGCAGCTGTTGCCAGCGGTGACCGTGCCGCCCGGCTTGAATACCGGGGCCAGGGTCGCCAGCTTCTCCAGGCTGGTGTCAGCGCGGGGGCCGTCGTCACGGTTCACGACGCGCCCGTCCGGCAGGGTGACCGGGATGATCTCGCGCTCGAAGAACCCGTTGGCCTGGCTGGCCACCGCCAGCTCCTGGCTGCGCAGCGCGTACTCGTCCATCTCGGTGCGCGAGACTCCCTCGAGCTCGGCGACGTTCTCGGCCGTCTGGCCCATGGCGATGTAGACGTCGGGCAGGCCGGCCGCCGCCGTCCAGGGATCGCCGACCCCGGTCGCGCGCGCCGTCGAACGGGCGATGGCCTCGGCGAACAGCGGGTTCATGGCGGCGGGCAAGTCGGATGTGCCGTTGCCGAAGCGCGAGACCGTCTCGACGCCCGCGGCCACGAAGACGTCGCCTTCGCCGGCCCGGATGGCGTGGGCCGCCATGCGGATCGCCTGGAGGGACGAGGAGCAGTAGCGATTGACCGTCACGCCGGGAACCCGGTCGAGGCCCGCGAGGATCGCGACCACGCGCGCCAGGTTGAACCCGGACTCGCCCGCGGGCTCGCCGCAGCCGACGATGACGTCCTCGATCGTCGTCGGGTCGAGCTGGGGGACCTTGGCCAGGACCTCGCGCACCACGTGGGCGGTCAGGTCATCGGGCCGCACGTCCACCAGTGACCCCTTGAAGGCGCGTCCAATGGGGCTGCGTCCGGTGGCGACGATCACGGCTTCTGGCATGTCACTCCTCGGTTACCGGTTGGTTACCCGGTGATGTTACTGGATGGTTACCCGGCGATACTACTGAAACTCGCCCACCGGCAGCGGCCCGGCGTCATCGAAGCCCTGGCGCACGCCCTGGCCCGCCCGGCGCTGGAGCTGCTCGGGTTCGAAGAGCATCCAGTAGGCGTTGCGCGCGTGCTTGCGCGAGCGGTTCTCGAAGACCTGGGCCAAGACGGCCGGGTCCTCGGCCTCGTCCTCGTGCACGAAGACCTCGAGGATGGGCGTCGAGGTCATGAGCTGCGCCTGCATGATGCCCTGGGAGGCCTCGTGGGCGCACTGCTTGTCGATCGGGGCCCGGCCCGGCATCCCCAGGGCGACCACGATGGCGCAGCCGTCGCGCTCGATGAGCTGCTTGGCCGCCACCGCGAGATCCTTGAAGCCGGGCACCGTGCGCGAGACGACCACGAAGTCCTCGCCGTGACCCGGGCACTCGGCCAGTTCGGCCCGCGCGGCCGCTCCCATGTCGTAGCGCGCGAACATCGTGTCGACGACCCCGATGCGCACCGCCGCCCGCTCCTGGTGCTCGCCTGCAACCATGTCCACCTCCCCCTCCAGTGTAGGAAAGTGGGCCGCGCTCAGCGCGGGGCCAGACGGGCGACGGCCTCGGGCAAGTCGTCGGGCGGCGAGATGATCGCCAGCACCGCGACGTCGACGCCGGCGTCCTGGTAGCGCGCGATGTGCTCGCGGCAGGCCTCGGCCGGACCGTGGATGATCAGCTCGTCGACGACCTGGTCGGGAATGGCCGCGTTGGCCCCGGCCCGGTCGCCCGCCGCCCATGCAGCCCACATGGGCTCGAGCTGGGGTCCGCGCCCGAGCCAGCGGTGGAAGTCGGCGTAGGCCGGCACGGTCAGGTACGCCGCGATCATGCGTCGGGCCAGGGTTCGCGCACGTTCGGCGTCGGCGGTCGGGATCACGAAGAGCCGCGCGGCGACGAGGGAGTCACCCAGTTCCTGGCGGACGCGGCCGACGTCGGTGGCGCTCAGCCAGTTCAGCACGGCGCCGTCGGCCTCGTCGCGGGCCAGGTGCAGCATCCCGGGCCGCAGGGCCCCCAGGATCAGCCGCGGCCGCGTCGCCACCGGCCGGCTGAGCCGGAATCCGCGCACGGTGAGCGTCTCGAGCTCCGCGTCGACGCGCTCGCCGGCCAGGGCGCGCTGGACGATGTGGAGGACGTCGCGGGTGCGGGCGTAGGGGTGCTGGTAGGCGATCCCGTTCCAGCGCTCGACCACCGGGGCACTGGAGGCCCCCAGGCCGATCGTCAGCCGATCGCCCGCCATCTCGGCCAGGGCCGCGATGGACATGGCGAGCAGCGCGGGTCCCCGTGTGAACACCGGGGCGATGGCCAGGCCGAGGTTCAAGCGGGGCTCCCAGGCCGCGGCCAGGGCGAGCGGCGTGAAGCCGTCGGACCCGTCGACCTCGCTCGACCACACGTCGGTGTAGCCCAAGTCGGCCAGGCGGGCGAACCAGCCGCGGTGCTCGGGCAGCGACACACCGTCGAAGGGGATGGTGACACCCAGGCGTCGCTCGGCTGCGCGCCCGGGCGCGGCCTCGGTGCGTGATGCGAAGTTCTCCGGCATGCTGTCCTCCGCGATGACGGTATCGCAGCGACCGGCGCGACCGACGGGATCGGCGCACTTCGTAGAATGGTCGCCGTGCTCGTGCGCCCCCGACGGCTCCTGGCGGCGCTCAGCGTCGGAGCCCTGACGCTCACCGTCGGCGCGCCCCTCGCGGCGTCGGCGCGTCCCCGCGTTCCCGCCCCCGTGTGCGTGGTGTGGGCGGGCCACGTGCGCTGTACGCCCTGGCACCCGGCCGACACGTGGGCCTCGTCCGCGTCCGTCCTCGTTGCCACGTGGCGTCCCTGGTCATCCCAGTCGTCGATCGTGGCCACCGCGGCGTGGTTCAATGCCCGCTCGACGCTGCTCGGGCTCTACCCGGGCTACAAGGTGCCGGGCCCGTCGGTCCTGGACCGCGGGCCCGAGATGGTTCCGCCGCAAGCGCGGCGAAGCCTCCTCGCCACCTTCAACGGCGGGTTCTACGAGGTCGACGCTGCGGGAGGCTTCTTCGCCCACCAGACGCTCTACGCCCCGATGCGCCGGGGACTGGCGACCGTCGTGCGCTACCGCACCGGGCGTGTCGACGTCATCACCTGGACCGGCGGGCCGCGCCCGCCGGCCACCGTGGTCCTCGCGCGCCAGAACCTCCCGCTGCTGGTGGCGGCCGGTCGCCCGACGCCCGCCAGCGCCGACAACGCCGCCTGGGGCGTGACCCTGTACGGGGCTCCGGCCGTGTGGCGCTCGGCCCTGGGGGTCGACGCGTCGGGCAACCTGGTCTACGCGGCCGCGCCCGGACTCACGTCAGCGATGCTCGCCACGCTCATGGTGCAGCTGCACTGCGTGCGGGCCATGGAACTCGACATCAACCCCGAGTGGCCCGTGCTGATCACCTACGGCGGACCCGGAGCCGCCCGCCCGCTGATGCAGACGCCGAATCCGAACCAGATCTCGACGCGGTACCTGGCAGTGAGCACCAAGGACTTCTTCGCGCTCTACGCGACGCGCACGCCCGGCGCCCCCCAACCCTGGTAGGGCGGTCGCGCTAGCTCAGGCGGCGTGGCGTGGCGCGTGGCGGCCGGGGCGCCGGCGGCGCCACCGATCAGCGAGGGGCAGTCCGATCATGACGAGCACGGCGAGGGCGAAGCCGGCTCCGGCGGCCTCCTCGTGGCGCGGCAGGAAGGAGAACGCCAGCTTCGAGGTCCCCGCGGGCACGGCCACGGTCTGGTAGACGCCGTCGAGGGTGCCGATGGCCGCCGACTGGCCGTTGACGGTCGCGTGCCAACCGGCCATCATCAGCTCGCTGCGCACGACCGTGCCCGGATGCGCGCAGGTCACGGTGGCGTGCGCGAAGCCCGTTCCGGTGACGGTGCACCCGGCGGTGGAGCTGGAGAAGAACGGTGTGGATCCGGGCAGGCTGTAGATGCCCACCTGCTGGTCGGCGAAGACCTCGCGCACGCCGATCTTGGTCAAGGTGGGCAGCGGCGTGACGCCAACGGGGAACACCAGGTAGCGCACGTCGGCCGCCCGGTAGGAGGCCAGGTGCGCGACGAGGGCCTGCTCTTGCTGCACGATGCCGCCGATACCGCCCTTGGCCAGGAAGTGGCGGGCCGGCGAGATGGCGGGATTGAGGGACGTGGTGATGTACTTCGCGAAAGCGGCCGGGAACGGCAGGTCGATGGCGTTGAGCTCGGGCAGGTTGTACTGGGAGCCCCAGTTGGGATACAGCACCTCGAAGTCGAGGAAACGGGCGCGCCCGATGTGCTGCTGCAGGTAGGTGATGGGTGCCTGGTCCACCGTGACCGATGCGGGCGCCTCGGCGGTGGGGACGAGATAGGTGAGGGCGGCCTCTCCAGCGAGCAGCGTGACCAGCACCAGGGGCGCCCAGCGGAACCGCGTCAGGAAGCCGGCCGCCAGGATGAGGGCCACCGCGATGAAGGGCAGGGCGTGGAGTCCGAAGAAGATGATGCGGTCCCGGTGGGTCACCAGGTAGCCCTCATTGCCCGCGTGGCCGGCGAGCGCGGACCACAACAGCAGGAGTCCGCCGATCGGGGTCGTGACGAAGAACAGGCGGCGAGCCATCTTCGAGGTGACGAGATCAGTGATCGCCAAGCCGGCCAGCACCACCACCGATAGCTCCAAGGTGGCCATGTCGTAACGCGAGAAGGCGATCTGCTTGACGTAGGGGATCACGTTCCACAGCGAGCGCACATGGAAAACGTTGAGCATCGCGCCCATGGACAGGGCGAACCAGGCGGCCAGCGCGATGCGCAGCGGCCGCAGGCGCCGCCCGAGGAGGCCCAGGAGGGCGAGGGTCGTGGTGCCCGCGAGCAGGTAGCCACCGATGGTGCCCCAGGAATTGGTCACCTGCTGGTTGTGGTTGGAGAAGATCGTCCCGTAGATGTAGGGGTCCAGGAACATCGCCAGAGACGCGTGCGGGATGGCCGCGGTGCCATCGACGGTGGCGATGTGCCCGCCGATCCGGGCCACGTGTAAGAAGTCGAGGAACGCGACGACGACCGGGAGCGAGAGGAGGACCCCCAGAGCCCCGCCGTAGGCGATGTGGCGCGCGGCCAGCCAGCGCCGCGGCCGCGGGAGGGCGAAGAGGCGGACCGCCGCCCACACGACCACGAAGAGGGCGTCGAGGAAGGCCACCTCGGGGAATCCCGCGTAGATCGACAGCGCCAGGGCCAGTGCGAGCAGGTACCACCCGCGCCGCCGACCGCTGTCGAGGTCCCCGTAGGCCATCTCGACGCCCAGCACCATGAGGGGCAGGAAGGCGACGGGGTTGAGCACCGCGTTGCCCATCCAGGCGAAGGTGCCGTTGAGCGCGAAGACGATGCCGATGCCGGTGGCGGCCACGGTGGACATCCCGAGGCGGCGGCCGAGGAAGTACGTGGCCAGGCCGGCGATGAACTCGAGGACGAGGTGGAACCCGAGCAGCCCCAGCGGTGTGCCGAACAGGAGGGTCAGGGGCAGGAGTGACGCGGCCTGCATCTCCCCGGCCAGGGGCTGGCCGAGGCCCTCGAAGTAGTTCCACCACGGCAGGTGACCGTGCAGGAGGTCCATGGCCGACAGGTGGCCGAGGGGCTGGGTGATGAAGCCGATGTTGGGGTCGATCGCGGGGCGTCCGCAGGTCACGCGGCAGACCGTCTGGGCGATTCCCGACGTGTAGCTGATCGGATCGTTGCTCGCCAGTCCGAAGGTGTACATGAAGTTGGCCAGGATGACCGCCACCCCGATGATGACGGCGGGCCACGTCCACGCGGGCAGGCGGCGGTTCAGATCTGTGATGCGTTGTCGCCAGGCGGGCACCGGACCAGGCTAGCCAAGCCTGCCGTGGGGGTTCGGTGGACTAGCGGAAGCGGTAGTACATCGTCTCGCCGAGTAGCAGGAGCGACTCGGAGAAGTAGGGATCTTTGAACGAACCGAAGATGTCCCAGCGCCGGATGAAGCGGTTGCGGTCGACCAGGGGGTCGAGGGTGCCTCGTGACGAGCTGACGTGATGGTAGAGCCGCACGTCGGGGTCGAAGACGACGGCCCGGCCCGCGACGAGGGAACGCAGGCAGATGTCCACGTCGTTCATGACGACGGCCAGGTCCTCGTCCATGCCCCCGAGCCCGTTCCACCAGTCGCGTCGCACCATCTGCACGGCACCCGTGACCGCCGCGACGTCGCGCACCGACACCGAGTACTGGTTGGTCACCGGGTAGTTCGAGTCGGTGCGCAGGTGCTGGGGGTACGGGGTGATCACGATGCCCTCGTGCTCGCGCCGACCGTCTGCGTCCAGCAGGCACGCGCCCACGAACCCGACGTCGTCGAGCGCGGCCAGGGCCACCATGCGCTCGAGCCAGTCAGGCGTGACGATGACGGTGTCGTTGTTGAGCGTGACGACGTACTCGGCCTCGGCCGCGGCGACGCCACGGTTGACGATGTGGGCGTAGTTGAAGGGACCCGGGCAGGGCACCACGGGGAAGCCCTCGTCGGTGAAGTAGGCCAGGGACTCGGGCTGGATCGAGTCGTTGTCCAGGATCACGATGCGGTAGTTGGGGTAGGTCGTGCGCTCGCGGATCGAGTCCACACAGCGCCGGACCAGGTCGACGCGGTCGCGGGTCGGGATCAGGATGTCGATCGAGGGGGCGGGCTGGGGCACGGTTGTGCGCCACCGGGTGGTCCCGGGCAGATCGCCGGGGACGACCGTGCCGGTCCAGTCGCGTCGCTCCAGGGCCTGGGTGACCACGGCCACCGTGTCGGAGTCCAGGTGCTCGCGCGTCGCCGTGAATGCGGGGCGACCACCGATCACCAGATGCGGCAGGTGCTGGAAGACGGCGCCCGCCTCGTGCAGGCGCAAGAACAGGTCGTGCTCGAAGGCCCACCCGGCTGCGACGTCGAAGCCTCCGACCTCGCGCAGGCGCGCAACGCGCACCAGCGCCGGCCGGCCCACGCAGTTGTAGCTGAGCAGGGTGTGGTAGCCGACGGCGGGGCTCTTGAGGGATGGCTGGTGGGCGGTGGGCCAGAACTCGTCGGCGAACACGACGTCGGCGTCGGGCTCGGCGACCGTCGCCAAAGCCTCGGCGGCGAAGATCGCGTCTCCGGGTGCGTCGGCCTGGTCGGCCAGGATGACCCAGGTCGTGCGAACGTCCGCCAGCTCACGGTTCAGGCGCTCGATCTCGGCGCGCGCGTCGCGGGCGGACTCGTCGATCCGCAGCACGGTCGACTGGCTGTCGCGCTGGGCCTCCAGGCTGCGCACCGGGCGCTCGAGCAGGTGGGGCCGGTAGTTGATGGGGAAGTAGGACTCGTCGGGCTCGACGGTCTCCACGATCGTGGTGGGGGGCCGCTTGCGCGTGCCGCGCACCCGGCGCACGATGCGCAGCACCGGTCGGCCCACCAGGCGCGCGGCCCGGTAGCGCCACGTCTCATCACCCAGCAGACGGCCGATCGTCTGGCGCCAGCGGCTGGCCGAGACCATCCGGATGTTGGCGTGGAACTGACCCCAGCGGCGTCGCAGCTCCTCGTCAGTGATGGGCGGTGCCGAAACGTCGACGTCGTACTGGCGGATCTCGAACACCGTGTCTCCTCGTGCTTCGGCCCTCCAGGCTACCGGCACCGTCTGGACCGGCTCAGAGTCGCCTCGTCTCCTCGTTCAGGTGACTTTCACGCCCCGTTCACCTTCCGTTCACCCGTCCCTCATCTGACGGCAACTCGACGGCGAGACACTGCAGGGGACGAGTGAGAGAGGCGGTACGTCGTGTCGTTCGCACAGCAGAGCGTGAGTGAGCCAAATTTCGAGCCGGCGGTACCGACCATTGGCCAGCTCCTCGACAACGCGCCCACCAGCCGCTTCCACCGCCGCGCCGTCGTGATCTCGGGGATGGGCTTCTTCACCGACGCTTACGACCTCTTCGTGATCGGGACGGTTGCCGCTCTGGTCCAGACGCAGTGGTCGCTGTCGACGACCATGACCAGCTGGGTGACCGGTGCGGCAATCCTCGGCGCCTTCGTGGGGGCGATGTCCTTCGGACGCCTGGCCGACGTGGTGGGTCGCAAGTCCGTCTACACCGCGGTCGCCGTGATCATGATCGTCGGCGCCGTGGCGTCGTCGCTCGCTCCCAATGTCGTCGTGCTGATCGTGGCGCGCTTCGTCCTCGGCCTCGGCATCGGTGGCGACTACCCGGTGTCGGCCGTCCTGATGAGCGAGTACTCCAACCGTGCGGACCGCGGCCGTCTCGTCGGTCTGGTCTTCTCCATGCAGGCGCTCGGTCTCATCGTGGGGCCGCTGGTGGGCCTGGCACTCCTCTCGTCGGGCATCGCCACCACGCTCACGTGGCGCCTCCTGCTCGTGATCGGTGCTGTTCCGGCAGCCGCGGTGATCTACCTGCGCGCACGCATGCCCGAGTCCCCTCGGTTCCAGGCGCACGTCAAGGGATCGAGTGCCAAGGCCGCGGCGGAGTTGCACCGATTCTCCGATGGGATCATCGACGTGACGAGCGTCGCCCCCGCCACGCGGACGCTCATGAGCATCCGTCAGTTCTTCACCAGTCGGGCGATGTGGCGTCTGGTGCTGGGCACGGCGGGGAGCTGGTTCCTCTTCGACTACGCGTACTACGGCAACACCCTGTCGCTTCCGAGCATCTTGAGCGAGGTCTCGCCGAACGCCACCCTCGAGGGAAAGATGGTGCTCTCGCTCGTCCTGTTCCTGGTGTTCGCAGTGCCTGGGTACGTGCTCGCGGTCGCCCGTATCGACCGCATCGGGCACCGACGCCTGCAGTGGGTGGGCTTCTTGATCATTGCGGCCTGCTTCGGCGCGCTGGCCGCCGTGCCCAGCCTGACGACGATGGTGGGACCGTTCATCGCCATCTTCGGCATCAGCTATTTCTTCACCGAGTTCGGACCCAACACGACGACCTTCGTGCTCCCCTCGGAGGTCTTCCCCGTCGAGATGCGCACGACGGGGCACGGCATCGCGGCCGGCATCGGCAAGCTCGGGGCGTTCGTGGGCGTCTTCCTCGTCCCGCGGCTCGAGGCGAGCTTTGGCCTGCGCGGCATGCTCGTCGTGGCCACCGCAGCCGCTCTGGCGGGGCTGGCCACCACGGCACTGGTGCCCGAGGCGAGTCGCCGCGCCCTCGACCACGACGGCGCTCCTCACTAGGCTCAGCGCCGAGAGGCGCCGATCTGGAGGAGGGATCTGTGGACCTGGACTTGGGTGGTCGTGCCTACCTGGTGACCGGCGGAACCGACGGACTGGGTCTCGCTCTGGCCGAGCGACTGGTGGCCGAGGATGCGCGCGTCGCGGTGTGCGGGCGGTCGGCCGAACGCGTCGAGTCCGCGCGGCGCCGGCTGGGGGAGAACGGGCTCGGACTGGTGGCCGACGTGACCGACACCGGCGAGCTCGACGGCTTCGTCGACGCGGCTCTCGAGACCTTCGGCCGGCTCGACGGGGTGGTGTCCAACGCGGGGCGCTCGGCGGGCGTGGTCGTGGCGGGCTCGTCGGACGAGCAGTGGCGAGACGACTTCGAGCTCAAGGTCGTGGCCGCGGTCCACCTGGCGCGCCGGACGACCGAAGCGCTACGGGAGACCTCCGGGGCGATGGTGAACGTTCTGGCGATCTCGGCGCGCGCCCCCGGCGCGGGCTCGACGCCGACGGCAGCATCGCGGGCGGCCGGCCTGGCCCTGACCAAGGCCCTGTCCGCCGAGATGGCACCGCACGGCGTGCGCGTCAACGCGGTCCTCATCGGGATGATCGAGTCCGGTCAGTGGGAGCGACGGGCGGCCACGACGGGCGAGGCGCTCGATGTCTTCTACCGGCGCATGGCGGCCGAGGCGCGCATCCCGCTGGGCCGGGTGGGCCGGCCCGACGAGTTCGCCGATCTCGTGACCTTCTTGCTGTCGCCACGCGCCAGTTACATCACGGGCGTGGGCATCAACCTCGACGGCGGACTCGCTCCCGGCATCTGAGGCCCGCTGGCCCGCGGCTCATCCGAGGGCGTGCCCGCTCAAGGCATTTCGGCGGCGACTCCTTCGAACGCGCGGAGTTCGACGCGACGGTTGCAGCGCGCGGACGCCGAGGCGGCGAGTTCCCGAGCGAACTCGAGGCTCGGGGCCCGGATGATCCAGAAGCCGCTCATGTACTCGTCGCTGCGCACGAAGGGTCCGTCCCGGAAGACCGCGGGCGTGCGGCGACCGTCGACGACAATCGCGGTGTCTGGCGCCACCAGGCCGCCAGCGAAGACCCAGTGGCCGTCTTCGACGAGGTGGCGGTTGAAGTCGTCGATCGCCGCCATCTCTTCGGAGGTCGCCGAGGCGGAGGTCCTGTCGAGCACTGAGACCATGTAGTGGGGCATGGGCGCCTCCAGACGCGTTGTGCTCGCGAGGTTACCGGCGCTCGTGGCGAGCGACCCCGCCGGACCGCGTCTGGCTGAGAAGGCTCCTCGCGGCGACGTTGGCGAGCCCGTCCCGTCGCCCCTGTGCGCTCTCCGGCTCCGCGTGGCGATGAGAGAAGATGGTCGCGATGGGCCGGCTCGAGGACATACGGCTGTCGTTCAACCAGGTGGCGCAGATCTACGACGATGTCCGACCGTCGTATCCGCCTGCGCTCTTCGACACGCTCTTCGAGATGCTGCCCCCGCGCCCCGAGATCGTCGAGGTCGGCCCGGGAACCGGCCAGGCGACCAAGGACCTGCTGGCGCGGGGAGCCACCGTTCAGGGCATCGAGATCGGTCCGGCGATGGCCGCCCTCTTGCGAGCGAACCTTCCCACGGACTGTCTCCGCATCAGGGTCGGGGACTTCGAGAAGCTGGACATCCCCCCGGCCAGTGCCGACGCCGTCTTCTCGGCGGCGGCGTATCACTGGATCACTCCGGCGGCGCAGACCGACCAGCCCGCACGCATCCTGCGAGAGGGCGGGGTCCTCGCCGTCGTCGGGCTCGTCCAGGTGGACTCGCCAACCGATCACGGCTTCTTCGCCGCGGCGACGCCGATCTGGGAACGCTACGGAGAGACGGACACGGACCTGCCCGCCCCCACTCGCGATCGCGCCGACTCGGCCATCCGCGCCGTGCTCGAGGCCGACGGGCGCTTCAGCGAGGTAGCCATCCATCGCTACGACTGCGACCAGTCCTACAGCGCCTCGGACTACCGCAAGCTGATGATCTCGTACTCCGACGTCCAGATGATGGACGATGCCCGTCGCGTCGGGCTGCTCGATGACATGGAGTCGTTCGTTCGCAGCGACTTCGGCGGCCGAGTGACGAGGCCGCTCGTCGCCGTGCTGACGACGGCGACTCTCTCCCCCCGTTGACGCGCGCAGCCGTCACGGCGCGATCGAGGCACCGAGACGAGGAAGCGATCCAGAGGTCGTCGTCCCGGCTCGGTCGGTGGCCGGTGCTGCCGGGAAGTGAGGGTTCGTGAAGGGGATCCTCGCTCACGCCCCGGCATCATTGCCGTGCGGGTGGACCACCGTACGGGGTCAACCCCTTTTGGTGGAGGTAAGGGGATTCGAACCCCTGACCTCTTGACTGCCAGTCAAGCGCTCTACCAACTGAGCTATACCCCCGAGGACCCGCCAAGCCTAGCAGTTACCCCTTTCGGTCCTCGACGAGCAGGGCGTCGGCCAGCGCGTCGGGATGCGAGCGGAACGGGGAGTGGTCACTCACCAGATCGATGATGGTGTCGCAGCTTGCAGCCATCTCGTCCTGGAGGCTCGGGTCGATGGCCTGGTCGTCTAGGCAGCGCACGTAGCGACGCGGCACCGCGACGTCGGCGGCCTGGCGCGGCGATCGAAAGCTCGCGAGTGTCTGACGTCCCATGCGGGCGACCTGGGCTGCGGCGTCCTCGGGGGAGAGGTGGCCGTAGAGGGCGGCCCCCGCCAACTCAGGATCGAGCGTCAGCCAGGCGCCCTCGAGACGCATGGCCTCATCGAGCGCGGTGCGCACGCGCACGCGCCGTGACGCCTCGGTGGCACTCTCGCCGAGTCGGGGCACCAATGCGGCGATGTACACGATCTCGCGCACGTCGAGATGGGGTGCGGCCTCGGTGACGACCGCTCCGGCGTAGCTGTGGCCGACGAGGATGACCGGTCCCGCCGCGGCCGCCGCGGTGACGACGGCCGCGGCGTCGGCGGCCAGGTCGGCCGAGCCGTTGCCGTCGTCGTGGCTGCTCGGCAAGGTGGGGGCGATCCAGGCGGTGCCGCGCTGGTCGAGGACCCGCGTCAGTGGCTCGAACGCCCACGGGCCGTGCCAGGCACCGTGGACCAGGACGTAGGTGGCAGCGGGGGCAGTCACGCCGCAAGGCTACCCACGCGAGCCCGGGCACGCCGGTTCGTAAACTGGGCCGATGGCCCGACCTTTCGACGTCCACGCCGTGGAGACCAAATGGCAGGAGCACTGGGCGACCGAGGGCACCTACGAGGTCAACAACGACGACCCGCGCGAGCACTTTTACTCCTTGTGCATGTACCCGTACCCGTCAGGCTCGGCCCACCAGGGGCACATCCGCAACTACACCTTCGGTGACCTGGTCGTGCGCTACCAGACCATGCGGGGCAAGGCGGTGCTGTCGCCCTTCGGTTTCGACTCCTTCGGCCTGCCGGCCGAGAACGCCGCCATCAAAGCCCGGAGCCACCCGCGCATCTTCACCGAGGCGCGCATGGCCGAGCTGCGCTCCTCGGTCGAGCGGCTGGGGGCGGTCTACGACTGGCGCCGCCTGGTCGTCAGCCACGACCCCACCTACATGAAGTACGCGCAGATGATCTTCCTGACCTTCTGGCGGGCCGGGCTGGCCTACCGGGCGACCGCGCCGGTCAACTGGTGCCCGGGCTGCGGGACGGTCCTGGCCAACGAGCAGGTCCTGCCCGACGGGACCTGCGAGCGCTCGGGCGACCTCGTCGAGCGCCGCGAGCTCGAGCAGTGGTTCTTCCGCATCACCGACTACGCCGAGGAGCTGCTCAACGACCTCGACGGCCTGGAGTGGCCCGAGCGCGTCAAGGTGATGCAGCGCAACTGGATCGGCCGGTCGGCGGGCGTGGAGTTCGATCTGCCCCTGGTGTCGGACCCGTCCTTGGCGCTGCGCGTCTTCACCACGCGTCCCGACACCGGCTTCGGCATCACCTACGCCGTCGTAGCGCCCGAACACCCCTTGCTTGAGCACCTGACGACGCCCGACCAGCGCGAAGCGGTGGACGAGCTGGTGACGCGGGCCCGGGCCGCGAGCGAGCTCGAGCGCACCGCGACCGCCGAGGACGGCTCCCTGGCCAAGCGCGGCGCGTTCACCGGCAGCTACGTGCGCAGCCCCTTCACGGGCGCGGAGGTCCCCGTCTACGTGGCCGACTACGTGCTCGGCAACTACGGCACCGGGGCGATCATGGGCGTGCCGGGCGAGGACGAGCGCGACTTCGCCTTCGCCCGCGCCTACGACCTGCCCGTCGTGCGCACGGTCGCGCCGCCCGCGGGACACGAGGGCGCCTACGGCGGCGAGGGGCGCCACATCAACTCGGGCTTCCTCGACGGGCTCACGGTGGCCGAGGCCAAGGCCGAGGCCACGCAGTTCCTGGTCGAGCACGCCGAGGGACACCCCACGGTCAACTACCGGCTGCGGGATTGGCTGATCTCCCGCCAGCGCTTCTGGGGCTGCCCGATCCCGATCGTGTACTGCGACAGTTGCGGCATCGTGGGCGTGCCCCTCGAGCAGCTGCCGGTGCTGGCCCCCGACGACGTCACGATGGACCAGACCGGCCAGTCGCCACTGGCCACGCATCCGGGCTTTCGGGACACCACCTGCCCCCAGTGCGGGGGACCGGCCCGGCGCGAGACCGACACGCTGGACACGTTCACCGACTCGTCGTGGTACTTCTTGCGCTTCGCCGACCCCTTCACACCCGACCGCCCCTTCGACGCGGTCCAGGCGGCGCGCTGGATGCCGGTCGACCAGTACATCGGGGGCATCGAGCACGCCATCTTGCACCTGCTCTACGCGCGCTTCTACACCAAGGCCCTGGTCGACGTCGGGCTGGCTCCCGGCCTGCCGCGCGAGCCCTTCGCCCGGCTGTTCACGCAGGGCATGATCCGGCTCCAGGGCACCAAGATGTCCAAGTCCAAGGGCAACCTCATCGCCCCCGAGCGCTACTTCGACACCGTGGGCGCTGACGGGCTGCGGGTCTTCCACCTGTTCGTGGGCCCGCCGGCCGACGACGTCGACTGGACCGCGCAGACCGAGGACGTCATCGAGGGCTGCGCGCGCTTCCTGGACCGCATCTACCGTCTGGCCACCAGCGACCTGGCTGCCCGCGAGTACGACGCGTCCCGCGACGACGCGGTGCGCCGCGCGGTCCACCGCACGATCGCCAAGGTGGGGGCCGACCTGGACCGCTGGAGCTTCAACACCGCGGTCGCCGCGCTCATGGAGCTCCTGAACGTGCTGACCCGCTGGGCCTACGCGGAGAACACCGTGTCCACCGCGACCTTCGACGAGGCGCTCGACACCCTGCTCGCCCTCCTGGCCCCAATGGCACCGCACCTGTCGGCCGAGCTCTGGGAGCGCCGTCATCCCGACGAGCCTTCGGTGCACCTCCAGCCGTGGCCGATCGCGGACCCGGCCTGGACGGTCGAGCCCCGGGTGACGATGGTCGTCCAGGTCGACGGGAAGGTGCGCGCCCGCCTCGACGTCGATCCGGAGATCACCGAGGAGTCGGCGCACGCGGCCGCGTTGGCGCATCCGGACGTCGTGCGCTGGCTCGACGGGCGCGCTCCCGTGCGGGTCATCGTGCGCGCCCCGCGCATGGTGAGCGTCGTGACGCGGTGAGCACGGCGCGCGTGACGGTCGAGCCGCCACGCTTCGATCGGCCCGAAGTCGAGGTGCGCGCCTCAAGCCGGCGAACCAAGACGGGGGCGGCGCACTGGTCGGGCACGAAGATCGTCGTCCAGATCCCCGCGCGCCTGCGGGGGCGCGAGCGCGCCACCTTCGTCGACGAGCTCGTCACCCGGCTGCTCGCCCAGCGCCCCCAGCACGCCTCCAGCGACGCCGATCTCCTGGCGCGCTGCCGTTCATTGGGCGAGACGTACCTGGATGGCATCGCGCCCGCGGCGGTGCGCTGGTCGGCGAGCCAGCGCATGCGCTGGGCGTCGTGCTCCCCGGCCACGCGGGAGATCCGGGTCTCGTCCCGGCTGCGCGCCTGCCCGGTGTGGGTCGTGGACGCCGTCTTGGTCCACGAGCTGGCCCACTTGATCGAGGCCGATCACTCGTCACGCTTTCGGGCCCTCGCGGCCCGCTACCCGCGCCAACGCGAGGCCGCCGTGTACCTGGAGGGCTACGCCCTGGGTCTCGGACTGGCCAGTGAGGGCGATTCCTTCGAGGCCGAGCGCTAGTCCGCCTCGCCGCGCAGGAAGCGCTCGAGCTCGGCGGCGAGCTCGTCCCCGCTGGGCAGGTCCTCGTCCACTCCCGGGTCGACGGCATCGAGCGACGACTCGAGCTGGCGCACCATGGCGTCGTGCTCGGGGTTGGCCGAGATGAGGTCGTCGATGCGGCGCCGGGCGTCCTCCGCGGACTCGCGCAGGGTCCCGGCGTCCAAGGTGAGGCCGGCCACGCTGGCCAGGCCGTCGATGAGGGCGGCGGCCGCCAGGGGGTAGCCCATGGATGCGACGTAGTGCGGCACGCGGGCCCACAAGGTGAGGGCGTCGATGCCGGCGTCGGCCAGGTCCAGCTCGAGGACCGCGCCGATGCCGGCGGGGACCTCGATCTCGCCGGGCACCGTCCCCACGCGCGCCAGCAGGTGGCTGCTGCTCGCCGGTGCCGTGCCGATGACACGGATGGGGCGGGTGTGCGGAGCGGGCGCCGGGAAGGCACCGAGGCCCACGACGAGGCGCACGGCGTAGTGACGGGCCAGCTCGCTCACCACCTCGGCGAATTCGCTCCAGTGGAAGTCGGGCTCGGGTCCCACGAGGAACAAGACGTCGGCCCCGTCGCCGTCGTGCCCGTAGCGCACCTGGATCTCGGGCCAGGTCAGCTCGGTCGTGACGCCGTCGACGATGCGGGCCATGGGCCGCCGGGCGCGCTGGTCGATGAAGTACTCGGTGTCGAACGTGGCCAGGATCTCGGTGCCACAGGTCGTCAGCAGCGTCGTGATCGCGGTGCCGGCGCCGAGGCCCGCGTCGATCCAGCCCTCCAGCGCGTAGACGAGGACGGGCTCGCTCAGGGCCGGGTCCGCCTGGACGATGAGGCGGTCGTGGATCTGGTCGTCCATCATGTCTCCAGTGTGTCGCGGGCCCGCTGTGCGAGGGTCGCCACGTGGGTGGGGAATTCGGTGACCGCACCCGGGTCGCCGCCGGTGGCTCCGGCACGATAGCGGGTGTAGACGCCCTGCAAGATGCACGCGAGCTTCCAGAAGCCGAACGCCTGGTAGAAGGCGATCGTCCCGAGGTCGAGGGGGGAACGCTTGGCGTAGGCCGCGAGGACCTCGGCCCGCGTGGCGAATCCCGGTGCGGTCGTGGGTGCGGCGCCGAGCAGGACGGTCACGTCGTCGTCGGGCTCGGCCCAGTAGTCGAGCAGCAGCCCGACGTCGGCCAGAGGATCGCCGAGGGTGCAGATCTCCCAGTCGAGGATCGCCCGCACGGTGCCGTCGGGCGCCAGCACGGTGTTGTCCAGGCGGTAGTCGCCGTGGACCACCGTCGTGGCCTGAGCCGGCGGGATCGCGGCGGCCAGACGTCGGCCGACGTCGATGACGCCGTCGACACCCTGGCCCTCGCGCATCTGCTCGTACTGGCCCAGCCATCGATGGATCTGGCGCTCGACGTACCCGTCGCGGCGGGCCAGGTCGCCGAGGCCGGCCCGGTCGACGTCGACGTCGTGCAGTGCGGCCAGCGTCTCGGCCAGGTGGTCGCCGACGCCGGCCCGGGTCTCTCCGTCGAGGGCCTGCTCGGCCTGCTCGCGGTCGCGCAGCACCAGGCCGTCGACGAACTCCATCACGTAGAACGGCCGCTCGGCGACGCCGGGGTCGTCGCACAGGGCCAGCGCCTGGGGCACGGGGATGCCCTGGGGCCCCAGGGCGGCGATGATGCGGTACTCGCGCGCCATGTCGTGCGCGGTGGGCAGCACGTGGGACGCGGGGGGCCGGCGCAGCACCACCACGCGTCCCGTGGCGTCCTCGACGCGGTAGGTGAGATTGGACCGGCCACCGGCGATCAGGGTCGCCCGGAGGGGTCCGACCAGCCCCACGTGGCGCGTCAGCCAGCCGTCGACGCGGTCGTCGAAGGCGTGTGCTGCGGTCATGGTCGGAGGCTAACAGGCGCTCTGGAGGGCCTCAGACGGCGGCAGTCCCGGTAGGCTCGCCCTCGTGCAGGCAGTGACCGACAAGACATTTGCGACAGCCGTGCTCGACCGCTCGCGGGACGTGACGGTCGTGGTGGACCTGTGGGCCTCGTGGTGCGCGCCGTGCCGGATGCTGTCGCCGATCCTCGAGCGCGTCGCCGCCGAGACGCCCGACACTGTGGAGTTGGTGGCCGTCGACGTCGACAGGAACCAGCGCACCGCCCAAGCCATGGGCGTCCAGTCGATCCCCGCGGTGATGGCCTTCCGCGACGGCGAGGTGGTCGACTCCTTCGTCGGCGCGCGCAGCGAGCGCTACGTCCGCAAGTTCCTTCGCCGGGTGTCCGGGGGAAAGTGAGCGACGGGGCTCCCGGTAAGGTGAGCCCATGACTGTCGTCACCGATGCCACCTTCCAGACGGCGGTCTTGGAGCGTTCCAAGACGGTGCCCGTGGTGGTGGACCTGTGGGCCACGTGGTGCGGCCCGTGCCGCACCCTGTCGCCGATCATCGAGAAGGTGATCGCCGAGACGGGCGGGTCGGTCGAGCTCGCCACCGTCGACGTCGACGCCAATCCCCGCGTCGCCCAGGCCTTCGGCGTCCAGTCGATCCCCTCGGTCTTCGCGCTGCGCGACGGCCAGGTGGTCGACTCCTTCGTCGGGGCCCTGCCCGAGCACGCCGTGCGCGAGTGGGTCGGCCGGCTGGCTCCCGGTACCTCGCGGCTGGAGGATCTGGTCGCGCGCGGCGACGAGGCGTCGCTGCAAGAGGCGCACGAGCTCGACCCGGACAACGTGGACGTCGCGGCACGCCTGGGCGAGCTGTGGCGGGCGCAGGGCCGCCTCGAGGAGGCCGAGCAGCTGCTGGCGCCCTTCGAGCGCACCGTGGCCGCCGCGACGGTGCTGGCGCGCGTGCGCCTGGAGCGCCAGGGCGTCGTGCTCGACGGCGACGTCGACATGACCCTCGACCATCTGCTCGAGCAGTCGGCCGCCGACGAGCAGGCGCGGGCCAACCTGCTGACGGTGCTCGACGCGCTGGGGCCCGAGGACCCGCGGTACCTCACGTACCGCCGGCGCCTCATGAACCAACTGCACTAGTGCGCCCCTACGTCGCTGCGGGACCCCTTCACCTGGTGCTCGGCGCGCAGCGTCTCGATCTGCGCACGCGCGCACTGGTCATGGGCGTGCTGAATCGCACGCCCGACTCCTTCTACGCCCCGGCGGCGACCTTCGCCCTCGACGACCTGCTGTCCCGCGCCGACCTCCTCGTCGCCCAGGGCGCCGACGTGCTCGACGTCGGCGGGGTGAGGGCCGGACCGGGACCCGAGGTGTCGCCGGCCGAGGAGCTCGAGCGGGTCGTGCCCGTCGTCGAGGAGCTGCACCGGCGCTTCGACGTGCCCCTCAGCATCGACACCTGGCGCGCGGAGGTGGCCGCCGCGTGTTTCGCGGTCGGGGCGGTCGTGGGCAACGACATCAGCGGATTCGCCGATCCCGACTACCTGCCGGTGGCCGCGCGCGCCGGCGCCACGGTTGTCGCCACCCACATCCGCCTGCGCCCGCGCGTGGCGGACCCCGAGCCGGTCTACGCCGACGTCACGGCCACCGTGCGGGACTTCCTGATCGACCGCTGGCAACGGGCCCGGGCGGCCGGGGTGGGGGCCGAGCACGTGATCGTCGATGCCGGCCTGGACCTCGGCAAGACCGCGGCCCACTCGGCGACGCTGCTGCGCGAGTCGGCCGCCCTGGCCCAGATCGGCCCGCCGCTGCTGCTGTCGGCCTCGAACAAGACGTTCCTCGGCGACCTCTTCGCGCTGGCGATCACCGAGCGGCGCGAGGCGTCGCTGGCCGCGGCCGCCGTGGGCGTCCTGGGCGGGTGCCGCGTCCTGCGGGTGCATGATGTGCTGGGCACGGTGCGTGTGCGCGACGTTCTGGCCCGCGTGCTGGCCGAGGCGGTCGAGGACGGTGCCGAGAGGGAGGTCGCGTGATCTCGTCGGTCTGCGTCGTGGGAACCGATCCCACCATGGTCCACGATGAGCTGCACCGCCAGATCGCGGCCGCCCTCGAGGGGCTGGATCCCGCGACCGCGCTCGAGGACTTCACGGCGGGGACGGGAGAGGACGTCCTGGCGCGCGTCCTGGAGGCGCTGCGCACCCCGCCCTTCCTCGTCGACCACCGGGTGGTGGTGCTGCGCGAGGCCCAAGCGCTGACCCGCGACGCGGCCAGCGAGCTGCTCGAGTGGATGGCGTCGCCCACCCCCGCGGCGGTGCTGGTCGTGGGCGTCGTCGGCGCGCGCTCGGCGGCCCTGGCCCGCGGCGCCCAGTCGATGGTGGAGACGGCCGTCGGCACCCGGTCGACGGACCGCGCCGCCTACGTCCAGGGGCGCTTCGCCGACTACGGCCTCGTCGTGGAGATGGTGGCGGCCCGGGCGGTGGCCGACGCCCTGGGCGACGACATGGCCCGAGTGGACCCGCTGGCCCGCACGTGTCTCGCCGTCTACGGACCCGGTCCGCGGCGCTTCGAGGAGATCGCCCCCTACGTCGGGGACGAGGGCGACGTTCCCGAGTGGGACCTGACGGACGCCATCGAGCGGGGGGACCTGCCCGCCGCCCTCGCCGTGGCGCGCCGGATGCTCGGCTCGGGCGCGCGCAGCGGCCTGCAGGTGGTCAACGCGCTGCAGCGCTTCGTGCTGCGCCTGGCGCGCCTGGACGGCGCCGGACTGTCACGCCCCGAAGAGGCGGCATCGGTGCTCGGCATCAGTGCCTATCCGGCAGGCAAGGCCCTGGCGACCAGCCACCGTCTGGGCAGCGCGCGGATCGCCGAGGCGGTGCACCTGGTGGCTCGGGCCGATCTGGACCTCAAGGGAGGCGCGACCTTCGGGAGTCGAGGGGAGACGGGGGACTGGGATGCGACCGACCTCACCGTGATCGAGGTGCTGGTCGCGCGTCTGGCGCGACTCGTGGGCGCGCGCCCGGGTGCGGCTAGCGCTCGTCGGCGGCGGACTGCTGGGCGTTGAGACGCCGCATCAGCCCGCTCTTGCGGTTGGCCGCCTGGTTCTTGTGGATGATCCCCTTGGCGGCCGCCATGTCGATGCGCTTGATGGCCACCGCCAGCGCCGCCGCCTCGTCCTCGGTGCCCTGAGCACGCGTCGCGGTCTTGATGCGCGTGCGCAGCTCGGACTTGACGGCCTTGTTGCGCTCGCGCGCCTCCTCATTGGTGCGGTTGCGCTTGATCTGGCTCTTGATGTTGGCCACGGAGGAAACCTCGTTCATTCACGGTACACGGGGGCCTCGTAAGGCTAGCAGGCCGGGACGGTCCAGCGACCAGAGGGCCAGTAGCCTGGCTGCACCGTGAGCACGACGCCGACCATCGACCCGGGGCGTATCCGGAACTTCTCGATCATCTCGCACGTCGATCACGGCAAGTCGACCCTGTCGGACCGGATCCTCGAGATCACCGGGGCCGTCGACCCCCGCCTGATGCGGGCCCAGTACCTCGACTCGATGGACATCGAGCGCGAGCGGGGCATCACCATCAAGGCTCAGAACGTCCGGGTCCTCTTCGAGGGGCACATCCTGCAGCTGATCGATACGCCCGGCCACGTGGACTTCGGCTACGAGGTGTCGCGCTCGCTGGCCGCCTGCGAGGGGGCGATCCTGCTGGTCGACGCCAGCCAGGGCATCCAGGCCCAGACGCTGGCCAACTGCTACCAGGCCCTGGAGCATGACCTGGAGATCATCGCGGTGCTCAACAAGATCGACCTGCCCGCGGCGGACCCCGAGCGCTGCATCGACGAGCTCGAGCGGGTGCTGGGCCTGCCGGGCGACGAGGTCCTGTCGATCTCGGCCAAGACCGGGCAGGGCGTGGCCGAGCTGCTCGAGGCCGTCATCGCGCGCATCCCCGCCCCCGGTGGCCGTGCCGACGCCCCGCTGCGGGCCCTGGTGTTCGACTCGGTCTACGACCAGTACCGCGGCGTCGTCAGCTCGGTGCGCGTCGTCGAGGGGATCTTGCGCTCGGGCACCCGGGTCCGCATGATGCAGGCGGGCGACACCCACGACGTCGAGGAGATCGGCGTGCGCACGCCGGACATGGTGCCGGTCGACCAGCTCGGACCGGGCGAGGTGGGCTATCTCATCGCCGGCATCAAGGACGTCAGCGGGGCCCGCTCGGGCGAGACCGTGACCGACGCCGTCCATCCCGCGCCCGCGCCCCTCGAGGGGTACCAGGACCCCAAGCCCATGGTCTTCTGCGGGATCTACCCGATCGACGGCGACGACCTGCCGGACCTGCGCGACTCGCTCGAGAAGCTCAAGCTCAACGACGCGGCCGTCACCTTCGAGCCCGAGACCAGCCGGGCCCTGGGCTTCGGCTTCCGCTGCGGATTCCTCGGCCTGCTCCACATGGAGATCGTCCGCGAGCGGCTCGAGCGCGAGTTCGGGCTGTCCCTGATCGCGACGGCGCCTTCGGTCGTGTACCGGGCGTTCCTGTCCGACGGGACCGAGCGGGACATCGACAACCCGACGGACCTGCCCGACCCCAGCCGCCTCGACCACATCGACGAGCCGATGCTGGCGATCTCCATCCTGACCCCGGCCGAGTACCTGGGCGCCGTCATGGACCTGTGCCAGTCGCGCCGCGCCGAGATGACCAAGATGGACTACCTCTCGACCGAGCGCGTGGAGCTGCGCTACACGATCCCCCTGGCCGAGGTCGTGATCGACTTCTTCGACGCACTGAAGAGCCGGACCAAGGGCTACGCCAGCCTGGACTACGAGCCCCACGGCTACGTGACGTCGCCGCTGGTCCGCGTCGACGTGCTCATCAACCACGAGCCGGTCGACGCCTTCTCGACCATCGTGCACCGGGCCAACGCCGACTACTACGGGCGCAAGATGGTCGAGCGGCTGCGCGCCTTGATCCCGCGCCAGATGTTCGACGTGCCGATCCAGGCCGCCGTGGGCGGGCGGGTCATCGCCCGCGAGACGGTCAAGGCGCGCCGCAAGGACGTGCTGGCCAAGTGCTACGGCGGGGACATCACTCGCAAGCGCAAGCTGCTCGAGAAGCAGAAGGAAGGCAAGAAGCGCATGAAGAACCTGGGTCGCGTCGAGGTCCCCCAGGAGGCCTTCGTGGCGGCCCTGCGCCTCGAGGAGTGACCGCCGGCCCTGGCACTCGGTAGAATCGAGTGCCAACAAGGAGGTGCCATGGCCCGTCGCTCGGCGCGCAAGCCGACTGCGCCCCAAGATCTGGACGCGCGCAAGGCCACCATCCTCGAGACCGTCGTGCGCGAGCACATCGACTCGGCCCAGCCGGTGGGATCGTCGTCAGTGGCCGCCCACAGCGACCTGGCCGTCTCGTCGGCGACCGTGCGCTCCGAGATGCTGGCCCTGGAGCGTGAGGGCTACCTGGTCCAGCCCCACACGTCGGCGGGCCGGGTGCCTACCGAGAAGGGGTACCGCTACTTCGTCGACCACCTGCACGAGGGGGTCGTGGGCGAGATCGAGCAGCACCAGATCACCGACTTCTTCGCCCACGTGCGCGGCGAGGTCGAGGGCCTGTTCTCGCGCACCTCGTCGCTGCTCTCCCAGCTGACCCACTACACCTCGGTGGTGGTCTCCTCGGCCGGCTCGCGCACACCGATCGCGTCGTCCCAGCTGGTGAGCCTGGACGCGCGCCACCAGCTGCTGGTCACCGTCTTCACCGACGGCACCGTGACCAAGCACAGCGTGTACCCCACCTTCGACGCCTCCTACGCCGAGGTGGCCGAGGCCTCGCGCCAGCTCAACGCCCTGCTGCTGGGCACCCAGCTCGACGACCGGCTCGAGGTGCCCTCGCGCAGCGACCACGTGGCGGCCCTGGTGCGCGACTCGGTGGCCACGCTGCACGCCGAGGTGCCCACGCGCGAAGGCGAGCAGCTCTTCATCGCCGGGTCCTCGCGGGTGGCCGAGTCCTTCGACGGCGTCGAGACCGTGCGCCAGGTGCTCTCCATCCTCGAGCAGGAACTCCTCGTCGTGTCGCTGGTCCAGGACATCCTCGAGCGCGGCCAGAGCGTGGCGATCGGATCCGAGAGCGGGGTGGCCCCCCTGGCCTCGTGCGCCATCGTCGTGGCCCCCGTGACGGTCGAGGGGCAGGCGGTGGGCGCGGTCGGCCTGCTCGGCCCCACCCGGATGAAGTACGGCGAGGCCATGGCCACCGCCCGGGCGGTCTCCCAGGAGCTGACCCAGCACCTGGAGGGCCACGAGCGTGACTAGTCCCGACCTCTACGAGATCCTGGGCGTCGAGCCCACGGCCTCGGCCGATGAGCTGAAGCGCGCCTACCGGCGCCTGGCCCGCCAGTACCATCCCGATGCCAACCCCGACGACCCGGGTGCCGAGGCCCGCTTCAAGGACATCTCCCAGGCCTACGAGATCCTCTCGGACCCCGAGCGGCGCGCCAACTACGACCGCTTCGGGGCCGACGTGGGCGCCGGCGGCAACCCCTTCGGCGCGGGCTCGGTGCAAGACATCTTCGACATGTTCTTCGGGTCCATGGGCCACAATCCGACCCGTCGCGGCCCCCAAGCCGGGCCCGACGCCGAGATGGGCGTCGAGATCACGCTGGAGGAGGCGGCCTTCGGGGCGACCAAGGAGATCACCGCGAGCCTGGCCCAGCGCTGCCCGACGTGCACGGGAACGGGCGCGGCACCGGGAACCGCCGCCACGTCGTGTGGCGAGTGCGGCGGTCTCGGGGAGGTCCGCCGGGTGCGCAACTCCATCCTCGGCCAGATGATGACGACGTCGACGTGCCCGCGCTGCGGAGGCTTCGGGACGCTGATCGAGAGTCCCTGCCCGACGTGTCGGGGCGACGGACGCACCGTGGCGCCGGTGACCATGACGATCCAGATCCCGGCCGGGGTCGAGGACGGCTCCACGATGCGCTTGGCGGATCGGGGTCCGGCCGGGCCGCGCGGCGGGCCCCCGGGGCGTCTCTTCGTCCACCTGCGCGTGGCGCCCGATGACCGCTTCGTGCGCGACGGTGACGACCTGCACCACCAGGCCCACCTCGCCTTCACCCAGGCGGCTCTCGGCACGACCGTCGAGGTGCCCACGCTGCGCGGGACGCTCAGCATCGAGGTTCCCGCCGGCAGCGCCCCCGGCGCCGTCCAGCGGATCCGCCACGAGGGGGTGACCCACCTGCACGGCCGCGGGCGGGGCGATCTCTACGTGCACCTCATGGTCGACGTGCCCGGTGAGCTCGACGAGAAGTCCGAAGCCCTGTTGCGCGAGCTGGCCGCACATCGCGGCGAGCCGGTCGCCGAGCCGGCCGGCGGGCTCTTCCGGCGCCGGTCGAAGCGGTGAGCGACACTCGTCGCCTCGCGCTGGCCCAGTTCTTCGTCGACGACCCGGCCGAGCCCCGGCTCGCCGAGCCCGACGACCACCACCTGCGTCGCGTGCTGCGGGCTCGGCCCGGCGAGCAGGTCGTCGTGTGCGACGGGCGTGGGCGCTGGGCCCTGGCGACGGTGCAACCGAGCGGGCTCGAGCTGGCGAGCGACGTCCGCGCCGACGCGGCCCCGCGCGACACGACGCTCTACCTGGCACCCTTGAAGGGCGATCGAAGTGAGTGGGCGGTCGCCAAGGCGACCGAACTGGGCGTCGCGCGGGTGGTGCCGCTGCGCACCACGCGCGGGGTCGTGCGCCTCGACGCTGCGCTCGAGGCGCGACTGGTCCAGCGCTGGGCCCGCGTGGCCCGGGAGGCCGCGGCGCAGGCGCGGCGCACGCACCTGATCGACATCGGTCCTGCGACCAGTGTCGCCGACGTGCCGGCGTCCGTCGTCGTGGCGGACTTTGGAGGCGAGCGTCCCTGGTCCCTCGTCGACGCCGTGGCCATCGGGCCCGAGGGGGGGTGGGCACCCGACGAGTGGGACGCCGCGCGGCCCCGCACCGCCTTGGGTGAGCTGGTCCTGCGGGCCGAGACGGCGGCCGTGGCGGCCGCTACCCTGATGACTCTCGGATGTGGTTGACGGCGGCGCCGGCGATGGCGGAAAGTAGGTAATGATGAGGGGACGTCGATGAGTGAGTGCCTCTTCTGCAAGATCGTGGACGGCACCATCCCGGCCGCGATCGTCGCCGAGAGCGAGCGCGCACTGGCCTTCTACGACGTCGCCCCCCAGGCACCCGTGCACGTCCTGGTCATCCCGAAGGAGCACATCACCAGTGCCGACGAGGTCGCGAGCGACCACGGCGGCGTGGTGGACGACCTGATCATGCTGGCCCAGCGCGTCATGGACGACGAGGGCGTGCGCCAGCAGGGCTACCGGCTCGTGCTGAACGTGGGACCGGACGCGCAGATGTCCGTGGCCCACCTCCACCTCCACGTCCTGGGCGGCCGTCGCCTGGAGTGGCCCCCCGGATGACCGTGGACGATCCGGCGGCGCCCGTCCGGACCGCGAAGACGACCGTGGGCAGCCTCGAAGTCTTGGCGGGACTGCTCGGCCCGCGCGACGAACACCTGCGCGTCATCGAGCGCGCCTATCCGGACGCGCGCATCTCGGTGCACGGCAACGAGATCGCCGTGGCCGGACCGGATGCGACCACGATCCTGCGTCTCTTCGACGAGCTGGTGCTGGTCCTGGAGTCGGGCCAGGCGCTGGACCCGGCCAAGATCTCGCGCACCATCGACATGGTGAACGACGACCTGCGGCCCAGCGAGGTGCTGGGCCACGAGGTCGTGCGCGGGCTGCGGGGCAAGCCCGTGCGCCCCACGACCGCCGGCCAGAAGCGCTACGCCGACGCCATCGAGGCGGCGACGGTCACCTTCGCCATCGGGCCCGCCGGCACCGGCAAGAGCTACCTGGCGGTGGCCGCCGCGGTCCAGGCCCTCCAGGTCCGGCGCGTCCAGCGCATCGTGCTGACGCGTCCGGCCGTGGAGGCGGGCGAGCGGCTCGGCTTCTTGCCCGGGGACCTGATGGCCAAGGTCGACCCGTACCTGCGGCCGCTCTACGACGCCCTCTACGACATGCTCGGACCCGAGGGGACCCAGCGGCTCATCGCCAACGGCTCCATCGAGGTGGTCCCCCTGGCCTTCATGCGCGGGCGCACCCTCAATGACTCCTTCATCATCTTGGACGAGGCGCAGAACACCACGCCCGAGCAGATGAAGATGTTCCTCACCCGCATCGGGTTCAACGCCAAGGCCGTGATCACCGGGGACGTCACGCAGATCGACCTGAGCGGCCACGAGAGCGGCATGGACCGCATCGAGGCGATCCTGCACGATGTCGAGGGCGTGCGCTTCGTCCATCTGGGTCGGCGTGACGTCGTGCGGGCGCGGATCGTGGCCGACATTGTCGCCGCCTACGAGGAGCACGGGTGATCGACATCTTCACCGCCGACGAGCAGCGCGACGTCGCGCTCGACCTGGAGCGCTGGAGCGAGCTCGCGCGCGCCGCCCTCGACGACGAGGGCGTGCGCGGCCTCGTCGAGGTGTCCCTGATCTTCACCGACGAGGTCACGATGGCGGGCATGAACATGCAGTTCATGGGCAAGCCCGGCCCGACCGACGTCTTGAGCTTCCCGATCGACGGGGAGCCGGAGCCCGGCGGCCGCTCACCCGACAGCGGGGGCACCGGGCCGGGCGATCCCCCCACGTCGGACATCCCGCAGCTCCTCGGCGACATCGTGGTGTGCCCGGCCGTGGCCGCGCGCAACGCGGTCGATCACGAGCAGACCACCGAGGACGAGATTGCGCTGCTCATCGTCCACGGGGTGCTGCACCTGCTCGGCTGGGACCACGAGATCGACGAGGAGGCCGAGCGCATGGAGCAGCGCGAGCGCGAGCTGCTGGCTCGCCACTACCGCACACGGCCGTGATCGCTGCCGCCTGGTCCTCGAGCGACGGGGTCCTGCTGGCCGTCGTGGCGGTGCTCCTGGTGGTCTCGGGATTCCTCGCCGCCGCCGAGACGTCGCTCGTGCGCGTGAGCAAGTCGCGCGCCCGCGTCCTGAGCGAGGAGGGTCGCCGGGGCGCCCGGGCGCTGGCCAGCCTGGTGACGTCGCCCGAGCGGTTCTTGAACCCGGTGCTCCTGCTCGTCCTGGTGTGCCAGCTGACCTCGGCCACCCTGGTGGGTGTCGTGGCCGGGCACCTCTTCGGACCGGCCGGCGTCATCGTGGCGACGGTGAGCGAGATCGTCGTGATCTTCGTGCTCTTCGAGGCCATCCCCAAGAACTTCGCCGTGGCCCATCCGGACAAGGCCGCCCTGGTCAGCGCGCCGCTGGTCGCCGGGCTCCTGCGCGTGGCCCCGGTGCGCTGGCTGGCCACCGGGCTCCAGGGGCTGGCCGGTGGCGTGCTGCGCCTGCTCGGTGCGCCACCGGGCCCGGCCCGGGTGACCGAGTCCGAGGTCCTGGCCCTGGCCGACGTCGCCCACGAGGACGCGGCCATCGCCTCGGACGAGCGCGCGTTCATCCACTCGGTCATCGAGTTCGGTGACACCATCGTGCGCGAGGTCATGGTGCCCCGTCCGGACTTCGTCGACGTCGAGGCCACCGCGACCGTGGCGGCCGCTCTCGAGGTCGCCGTCGAGTCGGGTCGCTCGCGCCTGCCGGTGCTGGGTGCGGGCGTCGACGACGTGGTCGGGATCGTCCACCTGCGCCAGCTGGCCGCCCTCGTCGTCGCGGGCCGCGGCGCTGAGCCCGTGGGTGCGCACGCCAGCGAGGTCCACTTCGTGCCCGAGACCCAGCGCGTGGCCACCTTGCTCACCGAGATGCGCCGCACGCGCGGCCACTTGGTGATCGTCGTCGACGAGTACGGGGGAACGGCCGGACTGGTCACGTTGGAGGACGTCCTCGAGGAGCTCGTCGGGGAGATCACCGACGAGTCCGATCCCCACCAGCAGGTCGTGGCCCGCGCCACGGGTGACGGCCTCACGCTGAGCGGTCGCCTCAACATCGATGACGCGAACGTCGACTACGACCTCGACCTGCCCAAGGACGGCTGGGACACGGTGGGCGGCCTGGTCCTGGACCTCGCCGGTGGGGTGCCCGAAGTCGGCGAGGAGTTCGTGGTCCCGGGCTATCGCCTAACGGTGCTGCGCATCGACGGCCGCCGCGTCGAGGACGTGCTGGTCGAGCCCAACGAGGCGTCGTGACTCGCGCGGGCCTGGTCGCCGTGCTCGGGCGGCCCAACGTGGGCAAGTCCACGCTGGTCAACGCTCTCACGCGGGCCAAGGTGTCGATCACCGCGGCCTCGCCCAACACCACGCGCCGCGCCGTGCGCGGCGTCTTGACCGAGGGCGGCGTCCAGCTGGTCTTCGTGGACACGCCCGGGCTGCACCGGGCCCAGACCAGCCTGGGCCACCGCCTCAACGAGGCGGCCCGTCACGCGGCGAGCGACGTCGACGCCGTGGTCGCGGTGATCGAGGCGCCCCAAGTCCTCGGTCCCGGCGACCGCGCGACGCTGGCGCTGCTGGTGCGGGCGGCCGACGCGTCGGCGGATCTGGTCCCGGTCGTGGTGGTCAACAAGACCGATCGCGTCGGGCGCGCGACGGTCGCCGAGCAGCTCCTCACCGCCACGCGCGTCGTCGAGGAGCTGGCCGCCACGGCCGGTGTGCCGGCCGTGGCCGAGCGGGTCGAGTACTTCGCGACCTCGGGGCGCACCCGTGCGGGAGTCGACGCCCTGCGGGCCCACCTGCGTGCGGCGATGCCCGAGTCGCCCTACCTGTTCGACGCCGAGGAGGTGTCCGACGTCGAGCCGTCCGAGTGGGTCGCCGAGCTGGTGCGCGAGCAGGTCGTGCGGCGCACGCGCGAAGAGCTGCCCCACGCGGTGCACTGTCGCGTCACCGAGCTCACGGAGCGTCGGGCGCGCGTCGAGATCGTCGTCGAGCGCCCGAGCCAGCGGGCCATCGTGATTGGGAAGGGTGGCCAGTCCCTGCGGGCGATCGGGACGGCGGCGCGCCAGCAGCTCCCCGACGGGATGTACCTCGAGCTGCGCGTGGTGGTCGAGCCCGACTGGCAGCGCCGCGACGACGCGCTCGACCGCTTCGGGTACTGAGCGCGACCGCCGCACCCGTCGCGGCGGCGGCGGCGGCCACGCCCGCGGGAGCGGGCGCACCGACCAGCACGACGCCCGCCCCGATGGTCGGGGCGACGATCAGGGTGCGGGCGATCTGCTCGAGGCGGCCACTGGCCAGCCAAGCGCCGACCAGGGCCGCCGGCACGGCTCCGACGAGGAGACTGAGCAGTAGCGTTCCCGAGACGGCCGGCCCCCCGAGCGCCCCGGCCGCCGCGGCCAGGGCCAGCGGGACCGACTGGGCCAGGTCGGTGCCGATGAGCCGGCGTCCGGCCAGGTCGGGATGGGTCAGGGCGAGAACCGAGATCATCAGCGCTCCCGCGCCCACCGACGTCATGCCCACCGCCACGCCCCCGCCGAGACCGATCGCCACGCTCAGCCAGGGGGGCGGGGAGCTGCGGCGCAGGGCCGCCACGGTACCCGAGGCGCGCACCAGGAGGGCGGCGCCCCCGAGCAGGAGGACGACGCCGATTAGTTGGGTCAGCAGCGGCCCGGAGATCGCGGCGGTCGAGCCGAGCAGGCTGCCGAGCAGGGCGCCGGGCACGGCGCCCAGGGCGACGCGTCGGGCCAGGGGCCAGTCGACCGCGCCGCGGTGCCCGTAGGAGACGACCGCCAGGGGCCGCAGGACGGCGGAGGCGACCAAGTCCGTTGCGACCGCGGTGACCGGCGCCACATGGAACCAGGCGATGAGGATGGGGGTGAGCAGCGCGCCGCTTCCGGTCCCGGTCATCCCGACCAGCAGGCCGACGGCGGCGGCGGCCAGCACCAGCGACAACGACATGGGGCTCCTAATGAACTAGTAAACAACTAGAAATACTAGTTTACTCGTCCGGGTCGCTGTCGAGAGTCGTGAGGAACGAGACGACCTGGTCACGGTCGCGGGTCCGCCGCATGGGCGGCAGGCGGCGGAAGAAGTGGGTGCGGTAGGGCGCGTCGGCCAGGCGGGTGTCGAGCACAGCCACGACGCCGCGGTCGGTGGTCGAGCGGATGAGGCGACCGACGCCCTGGGCCAGCAGCATCGTGGCGCGGGGCAGGTCGACCTCCACGAAGGGGTGCTGGGCGCGCTGGCGGCGCGCAGCGACCAGCGGATCGGTCGGGACGCCGAAGGGCAGGCGGTCGATGGTGACCAGGTGCAAGGAGCGGCCGGGCACGTCCACGCCCTGCCAGAAGCTGGTCACGGCGAAGAGGCTGGTCGCGGGCTCGTCGCGGAACCGGCGGATCAGGCGGTCACGGCTGAGCCGCCCCTGGACGAGGACTGGCGTCTCGATGCGCTCGGCCACGGCCGCCGCCACCCGGGCCATCACCGCGCGGTTGGTGAACAGCGCCAGGGTGCGGCCGCCCGCGGCGGTGATGAGGGTGACCAGCTCGTCGATGATCGCCTCCTCCGCGCGCGGATGGGTGCGCGCGGGCAGGTCGGGGGGGACGTAGAGCAGAGCGTTGTGCCGGTAGTCGAAGGGGCTGGCGATGCGCACGACGTCGCAGCCGGGCAGCCCGACGGCCCGGGGCAGCCCGTCGGGGATCGTGGCGCTGACGAGCACCCCGGTGACGCCGGGCCACAGGGTGTCGGCCAGCAGGGGTCCCGGGTCCACGACGGCCAGGTCGACGGTGATGTCGCGCTCGCGCTCGGTGAGATAGGCGACGTCGCCGTCGCCGGGCGCCACCAGGCGGCGCATGTCGACCAGCAGCTGGGCGAGGGGGCCGGCGGCGCGCCGGAATCGCGCGTTGGCGCGCTCGCCGGCCTGCGGGCTCTCGCGCAGGGCGCCGGCGAGCAGGGTCGCCGCCTCGCGGGCGGCGGCCAGCAGCTGGGTCAGGCCCTCGTCGAGGTCGTTGCGCCGCGCGACGGTAAGGCGCGTGCGCAAGGCGTCCTGGAGCCGCTCGGCAACCCCGGCCACCGCATCGACCGCCTCCACCGCGCCGAGCACCGCGCGCGCCGCCGCGGCGACCGCGCGCAGGCGGCCCGGGCTGACCGAGGCGCCGAGCAGCTCGGCGGCGATCTCGGGGAACTCGTGCGCCTCGTCGATGATGACCAGGTCGTGATCAGGCAGGATGCCCGCGCCCACGGCCAGGTGCGCGAGGTACAGGTGGGCGTTCACGATGACCAGGTCGGCTGCGCCGGCCCGGTCGCGGGCCAGCTCGGCGTAGCAGGTCGAGCCCTCGGGGCACGTCGTGCGCCCGAGGCACTCGGCCGGTGTGACGGTGATGGCGCGGCGCACCCGCCCGTCGAGCTCGAAGGCCAGCTCGTCGAGATCGCCGGTGGGCGACGAGCGCAGCCACGTCTGGATGCGGCGCACCTGCGCCGACGCGCTGCGCGGCAGGTCCTCACCCGCGTCCAGGGGGAGCTGGTCAGCGACGTCGGCCCGTAGTCGCACGCGACACACGTAGTTGGCGCGACCCTTGAGGACGGCCGTCGTCCACGCCGGCGCCGTCGCCGCGACGAGCGGGGCGTCGCGGTCGGCGAGCTGGTCCTGGAGGTTCTTGGTCGCCGTCACCACGACCGCGCGGCGTCCCGCGTCGGCCGCCGCGGCGAGGTAGGCGAGCGACTTGCCGACGCCCGTGCCGGCCTCGATGACCGCCGAGCGCTGCGCGGCGATCGCCGCCGCGACGACCTCGACGAGGGCGTCCTGCTCGGGCCGGTCCTCCCGATGCGGCAGGTGCGCGCGGGCCGCGTCGAGGCGCCGGCGAGCCGCCGCGACGGCCCGGGCGACCGCGGGACCAGCGGGCCGGGGCGCGGTGTCGGGCGCGTCGAGCGGCTCGGCGACATCGTCGTCGTCCGGGTCGAAGGTGCGCACGGGGAGACCTTACGTGGCCCCAATAGATCGGGGGCTGCGAACTAGGTTGGACCCGTGCCGGACCCGCGTCCCCTCCCGATTCCGGAGTGGCTCGACCCCTCGCGCGTGCCCGTCCACGTTGCCGTCGTCATGGACGGGAACGGGCGCTGGGCCAAGCGCCAGGGCCTGCCGCGCACCGACGGCCACGCCGCGGGCGAGGCGGCCCTGATGGACACGACCTACGGGGCCCTGTCGCTGGGGGTGCAGGCCCTGACGGTCTACGCGTTCTCCACGGAGAACTGGCGCCGGCCCGCCGACGAGGTGCGCTACCTCATGAACTTCAATCGGGGCCTCCTGGAGCGGCGCTCGCACGAGCTCGACGACGAGGGGGTGCGCATCGTCTTCTCGGGCCGGCGCGACTGGCGAGTGCCGCGCCAGGTGCTGCGGCGCATGGACGAGTCGCGGGACCTGACCGCGCGCAACCGGCGCATGACGCTCAACATCGCCTTCAACTACGGGGGGCGCGCCGAGATCGTCGACGCCGTGTCGCGCCTCGTGGCCGACGGGGTGAGCGCGTCGGGGGTGAGCGAGAAGGTCATCCGCCAGCGGCTCTACCACCCCGAGCTGCCCGACCCCGACCTGGTCGTGCGCACGTCGGGCGAGCACCGCATCTCGAACTTCCTGTTGTGGGAGTTGGCCTACGCCGAGCTGGTGTTCACCGACGTGCTGTGGCCCGACTTCCGGCGCGAGGACCTCTTCGCCGCGATCGGCGAGTTCCAGCAGCGCGAGCGCCGCTTCGGGGGCCTGGACCGATGAGGCTGGGGCGCCTGGTCGCCGGACTGGGTGCCCTGGTGTACCTGGGCCTGTGGGTCGTGGCGCTGGCCCGCGAGCCGGGCCTGGTGGAGCCGCTGCTCATCCCGCTGGTGCTCGTCGGGCTGATCTGGGCCGGGCTGGCCCTCGAGCGCGTCATCGGCGTGCCGCCGCGACGGCCCAAGTTCCCCCCGCGGCCCAAGGACGACCCGTGAGGGAGCTCGCCGACGACGCCGTCGTCCTGCGGACGTGGTCCGAAGGCGAAGCGGACCGCACGGCGACGCTGTACACGCGCCGGGCGGGACGCATCCGGGTCATCGCCCGGGGCGCGCGCAAGACCACCAACCGGCTGGGCGCCGCGCTCGAGCCGCTGGCCGTGGTGCGCGTCGACCTGATCCAGGGGCGGGGCGAGCGCTTCATCGTTCGCCACGTCGACAGCCAGCGCCACCTGACGACGCTGCGCGCCAACTACGAGCGCATCACGGCTGGCTACAGCGTGGTCGAGGCCATCGACGCGACACCGGCCGACCACCTGGCCGACGAGGCGCGCTACGAGCTGCTGGTGCGGGTGCTCGAGGCCCTGGACGATCCTGCTCTGCGTCCGGACCTGGTCCCGGCGGCCTTCTTCCTCCGGCTCCTCGCCCTCGACGGGGCCGCGCCGGTGCTCGACAGCTGCGTCAGCTGCGGGCGGCGCGAGCCGCTGGTGGCCTTCGACGCGGCCACCGGGGGCGCGCTGTGCGCGCAGTGCCGCCGCGGCCGCGCCGTCTCGGCGGCCGCGCTCGCCCTCCTGCGCCGGATCGCGGGCGGCGAGCTCGGCGTCGTGCTGCGCGAGGTGGGCCCACCCGGCACCGACGAGGTGCGCGCTCTGATGGGCGCCGCCATCGAGGAGCACCTCGGCCGCCGCATGCGCACGCTCGCGGCGTCGCCCGAAGCGTCCCGCTAGGGTGCGCGCGGGAGGTGTGGTGCGCTCGATCGTCTGGTTCCGGCGCGACCTGCGCCGGGACGACCACCCGGCGCTCGCCGCCGCGGCGGCGCGCGGTCCGGTGCTCGGACTCTTCGTGGTCGATCCGGTCCTGGCGGCGCCCGTCGGCCCGACGCGGGGCCGGTACCTGAGCGAGGCGCTGGCGGCCCTCGATGCCTCGAGCGGCCACCACCTGGTCATCCGTGTGGGCGATCCGGCCGAGGTCCTGATCGCCGTGGCGCGCGAGACCGGAGCCGACGCCGTCTACGCCACCGCGGAGACCACGCCGCGCGGGCGGGCCCGTGACGCGGCGGTCGCCGACGCCCTGGCGCGCGCCGCCATCGCGTGGCGTCCGCACTCGACGCCCTACGTCGTCGAGCCGGGCACGCTGCGCCAGCGCGATGGCCGGCCCTACCGGGTCTTCGGTGCCTACGCGCGCGCGTGGGCCGAGCGGGCGGCCAGCGTCCCCGGTCCCGTCCCGACGCCCCCGGTGACCTGGGTTCGGGCGCCCGGGGAGGTGCCGGCGGTCGTGGGTGACGTGGTCGGCACGCGACGTCCGGCCCACTTCGGGGGCCTGCCCGACGCGCCGGCGCCCGCGCGTCCGCCCGCGGGAGAGGACGCCGCTCGAGAAGCCCTGCTCGCCTTCGCGGGTCGCGCCGAGGGCTACGGCGCGGTGCGCGACGACCTGGGACGTGACGCCACGAGTCGGCTCAGCCCCCACCTGCACGTGGGCGCGCTGCACCCGCGCACGGTGCTCGCGGCGCTCGACGCGGCCGGGCAGGTGGCCCCGGAGTTCCGCCGCCAGCTGGTGTGGCGGGAGTTCTACGCCGACGTCCTGTGGCACGAGCCGCGCTCGGCCTGGCACGACCTGCGCGGGGCCGGGGCGCCTCCGCCCGACCGGGACGGCGCGGCCCTCGCGCGCTTCTCGCGCTGGGCCCGCGGGGACACCGGACTGCCACTGGTCGACGCCGGGATGCGCCAGCTGCTCGCCGAAGGGTGGATGCCCAACCGCGCGCGGCTGGTGTGCGCCTCGTTCCTGGTCAAGCACCTGCACGTCGACTGGCGCTGGGGAGCCTCCTGGTTCCTGTGGCGGCTGGTCGACGGGGACGTGGCCTCCAACCAGCACGGCTGGCAGTGGGTGGCCGGCACGGGCACCGATGCCGCGCCGTACCACCGCATCTTCAACCCCGTGCGCCAGGCCGAGCGCTTCGACCCCGATGGCGCCTACACGCGCCGCCACCTGCCCGAGCGCTACCGCCCCGGGGGCGTCGTCCCGGCCCCCATGGTGGACCTGGCGGCCGAGCGCCGCGAGGCCCTGGCGCGCGCGGCGATGGCCCGGGGGGCGCGATGAGCTTCGGCGTCTACGTCCACGTCCCGTTCTGCGCGGAACGGTGCGACTACTGCGCCTTCGCCACCTACGCGGACCGCGACCACCTGCGCGATCCCTACGTGGCCGCGCTGCACACCGAGCTCGCGCGCACGGCCGCCGAGCGCCCGGTCGCGACCTCGGTCTTCTTCGGCGGCGGCACGCCCTCGCGCCTGCCGGCAGCCGACCTCGTGGGCGTGCTGGGCGACATCGCGCGCACCGCCGACGCCGAGGTGACCGTCGAGTGCAATCCCGAGGACGCCTCGCTGGAGCGCCTGCGCGCCTACCGGGCGGGGGGCGTGACGCGCATGTCCTTCGGCGTGCAGTCGACCCAGGCTCCCGTGCTGGCCGACCTCGGCCGGCGCCACGGGGTGGGCGCCCACGTCGCGGTGGCGGCCGCGGTCACCGAGGCCGGGTTCACCGACTGGAACATGGACCTGATCATCGGCTCGCGCGCCGAATCGCTCGACGACGTCGAGCGCACCTTGGAGGACATCCTCGGCCTGGCGACGCCCCCGCCGCACCTGAGCTGCTATGTCTTGACCCCCGAGCCGGCCACCCCGCTCGGGCGCGACCCGCGCCGGCACCCCGACGAGGATGCCACAGCGGAGGCGTACGACCTGGTGGGGAAGCGACTCGAGGCCGCGGGGTACCGCTGGGAGGAGATCTCGAACTGGGCGCGCCCCGGCCACGAGTCGCGCCACAACCAGCTCTACTGGGACCAGGGCGACTACCAGGGCGTGGGTTCGGCGGCGCACTCGCACCACGCGGGGCGGCGCTGGTGGAACGTCCGCACTCCCGACCGCTACATCCGACTCCTCGAGGCGGGGCGCTCGCCGGTGGCCGGCGAGGAGGTCCTCGACGACGAGACGCGGGCCTTCGAGCGTGACTCGCTGGCCTTGCGCACCCGCCGGGGGGTCCCGGTCGAGGCCTTCGACTCCCTCGACGAGATCGCCCACCTGGTCGATGTGCGCGCCGGGACCGTGCGCCTGGCGCCGCAGGGCCGGCTGCTGGCCAACCAGGTGATCCTGCGGTTGCGCTCGGGACGCTAGGAGAGCGCTCAAGTATCCTTGGCCGATGACCGACCACCGACCCGCCGACCTGCTCGAGAAGGTCGTCAACCTCACCAAGCGTCGTGGCTTCATCTTCCAGTCCGCCGACATCTACGGGGGATTCCGCTCGGCCTATGACTACGGCCCCCTGGGTGTCAACATGTTGCGCAACGTCAAGGCCGCGTGGTGGCGCTCGATGGTCCAGCTGCGCGACGACATCGTCGGCATCGACGCGGCGATCCTCGGCCCACCGGCGATCTGGGCCGCGTCGGGCCACCTGGAGACCTTCACCGACCCCCTGGTGGACTGCCTGCGGTGCAAGGAGCGCTGGCGCGAGGACAAGATCGACGGGGTGTGCCCCCAGTGCGGGGGGACCGAGTTTACCGAGGCCCGGGCCTTCAACCTGATGTTCAAGACCCACGCCGGCCCCGTCGAGGGGGAGGGCGCGGCGGCCTACCTGCGTCCCGAGACCGCCCAGGGCATGTTCACCAACTTCGCCAACGTGCTCGCGGCCACCCGGCGCAAGCCGCCCTTCGGCATCGCCCAGGTGGGCAAGAGCTTCCGCAACGAGATCACGCCGCAGAACTTCGTCTTCCGCACCCGCGAGTTCGAGCAGATGGAGATGGAGTACTTCGTCCCACCCGCCGAGGCCGACCACTGGTACCGGTACTGGATCGAGACGCGCTACGCCTGGTACCGCGACCTCGGGATCCCCGAGGACCAGCTGCGCCTGCACCAGCACGCGCCCGAGGACCTGTCGCACTACTCGCGCGGGACGACCGACGTCGAGTACCTCTTCCCGTGGGGCTTCGACGAGCTCGAGGGCGTCGCCAACCGGGGCGATTACGACCTGACCCAGCACGCGACGGCGTCGGGCGTGCGCCTCGAGTACTTCGACCAGGCGAGTGGCGAGCGCTACGTGCCCTGGGTCATCGAGCCGGCCGCTGGGGCGACGCGCGCCATGATGGCGTTCCTGCTCGCGGCCTACGCCGAGGACGAGGTCGCCGGCGAGACGCGCATCGTGCTCCGACTCGATCCGCGCCTGTCGCCCTACCAGGTCGCCGTGCTGCCCCTGTCGCGCAAGCCCGAGCTCGAGTCGGTCGCGAAGGATGTGGCCGCACGCCTGCGGCCCCTGGTGATGGTGGACTACGACGTCACCCAGTCGATCGGCCGCCGCTACCGCCGCCAGGACGAGATCGGGACGCCGCTGTGCGTGACGGTCGACTTCGACACTCTCGACGACCACGCGGTGACGGTGCGCGACCGAGACACGACGGCCCAGGTGCGCGTGGGGATCGGCGACCTCGTCGACGAGGTCCGCGGGCGCCTCAGCCTGATCTGACCGGGACGCGCCCGCGCGGGGCTCGGGCCTCGAGCAGCGTGGGGACGACGAGCACGGCGCCCAGACCAGCACCCAGCCAGCAGTCGCCCGTCCAGCCAACGCGGTCGTAGAGCTGGCCCGACACCAGGGAGCCCACCGCTGCGCCGAGGAAGCTGAAGGTCATGTAGACGCTGTTGACCCGGCTGCGGGCGTCGGGCCGCAGCGCGTAGATGATCGACTGGTTGGTGATCTGCATGCCCTGCATGCCCGCGTCGAGGAGCACGAGCCCGACGGCCAGCCCCACGAGCGTCCCCCCACCAAGCGCCAGGACGACGAAGGCCCCGGCCACCAGGCACGCGGCGGCGACCGACGACCAGTGGGTGCCGTGGCGGTCGGCCGTGTGGCCGGCGAGATTGGCGGCGGTGACCCCCGCGACCCCGAACAGCCCGAAGAGCCCGATCTGCGCGTTGGAGTAGTGGAATGGCGCGGCGGCCAGGTGGAACGACAGCGTCGTCCAGGCGACGCTGAAGGCGCCGAAGACCACCGCCCCGTAGAGGGAGCGGCGCCGGAGGGCGCCCAAGCGGACCAGCGCAGCGGTGCCGACCAGCAGGTCGCGGTAGCGCACGCGGGGTCGGGGGGCCTCGTCGGGCAGCGTGAAGACCAGGACCACTGCCGTCACCACGAGGGCACCGGCGGCGATGGCGTAGACGGCGCGCCAGCCCGCTCCCTGGGCGATGAGGCCCGCGAAGGTGCGCGACAGGAGCACGCCGACGAGCAGGCCCGTCATCACGCGGGCGATGGTGCGCCCGCGCTGCGGGGGTGCGGCCAGGTCGGCCGCGAGAGGAACGATGGTCTGGGCGCCCACCGAGACCAGGCCGATGAGGAGGGCCAGGACGGCGAGCAGGGCGAAGCTGTGCATCAGCGCCGCCGCGGCCATGACGACCGCGGCCGCGAGGAAGATGACGACGAGGAGAGGGCGGCGCGCGATGAGGTCGCCCAAGGGCACCACGAGGACCAGGCCGACCGCGTAGCCCGCCTGGGTCAGGGTCACGAGAGCCGCTGCGGCGGCCGACGAGACGCGAAAGTCGACGCGGATCTGGTGCAGCAGGGGCTGGACGTAGTACAGGTTGGCGACGATGACACCGGTGGCTGCCGCCATCACGGTCAGGCGCCACGGGGCCAGAGTCGATGCGGGCACCTGGGGGTGCTCAGGCAAGGGAGGCACCGGGGGGGATCGAGTAGGTGACCTGGGCCTTGGCGACCAGGTCGTCGGTGGCGCGCGACGTGATGGCCACCTCGATGACCGCTAGGCGCCGGCCGAGCTTGAGCAGGTGCGTCTTGGCGACGACGTCGTCGAGTGGCGGTCGGCGCAGGAAGTCGATGTGGAGGCTCGTCGTGACGGCGAGGACGACCGGGCCGACCTGGGACATCACGGCGCACCAGGCGGCCGTGTCGGCGAGCATCATCATCGCGGGACCCGACAGCGTCCCGCCGGGGCGCACGTGGTGGGGTCCCACGGGCAGGGACACACTCACCTGGGCCGCGTCGACGGACTCGACCACCGGGATCTCGGCGCCGGGGAAGGCCGCGGCCAGGATCTCCTGGAGTGCCGCCGCGTCCAGGACCGGCTCGCTCACGTCGCCCTCCGGTAGCGCAGAGTCGCCAAGGGCACCAGGAGCGCGAGGGCTCCGATGCCCCAGACCACGGCGATCCACACCGACTGACCGTGCGCGACCCCGAGCATCAGACCGCGCACGGCGTCGGCGGCCTGGGAGACGGGCTGGTTGCGGGCGAAGGGTTGCAGCCACGAGGGCATCGACGGCACCGGGACGAAGATCGACGACGCGAAGGTCAACGGGAAGATGATGGGGAACGTCATCGCCTGGGCCGTCTCGGAGTTCGGGGCGGCGAGGCCGACGTAGGCGAACCCCCAGGAGAGCGCGTAGGCGAAGAACAGCATCAGGAGTCCGGCCTCGACGTAGGGGATGAAGCCGCCGTGGGGACGGAATCCGACCAGGAAGCCGACCCCGGTGATGACGAGGATGACGACGACGTTGCGGATCAGGTCGGACACGGTGCGACCCGCGAGCACGGCCATGCGGGCCATCGGCAACGCGCGGAACCGCTCGATGAGACCGCGCTGGAGGTCCTCGGCGAGGCCAATGGTCGTCCCGATGGCGCCGAAGATCGTCGTCTGCACCAGGATGCCTGGGATGAGGAAGTTCACGTAGTTGGGCACGTTGATCGCCCCGCCGAAGACGTAGCGGAACAGGAGCACGAACATGATGGGCTGGATCAGGGTGAAGACGAAGGACACCGGGATCCGCACGATGGCCAAGATGTTGCGCCGGCCCATGGTCCACACGTCGCTGACCACCCAGCGCAGCGAGGGCTCGGCGCTCGAGCGCGGGGGGCTCGGTGGCGCCGTCGTGAGAGGGGGCGAGGCGCTCACCGGCGCCTCCGGCCGCGAACCGCGGGCACCGACTCGGCGGCCTCGTCCTCGGCGTGGTGCCCCGTCAGGGTGAGGAAGACGTCGTCGAGACTCGGCTCGCGCAGGGCGAGGCCCGTCACCGACAGCGCTGCGGCATCGACGCGGCGCAGGGACTCGGCTGCGGCCGCGGGTCCGTCGTCGACCGTCAGGTCCACCACGGTGCCCTCGACGAAGGCGGGCTTGGCGGCGACGTCGGCGAGCAGGGCGCCCGCGCGCTGGGCCGCTTCGGTCGAGGCGAATGTCAGTGACAGGACCGTCGCCCCGAGTCGCGACTTGAGCTCGCTCGAGGTCCCCTGGGCGATGATGCGACCCCGGTCGAGGACAGCGAGCTGGTGGGCGAGCCGGTCGGCCTCCTCGAGGTACTGCGTCGTCAGCAGGACCGTGGTCCCGCTCTCGGCCAGGCCCTCGATGATGGCCCAAAGGTCCTGGCGGCTCTGGGGGTCGAGGCCCGTGGTCGGCTCGTCGAGGAACAGCAGGGGTGGGGAGGCCACCAGGGCAGCCGCCAGGTCGAGGCGCCGGCGCATCCCGCCCGAATAGGTCTTGACGTTGCGCCGCGCCGCGTCGGCCAGCCCGAACTCCTCGAGGAGGGCGACCGACCTCTCGGTCACGACGGCTCGGCTGAGATGGTTGAGCCGCCCGATCATGCGGAGGTTCTCGATACCGGTCAGATTGTCGTCCACCGTCGCGAACTGCCCGGCCAGCCCGATCGACCGACGCACGGCATTGGCCTGGTGCACGACGTCCGCTCCGTTGACCGTGGCCGTGCCCGAGTCGGGCCGGATGATCGTCGACAGGATGCGGATCATGGTGGTCTTGCCCGAGCCGTTGGGGCCGAGGAGCCCGAAGATCTGGCCCCGCTCGACGGACAGGGACACCCCGTCGAGGGCGTGCACCGATCCGTCGCGGAAGGTGCGCACGATGTCGCGCGCCTCGACGGCCAAGTCGTGCACGGCGCGAGTCTAGAAGTTGACGTGGCGCGACTCAGCGTGGCTCGTGCCCGCACCCTCCGGTACGGTGGCGGTCGTGGCCATCTCGGAGGAGGACATCGCGGCGGTCCGTGCGGCCACCGACATCGTCGCACTGATCACCGAGCAGGTGGCGCTACGGCGCTCGGGCCAGCGCTGGGTGGGCCTGTGCCCGTTCCACACCGAGAAGACGCCGTCGTTCTCGGTGAACGCCCAGGAGGGTCGCTACTACTGCTTCGGGTGCCACGCCGCGGGCGACCAGATCACCTGGGTCCGCGAGACGCTCCACGTCGAGTTCGCGGATGCCGTTCGCCAGCTGGCCGACCGCGTTGGTATCGAGTTGCGCGAGGATCCCGCGGCTAGCCGGCAGCGTCACGAGCGCCAGCGTCTGCTCGAGGCGATGGAGCGGGCGGTGGCCTGGTACCAAGAGCGGCTCCTCGCCGATCCCGCGGCCCGTCCGGCCCGCGACTACCTGCGCAGCCGAGGGATCGACGGGCACTGGGCTCGCGAGTTCCGGCTCGGCTGGGCCCCCGACGACTGGGACGCGCTGGCACGCGAGCTCGACCTCGACGCGCGGATCCTGGCCGGGACCGGGCTCGGCTTCCTCAACCAGCGCGGGCGGCGCCAGGACGCCATGCGGGGGCGCATCATCTTCCCGATCATGGATCCGAGCGGGCGGCCGATCGCCCTGGGCGGGCGCATCCTGCCCGGCCAGGTCGGTCACGACGGCCACGCGCCAGCCAAGTACAAGAACAGTCCCGAGACCGCCATCTACTCCAAGCGTCGGACCCTCTACGGCCTCAACTGGGCCAAGGACGAGATCATCCGCTCGGGGGAGATCGTCGTGTGCGAGGGCTACACCGACGTCATCGCCTTCTTCCAGGCGGGAGTTCGGCGCGCCGTGGCCACGTGCGGGACGGCGCTCGGCGAGGAGCACTTCACGGCGATGCGGAACTTCGCGCGGCGCATCGTCCTGGCCTACGACGCCGACCAGGCGGGTCAGAGCGCGGCCGCCGCCGTCTACCAGTGGGAGCGCCGCCACGAGGTGGACGTCGCGGTCGCCCGGCTCCCGGCCGGCCGGGATCCCGCCGATGTCGTGCGAGAGGACCCGGCCGCGCTCGTGGCGGCCGTCGCCGACGCGGTCCCGTTCCTGCAGTTCCGCCTCGACCGCGCCACGGCGACCAGTGCCGATGCGACGCCCGAGGCGCGGGCGCGGGCGGGGGAGCGCGCGATCGAGGTGCTGGCCGAGCACCCGAGCGACCTGGTGCGCGACCAGTACGAGATGCGCGTCGCCGACCGTCTGGGGATCGACGTGGCGATCGTTCGCGAGCGCGTGCGCGCGCAGCTGTCGGGTGCCGGCCGTCCAGTGGTGGCATCGCCGTCGTCGAACGCGCCCCCTCCGCCCGCTCCGGCGCGTCCCTCGCGGGGGGCGCCGCCGCGCCCGGGCGTGGCGGCGCTGCGCCTGTGCGTCCTGGAGCCGTCCACCCGAGCGCACTTCTCGGCGGCGTACTTCGTCCCGGTCGCCCAGCGGCGGGCGTTCGAGGCCCTGATCACCACGGCGAACGTGGATGCGGCGATCGCCTCACTCGAGCACGAGGGGGAGGCCGAGGCCGCGGACCTGCTGGCCTCGGCCGTGGTGAGCGAGCTCCCGGCGCCAGCGACGTCCGAGATGGTCACGGCCGTCGTCGCCCAGCTCGTCCGCTTGGCGGCCACGGCCGCGCTCCGGCGCCTGGAGCGGCGGATGCGCTCCGGGGAGATCTCCCCCGAACATGCGGGCACCGTGATCCGCGATGTGAAGGCCCGACTCGAGATGCTCGACACGGAGCAAGCGACCGCGGCGGTCTCTTCGCTGCGCGTGTGGCTGGAGGAGGAGTCGGCCGCGTGAACGTGGTCCGGGGGCGCGTCGGCGGACTGGCGATGCTGCCTCCCCTGTCACCCGAGGAAGAGCGGCGGCTCTACCCGACGATCATCGCGGGTCGCGAGGCAGCGCGTCGCCTGGCCGCCGAGACCGACCCGGCGGCACGGTCGCGGCTGCTGCGCCAGCAGCGCGCGGGGCAGGACGCCGAGTCGATCCTGCTGCGAGCCACCTGCGGCCTCGTGCGCGTCCGGGTCATGGAGCGCGGGTTCCGCTTCGGGAAGGACGAGCTGGAGGCTGCCGGGGTCGAAGGACTGGCCCACGCCCTGGCCCGGTTCGACCCGTCGCGCGAGCACCGCTTCGCGACGTACGCCAACTACTGGATCACCAAGATGGTGCTCGAGGCGGTCCGCGAGCAGCTCGGTGTCACCGATCAGGCGATGCGCTTGGCCTCACGGGTGGCGCGCCTGCAGCGACAGCACCCCGATCGCGACTTGACCGCGGCCGACGTCGCGGGGGCGCTCGGTGTGGACCGGGATCGCGCTTCGGAGGTCCTGCGGGTGGCGCGCGACGTGTGGGCACGTCGGCGAGGGGCGGTGCCGCTGGCCGACGTCGCCGTCGAGGGGAGCTTCACCCCCGAGCCACCCGCCTGGGTCGTCGATGCGCTGCACGAGTCCTGCGGGGAGGACTTCGAGGCGTTCTGGAGCCACACCGTGGCCGGAGCGCCGATCGCGGAGCTGGCACGCGCGCGGGGACTGTCCCGCCAGGGGCTGGCCAAACGGCTGGCGCGATGCCGCCAGCGTGTGCAATCGAGCCCCGACGCGGGCCGTCTGGTGGCATGGCTCGACGCCCAGTGATGCCGCGAGATGCGGTGCTAGAGTTTCCTTGCCGTAGCGATCCCAGATAGCTCAATTGGCAGAGCAAGCGACTGTTAATCGCTAGGTTGCAGGTTCGAGTCCTGCTCTGGGAGCCAGCCCGATTCGGGTGCGCTGCTGCGCGAGACGAGCGCGACCATCCAACACCGATCGTGCTCCGGCGGTCCCTGACCGCGATCCGCGCGACCGGTAGGTTGGGGACCTGCGGGCGCTGCCCGCTGCAGGGCCGTAGCTCAGTGGTCAGAGCAGGGGACTCATAATCCCTGGGTCGTGGGTTCGATCCCCACCGGCCCTACTGCTGTCGCGTCTCGGGGTTCCGGGGACGTCCAGCGACATGCCACGTTCGGGAACTGCAAGTCCCAGTACTTGAGGCGCTGCGCCGACCCCGAGGGGGGAGACTCCGCAGCCGGCCAGTCGCGTTCGCGCGAAGGTGGAGAAGGAACTGACTGCTGATCCCCGCATGAATGCTTGGGCGCTCGTCGTGCTGCGGCGGGCGTAGCGGGACAACTCCGCACGCCACGACGCGTTCGGGGCAGCGGTCAGTGCGAGCGAGATGTCCCGGTGGAGACGTCGCAGGAGCGTCGCGGCCACCGGGCTGGCCAGTGTGGGTCCTTGGGGATGGGTCGGTGTGACGCTGTAGCACCGCTGCGATGACGCGACGCCGTTGTGGTAGGTGACGACGCAGTTGAGGCGCTGTGGGGCGGGACCACGCGGCAGGAGTATGAGTGCGTTGACATCGACGCCGATCACCCGGATGATCGGTCGGCAGAACGCCGACGGCAGTCGCGCTGGCTGCCAGAGCGCGTAGGCGCTGCCCAGCGCGGCGGCGGCGATGACGGCGACCACCGCCCATCGGATTCCTCTACGCCGACTGCTGGTCATCGCGTGCGACCTCCGGGCGTGCCGCCGAGAGATGGGGGCAACGATTGCCGACCATAGTGGGTGTGCTGGCGGTCAGTCGCTCTTTCCGGGTAGGAGCGAAGTCCCGTGCCGCCCGGACGCGTCCCGTGAGCGTGTCCAGCAGTGGGGACACGTCTGTGGAACTGCCAACGTCAGCCCCATCGTGCCGTGAAGTGACCTCCCGCCGTGCGCGATCCCTGCCGGGAGAAGGGATCACTCCATGACGATGACGCCGCGCCCGCGCAGCGACCCTTCGTGCAGCTTCTGGTATGCCGCGGGGGCGTCATCGATCCCGAAGCGCTCCACGTGCACGCGGATCTGGCCGCGTCGCGCCAGCTCGATGACTTCGATCAGCTCGCTGCGCGAGCCCCAGTACGAAGTGGAGACTGCGGTCTCGTAGGGCGTGGAGAAGAATCCCGCGGGGATCGTTGCTCCGCCCATGCCGATGCCGACGATGTGGATGTCGCCGCCGACAGTCACGACCTGACGCGCCACGTCGAGGCTGGCCTGGAACCCCGCGAAGTCGAACACCATGTTCGCACCCCCACCGGTCGCCGCGCGCACCGCCGCGACGACGTCGGGGTCGTCCGACCGGAATGTCTCGTGGGCCCCGGATTCGTGCGCCAGGGCGAGCTTGGCGTCGTCGACGTCGAGGGCGATGATCCGTGCTCCCGAGAGGGCCGCCAGGATCTGGATGCCCACATGCCCGAGACCGCCGGCCCCCAGGACCACCGCGGTCGTGCCGGCCCCGAGTTTGGGCAGAGCGGACTTGATCGCGTGGTACGGCGTCAGTCCCGCGTCAGTCAGCGGGGCAGCCTCGGCGGGATCGAGGTCGAAGATCGGCATCAGGTGCCGGTCGGAGTCGACGAGCACGTACTCGGCCATGGCGCCCGGGGACCCCAGTCCCGGCGGCAGGATGCCCAGTTCCTCGGCTCGCACGCAGTAGTTCTCCTCGCCCCGAGAGCACGGCAGGCACGTGCCGCAGCCCCACGGGCCGTACACGGCGACGGCGTCCCCAACCGCGACCGATCGCACGCCCGCCCCGACCTCGGCGACCACCCCCACGCCCTCGTGGCCCAAGGTCAGAGGAAGGTTGCCGAAGGCCCACTGCTCGGCCGGAACGCTCATGACGAACACGTCCGAGTGGCACAGCCCGGCGGCCGTCACGCGCAACAGGACCTGTCCCGGTCCGGGCGTGGGTCGGTCGACTTCGACCACCTCGGGTTGCGCGCCGATCTGTCGATATTGCACTGCCTTCATGGCGACCACCTCTCCGTTGGGGATCGCCGTGTGTCGTGTCGACGATCCGGGGCCGTTCCCATCTTGGCGCGTTCGCGTTCTGGCATCCGGCGGGTCCGCGATCTCGACCCGGTGCGCGGGCGCTGGCGTGGTTCAGGCGACGGAGGTCTCGCGGCGCAGGTGTCGCAGGCCCGAGCCCAACTGGGCCAGCTCGTCGAGGAGGGTGGCTGTGGCGCGCCGCACGCCGTCTGAGCCGGCGAAGACACCGTCGGTGACGGGCGTCGACACCAGGGAGACCGGCACGTCTCCCGCGTGGACCATGCGCAGGGCGCTGAAGACCGTCTTCAAGTGCTGGGCCGAGCGCGTGCCCATGACCGGTCCGCCGTAGCTGACGATGCCGACGGGCTTGTAGCGCCACTCGTGGTACAGGTAGTCGATCGCGTTCTTGGTCGCGGCGTTGAAGCTGTGGTTGTACTCGGGCACGACGAAGACCAGCGCGTCGGCCGCCTCGATGGTCTGGGACCAGCGCCGGGTGTGCTCGTGCTCGTAGCGCCGCTGGATCGGGTGGTTGGGCTCGTCGAGCAGGGGCAGGTTGACCTGCGCCAAATCGACCAGCTCGACGTCGAAGCGACCGTCGGCCACGGCGATGTCCGTGAACCACTGGGCGATGGCCGGTCCGACGCGACCGGGGCGCGTCGAGCCGATGATGACCTCGAGGTGGGGCGTGCTCATGGAATCTCCTGGCTCACTCGGCGGCAGCGACCGCGCGCAGCGTGGCCAGGCCGCGGCGGGGGAGCAGCAGCGCGGGTCCCAGGGCGAGCACCGACACTGCGAAGGACCACCAGAACGACGTGCCGAACGCGTGCGCCAGCGCCGTCACCTGCGGTCCGCTCGTCGGAAGTTTACCGGTGGCCAGAGCGGCGCGCGCCGCCGGGACGTGGTGCGCGATCTGGGTCTGGAGCACCACGGCGAACGCGGCCACGCCGAGCGACCCGCCGACTTGGCGCAGGATGTTGGTCGCCGAGGTGGCCTTCGGGACGTCGCCGTGGGTCAGGTTGTAGTACGAGGCGGCCACCGTGGGCATCATGGTCGCGCCCATGCCGAGGCCCCGCACGAACAGGGCGAAGGCGAGCACCCAGTAGCTCGACGTCGCGCCGAGTTGGGTGTAGACGAAGGTCCCCGCGCCGAGCACCACCACCCCCAGCGGGATCACGGTGCCCGGGCCCCGGCGATCGGCGGCCAGCCCGCCCACACGCATCGAGATGGCCGCGCCGACGCCTTGGGGAGCCATCATGAGGCCGGCTACCAAGGCGGAGTCGCCCCGCACGAGCTGGTAGTAGAGGGGCAGCAGGAACATCGTCCCGTAGAGGGTCGCTCCCACGAGGAAGATCCCCGTCGACGCCGCTGCGAAGGTGCGATCCCGAAAGAGGCGCAGGTCGATCAGCGGCTCGGGCGCGCGCAGCGAGCGCCACACGAACGCGGCGCACAGGGCGAGTCCGGCGCTGAGGCTGCCCAGCACCGTCGTCCCGTGCAGCCCGCCGGTCGAGCCGATGTCGGCCAGGCCGTAGACCACGAGGGCCAGACCCGGTGACAGCAGGGCGAAGCCAGCGAGGTCGAAGCGGTGCTCCCGGTCACGCTCGGACGCGGGCAGGATGCGGCGCGCCAGCCAGAAGGCCAGCACGCCGACGGGCACGTTGACGAAGAAGATCCAGCGCCAGGTCGTGTTGGAGATGATGACGCCACCGATGACGGGACCGAGGATCGGCCCGAGCAGCTGGGGCACGCCGATGATGCCCATCACCTGGCCCATCCGCTGGGGCCCGGCCGTGCGGGCCATGATCGACTGGCCGACGGGCATGATCATGCCCCCACCCAACCCTTGGAGGACGCGGAAGGCGATGAGTGACCCCGCCGACCACGCCAGGCCGCTCAGGGCCGAGCCGGCGACGAAGAGCCCGAGGGAGGTCAGGTAGACCGTCCGGGCGCCCAGACGATGGATGGCCCAGCCCGAGACGGGGATGACGACGGCGAGTGCCAGCAGGTAGCCGGTGGTCACCCACTGGATGGTCGAGACGTCGACGCGGAAGTCGTGGCTCAGCGTCCGCAGGGCGACGGCGACGATCGTGGTGTCCAGGATCGACATCACCGCACCGAGGACCACGACCACGCCGGTCTTGATGATGATGGGTTCGAGTCGCGGGGCCCGAGCCACGCCACCTCCAGCGTCCAGTCCGCGCCGAGCCTACTGGAGCGCCGGGTCCGATCCGTTGGACGCGCGGGATAAGTATCGCGGAAACCCTTGTGCCATCAGTAGAATGACGTTATGGCAAAGCAGCAGCGTTCGGTGGCGGTCATGCGTACCGTCACCGACGCCGTGATCGACCGGCTCTGGACAGCTGACGAAACGCAGATCCGCATCCCCGAGGTGTGCGGTGCGACGGGCGTCAACTACGGGTCGGTGTACCACCATTTCGGCTCGCGCGAGGGCGTCATCGACGCCGCCTACGAGAGGCTGTTCGCCGGCCTGATCGGCGAGGGCGTGACGTCGTTGCGCCAGGCGGCGGAGTGGTCCGAGTCGCCGGCCGCCTTCGCCGCGTCGCTGCGGGAGATGGTGTCGGGTCTGCCCGCCGGCCTGGAGTCCGACCGCGCACGCGCCATGCGCACGCGCATCGTCGCTGCGGCACTGGTGCGACCGCACCTGCGCGAGCGCATCGGGTCGACGATCGCTGCGGTGACCGACGAGGTCGCCCGCATCGTGGCCACGGCCCAGCAGCGCGGTCTGGTGCGTCCCGATCGCCCCGCTCGGGCCCTGGCCGCAGTCGTCGAGGCGCTGGTCTTCGGGCGCATCCTGGAGGACGTCAGTGGCGCGCCCGTCGCGGTCGACGACTGGCGCCGGGTCATCGACGACCTCGTCGCGGGAGTCCTGGTCGAGCCGACGCCAGTTGCCGCGGAGGCCATGCCAGACTGAGCGCGTGACGGCCCTGCGGTGGGCGTGCGCCCTCGCGACGCTGACGGCTCTGGTCCTGGTCAGCGCGCGCTCCTCGGCCGTCGGCACACGCCCGCCGGTGGCGGCGCCCTGCAGCGCGAGCGCGGTGACCGGTCAGCTCACCCACGTTGCTCCTGGCGGCGTGGTCGCCTACGGCTGCGAGGGTGCGTGGGCCTACGCCTGGGTCGTCGTGGGCTCGGGCACCGCACGCGTCGGCGTGACCGAGCTGCTGGCCTACGAGGGCAGCGTGTGGCGTCCGGTGTCGCGCCTCCAGAGGTGCCGGCCCGCGACCCTGCCGGCCGAGATCTATCACAAGGCCTGCTTCTCGAACTGACCGCGGGTCTCGAGCGCGTCTCGTACGCTTAGGGGTCGTGCGCGGACGCAGCCTGAGGTCGCTCGCCCTAACCGCAGCACGCGACCTCTTCGACCAGACGACGGGGATCGGGCGGCTCGCCCTGGCCCACGTGGCCATGATGGTGGGGGACACCTTCGTCACGGTGTCCCTGGCCAGTTCGCTGTTCTTCTCGGTCTCGCCGACCGAGGCGAAGGGCCGGGTCCTCGCCTACCTGCTCTTCACCATCGCGCCCTTCGCCGTGGTCTCGCCCGTCCTGGGCCCCCTGATCGACCGGTCCTCCAATGGTCGGCGGATCCTGATCGCGGTCTCGGCGGGCCTGCGGATGGTCCTGTGCTGGGAGATGAGCCAGCACCTCAACTCCCTGTGGCTCTACCCGGACGCCTTCGCCGTCCTGGTGGCCTCCAAGCTCTACGTCGTGACCCGGGGCACGCTCGTCCCCGAGATGGCACGCAGCGACCAGTTGCGCTCACCGGGGTCGGCGGACGTCAGCCCCGCGGGCTGGACCCGGGCCCCCGACACGCTCGAGGCCGGATTCGCGGGTTTCAACGCGCAGCTGACGCTGCTCGGCACGGTCTTCGGGCTCGTCGGCGGGGTGGTCGCTGCCGGCATCCTCAAGTCCCTGGGCGCCCCGGCGGTCCTGCTCACGGCCTCGGTCGTCTACGCGGGGGCCATGCTCCAGAGCGGTCGGCTGCCGCGGCCGGCGACGCGCGCCCGCGTCGAGTCGGCGCCCCTGAGCCAGGCCCAGCGCGACCTCCAAGCGCTGCGCCCCTTCGGGGATGCGCAGCTGGCCTGGGGGCTCGTCGCCGCGTCGCTGATGCGCTTCGCCGCCGGATTCACGACCTTCCTGCTCGCCTTCGGACTCCGGCGCGAGCACGCCGGCCTGGCCTGGTTCGCCGCTGCCCTGGCGGTGTCGGGTCTCGGCACTCTGGGCGGGCTCTCCCTGGTCACCCGCCTGCGCGACCGCGTGCGCGAATCGCTCGTCTTGACCTTGTCGCTCGTCGCCACGTCGCTCGGCGCGCTGATCGCGGGGGCGACGGCGACTCTGGTGGCCCAGGTGCTCCTCGCCGCGTGGCTCGGGGTGTGGACGGCTGCCGCCCAGCCGAGCTTCGACGCCATCACGCAGCGCTTGGTCGCCCCGGGCGCGCAGGGCCGCACGTTCGCGCGCTTCGCCGTGCGCCAGCAGTTGGCCTGGGTCGTCGGCGCCGTGATCCCCGTGGGCGTGTCTCTGCCGTTCGCCACCGGTGACTGGCTGCTCTCGGCCGTCGTCGCCCTGGGGGCAGGCGCCTACCTGGTGGGGAGGCGCTCGGCCGGCCCGGTCTGAGCCCGGACCGGGCCGGCGTCAGCGACGGGTCAGCCCAATCTCTTGACCAGCTCCTCGACCTCGTCGCGCAGGCGGGTCGGCAGGCGGTCGCCGAACTGGGCGTAGTGCTGCTCAATCAGGGGAACCTCGGCGCGCCAATCCTGCTCGTCGACCGACAGGAGCGTCGCCAAGGCCTCGGGCGAGATCTGCAGGCCCGTGGTGTCGAGGGCGCCCGGTGCGGGGACGTCACCGATGGGCGTCGACACGGCCTCGCCACGTCCCGAGACGCGGTCGAACACCCAGGCCAGGACGCGGCTGTTCTCGCCGTAGCCGGGCCACAGGAAGTGGCCGTCATCGTCCTTGCGGAACCAGTTGACGTAGAAGATCTTGGGGAGCTTGGCCTCGTCCAACCGGTCGGCGAAGCTGAGCCAGTGCCCGAAGTAGTCGGCCATGTTGTAGCCGCAGAAGGGCAGCATGGCGAAGGGGTCACGGCGCAGGTTCCCGACCGCGCCCACCGCGGCCGCGGTCGTCTCGGAGGCCATGATCGAGCCCAGGAAGACGCCGTGAGCCCAGTCGCGCGCCTCGAACACCAGGGGCACCACGCGAGCGCGGCGGCCGCCGAAGAGGATCGCGTCGATGGGCACGCCCGCCGGGTCCTCCCACTCGGGAGCGATCGCCGGGTCCTGGCTCGCCGGAGCCGTGAAGCGCGAGTTCGGGTGGGCGGCCGGCCCCAGATCGGGGCTCCAGGCCCGTCCCCGCCAGTCGGTGAGGCCCGCGGGCGGCTCGCCCATGCCCTCCCACCACACGTCGCCGTCGGCGGTGAGCGCCGTGTTGGTGAAGATGGTGTTGGCCTCGATGGAGTACATCGCGTTGGGGTTGGTCTCGAAGTTCGTCCCCGGGGCGACGCCGAAGAAGCCGGCCTCGGGGTTGATGGCGTAGAGGCGACCGTCGGCCCCCGGCTTCATCCAGCAGATGTCGTCGCCGATGGTCTCGACCTTCCATCCCGGCAGGGTGGGGACGAGCATGGCCAGATTGGTCTTGCCGCAGGCGCTCGGGAAGGCGCCCGCGACGTAGCGGACCTCGCCGGCGGGGTTGGTGAGCTTCAAGATGAGCATGTGCTCGGCCAGCCAGCCGTCGGAGCGGGCCATCACCGAGGCGATGCGCAGCGCGTAGCACTTCTTGCCCAGGAGGGCGTTTCCGCCGTAGCCCGAGCCGAAGGAGATGATCTCGCGGGTCTCGGGGAAGTGGACGATGTACTTGTGCTCGGCGTTGCACGGCCAGGCCACGTCGGCCTGGCCCTCGGCCAGGGGCATGCCCACCGAGTGCAGGCAGGGCACGAACGCGCCGTCCTCACCCAGTTGGTCCAGGACGGCCGATCCCATGCGCGTCATGATGCGCATCGAGACGGCGACGTAGGCCGAGTCCGTGATCTCGACGCCGATGTGCGAGATGGGCGAGCCGAGCGGGCCCATGGAGAAGGGCACCACGTACAAGGTGCGCCCGCGCATCGACCCGCGCAGCAGGCCCGTGAGGGTGGCGCGCATCTCGTCGGGGTCCTGCCAGTTGTTGGTCGGGCCGGCGTCTTCGGGTGCGCGCGAGCAGATGAAGGTGCGGTCCTCGACGCGAGCGACGTCGCTCGGGTCCGAGGCCGCCCAGAAGCTGTGGGGCCGCTTGGCGTCCGAGAGCCGCTGGAACGTGCCCTGGTCGACGAGCTGCTGGCACAGGGCGTCGTACTCGGCGTCGGAGCCGTCGCACCAGTAGATACGATCAGGGGTCGTCAGCGCGGCGACCTCGTCAACCCAAGTGAGGAGTCGCTGGTGAGTCGTGGGGTGGGTCACGTGATGTCCTTGTGTTGGCTAAGCCTGCTGGGGGGCAGGATCGAGCAGTCGTGACCCGTCCGGGCGGCTCCACCCCAACCCGAGGCGCCGACGGACGCGAGGACGACGTCTTGCAGCGTATCGCCCGCGCGATCGGGGGTCGTACGCCCGTTCCCGGCGAGGTGCACATCGGCGATGACGCGGCGGTCCTGCGCCCCCTCGTCGGGCAGGCGGTGATCAGCGTCGACACCGCCGTGTGGGGTGTGCACCTGGACGCCGACCTGTTCACCCTCACCGATCTGGGATACAAGGCGGTCGCCGCGGCGATGTCGGACCTGGCGGCCATGGGGGCCCGGCCCCGAGCGATCCTGGTGGCCGTGACCGCTCCGGCGGGCACCGATCTCGAGGCGCTCCACGCGGGGGTCGGGGCGGCCGCCGCCCAGCTGGGCTGCCCGGTCGTCGGTGGCGACCTGTCGCGCGGGCGCGACGTCGCGGTGGCCGTCACGGTGCTCGGCGAGTGCCCCGGGGGCGGGGCGGTGCTGCGCAGCGGCGCGCGGCCCGGCGACGAGATCTGGCTCACGGCACCCGTGGGCGCGTCGGCCGCCGGACTGCGCCGGCGACGGGCTGGCGCCCCCTCCGACGACCCGTTGGTCATCCGCCACCGACGCCCGCAGCCGCGCCTGCTCGAGGGACTCGCGGCCCGGGAGGCTGGCGCCCACGCGATGATGGACATCAGCGATGGCTTGGCCCTCGACCTGCACCGGCTGGCCGACGCCAGCGCCTGCGGCTTCGCGCTCGACGAGATCCCGGCGTCCCCGGGCGCCACGGCGGTCGAGGCCCGGGCGGGCGGGGAGGACTATGAGCTGCTCATGGTGTGCGCCGACGGATCGGCGTTGCAGACGGCCTTCGCGGCCCGTGGCCTGGCCGCACCGCTGCGTATCGGGCGGATCGTCGCCGAGCACGAGCACCGGACCCTCGGGGGCCAGCCACTGGACCGAGAGGGGTTCCAGCACGATTTCTAACGGGGCCGGGCCCCGTGGGGCCGACCCGGGACGCGGGTGCTACCCCGCGGTGGGGCGGCGGCTGGCCGGCTTGACGACCTTGCCGGAGCGCAGGCAGCCGGTGCACACGTTGAGGTGCGTCGGGGTCGAGCCGACCAGGGCCCGCACGCGCTGAATGTTCGGGTTCCAGCGGCGCTTGGTGCGGCGGTGGGAGTGTGAGACGTTCATCCCGAAGAACGGCTTCTTGCCGCAGATCTCGCAGACGGACGCCATGGGTGCTCTCCTTCGCCGACCGCGATCTCGCGCGGTCAAAACCGGAGGGTCATTGTAGCATCGAGTTCGATGCCGGTACGCACTCGACTGTCGCCGAGCGACCTTCGACGGGCGATGGTGACCTTCGCGGGGCTCTTGCACTCCCATCGCGAGCAGCTCAACCGACTCAACGTCTTTCCGGTGCCCGACGGGGACACCGGCACGAACATGGCTCTGACCGTCGCTTCGGTGGTGGACGCGCTGGCGCCCATGACCGATGAGTCGACGATGGACGAGGTCTGCTCGGCGATCGCCCAGGGATCCCTGATGGGAGCGCGGGGGAACTCGGGCGTGATCCTCTCCCAGATGCTGCGCGGCATGACGGACCGCTTCCGCTCCGTCACCGCCATCACTCCTTCCGTCCTGGCCGACTCGCTGGCCCAGGCGGACCGCCTGGCCCGCCAGGCCGTCGTGCGCCCGGTGGAAGGGACGATCCTCACGGTGGCCCGAGCGGCCGCCCAGGGGGCCAACGCGACCAAGTCGTCGCTGAGCGCCCTGGTGCGCGGTGCGCGCGAGCGGGCCCGCGAGGCGCTGGCGCGCACTCCCGAGCAGCTGCCGGTGCTCAAGCAGGCCGGTGTCGTCGACTCGGGGGGGAGCGGGCTCGTCCTACTCTTCGATGCGCTGTGCCACGTCGCGTGCGACGATCCGCTGCCCAGCCCGCCCGATGTCGACACTGCGGCGCCCACTCCGACAACGATGCGGGGCGCGCTCGTCGGGGTGGACTCGCCGCGCTATGAGGTCATGTACCTCCTCGAGGGCGCAGACCCGGGCCTCGAGGCGTTCCGCGAGGCCTGGACCAAGATCGGCGAGTCCATCGTCATCGTGGGCGGCGACGGCCTTTACAACTGCCACATCCACACGGACCACATCGGTCCGGCGATCGAGGCGGGTCTGGAAATGGGGCGCCCGCGCTCCATCCGCGTCACCGATCTCGAAGACGAGACCGCGATCGCGCACCACGACGTGGCGCCCCCGGGCTCGCCCGACGTGGTGGTCGCCACGGCCGTCGTGGCCGTCGTGGCCGGCAGCGGGCTGGAGAAGATCTTCCGCTCCCTGGGCGTTACGGCCCTGGTGGCGGGCGGGCAATCGATGAACCCTTCGGCCGCCGAGCTGCTGGCGGCGATCGCCCAGTGCGCGGCCCGCGAGGTCGTCGTGCTGCCCAACAACGCCAACGTCGTCCTGGTGGCCCGTCAAGCCGCCGAGCTGGCCACGGTGCCCGTGCGCGTGGTGCCCACGCACGCCGTCGTCGAGGGGCTCTCGGCGCTGGTCGCCTTCAACCCGCAGTCCAGCGCTGAGGTGAATGTCGGGGCCATGGCCCACGCTGCCCAACGGGTGCGGGCGGGCGAGGTCACGCGAGCCGTCCGGGATGCGACCACCGAGGTCGGCACGGTGCGCCAAGGAGACTGGCTGGCCGTGCGGCGGGGGCACGTGACCGCCGTCGCCGACTCGATGGAGAAGGCCTGCCTGGCGATCCTCGACCAATTGCTCGACGACGGCAGCGAACTGGTGACCGTGGTCGAGGGCGCGGGAGCGCTGGCCGGGGTCACCGAGGCCATCGAGGCCGCCGTGGGGGCTCGGGCGCCGTCCGCCGAGGTGGAGGTCCACCGAGGTGGGCAGCCGACCTACCCCTACTACATCGGCGTCGAGTGAGCGATCTGCCGTCTCGGCCCTTGGGCCGGCTGCGCGACGTCGAGCTCACGCGATTGCGTCGCGTCGGGGAGCGTCGGGGAGCCGAGCTGGCCGACCTGGGACTGCGCTCCGTCCTCGACCTTCTGCAGTACTACCCGCGCACCTACGTCGACCGCTCGCGCTGGGCCGCTCTCGACGAGGTGGCTCTCGGCGACCAGGTGACGGTGATGGGCGAGGTGCAGCGCGTGTCGGCGCGGCGCACGCGCCAGGGCCGTTCGCTGGTCCAGGTGGTCATCGGTGACGGCTCGGCGTCCATGACGATCTCCTACTTCAACCAGCCGTGGCGCGAGCGCCAGTTGCGCGCGGGCTCCCAGGTGCTCGTGTTCGGCATGGTCGACGAGTACCGGGGCACGCGCCAGATGACCAATCCAGCCACGGACGTGCTGGTCGGCTCCGAGGATGCCGAGCCCAGCGCGCCGCGGCGTGTGGGGCGGCTGGTGCCGGTCTACCCCACCTCCGAGAAGTTGTCCCTGTCGAGCTGGGAGATCGGTGCGCTGGTCGAGGAGGCACTCCGTCGCGCTGGACCGGTCCTCGATCCGTGGCCCGCCGAGGTGGTCAGCGCTCTGGGCCTGCTCGACCGCAGCGCCGCGCTGTGGGCCATCCACGCGCCGCGCGACCAAGCCGACCGGCATGCGGCGCGCGAAAGGCTGGCCTTCGACGAGTTGCTGCGCCTGCAGCTGGCCCTGGCCCTGCGCCGCCGGCAGGTCGAGCTGTTCGGGCACGGCGTGGCCCATCCGGTCGCAGCCGGGGCCCTCGGTCCGGACGGCAACGACAGCCTGGTCGGGCGGCTGGTGGCCCGCCAACCCTTCGCCCTCACTGGGGCCCAGCGGCGCGTCCTGGACGAGATCCTCGACGACGTGGCCGCACCGGTCCCGATGCACCGCCTTCTCCAAGGCGACGTCGGCAGCGGCAAGACGCTGGTGGCAACCGCCGCGCTGGCTGCAGTCGTCGATGACGGCTTCCAGGGAGCCCTCATGGTCCCCACCGAGATCCTGGCCGAGCAGCACCTCGCCTCGCTGCGGCGCGATCTGGGCGGTCTCACCCGGCGCGACGCGAACGCGTTGGGGGGGCACCGCGACGTCGAGGTGCACCTGCTCAGCGGCCGGATCGGCGCAGCCGCCCGGCGCGCGACGCTCGCCGGTCTGGCCTCCGGGCACGTCGACATCGTCGTGGGCACCCACGCCTTGCTCAGCGAGTCGGTGCAGTTCCATCGGCTCGGGATGGTGGTGATCGACGAGCAGCACCGCTTCGGCGTCGACCAGCGAGCCGTGCTGCGGGACAAGGCGTGGGGATCCCACGAGGGGACGGTGGATCCGGACCTGCTGGTCCTGACGGCCACACCCATCCCGCGAACCGCGGCGCTGGCCCTCTTCGGCGATCTGGACCGCTCCGTGATCGACGAGCTGCCCGCGGGCCGGGTGGCGATCACGACGACGTGGGCGCCCACCCCCGAAGCGGCCACCAACGCTTGGCAGCGCGTGCGCAGCGAGGTCGCGGCCGGCCGACGGGCCTACGTCGTGTGCCCGCTCGTCGAGGAAGGCGGCAAGGTGGAAGCGACCGGGGCGGTTGCCGAGTTCGGCCGCCTGGCCGCGACCGAGTTGGCGGGGCTCGACATCGGGCTCGTCCACGGCCAGATGCCCGCCGCCCAGCGCGACGCCGTGATGGAGGACTTCCGCGCCGGGCGCCTGGGCGTCCTGGTCGCGACCGTGGTGGTCGAGGTCGGCGTCGACGTCCCCGACGCGACAGTCATCGTGATCGAGGACGCTTGGCGCTTCGGCCTGGCCCAACTGCACCAGCTGCGCGGGCGGGTGGGGCGTTCGACCTGGCCCAGCTGGTGCTACCTGCTGGGCGATGCTCCCTCCAGCGACGGCGAGCGGCGGCTTGAAGCCCTCGTGGCGACGACCGACGGCTTCGCCCTGGCCGAGGTCGACCTGGAGCTGCGCGGCGAGGGCGCGGTCCTGGGCAGCCGCCAGCGCGGTCGCAGCGACTTGCGCCTCGCCTCCCTCGTCGAGGACACCGAGTTGGTGGAGCGCGCGCACCAGGTGGCCCGGGACCTGGTGGCTGCGGGCGCCGCCGATGCGGCCGCCGTGCGCGAGGAGCTCGAGCTGCTCGGTGAGGACGTGTCCTACCTGTTCAAGTCGTGAGTGGTCGATCTGCGGACCTCACCGCGCGGTGGGCCCTCGACCCGTGGGCGCCGGGCGAGCACGTAGCCTGGATCCGTGCGCGTGATCGGCGGCCAGGCGCGGGGGCGCGCCCTGCGGGCCAAGCTTCCCCCCACGGTTCGACCGACCACGGACTTCGCGCGCGAGGCCATCTTCTCGATGCTCGAGAGCCGGGGTGGGGTCCACGGGTTGGTGGTGGCCGACCTGTACTGCGGATCGGGAGCCCTCGGCATCGAGGCCCTGTCGCGGGGCGCGCGCCGGGTCTACTTCGTCGACGCCGACCCGGCCTGCCTGGCCGCGGCGCGGGCCAACCTGGCTCCTCTCCACCTGGAGGGCGAGGCGATTTTCGTGCGCGCCACCCTGCCGGGCTGGGCCCCAGCGCAGCCGCTCGACCTGGTCCTCGCCGATCCGCCCTACGGCGCCGTGGACGTCCAGGCGCTCCTGGACTCGGCGCCGGCGCCGCGCGCGGTCATCGAGAACGACCGCTACGCCGAGGCGCCACCGGGATGGACTATCGCCAAGCGCAAGCGCTACGGCACTACGCTCGTTACGATGCTCGAGCAAGGTGCGTCGGTCACGTGACGATCGGACTGATCCCGGGCTCCTTCGACCCCTTTCACAACGGCCACCTCGAGGTGGTCGAGCGCGCGGCCCTGATCTTCGACGACGTCGTCGTGGCGGCGATCCGCAACCCGCAGAAGTCCGAGGCCATGTTCGACCTCGACGAGCGGCGCGAGATGATCGCCGAGAGCTGCGCCCATTTGGCGTCGGTGACCATCGTATCGATCGACCGGTTGTTGGTGGACGTGGCGCGCGACGTGGGCGCGACGGCGATCGTGAAGGGCCTGCGGGCGGTGTCGGACTTCGAGAGCGAGCTCCAGATGGCCCAGATGAACCGGTCGCTCTCCGGGGTCGAGACCCTGTTCATCCCCACCAGCTCGAGCCACTCGTTCATCGCGTCGCGGCTGCTGCGCGAGGTCGCTCGCTACGGGGGTGCGGTGGACGCGTTCGTCCCCGCCCCGGTGGCCGCGCGGCTCCGGGCCAAGATGGGAGGCGTGGGGTGACCTCGTTCGACGGCTACGATGACTACCTGACCAACGACGTGGTCGAGCCCGCGGGACCCGCGAGCGACATCGACGCGGACCTGACCGAGCTCATCGAGATCATCCGCACGGCCAAACAGATGCCGCTGTCGAACTCGGCGCTGATCGCCCGCGACGAGGTCCTCACGCTGCTCACCCGGGCGCGCGAGAACCTGCCCGAGGAGATCCGGGAGGCCCGCTGGGCCCTGCGCGACCGCGAGGAGTTGATGGCCGCCGAGGTGCACAAGGCCAACCAGTTGATGGACCAGGTGCGCGCCGAGGCGGCCCGCATGGTCGAGCGCACCGAGATCGTGCGCCAGTCGCGCCAGATGGCCGACCAGATCATCTCTGACGCCGAGGCGCGCGCACGACAGATGATCAACCAGTCCGAGGACTTCATCGACGGCAAGCTGGGGAACTTCGAGATCGTGCTGGAGCGGCTGCTCAAGACGACCCGGTCGGGTCGCGAGCGGCTCAATGCCCAGGGCCTGCCCACCTCGTTGCTCGATGCGCGCTCCGGCGGGGAGTTCTTGAACGAGGCGCCCCCCGAGCCGCCGGCCCCGGCACCAGCGGCGACGAGCGAGGAGTCGTCGTTCTTCGACCAGGACGCCACGTAGAGGTGGCCTCGGCCTACGTCGTCTCGGTCGCGCGCCTGCAGCGCGAGGCCCCCGCCGTCCTGGACGTTGACTTCCAGGCGCCCTTTGACGCCGCCCGCGACGGGGGAGGCGCGCCCCCGACGGCGAGCGACGTCCCCGACGGATCGGTGGTCTCGGTCGCGCTGCGTCTGGAGAGCTACGACGGAGGGCTGCGCGCGCGCGGGACGGTGCGCGCTCCCTGGCGCGGCACGTGCCGCCGCTGCCTCGTCACGGTGGACGGGCAGGTCGAGGCCCGCGTCGACGAGCGCTTCGTGCACGGGGAGCCGGACGACGAGTTGGCCTACCGCTACCAGGGCGACGAGGTCGACCTGGCGCCGCTGGTCCACGACGCGGTCTTCCTCGAGCTGCCCCTGGCACCCCTGTGCCGGCCCGACTGCCAGGGCCTGTGCCCGCAGTGCGGCGCGGACCGCAACGTCGCGCCGTGCGCGTGCCGTGCACCGTCCGATCCCCGCTGGGATACACTTGACGCGCTCCGATTCGACGTCGAGACCGGCGGAACGGACTCTGCGTGACGACGGCACGCTAGCGGCGGAAAAGGAAGATCGATGGCAGTCCCGAAGCGAAAGACCTCCAAGGCCAAGACCCGCAGCCGTCGGGCGGCCAACTGGCGCCTGAGCGCGCCGGCGCGCAGCGTGTGCCCGCAGTGCGCAACAGCCAAGCTGCCCCACGTCGTGTGCCCCAACTGCGGCTGGTACAAGGGGCGCGTCGCCGTCGAGGTCGACTGAGTTGCCCCTGCCCATCGCGGTCGATGCGATGGGCGGTGACCACGCTCCGGCGGCGGTGATCGCCGGCGCGCGCCGCGCTGTCGATGAACTCGGGATCGAGGTCGTCGTGGTGGGCGTCCCCGAACGCCTGGGCGACGTCGGCGACCTCCCCCTGGTCGCGTGCACCGAAGAGATCGCGATGGGGGACGATCCCGCAGCCAGCGTGCGCACGAAGAAGGACTCGTCACTGGTGCGGGCCGCCGAGCTCGTCCGCGACGGCCGGGCGGGCGGGATGGTGTCGGCGGGCAACACGGGGGCCACCATGGCCGCCGCCCTGCTGCGCATGGGCCGCCTGAGCGGAGTGACCCGGCCCTGCATCGCCCTGCCGATCCCGCGCCCCGGCCAGACGCCGGCGATCATGGTGGACGCGGGGGCCAACGCCGAGTGCACCCCCGAGATGCTCGTGCAGTTCGCCACGATGGCGGCCAGCTTCGTTTCGGCGCACCACGGCGTCGCCGAGCCGACGGTCGGCCTGCTCTCCATCGGCGAGGAGTCCAGCAAGGGGACGCCACTGGTCAAGGAGACCCACGAACTGCTGGCGCGATCGGGACTGCACTTCTCCGGCAATGTCGAGGGTCGCGACCTCGTCCCCTCGCCCGTCGACGTCGTCGTCACCGACGGGTTCACCGGCAATGTGGCCCTCAAGACCCTGGAGGGGGCGCTGCGATTCGTCTTTGGCACCCTGATCGAGGCCGCGGGGGTCGATGACGAGAGCCGCGCCGCCGGCGCGGTCCTGTGGCGCACGCTCGGTCCGACCGTGGCGTCGCTGACGCCGGAGAACCAGGGCGGCGCGGTGCTGCTGGGCTTGAAGGGCATCTGCGTGATCAGCCACGGGTCCTCGAACGACACGGCCGTCCGCAACGCCATCCGCGTGGCGGCCGAGATGCGCGACGCGGACGTCGTGGGCCGGCTGCGCGCGGCCATCGCCGCCCTGGTCGCGCCGGATCCCAAAGCACCCGGCACCAGCCGCTGACTGGCTAGTGTGGGGCCCCAAGGAAGGAGGTCCGGCGATGAGCGATGAGACGGACCTCGGCCCGCTCAACCGGGACGGGGTGCTGGCGCTCGTGCGCGAGGAGCTGGCCGAGATCCTCGAGAAGGACGCTGCCGACATTCCCGAGGACGCGACGTTCGCCGATGTCGGTGCCGACTCCCTGGCGCTGATCGAGCTCGTCGAGGCGCTCGAGGAGCGGTTGGCGACCCGCGCACCGTCGTTCCACATCGATGACGCGGACCTCGAGGGACTGACCTCGGTCCGCGATGCCGTCGACTACGTGACGGCCAGGCTCCCGTCCTCCTGACGAGGGGTGCCCCGGTGCCTGCCGCTCTGGGGGACCTCGCACAGCGACTCGGGCTGGACCCGCGGAGCGCCTACCTGACGGTCGCGCTGACGCACTCGAGCCACGCGGCGGAGCACGGAGGCACCTCCAACGAGCGCTTCGAATTCCTCGGTGACGCGGTGGTGGACCTGGTGATCGCCGATCAGCTGGTGCGCGACCACCCCGACCTCGACGAGGGCCAGGCGTCACTCGTGCGCTCGCGCACGGTGTCGGAAGCGGCCCTGGCCGGCGCCGCTGCCCGACTCGAGCTGGGGACGCTCCTGCGGGTCGGCCGCGGGGAGCGCAAGACGGGTGGCCCGGCCCGGCCCTCGCTGCTGGCCGACGCCTTCGAGGCGGTGGTCGCGGCTCTCTACCTGGAGCGGGGCTTCGAGGCGGCCCGGGCGTTCGTGCGCGAGGCCCTCGAGCCCGAGCTCGCGCGGGCCCTCGCGGCCCGGGACCGGGTGGACCCCAAGTCCCGGCTGCGCCAGTGGACCGAGACGACCGGCCGGGGCGTCCCGGTCTACGAGGTCACGGCGACGGGAGCTTCCCACGACCCGACCTACCACGCGACCGTCCGCGTCGGGGGCCACGTCCTCGGGCGAGGCCGCGGGTCGTCCAAGAAGACCGCGGAGGCGGCCGCGGCCCGGGCGGCCTGGGAGCGCCGCGACGATGCCTGAGCTGCCCGAGGTCGAGACGGTGCGCGCCTCCCTGGCCCGCGACCTGGTCGGGCGGCGGATCCGCGCCGTCGCCGTCTCGAACGGGCGCGCCGTGCGGCGCCACGCGTCGGCTCGCGAGTTCCGCGGCCGCGTCGAGGGTCGCGTCATCCGCAGCGTCGAGCGCCTCGGCAAGTACCTGGTGATGGCGCTCGACAACGGGGATCACCTGGTCGTGCACCTGGGCATGTCGGGCCGCCTCCTGCGGGCCAAGGGTCCCAAGGAGCCGCGCGCCAAGCACACCCACGTCGTGTTCACGCTGTCGCCCGCCGGCGAGCTGCGCTACGTCGACCCGCGGACCTTCGGTGAGCTGTTCGTGTCGAGCCCTCCCGGCGAGGACGTCGAGGTGGCCGTGGCGCCGGTGTCGCGCCTGGTGATGGGCGGTGACGGCATGTCCTTGCGTCGCCGGGTGCCCGAGCTCGCGCACCTCGGGATCGACCCGCTGGCCGACCAGGTCGCCTGGGACCGCTTCGGGGCCATCGTGCGCAGCCGGTCGGGTGCGCTCAAGGCGGTCCTCACCGATCAGGACATCGTCGCGGGCCTCGGGAACATCTACGCCGACGAGATCCTCTTCACCGCCGGCCTGCGCTTCGACCGCCCGGCCGCCAGCCTGACGACCATCGAGGCGCGGCGCCTGTTCCGCGCGATGATCGAGACTCTGGCCGACGCGGTCAAGGCCGGCGGCTCGACGCTGGAGGACGAGCAGTTCGTCGACCCCGACGGGAACCCGGGCACCTACCAGGAGAGTCACCAGGTCTACGGGCGCGAGGGCAAGCCCTGCCCGCAGTGCCGGCGGCCCATCGAGCGGGCGGTGTTCCACGGCCGCGCCACGTTCTGGTGCCCGGCCTGCCAGGCCTGAGCCGGCGCGGGGCAGTTGCTAGCGTCTAGCCGTGTTTCTCAAGCGTCTGACGATGCGGGGCTTCAAGTCCTTCGCCGACAACACGGCCATCGACTTCGAGCCCGGGGTCACCGCGATCGTCGGGCCCAACGGCTCGGGCAAGTCCAACGTCGTCGACGCGGTGACCTGGGTCCTCGGGGCCCAGAGCACGCGGGCCCTGCGCAGCGCCAAGATGGACGACGTCATCTTCGCGGGGACCGGGTCGCGTCCGGCTCTGGGGCGCGCCGAGGTCTCCTTGACCCTGGACAACGCCTCGGGTCGCCTGGGGATCGACGGCGCCGAGGTGACCATCGGGCGCACGCTGTTCCGTAACGGCGAGTCCGAGTACGCGATCAACGGTGCCGTGTGCCGGCTGCTCGACATCCAAGAGCTGCTCGGCGACTCGGGCGTGGGGCGCCAGCAGCACATGATCATCGGGCAGGGCCAGCTCGACGCCGTCTTGAGCGCCAGCCCCGAGAGCCGGCGTGCGATCATCGAGGAGGCCGCCGGCGTGCTCAAGCACCGGCGCCGCAAGGAGCGTGCCGAGCGACGCCTGGCCCAGACCCAGGAGAACCTCGAGCGCCTGGGCGATCTGGTGCGCGAGCTGCGCCGCCAGATGCGCCCCCTGGAGCGCCAGGCGGCGTCGGCCCGCTCGTACGTCGAGATCGAGCGATCCCTCGACGAGGCCCGCGGCGAGCTCTACCAGCGCCGGCGCGCCGAGTTGGCCGCGCGCGAGACTGTGCTGGAGGCCGCGGACCGCGAGGCCGGTGCGGACCAGGCCCGCCTGGCCAGCGAGATGGCGGCGCTCGAGGAGGCCAGCGCGGCCGCGACCGCCGAGATGTCCAGCGGCCGCGGGGAGTCGCTGGCGACGACCCTCGGCGAGGTGCGCCGTCTCGGGGAGCGCTCCCGGGGCGTGGCGTCGGTGATCGCCGAGCGCCAGCGCGCCACGCTGGCGGCCCTCGACGCGGCGGCCGACGTGAACGTCGTGGCGACCCTGGAAGCCGATGAGGCGCGGCTCGTCCGGGACCTCGCCGAGGTGGTGAGCGACGAGGAGGCCATCGCGCCCGCGCGCGCCACGCTGGCGGCGCGCCAGCGGGACCTGGCCGCCCAGCGGGCCGAGCTGGAGACGGCGATCGCGCCCGACACCTCCGTCGAGTCGGCGGCCGTCGCGCTGCGCGAGCGTGTCGCCGCCGCCGAGCGGGCGCTGGTCGCGCTCGAGGAGCGCCGCCAGCGGGTCGAGCGGCGCCGCGACGACCTGTCGGCGAGTGTGGCCGCCGACGAGCGGGCCCGCACCGAGCTCGACGAGCAGATGCGCGTGGCGACGGCGCGGGTGGCCTCGGCGACGCACGCCGTGGCCGAGGCGCGCGCCGAGCTGGCTCGGGTCGACGAGCGGGCGGCCGGGGCGCGCGGCGCGCGCGACGAGGCGCGCGCGGAGGCCGCCCGGGCCCAGGCCCGCGCCGAGGCGCTGGCGCACGCCTACCAGGAGTTGAGCGGGGCCGCCAGCCGCGAGGTCCTGGAGGACGTCGCGGGCGTCGTGGGCGCGCTGCTGGACGTCATCGACGTGGATCCGACCGCGGTGCGGGCGGTCGATGCCGCCGTCGGCGCCTCCCTCGGCGCCACGGTGATGGCCGGTCCCGGGGCGGCACGGACCGCCCTGGAACGCCTGCGCGACGTTGGTGACGTCGGCTTGGTCCTGACGAGCAGCGCCCCGGTCGCCCCCCCGCCCACGCCGGAGGACTGCGAGCCGGTGCGCGCGCTGGTCCGGTCCCGCACGAGCGAGCCAGCGGTCGACCGGCTCCTGGACTCGCTGCTCACGGGTGCCGTGGTCGCACCGTCGTGGGAGCGCGCCCTGGAGCTCGCGGCGACGCGGCCGGACCTGGTGGTGGTGACCCGAGAGGGCGACCGCCTCGCCCGATCGGGCTGGCGCGTCGGGACGGGACATGCCGCCGTGACCCGCGTGGCGGTCGAGCAGGCCGAGGCCGCCGCCGCGGCGGCGGCCGGCGCGGCGCAGGGAGCCGACGCCACGGCCACCGAGGCCGAGGCGCAGCTGGCGAGCCAGCGCGGGAGCCTGGCGGCCGCCGAGCGGGCCGAGGTCGAGGCCCGGAGTCGGACAGCCCAGCTCGAGGCCGAGCGCCGGCGCCTGGACGAGCGCCAGGCGGAGGCCGCCGTCGCCGTCGCCGCCGTCACCAGTGAGGCGCGCGAGATCGAGACGCGCACGGCGGAGGTCGCGGGCGCGCGCGACGCAGATCGCGATGCGCTGCCCGCGATCGAGCAGCGCGCCGAGGAGGCCGCCGCTCAGCGCGCGGCGCGAGCCACGGCGGGCGAGAGGCTGCGCACGCTGGAGGAGGTCCTGGCGGGCCAGCTCCAGGATCTGGCCCGGCGCGAAGCGGCGGTCGCCGAGCGGCGCAGCCTGATCGAGCAGCGGCGCGGCGAGCTCGAGCGGCGGCTGCACGGGCACGCCGACGAGCGCGAGGTGGCCGCGAAGCGACGCCAGGGGCTCGAGGCCGACCAGCGGACGCTCGTCCGCCTGGCCGAGGTGGTGGCCGCCCTGGCCGTCGAGGTCGAGCGACTCCAGCGCGTGCTCGACACGGACTATCGCGCCCAGCTGGAGGTCGCGCGGGCCGGTGCCGCGCACCTGGAGAGCCTGCGCACCCAACGCCAGGAGCTCGATCAGCGTCTGGTCGTCGTGCGCGACGCGCAGCGCCACGCCCAAGTCGAGCTGGCCGAGCTGCACGCGCGCCGGGCCGCCCTCGAGGAGGCGGTCGCGCGGGACCGCGTGGACACCGCGGCCGCCCGCGAACCCGACCCGGCCACCCCGACTCCGGAGCTCGAGTCACGCGTCGGCGAGCTCGAGGCTCGCCGCAGCGCGCTGGGACCGATCAACCCCCTGGCGCTCGACGAGCTGGCCGAGCTGGAGGAGCGCCACCGCATGCTCGACGAGCAGGTCGCCGACGTGCGCCGGGCGCGCCACGAGCTCCAGGAGGTCGTTCGGGCGGTGGACGACGAGATCATGACGACGTTCTCGTCCGCGGTCGCCGACGTCAACGAGCACTTCGCGACCCTGGTCACGATGCTCTTCCCCGGTGGCCAGGGCCGCCTGACGCTGACCGATCCCGATGACCCGCTCAACACCGGGGTGGAGATCGAGGTGCGGCCCATGGGCCGCAATGTGCGCCGCATCTCGCTGCTCTCGGGCGGTGAGCGCTCCATGGCCGCCCTGGCGTTCCTGTTCGCCGTGTTCCGGTCCCGGCCCTCACCCTTCTACCTGATGGACGAGGTCGAGGCGGCCCTCGACGATGTGAACCTGCAGCGCTTCCTCGGGCTCATCGACGAGTTCCGCACCGAGGCCCAGCTACTCGTCGTGACCCACCAGAAGAGGACCATGGAGGCCGCCGACGCGCTCTACGGGGTGACGATGGTGCCCGGCGGCTCCTCGAAGGTGGTCTCCCAGCGCGTCACCCGCGAGGTCGTGGCGTGATCGCCGCGGTGGACCCGTGGCCCCTGGTCGCGGCCGTCGTGGTCGTGGGAGCCGTAGCGGGGCGCACGCTGCGCCGCCGCCGGCGCCGCGGACACCCCGTCGCACCGGCACCGGCGCCCGTGGCGCTCCCGGAGGTCCTGGTCGAGACGGCCGAGCCGCGACCGACGCTGCCCGAGCCCGAGGTGGACCTGGCCGAGCGCCTGGGTCGCTCGCGCGGTGTCTTCGACCGCCTGCGCGGACTCACGAGCACGGCGGTCGGTCCCGAGCAGCTCGCCCTGGTCGAAGAGGTGCTCTTGCGCAGCGACGTCGGGGTCGCCACCACGGGAGCAGTCCTGCACGAGCTCCAAGAGGGTGCGCCCGCGGGCCTGACGGCTGCGGTGCGCGCGGCCCTGCGCGCGGCTCTGGTGTCCGAGCGGAGCCTGCGGATCGACGCCGACCCGGGCCGGGTGGCCGTGTGGCTGTTCGTCGGCGTGAACGGGGTGGGCAAGACGACGACCATCGGCAAGATCGCCACCCGCGAGGTGCACGAGGGTCGCCAGGTCATCCTGGCCGCCGGGGACACCTTCCGCGCGGCCGCGGCCGACCAGCTGGGCCAGTGGGCCGAGCGATCCGGCGCCGATCTGGTGCGCGCCCACGAGGGTGCCGATCCCGGCTCGGTCGTCCACGACGCCATCGGGCGGGCCGCGTCGCGGGGCGCCGACCTGGTGCTGGCCGACACCGCGGGGCGTCGGGCGAGCAGCACGAACCTGCTCGACGAGCTGGCCAAGGTGCGCCGGGTGGCCGATCGCGGGCCGGGTCAGGTGCTCGAGACCCTCCTGGTCGTGGACGCGACCACCGGGCAGAACGCGCTCAGCCAGGCGCGCGAGTTCCTCGCCGCGGCCGCGGTGACCGGGATCGTGCTGACCAAGCTCGACGGCACGGCCCGGGGCGGCATCGTCGTCGCGATCGAGCGCGAGCTGGGGATCCCAGTCAAGTTCGTGGGCGTGGGCGAGGGCCCCCACGACCTGATCCCCTTCGACCCCGACGCCTTCGTCGCCTCGCTCCTGGAAGCGTGACGGTAGCCTGCCACCATGTTTGACGCGCTGGCTGAACGACTCGAGCGCCTCGGTGCCTCCCTGCGCTCGCGGGGACGCCTCAGCGAGGCGGACCTCGACGGTGCCTTCGCGGAGGTGCGCACGGCGCTCCTGGAGGCCGATGTCGAGATCACCGTGGTGCGGGCCTTCTTGGAGGCACTGCGGGCGCGGCTGAGCGGTCAGGCGCTGAGCCAGAGCCTGACGCCGGGCCAGCAGGTCGTCAAGGCGGTCCACGAGCAACTCATCGAGGTGCTGGGCGGCCAGGCGCTCAAGGTGACCTACGCCTCGCGCCCTCCGACCGTCGTGCTGCTGGCGGGACTCCAGGGCGCCGGCAAGACGACCGCCGCGGCCAAGCTCGCGGCGTGGTTCAAGGAGCAGGGCCGCCACCCCCTGCTGGTGGGGGCCGACCTCCAGCGCCCCGCGGCCGTCGAGCAGCTGCGGGTCCTGGGCGCGAAGGTCGGGGTCGACGTCTTCAGTGAGGCGACCGATCCGGTGGCGGTCGCGCGGGCGGCGGTCGCCGAGGCGACGCGCGTGGGCCGCGACGTCGTCATCGTCGACACCGCCGGCCGCCTCAGCATCGACGAGGCGCTCATGGACGAGGTGCGGCGCATCAGCGACGCCGTGCAGCCGCACTACACGTTCCTGGTCATCGACGCGGTCACCGGCCAAGACGCGGTGCACACCGCGCGCGCCTTCCACGACGCGCTGGACCTGAGCGGCCTCATCGTCACCAAGCTCGACTACGACGCGCGCGGGGGCGCCGTGCTGTCGGCCCGGGGCGTCGTGGGCCGGCCCGTGGTGTTCGCCTCCACCGGCGAGCAGGTGCGCGACTTCGACCTGTTCCACCCCGACCGGATGGCTTCGCGGATCCTGGGGATGGGGGACACCCTGACCCTGATCGAGCAGGCCGAGCGCACGATGGACCGCGACGTCGTCGAGGCCTCGGCCGGACGGATGCTCGAGGGGACCTTCACCCTGGATGACTTCCTCGCCCAGATGAACCAGGTGCGACGGATGGGGTCGCTGGGCGGCCTGATGCGACTGATGCCCGGCATGACCAAGGAGATGCGCAGCGCCGCGTCGAACCTGGACGAGCGCGAGCTGGACCGGGTCCAGGCCATCATCCAGTCGATGACGCCGGGCGAGCGCCGCACGCCGGCGATGATCGACGGCTCGCGCCGCGCGCGCATCGCCCGCGGGGCGGGGACCACTGTCAGCGCGGTCAACCACCTGCTCAAGCAGTTCGGGGAGATGCGGCGGATGATGCGCCAGGTGGGCAACGGCGGGGGCCTCCCGGGGATGCCGTCGCGGGGCCGGCTGGCGGCGATGGCCGGGCGCGCGGGACCCGAGGCCGTGCCCGCGGGCTTCGAGGCCCTGGCCGAGGGCTTGCGCGCCGGGCGGCCCGCGACCCCCAGCCCGAAGGGCAAGAAGAAGAAGGGCGGTCGCGTCACCCCCCCCAAGCAGCGATAGACTGAATCGCTCGAGTACCCCGCCGCGTGGCCGTGGGTCGGGAAGGACAGGCGTCGTGGCAGTGAAACTCCGTTTGGTGCGGATGGGCAAGAAGAAGCAGCCGACCTACCGCGTCGTGGCCATCGACAGCCGCCGGTCGCGCTCGGGGGCCTTCCTCGAGATCGTCGGCACCTACCAGCCTCGCGGGATCTCCGACGCCCAGCCCGAGACCGTGGCGAACATCGACAACGAGCGCGCCGTGCACTGGCTGCGTAACGGCGCCCAGCCCACCGACCGCGTGGCGCGCATCCTGGAGCACTCCGGCGCCATGGCCGCGTTCCGCGCGGCGTCCGAGGCACCCGCCGAGGGTGAGCCCTCGTGAGCGACGAGCTGACTCCCGACTACGTCGAGGGCGACATCAACCAGGTGGGCGGCGCGATCGCGCCGCTGTCCAGCGCCGTGCTGGAGTACCTGGCGACGTCGCTGGCCGACGATCCGGCCGCCGTGCGCATCGACGTCTCGCGCCGCCACGACAAGGCCGTGCTCTCCCTGTCGGTGGGCCCGGACGACATGGGACGCATCATCGGCCGGCGCGGGCGCACCGCTCAGGCCCTCCGGACGCTGGTCGCCGCCGCCGGATCGCGCGAGGGCGTGACGACCTCGGTCGACATCGTCGACTGACGTGCCCGACGGGCGCCTGCTCGAGGTCGGGCGGATCGTCCGGGCGCACGGGCTGCGCGGCCAGTTGGTCGTGGACCTGTGGTCTCCTCGTCGCGAGCGCCTGGCTGCCGGTTCCCGCCTCAGCACGCCGCAGGGCATGCTGGTGGTGCGGGAGGCCCACCCGCACGGACCCCTCTTCCTCGTCTCCTTCGAGGGGATCGAGCGCCGCGAGGACGCCGAGCCCTGGCGTGGCGTGGTCCTTTCGGCCCCCCAGACCGGTGACGGCGACGACGGGACCATCTGGATCGACGACCTGTTCGGGGCGGCCGTCTACGACCAGGCGGGCCGGCACCGGGGCGCGGTCGTGGGCGTCGAGGCCAATCCCGCGAGCGACCTGCTGGTCCTGGACGACGGGACGCTCGTGCCCCTGCACTTCGTGACGCGCGTGGCGGCCCACGAGCGCGTGGACGTGGACGTGCCTGACGGGATCTTCCCGTGACCTTCGCCGTCGACGTCATCACCCTGTTTCCCGAGGCGGTGGCCGACTACGCCCGGACCTCGATCCTCGGGCGGGCGGCGGACGATGGCCACTGGCGCCTGCGGACGCTCGACCCGCGCTCGATGGCCACCGACGTGCACCGCACCGTGGACGACACCCCCTACGGCGGCGGTGCCGGCATGGTGATGCGACCCGAGCCCATCGTGGACCTCGTCGAGTCCGTGCCCGACCTGGCGCGGCCCGTGCTGGCGCTGACGCCCGCGGGCCGGCCCTTCACCCAGGCGGACGCGCGCCGCCTGGCTGCGGGATCCGGCTTCACCCTCCTGTGCGGGCGCTACGAGGGCATCGACCAGCGCGCGGTGGACCTGGTGGCCGACGAGGAGGTCACGGTCGGGGACTTCGTCCTGGCCGGCGGCGAGCCGGCGGCGCTGTGCATCCTGGAGGCCGTGGTGCGGCTGGTTCCGGGCGTGCTGGGCAACGAGGCCTCCATCGAGGAGGAGAGCTTCGGCGCCGGCTTGCTGGAGTATCCCCACTACACCCGGCCCGCCACCTTCCGGGGGCGCGACGTCCCCGCGGTGCTGCGTTCGGGGGACCACGCGGCCATCGCCGCCTGGCGCCAGGCGCAGTCGCTGGCCCGCACGCGCGACCGGCGTCCCGATCTCCTGGCCCGCCGGGGCGGCCTGAGCGCCGCCGAGCGCGAGCTCCTCGACCGGCACCGGTTGGATGATCCGGCGCCGGGCGAGTAGACTCTACTGACCCGAGAACCGGAGGCTGCCATGATCCCGACCGACCTGATCGACCGTGACTCGTTGCGCACCGACGTCCCCGCTTTCCGCCCCGGCGACACCCTGAAGGTGCACGTGCGGGTCGTGGAGGGCACCCGGGAGCGGGTCCAGGTGTTCCAGGGCGTGGTGCTGCGCCGCCAGGGCGCGGGCGTCCACGAGACCTTCACCGTGCGCAAGATCAGCTTCGGCGTGGGCGTCGAGCGGACCTTCCCGGTGCACGCGCCGACGATCGCCAAGATCGAGGTCGAGTCCTACGGGGACGTGCGGCGCGCGAAGCTGTACTACCTGCGCTCGCTGCGCGGACGGGCGGCCCGGATCAAGGAGCGCCGCGTCACCGAGCGCGCCTAGGGCGCCATGGGCGAAGAAGAGCTGGACGACTACGAGGCGAGCCTGGAGTTGTCGCTCGTCCAGGAGTACAAGGCGGTGGTGGGGATGTTCCACTACGCCGTCGAGACCGACCGCCGCTTCTACCTGGCCAACGACGTCGCCGTCGAGGTGCGCGAGAGCACGCCGGCGATGGTCGAGCTCACGCTCACCGACGCGTGGGTGTGGGACATGTACCGGGCCGCGCGCTTCGTGCCCTCGGTGCGGGTGCTGACGTTCCGCGACGTGAACATCGAGCGCTTGCCCAAAGACGAGCTGTAGGGGACCGTGGAGCTCGTGCGGGTCCAAGCGACCCGGCACGATGCGGTGCACGTGGCCCTGGAGCCCGGCTGCCTGCTCGACGTGCCTGACGGCCTGGCCGCGCTGGTGCTGGCCGCCCGCGGCGTCGACGGGACCGGACCCTGGCTGCGCGTGGGGCCCGACTACCCGGCGGCCCTGGCGGCCCGGGACCTGGCCGCCCTCGCCTGGGTGGTCGACGTCACCGACGCGGTGGTCGAGGGGCCCGACGCCCTCGAGCAGGCGCGCGTGGTGCGCGCGCTGCTCAGCGACGATCCCGTCAGCCTCGAGAGCTCCGTGGCGACGCTCGTCGAGGCCTACAACCGCCCGGCCCCACCCCACGCGATCACCGTGTGGGCCTGGGTCCAAGGCGAGTTGCGCGACGGGGAGCGGACCTTGCGGCCCGGGCCGGAGCAGCACGGTCGCACGCCCTTCGTCCCCGCCTCGCGCTAGGCGGGCGCCGCGCGAGGGGGTCGAGCGGCCCGAGTAGGTTGGTGCCGATGAACATCGGGGCGCACGTCCGCGGCGGCGGCTCGCTGATCCCCTCGCTGGAGGCGGGCGCGGCCCTCGGGGCGACGTCGATCCAGGTCTTCGTCCAGAGCCCGCGGATGTGGAAGCCCACCCAGTACGCGCCCGAGGTGCTCGAGGCGTACCGGGACGCCCAGCTCGCCCACCCGACCATCACGCACACCTTCTGCCACGCGACGTACCTGATCAACCTGGCCAGCGACGACCCGGGCCTGCTGGAACGCTCGCGCGCGGCCCTGGCCCACAACCTGCGCGTGGGCCGGCTCATGGGCGCCTCGGGCGTCGTGGTGCACCTGGGCAGCCACAAGGGAGCGGGCTTCGACGCCAGCGTCGCCCAGGTGGCCGCAGCCGTCCAAGAGGCCCTCGACACGGCCGAGACGGTGCCGGGGTCGTGCCCCCTGCTGATGGAGAACGCAGCCGGGGCGGGCGGGACGGTCGGGCGGAGCCTCGACGAGCTCGAGGCGGTCCTCGAGGCGACCGGGCGCGACGAGCGGCTCGGGCTGTGCGTGGACACCCAGCACCTCTTCGCCAGCGGCGTCGACTACTCCACGGTGGCCCGCGCCCGCGCGCTGATCCGCGAGATCGACCACCGCTTCGGCCGCGAGCGCCTGGCCTGCTGGCACCTCAACGACTCCAAGACCGCCTTCGGCTCCAATCGCGACCGCCACGCCAACCTGGGCGAGGGCGAGATCGGGGCCGACGGCCTGGCCCCGCTGCTCGGCCACCCGGCCGTGCGCGACCTGCCCTTACTGCTCGAGGTCCCCGGCGACGGCGACGGGCCGCGCGCCCGCGACGTCGAGGCGGCTCGGGCCATCCTCGCCGCGGGCCAGCTCCTCTACCGGCGCCCCGCGCGCCACCAACCCCCCCACCAAGGAGAGCACCATGACTGACGTCCGTATCGAGTCCGACACCATGGGCACCATCGAGGTGCCCGCCGACCACTACTGGGGCGCCCAGACCGCGCGCAGCCTGCACCACTTCGCCATCAGCCACGAGACCATGCCGCCGGCGGTCATTCGCGCCTTCGGGATCCTGAAGAAGGCGTCCGCGCAAGTGAACCGGGACCTCGGCAAGCTCGACGCCGAGCGAGCCCAGCTCATCGAGCGGGCCGCCGACGAGGTGATCGACGGGACGCTGGCCGGCGAGTTCCCGCTGCGCATCTGGCAGACCGGGTCGGGCACCCAGACCAACATGAACGTCAACGAGGTGATCTCGAACCGGGCCATCGAGCTGGCCGGCGGTCAGCGCGGGACCAAGGACCCCGTGCACCCCAACGACCACGTCAACATGTCCCAGTCCTCCAACGACACGTTCCCCACGGCCATGCACATCGCCGCCGTCACCGAGATCACGCACCGGCTCGTGCCCGCGGTGCGTCGCCTGCGCGACGCCCTGAACGAGAAGGCCGAGGCCTACCAGGGCGTGACCAAGATCGGCCGCACCCACCTCATGGACGCCGTCCCCCTGACCCTGGGCCAGGAGTTCTCGGGCTACGTGGCCCAGCTCGACGCCGACGTCACGCGCATCGAGGCGACCCTGCCCGGCCTCTTCGAGCTGGCGGCCGGCGGGACCGCCGTGGGCACCGGGCTGAACACCCACCCCGAGTTCGGCACCCGGGTGGCGGCGGCCATCGCCGAGCTGACCGGCGAGCCCTTCGTGACGGCACCCAACAAGTTCGCCGCCCTGGCCGCCCACGACGCGCTGGTGTTCGCCCACGGGGCCATCAAGACCCTGGCGGCAAGCCTGATCAAGGTGGCCGACGACCTGCGCTGGCTGGGGTCGGGCCCGCGGTCGGGCCTGGGCGAGCTGCGCCTGCCCGAGAACGAGCCGGGCAGTTCGATCATGCCGGGCAAGGTCAACCCCACCCAGTCCGAGGCCGTGATCATGGTCGGCATCCAGGTCTACGCCAACGACACGGCGGTCGCCATGGCCGACTCGCGCGGCAATCTCGAGCTCAACGTGGCCAAGCCGGTCATCATCCACAACTTCTGCAACTCGATCGACCTGCTGACCGACGCCTGCGACCGCTTCCGGGAGTTCTGCGTCGAGGGCCTCGAGCCCGACTACGAGCAGATCGACCACCACCTGCGCAACTCGCTGATGCTGGTGACCGCCCTCAACCCGATCATCGGCTACGACAAGGCGGCCCAGGTGGCCAAGAAGGCCCACAAGGAGCGCAGCACGCTGCGCGAGGCGGCGGTCTCGCTCGGGTTCTTGACCGGTGAGCAGTTCGACGCGGCGGTCGTCCCCGAGGACATGACGCACCCGTGAGGCGCCCGCCGGTGCTCGAGGAGGCCGCGGTCGACGCGTGGTGCGCCGCGCACGGCGAGTGGCACCTGGAGCACGGGCACCTGGTGCGGGTGGTGCGCCTCACCAGCCATCGGGCCGCGGCGGACGTGGTCGTGGCCCAGGTGGCCATCGCCGACCGCCTCGACCACCACGCCGTCGTCACGCTGGTCGACCGCGAGGTCCGCGTCGAGTTGTGGACCCACGACCGCGGGGGCATCACCGAGCTGGATCTCGCCTTCGCCAGTGACTTCGATCAGGTCGTGGGGGCGCTCAGCTCACCGGAAGGTCCCACAGCGCCATCCACCGCGTGAGGTCGGGCTCGATGGGCAGGTCGCCGCTCAAGAATGAGCGCGCGCGCAGCTCGAGCTCGTTGTCGCGCTGCTCGCCGGCCCGCGGGGCGAACGGGTAGAACGTGCCCTGCTTCTCCAGGTAGACCAGGCGCAGGTCGCCCTCGCCGGGCGCGTGCTGGGGCACGAAGCCGAAGACCGCGCACAGCAGGTGGGGACCCAGGCCGTGGTCGACGAGGGTGCTGGCCGCGCCGTGGACGCGGGTGACCAGCGATCCGACGTCGGGGTCGTCGATGACCACCCAGCGAAATCCGAACGAGTCGGTGCTCATCGAGACCGTCGACGGGTCGGCGCCCACCTGGAGCAGCTCGAGGATCTCGGCGTCGGACTCGCTGGCGTTCTCGCCGCTGCCCGCCTTGAAGCAGACGCCGCCGTGCCCCGAGCTCACCAGCTCGAGCTCGGTCTGCAGGGTCAAGGCGGCCGTCGGCAGGGCGAAGAGCTGCTCGAGCTTGGGCGCCACCGGCCGCGTGCGCCCGAAGAGGGTGTCGCGCAGGCCCACTAGGCGTTCATCTGACGCTCGAGCTGGCTGAGCTGCTCGAGACGCCGCTCGAGGGACGGGTGCGTCGAGAAGATCGCCGCCGCCGTTCCGCCCGCCAGCGCGGGAGCGAAGAAGAAGGCGTTCATGCCCTCGGCGTGGCGCAGGTCGGTGCGCGGGATGCGGCCGAGGTCGCCGCTCACGTGGACCAGGGCGCTGGCCAAGACGCTGGGCTTGCCGATCAGGATGGCGCCGGAGCGGTCGGCCGCCAGTTCGCGGTAGCGCGAGAGGGCCATCGTCAGCAGGTAGGCGATCACGTAGATCACGAGCGACACCAGCCAGGTCAGCATCTCGAGCAGGACGAGGTTCTCGCCGTCGCGGCTCCGCCCGCCGCCGCCGAGCATCGCGCCCCACATGGCGATGCGGCTCACCAGCCCGGCCAGCATGCCGACGCCCGAGGCGATCGTCATGACCGCCACGTCGCGATGCGCCACGTGGCTGAGCTCGTGAGCCAGCACCGCCTCGAGCTCCTCGTCGTCGAGGCGACGCATGAGGCCGCGGGTGGCGCAGATCACCGCGTGGTTCGGGTTGCGCCCGGTGGCGAAGGCGTTGGGCAGGTCGATCTCGGCGACGCCGACGCGGGGCTTGGACATGCCCGACAGCGCGCAGAGGCGGTCGACGATCTGGTGCAGCCGGGGCTCCTGCTCGGCGGTGACCTCGTGCGCGTGCATCGAGAACATGGCGATCTTGTCGGAGAAGTAGTACTGGCAGAACAGCAGGGCGGCCGCGATGACCAGCACGGCGATCATCGAGACGCCCAGACGGATCAGGATGGTGACGACGATGGCGTAGAGGAGGACCAACGCCAGGCCCGTCATGAACATCCGCAGGCTGAGCCCGCGGTCGGCTTCGATGGGGTGCGTGCTCACGCGGGGTCTCCCGTCGGGGTCGACGACGGCAGTTGCGCATCGGGTGCCGCCATCTCGGCCTTCAGAGCCGCCAGCTGGGAGTCGACCGACGACGACGAGCTCGCGGCGTCGAGTTGGGACTGGATGTCGTCGTGCGAGCTGGTCAGGTCGGTCAAGGCGCCCGAGGAGAGCAGTTCGTCGAGCGCACCGCTGCGGGCCTGCATCTCGGCCACCTTGTCCTGGGCCCGCTCGAGGGCCGCGCCCGCGTCGCTCATGGAGGTCGAGATGCCACTGACGGCCTCGGAGACGTGGGCCGAGGCCTCCGCCGCCGTGTAGGTGGCCTTGATGGTCTCCTTCTTGGTCCGGAACGCCTCGACCTCGGTCTGGAGTCGCTGGGCCGTCTCGGTGAGCTTGTCCTCCTGCTCGACGATGGAGGCGTGCTGGGAGTCCAGGTCCTTGAGCTGGGCGGCGATGGCCTCGCGACGGCTCAGCGCCTCGCGGGCCAGGGGCTCGTTGTTCTGGGCCAGGGCCTCCTTGGCCTGCTCGGCCAACTTGTCGCCGTGGGACTTCAGCTGCTCGGCTTGGAGCTCGATCCGCTTGCGCGCCGTGGCCACGTCGGCCACCGCGCGGCGGACTTTGGTGAGGTTGTCGAGCTGCTGCTCGTAGGAAAGGTCGAGGGTCTGGCGCGGGTCCTCGAGCTTGTCGAGAGCGGCGTTGGACTTGGCCTTGAAGATCGTCGTCAGTCGCTTGCTCAAGCTCATGAGACCTCCTTGATTACCCGCAACTTTAGGGGAATCCTCGCCGTGACGGGACCCCAGCCCTACCTCGAGGCGATGTCGCGGTCCTGCTGAAGTGCCTGGTCGGCCAGCTCGCGCCGGTACTGGTCGAGAGCGCTCGCCAGTTCGGGGTCCGCCAGGGCCAGGATGCGCAGAGCGAGCAGGCCCGCGTTGGCCGCTCCGTTCACCGCCACAGTGGCCACGGGGACGCCGCGGGGCATCTGGACGATGGACAGCAGGGAGTCCAGGCCGTCGAGGCGCGCCAGCGCCACCGGGACGCCGATGACGGGCAGCGTGGTGGCCGCGGCCAGCATGCCGGGCAGGTGCGCGGCACCCCCGGCTCCCGCGATCAGGACCCGAAGCCCGCGTTCGCGCGCGCTCGACCCGAAGGCCAGCATGTCCTCGGGTGTGCGGTGCGCCGACACCACCCGCACCTCGCGCTCGACCCCGAAGCGGTCCAGGACGTCGAGGGCCCCGGACATGACCTCGTAGTCCGATGCGCTGCCCATCACGACGGCGACGAGTGCCATGGCTCCTCCTCCCGGGTGCCCCACGCCCGTGCTGCCCCCCATGCTGCCACGCGGGTCGGGGTCTCCTCAGCGCCCGTGGCCGTGACGTGGCCGAGCTTGCGGCCGGGCCGCCAGGACTTGGCGTAGTCGTGCACCCCGAGGTGCGGCCCGCTCGCCGGCGCGGGTGTGGCCCGCGGGCCCCCCAGCACGTTGACCATCGTGATGTGGGGCGCCGTCGGGGTCGGGGGACCGAGCGGGAGGCCGGCGACGGCCCGCAGGTGGTTGGCGAACTGGCTCGTGCGCGCCCCCTCGATCGTCCAGTGCCCGGTGTTGTGGGGCCGCAGGGCCAGCTCGTTGACCAGCCATCCGCGCTCGGTCCAGAACAGCTCGACCGCGAGCACCCCGATGGCGTCGATGCGGTGGGCGATCTCGCGAGCTAGGGCCGCCGCCGCGGCGGCCGCGGCGGCGTCCACGCCGCGGGCCGGGTAGTCGACCTCGACGCAGGTCCCCCCCGCCTGGTAGGTGGAGACGAGGGGGTAGGTGACGACGTCGCCCGCCGGGTCGCGCACGACGATCTGGGCCGCCTCGCCGAGCAGCGCGAGGCGCTCCTCGATCACCGCGACGCCGCCGAGGTCGCGCACGATGTCGGTCACCGCGGCGCGGGAGTCGGGGAAGAAGACGCCGCGCCCGTCGTAGCCGCCGGTGGCGGCCTTGACGACGACGGGCCCGTCGGCGGCGTCCAGGAAGGGCGCGAGCTCCGGGTCGTCGCCGCCGGTCACGACACCGAAGCGCGGCACCGGCAGCCCCCAGGCGGCCAGGGCCTGGCGCTGATGCGCCTTGTCGGCCGCGAAGCGGACGGCGGCCGGGTGCGGGCGCACCAGCGTGCCGTGCGACTCCAAGGCGGCGAGCGCCTCGAGGTTCACCAGCTCGTGGTCCAAGGTGATGACGTCGACGCGCGCGGCCAGCGCCGCGAGTGCCTCGGGATCGGTCGGCGCACCCACCAGGAAGTCGGGGATCGTGCGCCGGGCCGGGTCCTCCTCGCTCGCGGCCAGGACGCTCAGCGTGACGGGCAGGTCGTGCGCGGCTTCGCCCATCATGAGCGCCAGCTGTCCGCCGCCCACGATGCCGATGCGGACGGACGTCTCGCGGTCCCGGCGGCTCACCGTGAGCACGCTAGCGGGCCCGCGGCTCCCCGGAGGGCAGGGGCCGGTCGGCTACGGTGGGTCGCGCGCACTGCGGAAGCGGCGCGCGGAGGGAGTGGGCCGTGGCCGCCGTCGCCAGCATCATCACCATCGCGCTGTTCCTCGTCCTGCTCACCAGCGGCAGCCTCGCGATGGCGGGGGAGTCCTCGACCCAGCACCTGGCCAACCGGCTCGGCGTGGACCACCGACTCTTCCGCCGCCTCGGCATCGCCCAGGTGGCCGTCGCCATCGGGCTCATGGTCGGCGTGGCCGGGCGAGGTTCGTCGGCCCTGGCGATCGTCAACGACGTGGCTGCTGGCGTCCTGGTCGTGCTGGCCGCCCTGGCCGTGCTGCTCGAGCGCCGCCAGCACACCGCGTGGCGCTCGGTCACGCCGGTGGCCCTGGTCGTGCTGGCCGCCGTGGCTGAGCTGGTTCTGCGCCTGCTGTCGTGAGGCGGCGCGCCTAGGGCACGTCGGGGACCGCGACACCCTGCTCGCGGCACACGGCGCGGTAGGCGCAGAAGCGGCAGGCGCTCGACGACGGGCGCGCGGGGAAGCTGCCCGTGGCGTGGTAGTCCGCGATGGTCTGCCAGGCGTGGCTGGCCGCACTGGCCCGAGCGCGCACCACGACGTCGGTGACCGGGCGCGTGGCCGTGTAGCCGCGGCTCACGTACAAGAGCCGGATGGTCGTGGGCAGTTCACCGAGCGCCGCCTGGCACAGGGCGGCGTAGAGCTCGGTGTTGGCGAAGGTGAAGCGGTCCCAGTCCCGGGAGGGCACCGAGCCCGTCTTGTAGTCCACGATCGTCAGGTGCCCCTGGTCGTCGCGGTCCAGGCGGTCGAGGATCCCGAGGACCGGGGCTCCGTCCAACTCGGCCCGCAGCCGCAGCTCCACGCCTTCGGCGGCCACCCCCTGGGGATCCTCCATGGCCAAGTAGCCCTCCACCGACTGGGCGACCTCGGAGCGCAGGCGCGCGACCAGGGCCTCATCGGCGCTGAGGTCGTCGCGCGCGCTGGGGTCGAGGACGTGCTCCTCGGCTGGTGCCAGGAGCTCACGCGCGGCCGCGGCAGTCCGCTCGGCCGCCGCCAGGCGCAGCAGGTTCTCGAGCACGTGATGGACCATGCGGCCCTTGACGCTGGCGTACGTGGCGGGCTGCGGCCGCCGCTCGACGGCGGCGTACTGGTAGCGCCGCGGGCAGGCCTGGAAGTCCTGGAGTCGCGAGGGGGACAGGGCCGAGGGCAGCGGTGGCAGCACGGGGCCAGGCTAGGTCGCGGGTGGGACACCCGACGGGGAGCCCCGTCCCGCGTCGACGGCGTGCACCCGGGGCGACGCGATGACCACGATGCCCGGGACGAGCGTCAGGATCGTGGCGGCCAGTGCGTAGGTGGCGACCCCGATGCGCGAGCTGAGGGCGCCCGCGATCGCGACGCCCACGGGGGAGAGGCCGAGGGAGACGAACCAGTCCACCGACGAGACGCGGCCCAACAGGTCGCCGGGCACCTCCGACTGGAGCAGGGACTCCCACACGATGTTGCCGATCACGATGCCGGGAGTGGCGATCAGCGGAACGACGAAGAGCTCCCACGTGGAAGTCGCGGCCGCCAGGAGGAAGCCGCTGACGCCGGCGACCAGCCAGGCCAGCCACATCGCGCGGACCCGTCGTCGCGGTGTCGGGAGGCTGGTCGCGGCCAACGAGCTCAACGCGCCGGCGGCCCCGGCGAGGGCGAAGTAGTAGCCGACGACACTCTTGGCCACGTGGAGGTCGTGGCGCAGGACGAAGGGGATGAGCACGAACATCGGCGTGAACAGCAAGGCATTGCCGATCGTGACGGCCAGGAGGGAGCGCCACAGCCAGGCGGTGCGTCGCACGTAGCGCCAGCCCGCGGCGATCTCGCGAACCATGGTCTGGGGCTCGTGGCGCACGGGTCGGGGGGTGGCGTGCATCAGGGCCAGGGTGGAGGCGCTCACGACGAAGGTGGCACAGTCCACGGTGATCGCCGCCGTCGTCGAAAACGCCGCGATCAGGCCCCCGACGGCCGGCCCGATCATGTTGCCCATGACCTGGGAGGTGAAGGGCCGTACCCCGTTCATCGCGGGCAGCAACTCGACCGGCACGATCTCGGGGGTCAGGGCGGTGAAGGAGGGCATGAAGAGGGCGTCGAAGGCCCCGAAGGCCACCGCGAAGACCAGCAGATCGGTCATCGTGAGGGAGTGCGCGACCAGCGCCACGACCACACCACCGGTGAGGATTGCGCGCCCGGTGTCGGACACCAGCATCAGGACCCGGCGCGAGTGCCGGTCCACGATGGCCCCGCCCACGAGCAAGAAGGCCACCAGCGGGATCATCCGCGCGGCGGAGAACCACGCCAGCCAGCTCACCGAGTGCGTGCGGTCCAAGATCAGGAGCGTGAAGGCCACCATCGCCACGCCGTCGCCGAACTGGGACACCGTCTGCCCACTGAGCAGGAGTGCGGGTTCCCGGTGGCTCAGCAGGCGGACCAGAGCGGGCCGGCGCGACACGACATCAACCTAGACGACGGCCTCGTCGATGCTGAGGGTCGCCACAGTCGGGTGGCCCGTCGACGGTCGAAGTCGCGCCGGTAGGGTCGGCGTCGTGGAGGCTCCAGCGACGATCGTCTTTGACGGCGACTGCGCCTGGTGCCGCGCGCTGGCCGCGTGGGCGCGAAGGCGCCTTCCCGCCGACGTCGAGCTGGTGGACGCGCGGGCCTGGCACGAGCGCTTCGCGCAGCCCAGCGCGGCCGAGCTGGCCACGAGTGTGTGGTGGCTCGAGGGCGAGCGGCGCTGGAGTGGCGCGGCGGCGGTCGCGCGGGCCCTGCGCGCCCTGGGCGGACCGTGGCGGGCGATCGGTGCGGTCCTGGACCACCCGGCACTGCGGCCGGCGGCCGCGTCCGCCTACCGATTCGTCGCCCGCCACCGGTGCGGGTGGCGCTGCGCCGCGGACCGGCCGGCGGAGGCTGGACGTACCATGAGCCCATGGAGTACGTAAACCTCGGCGCGACGGGACTGCGCGTGTCGCGGATCTGTCTCGGACTCATGAGCTATGGCCGGCCCGGTCAGGGCAACCAGCCCTGGTCGCTCGATCGCGACGAGGCTGCGCCCTTCTACCGCCAAGCCGTGGAGGCCGGCATCACCTTCTTCGACACCGCCAACGTCTACTCGGCGGGCTCGAGCGAGGAGATCACCGGCGAGATCCTGTGGGACCTCGCTCCGCGCGACGAGATCGTCCTGGCGACCAAGGTGCACGGGCGCATGCACGACGACCCCAACGGCCAGGGGCTGTCGCGCAAGGCGATCCTGCGCGAGGTCGACGCGAGCCTGCGCCGACTGCGCACCGACTACATCGACCTGTACCAGATCCACCGCTGGGACCCCCACACCCCCCTCGAGGAGACCCTGGACGCGCTCGACACGCTGGTGCGCTCGGGCAAGGTGCGCTACCTCGGCGCGTCATCGATGTTCGCCTGGCAGTTCGCCAAGGCGCTGTTCGTGGCCGACCAGCGCGGCGCGAGCCGATTCGTGTCGATGCAGAACCACTACAACCTCCTGTACCGCGAGGAGGAGCGCGAGATGATGCCGCTGCTGGCGGACCAGGGCGTGGCGTCGATCCCGTGGAGTCCGCTGGCGCGCGGGCGCCTGACTCGGCCGTGGGGCGCGGTCACGGGCCGCTCGCAGCAGGATGTCTTCGGCGCCAACCTCTACCACGACAGCGACCAGGCGGTCGTGGCCGCGACGATCGCCGTGGCCGAGCGTCGGGGCATCTCGCCCGCCCAGGTGGCCCTGGCGTGGGTCCTCTCGCACGACGTCGTGGCCAGCCCGATCGTGGGGGCGACCAAGCCTCACCACCTCGCCGATGCCGTCGCCGCCCTCGACGTCCACCTCAGCGCCGACGAGGTCGCCCAACTCGAGTCGCCCTACGTGCCCCACCCCGTAGCGGGGCACCAGTAGCCGTCGGCGCGCCTCAGCGCTGGACGATCGAGGAGGTTCCCGTGCTCCCGTCGGGGTCGGTCACGGTCAGGGGATGACGGCCCGCAGCGAGGTTCGAGCGCACGATGCGCACGACGAGGCGCTGGGGGGAGACGGCCATGACGCGGATCGCCATCCCCACGACCCGGACGTGCGGCGTGCCGTAGAACCCGCTGCCCAGGATCACGATGGTGGTCGCACCGTGGGCGGGCACCGTGCCCCGCACGGTCCGCAGCACCAGCACCGGCTGGTACGCCGCCACGGGAGCGACGAAGGACTGGAAGTGGCGTGAGGCGTCGGTGTAGCGACCCCCGACCAGGCAGCTTCCCCCCGGCGCGCAGGCCAAGGCGAGTGCTGCGGCGTCGTGGCCCGCGTTGTCGGCCTGGGCGACCAGGGCCGCACGGCCCCAGACACCCGACTGCTCGGCGGCGGTGAAAGCCACCGGACCGCCGGTGCTCAAGGAGAGTTCCCCAGCCACCACGCACGCCCCGACGGCGGGGCAGGTCAGAGCGGAGCCCGTGGCGCTGGCGACCGCCACGCCGCGGGGCCCCGCGACCGGCGTGATCGGGCGGCCCGGGGCCCAGTGACCGACCACCTCGGTCACCACGAACGGCGTCATCGCACCCGTGGCCGCGGTCGCGGTGGCCAGGACGGTGCACGCGCGGGCATTGGCACACGCGACGGCATCAGCGCTGGTGGGCTCGTTCGACACCGGTGCGGCGATGGCCTCGACGGTGCCCCACGTGCCCTGCTGCTCGAGCAGTGCGATGGCGCGCCGGCCGGCGGTCATCGTGGCCGTTCCCACCGCCGCGCAGGTGCCGACGGCGCTGCAGGTCAGATCGGTGATGGCGCTCGAGGTGGCGACGCCGCCGGGAACGAGCACCACCGGCTTGGACCACAGCCCGTTGCGCTCGGCGTCGACGAACGCGCTGGTCGTGCCCGCCGCGGTGGCCGAGCCCGCCACGACGCACGTGTCGGCCGCGGGGCACGAGGACGCCGAGACCGTCGCATTGCCCCCGGAGTTCACGACTGCGCCGATCTGGGTCGCCTCCCCCCAGGTCCCCGCACTGTCGAGAACCGCGAAGGCGCGCTGCTTGCCCGCGGCGTCGCGATACCGGCCGCCCACCACGCACGAGTCAGCGGACGCGCAGCTCACGGTGGTCGCGACCGCGTCGCCCCCGGCGTTGAGGGGATCGGCGATGCTCTGGGTCGAGCCCCAGACGCCGCTGGACTCTTGCACGAGGAAGGCCTGGTGCTGGCCCGCCGCGTCGGTGTAGAAGCCGACCACCACGCAGTCGCCCGCGTCCACGCAGCTCACGCTCGTCGCGGCGGCATCGCCGCCCAGGTTCAAGATCGTCGCCAGCCGCTTCACTTCGCCCCAGTTGCCCGTGACCTGCTCGGCGACGTACGCCTGGTGCTGGCCCGCCGCGTCGGTGTAGAAGCCCGCCGCCACGCAGCTGCCCGCCTGCGGGCACGTCAACGCGGTCGTCATGGCCGCACCGCCCGCGTTCACGACCGCGGCCAGGGTGACGACGGGATCCGTGCTCGCGCTGGTCACCGGGGCGGCACCGAGCAGCAGGACACCCGCAACGAGAGTCACCGCACGAACTCTCGACGCTCGGCCCATCGAGATCCCCTCCCCATCGTGATCCTGTGGCCCCACGGTACTGCCGGTCGTCGCGGCACAGTGCCGGGCGGTGCCACATAAATCTGTCACCGCCGCGATGCAACGCCGCTAACATTCGTTTCAAGGAATCCAGACTGATTTAGTCATATTTACATCTCTTTCGAGGTCCCGGGACCGGAAAGGCGTTGCACATGCGAATCGCGTCCGACATCACCGAGCTGATCGGCCGAACCCCCCTGGTGCGCCTCAATCACCTGGTGGACCCCGCCGTGGTCACTGTTGCCGCCAAGCTTGAGTACTTCAATCCCTCCGGTTCGGTCAAGGACCGGGCGGCCGTGGGCATGGTCGACGCGGCCGAGGCGGCGGGCCTGCTCCATCCGGGCGACACCATCGTCGAGCCCACCAGTGGCAACACTGGGATCGCCCTGGCGATGATTGCCGCCGCGCGGGGCTACCGCTGCGTGCTGACCATGCCGGACACGATGAGTATGGAGCGGCGCATGCTGCTGCGGGGCTACGGCGCCGAGCTCATCTTGACCCCCGGGTCGGGAGGCATGAACGCCGCCATCGCCAAGGCCGGCGAGTTGCGCGACGAGCACGGCTACTTCATGCCGCAGCAGTTCGAGAACCCCGCCAACCCGAGCTTCCACGAGGCGACGACTGCCCAGGAGATCTGGGAGGACACGGACGGGACGGTGGACGTCGTCGTGGCGGGCGTCGGTACGGGAGGGACGATCACCGGTGTGGGTCGGGGACTCAAGGCCCGCAAGCCCGGCGTGCGGATCGTCGCGGTGGAGCCCGCGGCCTCGCCGGTCCTGTCGGGGGGCGAGAAGGGCCCGCACCCCCTCCAGGGGATCGGTGCCGGATTCGTTCCCGTGAACTACGACGCCACGGTCGTCGACGAGGTGCTCACGGTCCAGAACGCCGATGCCCTGGCGGCGTCGCGCGCGATGGCCACCCAGGAGGGACTCCTGGTCGGCATCTCCTCGGGAGCCGCGATACGAGCCACACTGGATCTGGCCGCCCGTCCCGAGTCAGCCGGCCAGACCATCGTGGTCATCATCCCGTCGTTTGGCGAGCGCTACCTCTCGACGGTGCTCTTCGAAGGGATGGGCGACTGATGCTGCGCCAGTTACGGACCGAGTTGCGCGACGACTTGCACGCCGCGCTGGAGAACGACCCCGCCGCGCGCAATGCGTGGGACGTGGCCCTGACGTACCCCGGCGTCCACGCCATCTGGGGGCACCGCGTCGCGAACGTCCTGTGGCACCACGGACATCGCATGAGCGCGAGACTGCTCTCCTCGCTGGTGCGGATGGCGACGGCCGTCGACATCCATCCCGCCGCGACGATCGGCCACCGGCTGTTCATCGATCACGCGCTCGGTGTGGTCATCGGCGAGACGGCCGAGATCGGCGACGACGTCGTGATGTTCCACGGCGTGACTCTGGGCGGCGTGTCGATGAGTCGGGGCAAGCGCCATCCGACCATCGGCGATCGGGTGATGCTCGGAGCTGGTTGCGTAGTGCTGGGGCCGGTGACGATCGGTGACGACTGCGCTATCGGTGCGCAGTCCGTGGTGACCAAGGACGTGCCAGCGGGAAGTGTGGTCGTGGGGGTACCCGGCCAGATCGTGGGCCCGAACCGACGCCGGATCGTGCCTGCGCCGCCGCGGCGTGTGCGCGGAGGGCCGTCCAGCTCCCACGTGGCCTGAGGTTCGCCAGCGCCGACGCGGGAGCGGCCGACCCGGGCGGGGCGTGTGCGACGTGACCGCGCCCGAAGGGCGACGTTCCTGGTCACGATGGACTCTCGGTGGACCTGAGGGCGCCACCCGGTTCTCGGATTGGCGCCAAACGCTGACGCGCGACTCCTTGTGCGGGGTCGTACCGGGGATCTTCGTGCCTCCGGGCCGGTCACGCGGGTGACAGCCCCCGAGAGCGGGTGACGGGAATCGAACCCGCATGGCCAGCTTGGAAGGCTGGAACTCTACCATTGAGCTACACCCGCAAAGGCTGGGTCAGTCTAGATCAGGTGTTGCGACGCCCGAACCCCCCAACGGCCGGCGTCGGCGCGTGGTCGGTGCGGACCCCCGAAGGAGGGAACGCTGCGCCGACGCGGGTGCGGGGCGACGAGCGCTGTCATCACGCGGTTTTGTGACACCGGTGTCCTACATTGGACTCGTGATCGATCGGATGGGGACGGGTCCGTCGACGGTGTCGGTGACGCCGATCTCTCCGGGAGTGACGAGGCCGTGGATCCTCCTGTTCGCCGTTGTCGCGACCGTGCGCGAGGTGGTGGACGTGGTCTCGGGAGCGGAGCGCTGGCAGCCGTGGCTCTATGCGGTGTTCGCCGGTCCGATCCTGATCGTGGCCCTGGCGCGCTCGGTGCGCTGGCGGTCCCACAAGATCCACGTCCACGAGTACGGCGTGACGGTCGAGCGAGGCTTGGGGCGACGGGGACGAACCAGCGTCGCCTGGGCCGACATTGGCGTCGTGGAGGTCCAGCGGGGTCTGCGCGATCGACTCTCCGGACGCGGGCAGGTCGTGCTCGAGACCGCGGCGGGAACGTGGACGCTCGGTCTGGTACGCCATCCTCTGGCCCTGGCGCGGGTGATCGAGTCGGCCCAACACGATGCCGGTGCCGGCCGCAACGCCCGGGACGAGGCGGAGGCGTGGCCGGTGTCGCGCGCACCGAGCGGGCGACGGCACTCGCGTTTCGAGCCGGTACGGTAGAGGAGTGGGAACTCGGTACCGGTGCACGGCGTGCGGAAACTTGACCCGCTTCGACGTCGTCGAGACGACGTCGGTGCGTTCCTTCTACCACTTCACCGTCGGCGGTGAGCTCGAGGTCGAAGAGCCCGAGGTGTTGAGCTCGACGGTCGAGTCCGTGTCGTGCCGGTGGTGCGGCCACGGACGCGCGGTCGAGATCATCGACGACACCCTGGCGTGACCCTGCGCTCCATTGGCGGCTCGGGTCCTCGACCCGGGCCGGCCGTTCTCCAAGGTGTCGACCCGACGGGTGTGTGGCGCGAGATGGCCCTTGTGCGTGAGACGATCGCCTTGGTGGTCAAGCCGGGCTGCGACAGCTGCGGCGCGTTCCTCGCAACGACTCCGCGCTACGCGCCAGGCGACGTCATCGTCGTGACCAGTTACGAGGGTCGGTGGCCCGAGGCGCGCAACGTCTGGCGCGCCCCGCAGTGGCTCCGGACCTGGCGAGCCGACGCCGCGCCCTACTACCTCGCGCTCGACCCTCGCGGTCCCGTCATCCGGGCGGAGGGTGCGCTGTTCTCGTGGGACCAGGTCCTCGCCGAGGTCGCCGCGTCGCCGACCTGATGTCACAGGGTCCGGCGAGACTGCTCGCGTGGAACCCAACGACATCGGCGACATCGAGCTGTGCATCAGCTGCGACGCCTGCGTGCGCCGCGGAACACCCCACTGCGATGACTGTCTCGTGCAGTTCGTGCTCGGCGGACCGCCGGACGAGCTCACGATGAGCCCTCGCGACGCGGACATCATCACGCTGCTCACCGGACAGGGTCTGATGCCGCGACTGAAGTACCGGAGCCGCTAGTTCGGGCGATTCGGTAGCGTTGGGCGGTGGCGCGCCACCTCCTCGTGACCAATGACTTCCCGCCCAAGACGGGAGGGATCCAGGTCTACCTCCACGAGTTGTGGCGACGTCTCGAGCCGGGGCGTGCCGTGGTGCTGACGGCAGCCTCCGACCCGGCCGCCGCGAGCTTCGACGCCGCCAGCGACCTCGCGATCGAGCGCGTGGACGCGTCGAGGCTGTACGTGCCCACCCCCCGGGCCTACGCCGCCATCGAACAGGCCATCCGCCGGCACCGGCCCGAGCTCGTATTGCTGGACCCGGCGTGGCCGCTGGGTCTGCTCGGGCCGCACCTGTCGGTCCCCTACGGCGTGGTCCTGCACGGGGCCGAGGTGGCGATTCCCGGCCGCGTTCCGCTGGTGGCCTCGTCCCTGCGTCGCGTGCTACGCCATGCGACGGTCGTCGTCGCCGCAGGTGGCTATCCCGAAGAGGAGGCACGGCGCGTCGTCGGCGACGCGATGCCGCCCGTCGTGCGCGTGCCCCCGGGAGTCGACACCGCGCGCTTCGTCCCCGTAGAGGAGGAGCAGCGCCGAGCGGTGCGGGAACGGTGGGGCATCCCGGGCGACGCGATGGTGATCTCCTCGTATTCGCGCCTCGTTCCGCGCAAGGGCATGGACGTCCTGATCCGGGCTAGCGCCCGCCTGCGCGAGCGGTGGCCCGATCTCGTCGTCGTGATCGGGGGAGCGGGACGCGACCGCCACCGGCTCGGCCGGCTCGTGGCGCGCAGCGGGGCGCCGGTGCGTCTCTTAGGACGCATTCCCGACGAGGACCTCGCAGCGTGGCTCGCCTCGAGTGACCTGTTCGTGATGGACTGCCGCAGCCGGTGGGGCGGTCTGGAGCAGGAGGGATTCGGGATCGTCTTCGTCGAGGCGGCGGCCTGCGGCCTCGCCCAGGTGGCGGGTCGCTCGGGCGGCAGCCACGAGGCGGTCGTCGATGGCGCCACGGGACTCGTCGTCGCGCATCCGTCGCGGACGAGTGCGCTGGCCGACGCGCTGGCCACGCTGCTGGGTGACGACGCACGCCGCACCGCCATGGGCACCGCCGCGCGCGACCTGGCCCTCACCAGCTTCGACTGGTCGGTGCTGGCCACGCGCCTCGGACGGGATCTGGCCCCCTTCGATGGATGGTCCGGGGGTGGCACCCCCGCCAGCGGGTCCTGACGTGAGAGTCGGAATCCTCCTGCCCACCTTCACGACCTCGGCGGGTCCGGCGCTCGACCTGGCCGAGCGGGCCGCCACCGCGGGCCTGGACGGCGTCTTCGCCTATGACCACCTGTGGCCGATGGGGTCGCCGACGCGCCCGGCGCTGGCCCCCGGCCCGATCCTGGCCGCCGTGGCTCAACGTCTCCCTCTGGTCGTCGGGCCCCTGGTGGCGCGGATCGGCTTGGGCACGCCCGAGCACCTGGTGCGCTGGTTCGAGACGCTGGGCGAGCTGGCACCCCGCGGGGTCATCGCCGCTCTGGGCACCGGGGACCGGCTGTCGGCCGAAGAGAATCGCGCCTACGGCCTGACCCTCGACGACGCCGCCACGCGGCGCGAGCAGCTGCGCGAGGTGGCGACGCGCCTGAGCCCCTCCTTCGAGGTGTGGATCGGCGCGGGCGCCGCCGCGACCAACGCGGTCGCCCGCGAGGTCGGGGCGACGCTGAACCTGTGGAACGCCACCATCGAGCAGGTGGCCGCCGCCGCCCAGCGTGGGCCGGTCAGTTGGGCCGGGGTTGCCCGAGCCGCAGCGGATCTCGGGCCGACGCTCGGCGCCTTGGCGGGCGCTGGGGCCACGTGGGCGGTGCTGTCGGCGACCGCGGATCTGGATGCGGTCGCTCGCTGGATCGAGGGGTCGGCCACCAGACAGTAAGGTTCGCCAATGGAGTTCCGGCGCATAACGGGCCTTCCGCCCTACGTCTTTGCTCACACCAATGCCCTGAAGGCCGCCGCCCGCGCTGCCGGTCACGACGTCGTCGACTTCGGCTTCGGCAACCCGGACCTGCCCAGTCCCGACATCGCGGTCGAGAAGCTGGCCGAGGCGGCGCACAACCCGCGCAACCATCGCTACAGCGCGAGCCGGGGCATCCCCAATCTGCGCTTGGCGATGGCCACGCGCTACCGCGACGTCTTCGGGGTTGAGCTCGACCCCGACACCGAGGTCGTGACCACGATCGGTGCCAAGGAGGGCTTCACCCACGTGATGTGGGTGCTGCTGGGTCCTGGCGACAGCGCCCTGGTGCCCACGCCCAGCTACCCCATCCATCTGGCGGGCCCGGGGTTCGCCGGCGCCTCGTTGCTCACGGTGCCGGTGGCCGACCCCGCACTCGGGGAGCGCGACCCTGGCGACGACTTCTTCGACGCGATGAGCGATGCTTGGCAGCGCGCGGCGGTCAAGCCGCGCGTGGTGGTGGCCTCGTTCCCGCACAATCCCACCAGCGCCTGCGTCGACCTGGACTTCATGACGCGCCTGGTGGACTTCGCGCGCACCCACGAGATGGTCGTGGTCCACGACTTCGCCTACGCCGACCTCGGCTTCGACGGCTACCAGCCACCCTCGATCCTGCAGGTCCCGGGCGCCAAGGACTGCGCCGTCGAGCTCTACACGCTGACCAAGTCGTTCTCGATGGCGGGGTGGCGCGTGGGCTTCCTGGTGGGCAACGCCGAGGTCGTGGCAGCACTGACCAAGCTCAAGAGCTACCTGGACTACGGGACGTTCCAACCCGTCCAGATCGCGGCCATCGTGGCCATGAACGAGGCGCGCGGCTACCCCGCCGAGCTGCGCGCGACCTACCAGTCGCGTCGCGACGCCCTGATCAGCGGGCTCGACCGCATCGGCTGGTCGGTGGCGCCCCCGCGCGGCTCGATGTTCGTGTGGGCACGGATTCCCGAGCCGTATCGCGCGATGGGCTCGCTAGCCTTCGCGACCCGGCTCATCGAGGAAGCGCACGTCGCCACGAGCCCCGGTGTGGGCTTCGGTGAGGGGGGCGAGGGCTACGTGCGCTTCGCGCTGATCGAGAACGAGGCGCGAACGGCCCAGGCGATCCGCGGGCTGCGCCGGGCGCTGCCCGAGTTGCGCGCCTAGGTCGCCGTCGACCCGAGCAGACGCTCGACGCCACGGCGCCACGCGTCGTACGCGGCGCCCGCCTCACCCGCCTCACCCGGCGGGAAGGTGCGCGTGGCGCTCCAGTGCAGGCTCAGCTCGTCGAGGGTTCCCCAGACCCCCGTGACCAGTCCCGCCAGGGCGGCCACGCCGCGGGCGGTCGCCTCGGTGGCCGGTCCTCGCGAGACGGGGACCTGGCACAGCGTCGCCTGGAGCTGGGCGAGCAGGTCCATCCGGGCGACGCCGCCGTCGATGCGCAGGTCGGCCAGATCGAGCCCCGCGCCGACGAAGGCGTCGGTGATCGCGCGCACCTGGAAGGCCAGCGCGTCGATCACGGCGCGAGCCAGGTGCGCCCGGGTCGTCGTGGCGTCCAGGCCCGTCACGGCGCCACGCACGTCGGGCCGCCAGTAGGGCGAACCCAGTCCCGCCAGGGCGGGGATGAAGCGCACGCCGCCGGCGTCGGGCACGGTGGCGGCCAGGGGCTCGAGTGCCGCGGGCGAGTCCAGCAGGCCCATGCCGTCGGTGAGCCACTCGATCGCCGCTCCCGCGACGAAAGCCGAGCCCTCGAGCGCGTAGGTCGCGCCGCCCATCGGGCCAAGGTCCCAGGCGACCGTCGTGAGCAGCCCCGGGATAGGCGGGGGCGGCACGGCTCCCGCGTTGGCGACGACGAATGCCCCGGTGCCGTAGGTCGCCTTGACCATCCCGGGGCGGTAGCCGGCGTGGCCGAACAGGGCCGCCTGCTGGTCGCCCAGCACCGCGGCGATGGGCACGCCGCCCAAGGCGGGGACGACGGAGCGGTCCACGTGACCGACGACGCGCCCGGAGGCCCCCACGGGGGCCAGCACGTCGAGGGGCACGGAGAAGAGGTCCGCCATGGGCGCGGACCAGTCGCGGGTCGCGAGGTCCAGCAGCGCCGTCCGCGACGCGTTCGAGGGCTCGGTCGCGAACGCCCCGCCCGCCGGCCCGCCGGTGAGCCACCACACCAGCCAGGTGTCCACGGTCGCCAGCGCGGGCGTCGTCGCCCCGTCGAGCCAGCCGTTCTCCAGCAGCCAGGCCATCTTGGTCGCCGAGAAGTACGGGTCCAGGACCAGGCCGGTCGTGGCGCGCACCTGGTCCTCGAGACCGCGGGCGCGCAGCTGCGCGCAGGCGGCCGCCGTGCGGCGATCCTGCCAGACGATCGCCGGCGCCAGAGGGTCGGGCCGCTCCCGGTCGAAGGCCACCGTCGTCTCGCGCTGGTTGGTCAGGCCGAGGGCGATCGGGGTGTGGCGTGCGCTGGCCAGTGCGGCGGCGACCTCCTCGAGGACCGCGACGGCCGCGGCGGCGATCTCGGCCGCGTCGTGCTCGACCTCGCCGGGATGCGGGTAACTCTGGTGCAGGGGCCGTCCGGCGCTGGCCAGCTCCTCCAGGTCGGGTCCGAAGGCCAGCGCACGTACGCTGGTGGTTCCCGCGTCCAGGGCCACGACGGCGTCCATCCGGGCCAGGCTAGCCACGCGGACCCCGGGGGCCAGGCTTCTCCCTGGTGAGCCGCGGGGCCCAAGAAAGGGGTTGACGCGGTGTAATTACAGTGGTGTAATAACACAGCATCTTGCGTGCAGCCGTCTGTGTGCCACAACATATTGTGGTTTTGGCGGCTTTGTGGGTGCGCCCGGCAGGCGGGCGCCGACGAGGAGGAAGGCAGACCATGGCGATCGCGCCGCATCGGTTGGGGATCGGGTTGGAGAGGTACTTCACGTCGGACGACCGTCACCCGTACGACGAGGTGGTCTGGGAGCGTCGCGACGCGCGGATCACGAACTTCCGCGACGGCACCGTGGCCTTCGAGCAGCTCGGGGTGGAGGTTCCCGAGTCGTGGTCGCTCAACGCCACGAACATCCTGGCCCAGAAGTACTTCCGGGGGACGCTCGGGACGCCCGAGCGCGAGTCGAGCCTGAAGCAGGTCGTCGACCGCATCGTCGACACGATCACGGCCTGGGGCCAGTCGGGCGACTACTTCGCCGATGAGGCCGAAGCCGAGACCTTCCGGGCCGAACTCAAGCTGCTCCTGATCACGCAGCGGGCCGCCTTCAACTCGCCCGTCTGGTTCAACATCGGCGTCCCCGGGGTGCCCCAGCAGGGCAGCGCCTGCTTCATCCTGGCCGTCGAGGACTCCATGCGCTCGATCCTCAACTGGTACACCGAGGAGGGGATCATCTTCAAGGGCGGCTCGGGCGCTGGCGTCAACCTGTCGCGGATCCGGGCAAGCGCCGAGCCCCTCGAGGGCGGCGGCACCGCGAGCGGGCCGGTGTCCTTCATGCGCGGGGCCGACGCGTCGGCCGGGACCATCAAGTCGGGCGGCAAGACGCGCCGCGCCGCCAAGATGGTCATCCTCAACGTCGACCACCCCGACATCGAGGAGTTCATCTGGTGCAAGGAGCGCGAGGAGCAGAAGGCCCGCGTGCTGCGCGACGCGGGGTTCGACATGGATCTCGACGGCAAGGACATCACGTCGATCCAGTACCAGAACGCGAACAACTCGGTGCGCGTGACCGACGACTTCATGCACGCGGTCCTCGAGGACCGGGACTGGAACCTCACGGCTCGGTCTGACGGATCGACGATCTCGACGCTGCCGGCTCGCCAGATCTGGCACGACATCGCCCAGGCGGCCTGGGAGTGCGCCGATCCGGGGCTGCAGTTCGACACGACGATCAACCGGTGGCACACGTCACCCAACTCGGGCCGCATCAATGGCTCCAACCCGTGCTCGGAGTACATGCACATCGACAACTCGGCGTGCAACCTGGCCAGCCTCAACTTGCTGAAGTTCCTGCGGGCCGACGGCCACTTCGACGTGGACGCCTTCCGTGCGGCCGTGTCGGTGGTCTTCACCGCCCAGGAGATCCTGGTCGGCTTCGCGGACTACCCGACCGAGCGGATCGGCGAGAACTCGCGCAAGTTCCGCCAGCTCGGGATCGGCTACGCGAACCTCGGCGCCCTGTTGATGGCCTCCGGGCTGGCCTACGACTCCGACGGCGGTCGGGCCTGGGCGGCGGCGATCTCGGCGCTGATGACCGGTCACGCCTACGCCACCAGCGCGCGGATCGCCGGGCGGATGGGTCCCCACGAGGGCTACGCCGCCAACGTCGAGCCGATGCTCGACGTCCTGCGTTTGCACCGCGAGGCTGCGCGAGCCATCGACGCCACGTTCGCGCCCGCTGACCTGCTGGCTGCCGCTCAGGCCAGCTGGGACGAGGCCGTCGAGCTGGGCGAGCGCTACGGCGTGCGCAACGCGCAGGCCTCGGTGCTGGCTCCGACGGGGACCATCGGCCTGCTGATGGACTGCGACACGACCGGCATCGAGCCGGATCTGGGCCTGGTCAAGATGAAGAAGCTGGTCGGCGGCGGGACGATGTCGATCGTCAACCAGACGGTCCCGCGCGCTCTGCGGGTCCTGGGTTACGACGAGGCGACGGCCGAGGGGATCCTCGCCTACCTCGACGAGCACAAGACGATCGTGGGCGCACCGGGGCTGCGTGCCGAGCACCTGCCGGTGTTCGCCTGCTCGATGGGCGACAACATCATCCACTACCTGGGCCACGTCCACATGATGGCGGCGGTGCAGCCCTTCATCTCGGGCGCGATCTCCAAGACCGTCAACATGCCCGAGGACGCCTCGGTCGAAGAGGTGGAGCAGCTGCACCTGGAGTCGTGGCGCCTGGGACTCAAGGCCGTGGCGATCTACCGCGACAACTGCAAGGTCGGGCAGCCCCTGTCCACCGCGAAGAAGGCCGACGCGACGGCGCCAGCGTCCGAAGAGTCGAGCACGGTCGTGGGCGAGCTGCGGACACGGATCCAGCAGCTCGAGGAGTCCCTCGCGACGCTCCAGCGCGAGGGCGACCACGTCCTGGTGGGGGCCGTGCGCGAGCGGCTGCCACGTCGACGCACGTCGACGACCTTCGCCTTCCGCGTCGCCGACTGCGAGGGGTACGTCACGGTCGGGGAGTACGAGGACGGTCGTCCCGGCGAGGTCTTCATCAAGGTCTCCAAGCAGGGTTCGACCCTGGCGGGGATCATGGACGCCTTCTCGATCTCGATCAGCCTCGGGCTCCAGCACGGCGTGCCCCTGGCGACCTACGTGCGCAAGTACGTCAACATGAAGTTCGAGCCTTCGGGCATGACTGACGACGCCGACCTGCGCATCGCTACGTCGCTCGTCGACTACATCTTCCGCCGCCTGGCACTGGACTACTTGAGCCGGGACGAGCGCGAGGAGGTGGGTGTGCTGTCCTCCAGCGAGCGGGTACAACCCACGCTGCCCGAGGTCGTCGAGCAGGCCACCCCGACGGTCGGGATCACGCCGTCGTTCGACTTCGACTCGGCTGCGGCAGCGACCCGTGAGCGTGCCGACCGTCCCGTGGGGGAGTCATCGCCACGAACCGGAGCGCGGCGTTCGGAGATGCGTGATGCCCCGATGTGCTACCAGTGCGGCAATGTCATGCAGCAGGCAGGATCCTGTTTCGTGTGTTCGAGCTGTGGGACGACCAGCGGCTGCAGCTGATGTGAAGTCTTACCGAGTGACACGGGCAAATTGCACGAAGTGACACACCCGTTTTCATTCGGTGACATCGACCGAGCTGGCGCCCCCCCTCGGGGGGCGCCAGCTCATGTTGTCCGTCACCCTTCACGCGGCATTCTCGCCGCGAGACTGCTTCGAGATCCCCGATGACTTTGGGCGCGAGCTCAACATGAGGTGGATCCCGGCACGCAACCTCGACGAGGCGGTGCGCCTCACGTCGAGTCAGCCATGTGCGGGGGCGTGTCCCTTCGCGGCTCGCGAGCTGACCTGGACGACTACCTTGACGTCATCGGGTTGTCGCGTCAGAGCCTGCTCCCAGTGCTCCAGCGGAACTCGCCGGCTCACGACTCGATCCAGCCACCCGTGGTCCGCCTCGGCGAGAGCTTGGGCCGCCGCCTCGTAGTGTCGCCGGTTGGCGTTCACCGAACCCACGACGGCGACGTTCTCCAACACCATGCTGCGGTTGAGTGACCCTTCGTCGAACTGTACGAGGTGACCGCCCGACGAGACCCCGGTGAGACATACGACACCGCCGATGCCCACGTGCTGCATGGCGTCGAGGATGACACTGGATACACCTGTGCATTCGATGATGACGTCGGGCCCGTCGCAGGCGTCGACCACCGATCCACTGTGATACGTGGCGCCCAGTGCTCGCACCAGATCGGGTTTCGTGCCCGAGGTCATCTGGTCGATCACGTGGACGTCCAGTCCTCGCTGGATGCCCAGCATGGCTGCGAGAAGTCCGATGGGCCCCGCGCCGGTCACCAGCGCCTTCTCCGGCTTCCAGTGGGCGCGACCTCCGACACGATCCACGTCCTCCCAGGCCTTGGCCACCACGCTGGTGGGCTCGAGCAGCACGCCCAGCGAGCCGAGCGATGGATCGACCTTGACGACGAACTCCGGGGTGATCCGGTAGCGCTCCGAGAGATACCCGTCGTGCTCCTTGATGCCGCGCTCGGTGTAGCGACCGTTGCGGCAGAAGTCCCACTCCATCACGGCGCAGTTGGCGCAGGGGACCGGATCGGGGCGACGCACGATCCCCACCACCAAGTCGCCGACGGCTACCGGCGCGTCCGGCGGCGCCTCGAGCACGCGTCCGAGCGACTCGTGTCCCAGCACCAGGCGATCACGGCCCGGCGGAGACCAGCCGTAGGCGCCCGAGAGGATTTCGATGTCGGTGCCGCAGATTCCGACCGCCAGCGTCTCCACCACAATGGGGCCGTCGCTCACGGGGGGCTCGTCGACGTCGGAGAGCTGGGCCGAGCCCGCCTGGTGGGGTATGACGGTGAGCGCTTTCATGGCTGCCTGCTTTCTGGTGGAACTGTTCGTCCCGGTGACGCGATGCGTGCTCAGCGCCCCCGGTGGTGGTGTCGGGTCCTGACCCGGCGCGCCGCTGGAGGGAGCAGGGAGTTGGCGTAGTCGACGAGGCGCCCGGCCGGTTCTGGGGCGGGTGTCGGGGTGGTCCCGTCTACCTGTCCCAGCCGATACGCCGCGTTCACGAGCGACACGTGGGAGAAGGCTTGGGGGAAGTTGCCGACGAGTCGATGGGCCACGGTGTCGTACTCCTCGGAGAGAAGCCCGAGGTCGTTGCGCAGTGCCAGCAGCCGGGCGAAGAGTGCGTTGGCGTCCTCGTCGCGTCCGATCAAGTGCAGGCAGTCGACCAGCCAGAAGGAGCACGCGAGGAATGCACCCTCGCGACCGGTGAGACCGTCCACGCCCGTGTCCTCGTCGTGGGTCTGGTAGCGCAGCACGAGGCCGCCGTCGAGCAGGGAGTCGCTGATCGCGTTGATCGTGGCGACCACGCGCGGGTCGCTCGCGGGCAGGAATCCAACGAGGGGGATGCGCAGCAGGCTGGCGTCGAGCTGGTCCGAGCCGTAGTACTGGGTGAACGCCTTCGCGTCCTCGTTGTACCCCCGGGCGCACACCTCATCGGTGATCTTCTGGCGCAGTGTTCGCCATCGCTCGATCGGGCCCTCGAGATCCGGCCACTCCTCGAGGGTCTTGATCGCCCGGTCTACCGCCACCCAGGCCATGACCTTGGAGTAGGTGAAGTGGCGACGGGGTCCGCGCACCTCCCAGATGCCCTCGTCGGGCTCGACCCAACGCGCCTCGACGTAGTCCATGAGCACGAGTTGCAGGTTCCACACGGCGCGACTGTTCACGCCCTCGGCGTGCGCCGAGTGATACAGGGCCGACATGACCTCGCCGAAGACGTCGAGTTGGAACTGTCCCGAGGCGGCGTTGCCGATGCGCACCGGCGCGGACTTCTCGTAGCCCGGCAACCAGCTCGCTTCCCACTCCTCCAGGCGGCGCTCGCCGGCCGGTCCGTACATGATCTGCAGCTGCCCGACGTCACCGGCGACCGCGCGCAACAACCAGTCGCGCCAGGCCATCGCCTCTTCGAGGTACCCGCCGCGCAGGAGCGACTCGAGCGTGAAGGTCGCGTCGCGCAGCCAGCAGTAGCGGTAGTCCCAGTTACGGTTTCCCCCGAGTGCCTCGGGCAGCGAGGTCGTGGCGGCGGCGACGATGCCGCCGGTGGGGGCGTAGGTGAGGGCCTTCAGGGTGATCAGGGAGCGCACGACGGCCTCGCGCCACGGACCCTGGTACGTACACTGTGCGGCCCAGTCCCGCCAGAAGTTGTCCGTGCGCCGCAGGGCGTAGGAAGCGTCGAGCGGTGGCGGAGGATCTTCGTGCGACGGATACCAGACGAGGGTGAAGGCGAAGCGCTGGCCCTCGCTCACCGTGAAGTCGGCGACCGTGTGCATGTCCTCGCCGACCGGGGTCACGCCGTGCCACAGGGCAACGGCCTCGGGACCCGCCGTCAGGCGTACGATCCCCTCGGTCGAGGTGACCCACGGGATCTCGGAGCCGTAGCCGAAGCGCACCGCCAGGGTCATGTGCATGTCGACGGTCCCCGACACGCCATCGACGAGACGCATGACCTGGGGATGAGTTTCGCGGATCGGCATGAAGTCAGTGACGCGCACGGTGCCGGTGGGCGTGTCGAACTCGGTCTCCAGCACCAGCGAGTCCTCGCGGTACTTTCGACGTGCGGTGCCGGTGCCCGACGCGGGGGCCAGCTGCCAGAAGCCGTGGGACTCGTCTCCCAGGAGTTGCGCGAAACAGGCCGGGGAGTCGAAGTCGGGCAGGCAGAGCCAGTCGATCGATCCGTTGACGCTTACCACCGCGGCTGTTCGTAGATCACCGATCACCGCGTAGTCCTCGATCGGCACCGTCATGATCCCCAGTCTGGCCGGAGGGGACGGGAGATTATGTGCGGGCTGGTTCGGGGGACGCCGGTGCGTCCACGGGTGGAGGCCATCGCACGAGTTCGGCGACCAGTTTGCGGCTCTCCGCGGCCTTTTACCGGACTCGTCCCTCCGGGTGACGGATCGGTCCCCGCGCCGGCGCCGGCGATACCGGCGTGGCGGGCTCGCCGCGCTGCGACGCCCGACCCGTCGCTAGCGCCCAGCGCCCCCCCAAGCGCCACACTCGTCCGCTGGTGCGCGAGCTGTAGGTGCGCGTGACAGCCCGATGCCCGAGGGTGCGAAGGGTGACGCGCATGGACGCCGGCGAGCCCGCCGGCGTCGGGACGCCATGGAGCGCCGACACCGAGAGGATGTTGCCGGGCATCCACGCCTTGTACCAGTGCCTTCCCGCGTCCCACGTCACGTCCAGGACGTTCGCGCCCAGGGAGTAGGCGATCACGATCCTCCAGGAGAACACCTTCACCGCCGTGACGTTGGCGCCCGCGGCCCCCGACGTCGCGAGGTACGAGCCGGCCGTCGTCCACGTGGCGCCGTGGTCGCTGCTGCGGATCGGATACTGGCTGATGCGACCGGCCGGGCCATCCCATTCCACGGCCCAGGCCACGTCGCCCAGGAATGCGGCACCGGTGACGATGCGGCCGTTCTCTCGGGTCACGGGAGTTCCGTAGGGCAGCGGCGTGGGGTAGCCGGGTCCGGTTGGATCGACCAGCAGGGTGGCCCGGATCTGCCGGGGCAATGTCGACGTGGCCGCAGATGCCGACGGGGTAGGCGGGGTGGCGACGGCCACGATGGCGGCGACCAGGGCACCGGCCTGCCACGCTGCGCGCGTGCGCAGACGTGTGAAGGGCATCGGGCCGACTCTACCGGGCGACATCGCGACTCCCCATCCAGGCGACGACGTCTCGGTGACGAGGATACGCCGACCCGGGATCACGTCCGGGCGGCCACGGTGGGCGCCGGCATCGGGCAGCGGGTCGACGTTGCGGGACCTCGCGTCGGACCCGCGACGAGGTGACGCGACGATCGATGCGATGGCGCGTTGGCGTTCTTGGGGGCTCGACCGCGGCTAGCGAGCCGCGAAGCGCAGAGGCGCCGACGCGAAGGAGCTGGGGAAGCCCCCGGTGGCGACGAGGACGCAGGAGCGTTGGCACGGTGCCATGTCGGCGACGTCATAGGTCCTGGTCCCGGCGCGGTTCGACACCACGAACGTGTAGCGGCCCGAGCCCGTGACGTCAGTGAGACCGAAGGGCTGGGCGGCCAGCTGCGTGCCGCACCCGCCCCTGTTGGCATCGGCAGCGGTCGCGCACTCGGACAAGAAGAACTTCGCGCTGATGTCGAAACCCCGCACTCTCACGGTCACGGTCTCGCCCGAGTGGAGGTTGCTCGCTGGCGAGACAGTCAGTGTCGGTACGCGGCCGGTGATTCCTCCCGGACCGAGCTTGCGCGTGACGTCGAGCGCGATCTGGCTCCCCGCGCCGTTGGCGCACGCAGGTGGCCGGAAGGACGACGGCGCGAATGTCGACGCCCCGATCGCCACGGGGTGACGCCACCCGCGGTACGTGATGGTCATCCGTCGGGGCGCTCGCGAGAAGCCGCACCAGGCCATCTCCACGATCGCCCACGGCTGGTTGGGTGTGACCACGACCGGCTTCGAGGGAGTCGGGAGCGGGGGCGTCCAGTGGTAGGGCGTCTCGGCGAACCCCAGGCGGCGTCCAGACGACGTGAAGAGGTGGATCGTCGGACGTCCCGACAGGGAGCACGAGCGTGGCCAACTGCTCGAGAAGGTGAGATCGGCGTCGGGGTTCCCGGGGTTGTTGAACACGAGCATCGTCTGGAGAGCCGTCGGCGAACAGGCCGGGACGGCCGCCACACTGGCGGCAACTGACGGGCGCGAGGGGGCGACGAGTGACGCGAGCGCCACGGCCGCCACCACCAGGCCGGCTCGGATCGACGAGCGCCCCCGCACAGGGACGAGTGCTGGTGACGCCGGTGACAGCACGTGGACTCCCTACCCGTAGGGATGCAGCGCCATCGAGCATAAGTCGTGCGCGACGCGTAGCGAGTGCTCAGGCGCACGCGAGCCCCGGGGGCTGGCGCGCGGTAGGCGAGGAGCGCGGTCGTCGGTGCCCGCCCCGGGGCGTCGGTAGTCGCCTCGAGATCACGGACCAGACGCCGCGCTCGGCGATCCGAGCGGCGAGCCAGATCCGCGGGGAAGGTGCGATCAGTCCCGCGTGATGGCGCGCGTCACCAGCTCGCGCACCCGTGCCTCGGTGGCCGGGTCGAGCGCGCGCAGCGCGTAGGTCGTCGGCCACAGGTCGCCGTCGTCGAGCCGCGCCTGGTCGGAGAAGCCGAGTGTCGCGTAACGGGCCTTGAACTTGGCGGCTGCCTGGAAGAAGCACAGCACGTGGCCCTCCAGCGCGTAGGCCGGCATGCCGTACCAGGTGCGCGGCTCGAGCCCCGGCGCGCACTCGAGGATCAGCGCGTGGAGACGCTCGGCCAGAACCCGGTCCGCGTCGGGCATCTCGGCGATCTTGGCCAGCACGTCGGCTGTGCCGTCGGCGCGGCTGGTGGCCGCGGAGCGCCGGGAGGCGGCACGGACCTCGCGGGCCCGTTCGCGCATCGCGGCGCGCTCCTCCGCGCTGAATCCCTCGGCCTCGTCTCGGCTCCCCTTGGCGGGCATGGCGGCTCCCCGGTTCTCGCGGCCGCGTGTGCGGCGCGCTCATCCTAGGACGGTGCCCGAGCGGGTCCCGTGCTCGACCTCAGGCGACCAGTGTCCAGGGATTCTCGAGGTAGGTGGTCAGGGTCCGGAGGAACTGGGCGGCCAGTGCGCCGTCGATCACCCGGTGGTCGCTCGAGAGCGTGTAGCGGAGGCGGTACCCCGCCTCGACGGCGCCGTCGACGAGCACGGGCTCCGTCGTCGTGGCGCCGACAGCCAGGATCGCGGCCTCGGGCGGGTTGATGATCGCGGTGAACTGCTCCACGCCGAACATGCCCAGGTTGGAGATCGTGAAGGTGCCGCCCGACATGTCCTCGACGGTGAGGTGCCGATCCTCGGCCCGGGCCATCAGTCGATGGGTCTCGGCGCCGATGTCGGTGACGGTGCGCTGGTCGGCGTCGGTGATGACGGGCACCACCAGTCCGTGCGCCGAGGCCACCGCGACCCCGATGTTGATCCGTCGGTGCACCAGCATCGTCGTCGCCGTTTCGTCGACGTAGGAGCTGTTGACGCCGGGATGCTCGCGCAGCGCCAGGGCGCACGCCTTGACCACCAGGTCGTTGATGCTCACCTTGGGACGGCTGACCGCAGCCAGCTGGCCGTTGAGCTCGCGGCGCATGCGCACCAGGGGACCGGCGTCGGCGACGGCCGTCGCGTAGAAGTGGGGGACCGTGCGAGCACTCTCGCTCATGCGACGGGCGATGACACGGCGCGTGCTGGTGATGGGCACGGCCTCCGATCCCCGCTTCTCGTCGGTCAGCACGACGGCCTGCCCGTGCAGCTCGGTGAAGGCCTCGTGAATCTGGCTGCGGTGCTCGAGCAGCTCGGTGAGGTCGTGACGCACGATGCGACCTCCGGGACCGGTGCCTCGCACGTCGCGCAGGTCCAGCTGGTGCTCCCGGGCCAGCCGGCGCACCAGCGGCGAGGCCACGAGGCGGTCGGCGGCGACCGAGGGCTCGAGGGTCGGCACCGACGGCGCGGCGGACGAGGCCGGGGTGGGCGCGGGCGCTGGTGCCATCTCGTGGGCGGCGGGTGCGGGAGCGCTCACGCTCGGCTGGCGATCGGTGCCGGTGCTAGCGGCGTCGAGCAGGGCGATCGGCGCACCGATGGGAACGCTCTGGCCCTCGGTTACGAGGATCTCGGACAGCACCCCGTTGTCGTAGGCCTCGTACTCCATGACGGCCTTGTCGGTCTCGATCTCGACCAGGACGTCGCCCGCCTGGACGTGGTCGCCGGGGTGCTTGTGCCACGTGGCGATCGTCCCCTCCTCCATAGTGTCGGAGAGCCGGGGCATCGTGATCTCAATCATGGCCCACCTTCACGTGGCGTCGGCCCACGGCGTCGAGCGTCTGGTACACCGCGGCGATCACGTCGTCGGTCGAGGGCAGGGCCGCGGTCTCCAGGGGCTTGGAGTAGGGGAGGGGGACCTCGGCCATGGCGACGCGGCGCACCGGCGCGTCCAGGTCGTCGAATGCCCCGTCGGAGATGCTGGCTGCGACCTCGGCGCCGATGCCGTAGGTCAGCCAGTCGTCTTCCAGGACGACGGCGGCGTGCGTCTTGCGCACCGACGCGACGATCGTCTCGCGGTCCAGGGGCCGCAGGCTCATCAGGTCGACCACCTCGATGTCGAGCCCCTCGGAGGCCGCCAGCTGGTCGGCCACCTGGGCGGCGACGTGGGCGGTGCGCGAGTATCCGACCAGGGTCAGGTCGTGGCCTTCGCGGGTGACCCGTGCGCGCCCGATGGTCGCGGGCGCCAGGTCGTCGGGCACCTCGCCCTTGGTGTTGTAGAGGGCCAGGTTCTCGAGGAACAGCACCGGGTCGTCGTCGCGGATCGCCGCTTGGAGCAGCGCCCGGGCGTCGGCCGGCGTTGAGGGAGCGACGACCTTGAGACCGGGGACGAAGGCGTAGTAGAGCTCGACGTTCTGGGAGTGGGTCGCCCCCAGCTGCTGACCTCCGCCCCCCGGCGTGCGGATCACGAGCGGCACACTGGCCTGGCCCCCGAACATGCCGTAGATCTTCGCGGCGTGGTTGACGATCTGGTCCAGGGCCAGGAGGGAGAAGTTGATCGTCATGATCTCGACCACGGGTCGCAGCCCGAGCATGGCCGCACCGATCGCCGCACCCGTGAAGCCCTCCTCGGCGATGGGCGTGTCGCGCACGCGACGGGGGCCGAACTCCTCGAGCAGGCCGGCCGTGATCTTGTAGGAGCCCTCGAAGACGCCGATCTCCTCGCCCAGGAGGAAGACCCGCTCGTCGCGCAGCATCTCGTCGCGCAGCGTGTCGTGCAGTGCCTGGCGGTAGGTCATGATGGCCATCAGCTCTCACCCTCCTCGGGCCGCGGTGCCGGCGGGAACAGCGGATCGCCCGGGTAGCGGGTTCCGACGTTGTCGACCGGCGTGGCGTACGTGTAGTCGAACAGGGTCGACACGTCGGGTGAGGCGCTGGCCTCGGCGAACTGGGCCGCCTCCTCGACGATGCGCAGTGCGGTGCGGTTCATCTCCTCGAGCTGCTCGTCACTGAGCAACCCCTCGGCGACGAGACGCGCGGCCAGCGCGGGCACGGGGTCGTGCGCGCGCAGGTCGGCGACCTCGGCCTCGGTGCGGTACTTGGCCGGGTCCACCACCGAGTGGCCCCGCAGGCGCTCGCTCACGACCTCGAGCAGGTAGGGCTCACCGTCGCGCGCGCTGGCGACCGCGATCTCGGCGGCGGCGGCGACGGCGACCGGGTCGAGGCCGTCGACCCGGGCCGAGGCCATGCGATAGGCGGTCCCGCGGCGGAAGAGCTCGGGCTCGGCCGAGGACGCCTCGACCGTGGTCCCCATGCCGAGGCGGTTGTTGATGATGACGTAGACGATCGGCAGGTGCCACAGGGCGGCGATGTTCAGCGACTCGTGGAACGCACCGATGTTGGTGGTGCCGTCGCCCATCGTGCACATGACGATCTCGCGGCCGCCGCGGTACTCGATGGCCAGGGCGGCGCCGGTCGCCACAGGGACCTGGCCGCCCACGATGCCGTACCCGCCGAGCAGGCGGTGCGCGGTGTCGAACATGTGCATCGAGCCGCCCCACCCCTTCGAGACGCCGTCGGTGCGCCCGTAGAGCTCGGCCATGACCCGGTTGGGGTCGATCCCGCGGTCCACGGCGTACCCGTGCTCGCGGTAGTTGGTGAACAGGTAGTCGGTCGGCTCGAGGGCCGTCAGCAGGCCGACGATGGCCGCCTCCTCACCCAGGTTCAAGTGGCAGTAGCCACCGATGTGGGCCTGGGTGTACGCGCGCGCGGTGCGCTCCTCGAAGCGGCGGATCAGCAGCATCCGGCGGTAGAAGTCGACGAGGCGCTGGTGCTCGGCCGTCGTGTCCGCGGCGGCCGCCGCGGCGCGTGGCCCCTTGGGGCGGGCGGCCGGACTCACCGGTCCCCCTCGCGCTGGGGGAACGCGGAGCGGGGGAGGCGGGTGACGGGGCGCTTCACGCCGAAGCAGTCTAGGGGTCCTCCCTGATGCGCCGACCAGTTCGCCTTCCGCGTCGGGGCACCCGGCCGGTACCATCGCCGACATGCACTTGGACACGACGCTGGACTTCGATCCCACGGGCCGCTGGGACGCCGCCGCACAGGCCGAAGCCGATGGCTACAGCGCCGCCTGGGTCACCGAGGTGGGCCACGACCCCCTGGCGATGCTCGCCGGAGCGGCGGGGCGCACCACCACGCTGGCGCTGGGAACGAGCATCGTCGTGGCCTTCGGGCGCAGCCCCCTGATCACGGCGACGCTGGCCAACGACGTCCAGATCCTCTCGCAGGGCCGCCTGCTGCTGGGACTGGGCAGCCAGATCAAGCCGCACATCGAGAAGCGCTACTCGATGCCCTGGTCGCGCCCGGCCGCCCGGATGCGGGAGTACGTGCTGGCCCTGCGGGCGATCTGGTCGGCGTGGAACGACGGCGCGGCCCTGAACTTCCGGGGCGAGTTCTACCGCCACACGCTGATGACGCCGTTCTTCTCGCCGGCACCGCACGCCTACGGGGCGCCCAAGGTCTTCGTCGCTGCCGTGGGCGAGGCCATGACCGAGGTGGCGGGCGAGGTGGCCGACGGCCTCCTCGTCCACCCCTTCACCACGGTCGCCTACCTGCGCGATGTGACCCTGCCCGCCTTGGAGCGGGGCCTCGCGCGCGCGGGGCGCACCCGCGACGAGATCGAGATCTCCCTGTCGGGATTCGTGGCCAGCACCGAGGCGGGCGGGCGAGAGGACGTGCGTCGGGCGGTGCGCGACCAGATCGCCTTCTACGCCTCGACGCCGGCCTACCGCGGCGTCTTGGCCAGCATCGGCCGCGACGAGCTCCAGGTCCCGCTGGCCGCCCTGGCGCGGCGCGGCGCCTGGGCCGAGATGGGCGCGCTGATCGACGACGAGATCCTCGACGCCGTGGCGGTGCCGGGCGAGCCGGCCGCTGCCGCCGCCGCGATCCTGCAGCGCTTCGGGGCCCTGGTGGACCGCTTCAGCGTCTATCCGCTGCCCGAGATGTCGCCGGCGACCCGTCGCCAGATCCTGGAGGGCTCGCGGGCGTGGTAGGACCGAACTATGCACGTGCTGCTGATCCTCAACGACCCGCCCTACGGCAGTGAGCGGACCTACAACGCGCTGCGCCTGGCGCTGAACCTGGTGCGGCGCGACGACGTCGACGTAAGCGTGTTCCTCATGGGTGACGCCGTCTGGGCCGCCAAGGAGGGGCAGGCGACGCCCGAGGGCTACTACAACGCCGGGCGGATGCTGCGCGGGATCGTGGGCAAGGGCGCGCGGCTCCTGGTGTGCGGCACCTGCATCGACACGCGCGGACTCGCGGTCGACGAGATGATCGAGGGCGCGCAGCGCTCGTCGATGGACGAGCTGGGCGACCTGGCGCTAGGAGCCGACCGCTCCCTCGTCTTCTAGGGCGGCGGGTGCACGCCCGTCCTCGGCGGGCGAGAGATGGCGGCGCAGGCCGAGCATGAGTGCCGAGCCGAGGAGCGCCGTCAGGGCGGTCGAAATCGGCCACCAGGTGCCCAGATGGTGGCCGAAGTACACCGCGACGAGCAACGGGGCGACGGTGCCCGAGAGTCCCCACGACAGGCCCGCCGCGGCGTTGTAGCGACCGCGCAGGTGCTCGGGGGCGATCTCGTTGACGAGCGCCGGTCCCACCGGGGAGAGCATGGTCTCCCCGAAGGCGAACACGGACATCGAGATCGCCAGCACGATGAAGGCCCACAGCGCGGGCAGGTGCAGGGCCAGGTCCAGCGAGACCCAGAACAGCGCCCACAGGACGCCGACGACGGCCAGCACCCGCGTGCGGCTCCGGCCCTTGATGAGCGAGAGGGTGAACAGCTGGGCCACGACGATCGTCGAGGTGTTGAAGAAGAAGATCACCCCGATGAGGTGCACGGTCAGGTGCACCTTGTTGACGACGAACAGGCTGTAGCCGGCCTCCTGGGAGCCGTAGCCCCCCGTGATCAGGACGATGGCGGCGATGACGTAGCGCACCAGTCGCCGGTCGCGCAGGACGGTGCGCCATCCCGCGTCGGCATTGCGCTCGCGCTCCTCGCGCGGGATGGCCTGGCCGAAGCGCCACAGGCGCAGCAGCAGTCCGGCCGACACCAGCGTGACGACCGCGTTCACCGTGTACAGGACGGTGAAGGTGATCGGGTGGTGCAGGTCCACGATCGAGGCCGAGATCAGCCCGCCAAAGCCGATTCCGAGGTTCAGCAGCATGAAGTTCAGGCCGAAAGCGTGCTGGAGGTCGTCGGGGCACAGCCGGGCGAGCATCGTCGAGGTCGGTCCATAGCCCGCGCCGCCCACGGCTGCCAGGGCCAGCGCCGCTGTGACCGCCGAAGTGGGCGTCGTGACGTGGGCCCACCACAGGAGCACCAGCGCGTCGGCCGCGAGCCCGGAGATGCCGACGGGCGCCGGGCCGAAGCGGTCGACCATCGTTCCCCAGAGGGGACCGATCGTCAGGCTCACCAGCGCGGCGGCCGCGAGCAAGGTCGTGGAGAAGGCCGTCGAGAAGTGGCGCACGTTGTGCAGGTAGATGACGAAGAAGGACAGCGTGAGTCCCGACCCGATCGCGTTGATGAACGTGACGACGTACATCAGGCGCAAGGGACCCGTCAGGCTCTTGCGAAAGCTCTGCGGTACGAGTTGGTCGGTAAATTTCACGAGCCGACCAGCCTACGCCGGGGCCGCATGACAGAGACGTGAAGATTTTCCCAAAATCACGATGGCGTCAGGCCGCGCAACCTCTCGACCACCGCGGCGAAGGCCGGTGGCGGGTCGTCGATGGCGACGACCTTGCGCCGCGACCGGGCGCCGTGCTCGAGGCGCACGGCCCGCGCGGGGAGTCCCAGGGCCACTGCCAGGAGGGCCAGCGCCTCGCGCGTCGCGCGTCCGTCGTGGGCGGTGGCGTGCACGCGCACGATCAGCGCATCGTCGAACGTGCCACCGACCCCGGGTGTCGACGAGCCGGGTCGCACGTGCACGGCGAGCCGTTGGACGGAGTCGGCCACGGCGCGGTTCTAGCACCCGATAGGGGGCTGACTAGGATGTACCGGCAAGTAAGGGGGTTACGCATGGCCACGTACGACGAGGCGCTGGCGACGGTGACCGGACCTGGGCAGGTCTTCGAGATCACCGACCCGACTGGCCCCGGTCCCTCGTCGCGGCGCTATGCGAACGCCCCCGCGACGATGAAGACGTTCTTCGACCAGCTGCGCGGCGACGATCGCGTCTTCATCGCCTACGAGGGCGAGGAGTGGTCCTACAACCGCGTCAAGGACGAGATCGACGCCCTCGGCGCGACGCTCGTGCACCGTTACGGCATCGCCGTGGGTGACCGGGTCGGCATCGCGATGCGCAACCTCCCCGAGTGGGTCGTCGCCTTCGGGGCGATCTTGTCGGTGGGTGCGGTGTCCGTCTCGCTGAACGCCTGGTGGACCCAGGACGAGCTCGATTACGCGATCGAAGACTCCGACCCACGACTCGTCCTGGTGGACGGTCAACGCGTCGAGCGCGTCGCGGCGACGGCGCAGCGCACCGGGATTCCCGTGATCGTGGCTCGGGCCGATGGCGTCGAGTTGCCCGCCGGGATGGAGCATTGGCACGACGTGGTCGTTCCCGGTGCCGAGCTGCCGGTCGTGGAGTTCGACGGGTCGAGCGACGCGACGATCCTGTACACGTCGGGCACGACGGGGCGGCCCAAGGGCGCGGTCTCGACGCACGACGCGCTCTCCCAGGCGGTGGTCGCCTTCGCCGCCGATTCGTCGATCTTCGATCTGGTGCGCGGACCACGCGCCAGCTCGGGCCTGACCCCGTGCTTCATCCTCGTGGTGCCCCTCTTCCACGTCACGGGGTGCGTGCCGGTCATGATGTCGTGCGTCGCGTGGCACTTCAAGCTGGTCATCATGTACCGGTGGGACCCGGAGCAGGCGCTCGAGCTGATCCAGCGCCACCAGGTGACGCGTTTCGTCGGCGTGCCCACCCAGGTGTGGGACCTGATGGAGTCCCCGCGCTTCGGCGACTTCGACACCAGCTCGCTGTCGTTGGTGGGTGGAGGCGGCGCGCCGGCTCCGCCGGCGCTGGTCGCGCGCGTGGGCCGCTCCTTCTCGCGCGGCCTCCCGTCCCTGGGCTACGGCATGACCGAGACCAACGCGTACGGGCCCGGGAATGTCGGCGCGGAGTACGAGAGCCACCCCACATCGACCGGTCGGGCCCGGGGCCCAGTGATGGACGCGTCGATTCGCGACCCCAACGGTGCCGAGGTCGCGCCGGGCGAGCGGGGCGAGATCTGGCTGCGCGGGCCCACGCTGATTCGCGGGTACTGGAACCGACCCGCCGACACGGAGGCCGCCCTCCACGAGGGGTGGCTGCGCACGGGAGATGTGGGTCGCGTCGATGCCGAGGGCTTCCTCTACATCGAGGATCGCGCCAAGGACCTGATCCTGCGCGGCGGCGAGAACGTCTACTCGGCCGAGGTGGAGTCCGCGCTCTACGCGCTGAGCGCCGTCTACGAGGCCGCGGTCTTCGCCCTGCCCAACGAGCGGCTGGGCGAGGAGGTGGCGTGCGTCGTCCGCCTGCGTAGCGGGATGTCCCTGACCGCCGACGAGCTGCGCGAGCAGCTGGCCGAGCACCTCGCCGCCTACAAGATCCCGAGTCGCGTGGCCTTCACCACGGATCCCCTGCCGCGCAATCCCGCGGGCAAGCTGCTCAAGCGGACGATGCCCGGTCTCTACTTCTCCGAGGCCAGCGACAACGCAGCGCGCGCGTAGTCGGCGACGTTGGCGCCCCCGAGGTCGCCCAGAGGGAACCAGCGCGCCTGGTCCGTCGTCCCGGAAGCCTCGTCGCGCAGGGTGCCTCCCCGTTGGCGCACGCGGTAGTGGATGCGGACGGTGTGGATCCGGTCGCCGTTGTCGCGGCGGCGCAGATCGCTGGTGACGCCGAGCAGCGTGGGGTGCGCGACCACCAGTCCCGTTTCCTCGGTGAACTCACGGAGCAGAGCCTGCTCGGGCGTCTCGCCGAAGTCCAGCCCGCCTCCGGGCAGCCACCACAGCGGTGGCTGGAAGTCGGGGCTGCTCGAGCGCACCAAGAGGACGCGGGATTCCTCGATGAGCACGCCATAGGCGCGCACCGTGGTGTGCTCGCGTCGTTGGCTCACGAGGGCAGGCCGTGGAGCGCCAGGTAGGCGCGCCGGCAGCCGGGACCACAGAAGTAGTACATCTCCCCGTCGGGGCCGGTCGCGCTCAGCGCCTCGGCCGAGTTGACGCGCATCTCGCAGATGGGGTCGACGGCGTCGCCGTGGGGGTCATCGTGCATGCTCATGGTGGTGGGTTCCTCTCCCTGGTCGAACCGCTCGGCGCAACGCAGCGAGCAGAAGTAGTACGTGGTGCCGGCGCGCGTGCGCGTGGCGACGGGTGCGGTGACGTCGACGCTCATCCCGCAGATGGGATCGCGCGCGGCCAGATCGGACTCGTCGCCCGGCGTGCGCGAGACCGCGAACAAGGTGACGAGCAGGGCCGTGGCCACGACATTGGCGACGAGCGTCGCGCCCAGGGGGAAGTGCCCGGTGAGCGCGGGGGCGTGGCGCGAGGACGGGATCAGGCCGAGACCGCGGAAGACCTCACCGGTGAGGAATCCGCCGCCGGACATGACCAGCCACAGGAGGCCGAAGAGCCGGGCCGCGGCCGCAGTGCCGTAGAAGCGCCGGTAGATGAGCAGGAGGGGCAGGGTCACCAGGTCCGCGAAGATGAAGGCGATGACGCCGCCGAAGGCGACGCCGTGGGCCCACAGCGCCGCCGCCAGGGGGATGTTGCCGACCGAGCACACGAACGACACGACCGCGACCAGCGGCGCGAGCACGGCGTTCTCCAGCGCCGTGGCCGTGCCGTGGCCGGTGAAGAAGATGTGGGACCACCACAGCGCGGGGACGTGCACGCTCAAGAAGCCGGCGATGATGAAGCCTGCCGCCAGCTCCTTGCGCAGCATGGTCAGGTCGCCGATCGTGTAGCGGGCGGCCAGGCGGTAGTGGCGCCGGGTGGCCAGGCGCTCGCGCCAGGTGGAGCACGCGGGCTGGACCGGGGGAGGAGCGTTCTCCAACACGTGGGCGTAGAGGTCGCGTTGCTGGTTCCCGCGGAAGAAGACCGCGGTCAGGAGGGCGAGGGCCACGATCATGATCACGCCACCGGCCAGCTGCGCGGCCAGGAACTGCCAGCCGAGCAGGAGGTAGAGCACGATGCCGAGCTCGATCACCAGGTTGGTGGAGGCCACCATGAAGACCAGGGAGTTGGTCAGGGAGGACCCGCGTGCGAACAGGGCCCGGCTCATGGCGCTGGCCGCGTAGCTGCACGACGAGGAGATGACGCCGAGCACCGATGCCTTGGCGACGCTCGCGGGTGTGGTGGTCCCGAGCTGCGCGCGCAGCGCGTCACGAGGCAGGAAGCTCTGGAGCAGTCCCGAGAGGGTGAACCCCAGCACCAGGGGCCACCAGGTGATCCAGACCATCGCGGCGCTCTCGCGGAGACCTGTGCCGATCCAGCTCGCGGCCGGACCAATCCACGTCACTCGCACCTCCTGGGTCGTGACGATCTTAGGGGTGCCGGGCGGCGGGCTCGTACGATGGCCCGGTGGGCGCTGACGCACGCGACGAGTCGCGAAGGGACGCCATCATCCTCGGGGACGACGCGTACCTACCCGCAGCACGCATCAGCGTGCGCACCACGACCAGCGGCGGTCCGGGGGGCCAGCACGCCAACCGGACCCGGTCGCGCGTCAGCCTCAGCGCGGCGTGGGACGACGTCGTTGGCCTGGACGACGCCCGGCGTTCCGCGGCGGTGGCCCGAACCGGAGCCGTCGTGCGAACCGCGAGCAGCCGGCACCGGTCCCAGCAGCAGAACCGGGAGGCCGCCCTCGAGCGGCTGAGCGCACGGATGCGGGCTGCTCTCGAGGTCGAGACGCCGCGCCGTCCCACGCGGCCGCCGCGGCGAGCCGCCGAGCGGCGACTGGAGGACAAGCGCGCCACCTCGCTGCGCAAGAGCTGGCGGCGCCCGCCCGACGCGCGGGAGTGACTCAGCGCGCCCGGGTGAGGTGGCGGGCGATGGCGTCCAGAGCGGCCGCCATGGTCGTGTCCAGACCTGGGTCGTCGTCCTCGTGGGGGCCCCGCAACGGTGTCAGCGAGGCGTAGCCGGCGGCGATCAGCGCGCCGTCGTCGTCGACGGACTCGTCGCTGACGTCGCCCAGCTGGGGAGAGGCGGAGCCCAGGCGGAGCGGCAGCTCGCCGACCTCGTCGAGCGGTCCGAATCCCGCGTGCACGCCAGCGTCGGCGACGACACCGGCGAGCGAGACGTGGCCGTGGCGCACCCCACGCAGCCGCGCCGCGGGCAGGTTCGGCACGTTGAGGTTGAGCAGGGTGCGTGACGGAGCCTGGAGCAGCTGCTCGAGGACCTCGAGGGCGACGGCCGCCGCCGTGTCGTAGTGGACCTCCTCGCCCCACTGCACCGACACCGCCATGCCGGACAGGCCCAGCTGGCCGGCCGTGAAGATGGCTCCGATCGTCCCCGAGTGCAAGATGCTGCGACCGACGTTGGCCCCGGGGTTGATCCCGGCGATCACGACGTCGGGCAGGGGCCCGAAGCCGCCGATGGATCCCAGGAGGGCGCACATGGCCGGCGGCGCGTCGAGGGCGTAGGCCGGGATCGACTCAGCGCCGGGAATCGGGCGGCGGCGGTACGGGACGGTCGGGCGCGCAAAGACGTCCCCGACGGCCGCCGACATGCCGGAGTAGTTGGTGTCGGGTGCCACGACCAGCACCTCACGCACCTCGTCGGCCGGAGCCTCGTCGGCCCAGCGAGCCAGGGCGCGAGCCAGGACCGCGAGCCCGTCGGCGTCGATGCCATCGTCGTTGGTGAGCAGCACACGCATATGCACGACCCTAACGGGCCTCGGTAACCTACCTGGAGAGGAGTCCACGTGCTGCCATCAGGTGAGCAGATTGCCATTGCGCACGGCGACCAGCGCGCCGTCGTGACCGAGGTGGGGGCGACACTGCGCACCTACGTCCAAGGAGGCGTGCCGGTCGTCGAGGGATTCAGCGGTGACGAGGTGCCCCTGGGCGGGCACGGGCAGGTCCTCTTCCCCTGGCCGAACCGGCTGGGGGTCGAGCCCTGGCGCTTCGCCGACCGCTCGGGACAGCCCTCCGTCGACGAGCTGTCGGGTGCGACCGGACTCCACGGACTGGTGCGCTGGCGCCCCTTCCGCGTCGAGTCGGTCAATCAGAATCGCTGCGTCCTCTCCCTCTTGCTGCACCCGTCGCCGGCGTTTCCCTTCGCCGTCAGCATCGACGTCGCCTACCACCTCGGCTCTCTCGGGCTGACCGTCACCTCGACGGTGACGAACCGTGACGAGGTGCCACTGCCCTTCGGCCTGGGCTTCCACCCGTATCTGGCGGTCACCAGCCCGACCATCGAGGGGGCGACGCTGCTGGTGCCGGCGCGCTCGTACGTCGCGGTCAACGATCGGCACCTGCCCACGGGCGAGATCCTTCCGGTGACCGGGGGAGAGCTCGACTTCACGAGCGCCAAGTCGGTCAACGGCCATGAACTCGACGTCACCTACACCGACCTGGACCGCGACGACTACGGACTGGCCACGACGACCGTGGTCGACCGGAGCGGGGGCATCGTCGACCTCAGCGTCGACCGGAACTTCCCCTATCTGCAGGTCTACACCGGTGACCAACTGGGTCACGGTCGCCGTCGCACCGCGGTGGCCGTCGAGCCGATGACGTGCCCGCCCGACGCCTTGCGCTCGGGCAAGGACCTGGTCGTGCTGGAGCCGGGTCAACACTGGGCCGGATCCTGGCGCATGCGGAGGCGGCCGTGAGTGGTCGCGTGGTCCTCGTGACCGGATCGACGAGCGGGATCGGCCGGGCGACGGCCGAGCGCTTCGCGGCGCGCGGTGACGTCGTCGTCTTCAACTCGTCGCGCAGCGCCGACGAGGGTGCCCGGCTCGCCCGAGCCACCCCGGGTGCGCACTACATCCAAGGGTCGATTGGCGCTGAGGGTGGGCCCGAATCCCTCGTCGCCGAGGTCCTCGACCGCTGCGGCCGACTCGATGTGCTGGTCAACAATGCCGCCACGACGCGCGCGATCCCGCACCGGGACCTCGCCGCGGCGAGCCCGGAGGTCTGGCGCGAGATCTTCGAGGTCAACGTCTTTGGGACCTGGTCCATGTGCGTGGCCGCGATGGACGCGCTCACGGCGGCTCACGGGTCCATCGTCAACGTGGGATCGATCGCGGGCATCCGCCCGACGGGATCGTCCATCCCCTACGCGGCCTCCAAGGCCGCCCTGCACCACTTGACCGTCCTGTTGGCCAAGACGGTCGGGCCGGCGGTCCGGGTGAACGCCGTTGCGCCCGGGCTGGTGGACACGCCCTGGACGGCCTCGTGGACCCGCGCTCGCGAGCGCGCCGAGGCGAACGCGCCGCTGCGCCGCAGTGGGAAGCCCGACGACATCGCCGAGGTGATCGTCGACGTCGCGGGACACGCCTACCTCACTGGACAGGTGATTGTCGTGGACGGGGGACTGGGACTCGTCTCGTGACGGTCGTCTAGGCGACGACGGGGGGCATGATCGCGCGCAGCGTGGCGCCCACGCCGCGCATCGCCAGACGCACCATTTCGGGTCGCCGCGAGGGCGCACGCTCACCCAGCAGCTCGAGCGCCCATGGCGGAAGCAGGTCGAGGGCGCTCGCCACGATCAGCCGGTACACGGCTGGGGCGACCACGCCGGCGCTCACGCCCGCGCGCAGGAAGTCGCGTGCCTCGACGCCGTCCCGGCTCAGGCGCAGCTCGGGGCGAAACGCGGTCAGTTGGGTCGTGAGCTCGCGCCACGTGCGCGGCGGGGCCTCGGCGCCCAGGTCGAGGGCCAGGCGGGCCATCTCGTCGACGTACCGGTCGGCATCGGCGGGCGAGAGCCGTCGGGGCCCGTAGCGTCGGTACGACGCCCAGAAGGCGTAGGTACCCGCATCGTGCACCCAGGCCAGCAGATGCGGGTCGTTGGCCGCGTAGGGCGCACCATCGTCGGCGGTTCCCGTCACCCGCTCGTGTCCGGCACGGACGCGCGCGATCGCCGCGTGGGCAGCGTCGCGCGTGCCGTACGTCGTCTCGGCGATGAAGCGCGCCGTTTGGCCCACGCGGCCGAGCGCGTCCTCGCGATAGCGCGAGTGGTCCGCGACGCCCGCCATGGAGTGCGGGTGGAGCATCTCGAAGAAGAGTGCGGCCACCCCGCCGACGAGCATGGCGGGCAGGTCCCCGTGCACCAGGCGGGCGGTGCCGCCCACGGGCTGGTAGGCCAGCACGGGGTCGTCGCACACCGGAGGCGGGTCGCGATCGAGCCCGATGGCACGGCGGATCATGCGATCGGCGGGGGCCCGCCACCCGTGGCCCCGTGGCGTGGGCTCCCGATGGTGTTCCAGGTCGCGCACGGGGCCAGTGTAAGGAGGTGCGCTGGCGCGCTGCCGTCTGCGACACTGGGACATGGCCCCCCACCCTCCCGAGGCTGCCCAGCCGAGCGTCATCGTCGAGCCAGAGCGCTCGACGTCGACGTCGACGGTCGCACAGCACACCTGGGATGTGGTCGTGTGGAACGACCCCGTGACGCCGATGAGCGTCGTGGTCGTCGTCTTTCGGCGGATCTTTGGCTACTCGACCGGGCGCTGCACGCAGCTGATGCTCCGCGTGCACCACGAGGGGCGCGCGGTGGTGTGGTCGGGTCGCCGCGAGCGCGCCGAGGAGTATTGCGTCCGGGTGCAGGTCGCGGGACTGCGCTGCACCATCGAGGTCACCGCCTGATGGCCCGGCTGTTCACCCGCCAGCGCGGCGCCGGCGGTGGGATCCTGGTGCACCTCAACGAGCTGGGCCGCTCACTGGTCCTCGACACGGCCCAGCGCGTCGCTGCCGCCGAGCGCGGCGAAGAGCCGGCGTGGGCGGCGCTGTTGGCCAGCCCGGTCGACCCCTCGCGCGCCGACGACCCGATCGTCACGCTGGGACGTCAGCGGGACATGGCCAGCAACGCTGAGCTTGTCGTGCTCACCGTCGCCGAGGACCACCTGAGCGACGCCGAGGCGTGGGCGTGGCTGAGCACGCTGCAGGTCGCCCTGCGCGGCCTGGCCGACGAGCACGCCGTCACTGACGACGATGCGCTCTCCGCCGCTCCGCCCGATGTTCGTGAGAGGGTCCAGTCGCTCCAGACGCTCCTGTTCGCCCTAGCGTCGTGCCTGTGAACTCGGGTTCGGGCACGGGCCCGCGCGTGCGCCCTCGACGCTGGTCGCTGTTGATGCTGGTGGGGCCGATGGCGCTGGGCGCCTGGCCCGCAGCGTCCGTGAGTGCCGGGACGCCCAGCGTGGCGAGCATCCTGCGCCAGGCGCAGCACGACATGCTGGCGGCGGGCTGCGTCCATATTGGCGTCCAGGTCCGGGGGGCCCGGCCGGGCACGGTCGTCGCCGACATCGGGCGATCGAGTGGACGCGAGACGTACCGGTCCGGCACGGCGGTCGTCACCATCCGGGTCACGCCGAAGGCCGCGTACGTGGGAGGCAACGCCGCGGGCCTGCGCCAGCTGGTGGGCCTCACGGCCGCCCAGGAGCGGCGGGTCGGCACCCGATTCATGGAGATGCGCGCGGGGACGAGCCAGTACACCGGCTTCGCGGACAACCTGACCGTGGTCGCACTGGCGGGGATGTTGCCGCACAGTGGCGGCATCAAGCTCCACGCTGCGGGGGCGCATCACGTAATGCTGTCGTGGACGGGCACCGCGTCGTCCGCGTCGGCGACCTCGTCGACCGAGCTGACCCTGTCGATCGGCGCTCGGGTCCTCCCCGAGGTCGAGACGTCGCGCAGCGGCACGGAGCGCGGCTCGACGCGCTTCTCGCACTGGGGCCGCGTCGTCAGAGTCGTCGCGCCCCCGGCGGGACGGACGATCTCCTACCAAGCGGTGGCTCGCTCGTCCTCCTAGGCCACGCGGGCCGTTGTGGACTTTGGACCCTGGCGGCACTACCGTCTGACCGACTGGCCTACGGGGATCGTCGGACCAGATAAGGGGGGACCATGGGTTCGTATCGGGACGCCTGGAGGCGCAGCGTCGAGGACCCCGAGGGGTTCTGGGGTGAGGCGGCGAAGGGGATCAGCTGGTACCGCCAGCCCGACCGCACGCTCGACGACTCGCGCGCACCGATGTACCGGTGGTTCCCCGGCGGGGAGATGAACACCTGCTACAACGCCATCGATCGGCACGTCGAGGCGGGGCGGGGCGCGCAGCTGGCACTGATCTACGACAGCCCGGTGACCGACACGAAGCAGACCTTCACCTACGACCAGCTGCTCGACGAGGTCTCGCGCTTCGCGGGTGCCCTGCGCGACCTGGGCGTCGGTCGGGGCGACCGCGTCGTCATCTACATGCCGATGATCCCCCAGGCGCTGATGGCGATGCTCGCGTGCGCGCGCATCGGCGCCATCCACTCGGTGGTCTTCGGGGGATTCGCCGCCCACGAGCTGGCCATGCGGATCGACGACGCCGCACCCACGGTGGTGGTCTCGGCCAGCTGTGGCATCGAGGTCAATCGCGTCATCGAGTACAAGCCGCTCCTCGACGCGGCGATCGATGAGGCGACCAACAAGCCGCGAGCCTGCGTCATCGTCCAGCGGCCCGAGGCGACGGCCACGATGGTTCCGGGTCGTGACCACGACTGGGACGAGGTGACGAGCGCGGCCGCGCCCGCACCGTGCGAGAGCGTCGCGGCCACCGACCCGCTCTACATCCTGTACACCTCCGGCACGACCGGGCGGCCCAAGGGCGTCGTGCGCGACAACGGGGGCCACGCCGTCGCGCTGCACTGGTCGATGAGCAACATCTACGACACCGCGCCCGGCGAGGTGTTCTGGGCGGCCTCCGACGTCGGCTGGGTCGTGGGCCACTCGTACATCGTCTACGCCCCGCTGCTGGCCGGTTCGACCTCGGTGCTCTACGAGGGCAAGCCTGTCGGCACGCCCGACGCCGGCGCGTTCTGGCGCGTGATCAGCGAGTGGGGGGTCAAGACGCTCTTCACCGCCCCGACAGGCTTTCGCGCGATCAAGCGCGACGACCCCGACGGCACCCACATGGCCCGCTACGACCTGTCCAAGTTCCGCTACCTGTTCTTGGCGGGCGAGCGCCTCGACCCCGAGACCTACCAGTGGGCCAGTGACCACCTCGGCGTGCCAGTGATCGACCACTGGTGGCAGACCGAGACCGGATGGCCCGTCGCGGCCAACCTGATGGGACTCGATCCGCTGCCCATCAAGCCCGGATCGCCTACTGTCCCGGTGCCGGGGTTCAACGTGCAGATCGTGACGGAGACGGGAGAGCCGGCGGCCGCCGACGCCGAGGGGCTGATCCTCATCAAGCTGCCTCTGCCTCCCGGATGCATGAGCGGCGTCTGGGGTGACGAGCAGAAGTACATCGACACGTACCTCTCGCACACGCCGGGGTACTACCTGACCGGTGACGGTGGCCACTTCGACGAGGACGGCTACCTGTTCGTGATGGGCCGGGTCGACGACGTCATTAACGTGGCCGGGCACCGCCTGTCGACGGGGCAGATCGAGGAGATCATCGCGTCCCACCCCGCGGTGGCCGAGTGCGCCGTCATCGGCGTCACGGACACCCTCAAGGGCCAGGTTCCGCGGGGCCTCGCGGTGCTGAAGAGCGGCGTGACGCGCGACCACGACGAGGTCGCCGCCGAGCTCGTCCAGCTCGTCCGCGACCAGCTCGGGGCCGTGGCCAGCCTGCGCCAGGTCGACATCGTCGACGCCCTGCCCAAGACCCGGTCGGGCAAGGTGCTGCGCAAGTCCATGCGGGCGATTGCCGATGGTGTGGACATGCCCGTGCCCTCGACCATCGACAATCCGGCGGTGTTGGACGCCCTGCGACCGGTCCTGAACCCGGGTAGCTAGGCGCCCGCCCCGAGCGGGATCAGGCCGAAAAGTACTCGCTCAGGTACTTCTCGCCCTCGTCGGCGAAGACGGTGACGACTGTGGACCCGACGGGCATCTCGTCGCGCAGGCGGCGAGCGCCGACGAGATTGGCCCCCGAGCTGGGTCCCACGAGCATGCCGAAGTGGCTGGCCAGCCGACGCATCTCGGCGATCGCGTCGTCGCTGTGGACGTCGATGACCTCGTCGACCAGGTGGCGATGGCGCTGGTAGATGGTGGGCACGAATCCGTCAGAGATCCCCTCGATCCGGTGCAGGTTGATGTCGCCGCACTGGATGGTCGTCGACTCGGTGGGCTCCAAGGCGACGATGCGGACCTGCGGATTGACCGCGCGGAAGTGCTGGCCCACCCCGATGAGGGTGCCACCAGTGCCCACGCCCATCAAGAACGCGTCGGGCAGGCGGCCCTCGGGCAGTTGGGCGACGATCTCGGGTCCGAGCCACTCGCGGTTCTCGTCGACGTTCCACTCCGACGAGAACTGGTGCGGGGCGAAGTGGCCGGGTAGGTCACCCAGCCGATCGGCCTCGGCCAGGGCGTCGGTGACGTGGAAGGTGCCGACGGTGCGGATCTCGGCACCAAAGGCCGTCGAGATCGCCGTGCGCTCGTGACTCAGGCCCGCGGGCATGACCACGATCATGTGGTAGCCCTTCACGGCGGCGACCATCGACATCGCGTTGCCGGTGTTGCCGCTCGAGGCCTCGACGATGGAGTCGCCCGGATGCAGCAGTCCCTCGCGCTCGGCCCGCTCGATCAGCGCCCGGGCCAGTCGGGCCTTGATGGATCCCGAAGGGTTGCGATACTCGAGCTTGACGAAGATGCCGTCGACCTCCACCAGAGGCGTCGACCCGATGGCGTCCAGTACCGTCTGCGACACGAATCCCCCTTGCGCCCGACGCGGTGGGGATGCTCCCACCCTCTGTGGTGCGCCGGCCGGGACTTGAACCCGGAACCTGTTGATTAAGAGTCAAATGCTCTGCCAATTGAGCTACCGGCGCGCAGCGAGTCTACCCCACCGTCCGAATGGGGTGCTGTATCGCCTGGGTCTCGAGGAACTCCTCGATGCCCCAGCGCCCGAGCTCGCGACCGATGCCGGACAGCTTGAATCCGCCGAAGGGGGCGCCGGGATTGAAGGCGCCGCCATTGATCTCGACCTGACCGGTGCGCAGGCGGGTGGCGACGGCCAGCGCCTCCTCGTCGGTTCCCCCCCACACGCCGCCGGCCAGTCCGTAGTCGGAGTCGTTGGCGATGGCGATGGCATCGTCGATCGTGTCGTAGGGGATGATGCACAGCACGGGGCCGAAGATCTCCTCGCGGGCGATGACCATGTCGTTGCGAACGTCGCTGAAGACCGTCGGCTCGACGAAGAAACCCTGCTCGAGACCGGCCGGGGCGTCCGGCCCCCCGCACACGAGTCGCGCGCCCTCGTCGAGTCCGTGACGGATGTAGCCTCGCACCCGCTCGCGCTGGGCAGCGCTGGCCAGCGGTCCCACGAGCGTCGTGTCGGACAGCGCCGGGCCCGGGGCGAAGCGGGGGATCCCCTGGCGCACGAGCTCCTCGACGCGCTCGAGCTCGGACCGCGGCACCAGCAGGCGCGTGAGGGCCGAGCAGGTCTGGCCGGAGTTCAAGAAGCACTTGAAGAGGGCGTCGGGAATCGCGCGCTCGAGGTCCGCACTGGGCAAGATGACATTGGCCGACTTGCCCCCGAGCTCGAGGGCGACGCGCTTGACGTCCTGGGCCGCCAGCTCCATGATGCGGCGGCCCGCGCGGGTCGAGCCAGTGAAAGACACCATGGCGACCCGCGGATCGCGCACGAGTGCCTCGCCGGTCGTCGGACCGGGTCCCGACACCAGGTTCACGACGCCGGCCGGAAAGCCGACGCTGTCGAAGATCTCGAACAGTGCGAGGGCGCTCAACGGAGCCACCTCGCTGGGCTTCAGGACTACCGTGCAGCCGGCCGCGAGGGCGCCGGCGAGCTTGTTGGCGGCCTGGTGCAGGGGGTAGTTCCAGGGGGTGATCGCCGCGACCACCCCGATGGGCTCCCGACGCACCGTCGAGTTGCCGACCGTCTCGGTCCAGGTGAGGGCGGCGGCACGTGCCGCCGCGTCGGTGAAGGTCGCCACCGGGAGGCCGACCTGGATCCTGTCGCTCAGCCGGCGGGGCATGCCCACCTCGCGGGCGATGGTCGTCGCGAGCTCGGCGCGGCGCGCGGACAGGGCTTCCGCCGTCGTCGCGAGCAGGGACGCCCGCGTGGCCACGGGCGTGGCCGCCCAGCTGGCGAAGGCGCTGGCCGCGGCGTCGACGGCCGCGCGCACCTCGGCGTCGGTGGCGCTGGGCACGGTGGCCAGCGTCTCGCCCGTGGAGGCGTCGGTCACCTCGATCGACTCGGCGGTGGCCGGCGTGCGCCAAGTCCCGTTCACGTAGATGCCTGTCGCGTCGCTCATCGAGCCTCCCGAGGGGCTCGGCCGGGCGCAGCGCGCCCGGCCGAGCCAGTCCGGTTCTTCCGGGGTGAGCGACGGGGGTCGAACCCGCGACCTCCAGGACCACAACCTGGCGCTCTAGCCAACTGAGCTACGCCCACCAAGCCGTCCCAGTATGGCACAGGGCCGGTCTCGCGCTGCGCTCGTGCGCTGGCTACGCTGCAAGGGCCCCCGTAGCTCAACTGGACAGAGCAGACGGTTTCTACCCGTCAGGTTGCGGGTTCGACTCCTGCCGGGGGCGCCCCACCTTCGCGAACGGTCGGGACCGCCCGCCGTGCTCCGCACCGGCGGAAATCTCGTTGTCCCAGATCGAGCGCGAATGTACCATTGCCTCGTCGTAGTGGAGGTCGTGATTATGACCGTGCAGGAAATGCTCAACGACCCCGTTGCCCAAGAAATGCTGACCTCGCAGGAACCCGCGAGGTTCGCGTACACCTGGACGGATGGGTCTCCCCGAGTAGTCCCGATCTGGTTCCACTGGAACGGGAGCGAGTTCGTGCTGGCGTCGCCCGTGGGCTCACCAAAGTTCAAAGCGCTCTCCAACGGGTCGCCCGTGGCTCTCACCATCGACAGCTCGACGTGGCCCCACCACGTCCTCCTGGTCCGGGGGACGGCCACGATCGAGCCCACGGACGGGATCATCCCGGAGTACGCGGCCGCGGCCGAGCGGTACTTCGGCCCCGATCAAGGACACGCCTGGGTCGAGCAACTCCGCCAAGCGGGCGCGCAGACCACGCGCATCGCCATCACTCCTCTCGAGGTCCGGATCATCGACTTCGAGACACGCTTCCCGAGCGCGGTGGCCGCCATGCTCGGCGCGGGCGCGTCCCCGGCCTAGTCGAACGCACCCCGCGTCGCCCCGTCCCGCAGTGGACGGCCCACTGGACCCATCTGCTCCACTGGCGCTCGCGCCGGGCATTCCCCGTTCGACGTTCTCGACGGTTCGGTGAGCTCGCTAGCGCAGGGGTCGAGTTCGCGGGCGAGACGCGCATCGCCCTCGACGGGGACTACCCGCCCCGAGGGAAAGACGTCATCGGATCGCGACGGCACCGGTTCGCGCGTGCACGATGACCGGCCAGATCCCGGTCGGGAAGGCGGGATTTGAACCCGCGACCTCCTGGTCCCAAACCAGGCGCGCTAACCAAGCTGCGCTACTTCCCGTCGTACCATCGTGGCACAGGGCGCTGGCCCGGGCGTGAGAGGAGACCCCGTGGGCTACCAGTGGATCATCGACGGACTGGACGAGACGTGGTCGTCGGTGGCCGCGCTGGTCGCGTCGCGTTCCGAGGAGGACTTCGATCGACCCACGCCGTGTCCGGGCTGGAGCGTGCGCGACATCCTCAGCCACCTCACGGGCTTCGAGGAGTTCCTGAACGGTGCGCCCGTGCCGACGTTCGAGGGTCCGTTCCCCGACTACGTCCGCAATGACGTGGGTCGGTTCAACGAGGCCTTCGTCCAGGCGGCGCGATCGCTGCCCGGTGACGAGCTCCTCGGCCGGTTCCGGGTCGCCACGGCACAGTCGCTCGAGCGGCTGCGCGCGCTCAGCGACGACGACTGGGACCGCGTGGGCTGGAGTCCCGAGGGGGAGCGTCCCTACCACCGCTTCCAAGAGACGCGCATCCTCGACGCGTGGATTCACCTGCAGGACCTGCGCGACGCGCTGCTCGAGCCCGATGACGACCACGGCATCGGCGAGGAGGTCGTGGTCAACCGGTTCGAGGCCGCGCTGCCCTACATCGTGGGGCGCCAGATGGGAGCGGGCGAGGGGTTCACGCTCCAAGTGAACCTGGTGGGACGGCTCGGGCGCACCGCCCTCGTGCGGGTCCACGACGGGCGCGGCGAGGCCGTGGCGTCGCTGTCCCAGGCGCCGGATCTCGAGGTCACGACGCCCGTGGCGCTCTTCTGGCGGCGCGCGGCCGGCCGCATCAGCGCCGCGGCGTGGCTGGCGGCCTCGGCCACCGACGTCCGGGGTGACGCGGCCGCGGCTCGCGCCTTCGCGGACGCGCTCTGCGTCATGATCTGAGCCCGAGGACGCGTCCAGTAGGCTGGTCAGTCTTATGCAGGCGACGATTACGGGCCAGGAGAGCAATCGCGTCAAGGTCGTGGTCGCCTTGGAGGAATCCGAGGTCGATCAGGCCATCGACCGAGCTGCGGTGTCGCTGGCCACGCAGGTCAATGTCAAGGGCTTCCGCCGCGGCAAGGTCCCCAAGAACGTTCTGGTGGCCCATCTGGGCGGGCCCGCGGTGCTGCGGGCCGAGGCGATCCGCGAGGCCGTCCCCACCTTCTACGCGCGGGCCGTCGACGAGACCGGCATCGACCCCATCGGCGAGCCCGACGTCAACGTCGTTGAAGGCGAGGACAGCGGCCCCGTGCGCTTCGAGGTGGACGTCGAAGTCCGTCCCGAGCCCGAGATCCACGGCTACGAGGGGCTGCAGGTCACCCTGCCGTCGCCCCACGTGTCCGACACCGAGATCGAGGCGCTGATCGACCGCTACCGCGAGACCGACGCCACCTTGGCCCCGGTGGACCGCCCCATCGTCAACGGCGACGTCGTGACGATGGATCTCCGCGTCGATCGGCCCGAGGGCGACGAGCCGCTGACGATGAACGACTACATGTACACCGTCGGCTCGAACGCGCTGCTGCCCGGGGCCGACGAGCAGATCCTGGGGTTGCGGGCCGGCGAGGACCTGTCCCTGGAGGGCCCCGTGGGTTCGGCGACCGGGACGTACCACGTGCACCTCAGCCAGGTCCAGGAGCGGGTCATGCCCGACCTCACCGATGACTGGGTCCAGGAGAACACCGAGTGGCCCAGCGTCGCCGAGATGCGCGACGGCCTGGTGCTCCAGGTGCGGCGGCGCAAGATCCTCGAGACCCGGCTGGCCGAGCGCGACGCCGCTCTCCTGGCGCTGGGCGAGTTGGTGGGCGAGGATGTCGTCCCCGAGGTGCTGGCCACTCGCGAGACCAACGAGCGGCTCCACGACCTGGGACACCGCCTGGCCGACCAGAAGCTCGAGCTCAACGACTTCCTGCGCGCCACGAACCAGACGCCCGACGGACTGCTCGCCGCGCTGCGGACCGAGGCCGTCCGGGCCGTCCGCATCGACCTGGCACTGCGGGCCCTGGTGCGCGCCGAGTCGCTCGAGCCGACCGACGCCGAGGTGGACGAGGAGCTGGTCTCGACGGCCGAGGCCATGGCGACCTCGGCTGACAGCCTGCGCACCGACCTGCACGAGTCGGGCCGCATGAGCGCCTTCCGCGCCGAGGTGGCCAAGAACAAGGCCGGGCAGTGGCTGCGCGACCACGTCACTTACGTCGATCCCGAAGGCGTGGCCATCGACCTGTCTCGTCTCGGTGACGACGACGAGCCGGCCGACGCGTAGGGTGGGCCCCGTGCACGAGCATCGCGTTCAGAACTACCTGGTCCCCACCGTTGTCGAGTCGTCGAACCGCGGTGAGCGGGCCTACGACCTCTACAGCCGGCTGCTGCGCGAGCGCATCATCTTTCTGGGCACGCCGATCGACGACACCGTCGCCAACCTGGTGTGCGCCCAGATGCTCTTCTTGGAGTCCGAGGACCCCGAGAAGGACATCAGCCTCTACATCAACTCGCCCGGCGGTGACATCACCGGCCTGCTGGCGATCTACGACACGATGAAGTACATCAAGCCGGACGTGTCGACGTTCTGCTTCGGCCAGGCCGCCTCGGCGGCCGCGGTGCTGCTCGCCGCTGGCGCGCGCGGCAAGCGCTACGCCCTGCCCCACGCCCGGGTCCTGCTGCACCAGCCCTGGGGCGGTGTGGGCGGGCAGGCCTCCGACATCGAGATCCAGGCCCGGGAGATCTTGCGCATGAAGGACATGCTCAACGAGATGCTGGCGGCCGACACCGGCCAGCCCATCGATCGCATCCTGCGCGACACGGACCGGGACTTCATCATCGGCGCGCCCGAGGCCGTCGAGTACGGCCTGATCGACGAGGTTATCTCCTCGCGTCTGTAGATGCCCGCCTTGGCGGGCCGGGTCTTTTAGGATGGTTCCGGTCCGTCGGTTCGGAGGGATGCCGTGGCGAAGTTCGGCGAGGATAACGACCTCATCAAGTGCAGCTTCTGCGCTAAGGGGCAGAAGCAGGTCAAGAAGCTCATCGCGGGACCCAGCGTGTACATCTGCGACGAGTGCATCGACCAGTGCAACGACATCATGGCCGACGAGTTCGGGGACCGGCCCGAGTTCGTCCTGGAGGAGATCCCCACGCCGCGGGAGATCTCGGCGTTCCTCGACGACTTCGTCGTGGGCCAGTCCGAAGCGAAGAAGATCCTGGCCGTCGCGGTCTACAACCACTACAAGCGGATCCAGTCGGGCCCGCTTCACGACAGCGATGTCGAGGTGGCCAAGTCCAACGTGCTCCTCCTGGGTCCCACGGGCTGTGGCAAGACCTTCTTGGCCCAGACGCTCGCCCGCATGCTCAACGTGCCCTTCGCGATCGCCGACGCGACCGCCCTCACCGAGGCCGGCTACGTGGGCGAGGACGTCGAGAACATCTTGCTCAAGCTGCTCGCCGCGACCGACTTCGACGTCAAGCGGGCCGAGCGGGGCATCATCTACATCGACGAGATCGACAAGATCGCCCGCAAGAGCGACAACGCGTCCATCACCCGCGACGTGTCGGGCGAGGGCGTCCAGCAGGCGCTGCTGAAGATCCTCGAGGGGACCGTGGCGAACGTCCCGCCCCAGGGCGGTCGCAAGCACCCCCACCAGGAGTTCATCTCCATCGACACCTCGAACATCCTGTTCATCTGCGGCGGCGCGTTCGACGGTCTCGAGTCCATCATCGAGCGCCGTCGCGGCAAGAAGTCGATCGGGTTCAACTCGCCGATCGAACTCAACCGCTCGGGGGACATCGAGATCTTCCGCCACGTCCTGCCCGAGGACCTGGTGAAGTTCGGCCTCATCCCCGAGTTCATCGGACGGCTGCCGGTGATCGGCTCGGTGCATCAGCTGGACCGGGCCATGCTCATCGACGTGCTCACCGAGCCGCGCAACTCGCTGGTCAAGCAGTTCCAGCAGGTGCTCGCGATCGACGGCGTGGAACTGGTCTTCGAGCCCGATGCGTTGGAGGCCATCGCCGACCAGGCCCTCCTACGGGGGACCGGTGCGCGCGGCCTGCGCTCCATCTTGGAGCGCGTGCTCCTCGAGACGATGTACGACGTGCCGGGGCGCTCGGACGTCGTGCGCTGCGTGGTCACCGCGCGGGCGGTCGAGGGCGGCGAAGAGCCCGTCTACGAGTTGCGCAAGACGCCGCGCGCCCGCCGCGCCAGCTGAGGTGCGCTTCGCCGACTACACCGAGGCGGTGGCGTGGCTGGAGGCGCACGTCGACTTCGAGCGCCTGACGCGTCCGCGGCGCGTGCCGCCGACGCTGCAGCCCGTCGTCGACACGCTCGCCTTCCTGGCCGATCCGCACCGCGACTACGCAACGGTGCACGTCACGGGGACCAACGGCAAGGGGAGCACGACGACGCTGGTCGCGTCCTTGCTCTCCCAGACGGGACTGCGGGTGGGCCTGTTCACCAGTCCCGACCTCCACGCGGTGAACGAGCGCATCGCGGTGAGCGGTCAGTACATCGAGGACGAGGATCTGATCTCGCTGCTGTCGCGACTGGCCGACGTCGAGCAGGTCACCGGCATCGTGCTCACGCGGTTCGAGATCCTGACCGTGGCGGCCCTGCTGCACTTCTCGGACGAGGGAGTCGACGTCGCCGTGATCGAGGTCGGGCTGGGCGGAACCTGGGACGCGACCAATGTCATCGATTCGACGGTCGCCGTCCTGACCAACGTGGACCTCGACCACACGCAGGTCCTGGGCCCCACGATCAGCGATATCGCCCGCGACAAGGTGGGGATCTTTCGGGCAGCGGGACGCGCGATCGTGGGGACGACCAACGCGATCGTCGTGCCCATCGCCCGCCAACGCCTGGCGGACCTCGGAGGCGAGGGCTGGTTCGTGGGCGAGGACTTCGACCTGGTGTCCAACGACTTGGCCGTCGGCGGCCGGCGCCTCACGATGCGCACGCCCTTCGCCGAGTACCGCGACGTGGCCCTCAGCCTGCACGGGATCCACCAGGGAGCCAACGCGATGACCGCCGTCGTCGCGGCCGAGGCCTTCCTCGGTCGCGCCCTCGGCGACGACGTGGTGTCCGCCGCGCTGTCGACCGCGCGCATGCCCGGCCGCCTCGAGGTGGTGGGCTTCGAGCCGACGGTCCTCGTGGACGGAGCCCACAACCCGGCCGGGATCAACGTCCTGGTGTCGAGCCTGGAGGACGCCTTCGAAGTTGAGGGGCGCCGCCACTGCGTCGTCGGCATGCTGCGCGGCCGCGACCTCGACGAGATGGTCGAGCCGCTCGTGCGCTACGGCTTCGACGAGTTCGTCTGCTGCGCGCCGGACTCCCCCCGGGCGGTTCCCGCCGCGGAGGTGGCCGCCGCCTTGTGGCGCCACGGCGTGCGCGCCGAGGTGGAGGCGAGCCCGGCGGCAGCTCTGGCCCGGGTCCGCGCGAGCGCGGGCGCCGACGACCTGATCGTGGTGACCGGGAGCCTCTACGTCGTGGCCGAGGCCCGGGCCGAGGCTCTCGGCCTGGCCCCGCACCACCGCGCATAAGTCGGCCGGGGCGACTGTTAGATTCGTCCCTCGTGGATCGGACCCTGGTCATCATCAAGCCCGACGCCGTCGAGCGCGGGCTCAGCGGCGAGATCGTGGCTCGGCTCGAGCGCAAGGGACTGCACCTGGTCGCCGCGCAGCTGCGCACCATCGACGCCGACACGGCAGCCCAGCACTACGCCGAGCACGTGGGACGTCCCTACTACGCGGCCTTGGTGGACTTCATCACGCGCGGCCCGTCGCTGGTGCTGGTGGTCGCCGGTGTGCCCGAGGTGTGGCGGGTGGTGCGATCTTTGATGGGGACGACGAACCCGCTCGAGGCGGCACCCGGCACGATTCGCGGAGACTTCGGGCTGATCACCCGGGAGAACTTGGTCCACGGCTCGGATTCGCCCGAGGCCGCCGAACGGGAGATCGCACTCTTCTTCCCCGCACTGTGACCCGCGTGCTGTGGCCGACCGCGCCGCGCGTGCCCTAGCCTGGTGGGGGTGAGCCTGCCTCGGGCGCGTCGATGTGGATAGAGGGTCGTCATGGTAGATAGTCGCTTCACGATCCTGGGGCGGGACATGGCCGTCGACCTCGGGACCGCCAACACCCTGGTCTACGTGCGCGGTCGCGGGATCATCCTGAACGAGCCGTCCGTGGTCGCGGTGGACGTGAAGGACGGCAAACCCCTGGCCGTGGGCGCCGAGGCCAAGCGCATGATCGGGCGCACCCCGAGCAACATCCAGGCCATCCGCCCGCTCAAGGACGGGGTCATCGCCGACTTCGAGATCTGCGAGAAGATGCTGCGCTACTTCATCCATCGCGTGCACCAGCGTCGCTTCGCGAAGCCGCGCATGGTCATCTGCGTGCCCTCGGGCATCACCGGCGTCGAGCAGCGCGCCGTCATGGAGGCCGCGGAGTTCGCCGGTGCGCGCAAGGCGTACATCATCGAGGAGCCCATGGCCGCGGCCATCGGCGCGGGGCTGCCCGTCCACGAGCCGAGCGGCAACATGGTCGTCGACATCGGTGGCGGGACGACCGAGGTCGCCGTGATCTCGCTGGGCGGCATCGTGACGAGCCAGTCGATTCGCGTGGGTGGTGACGAGCTCGACGAGGCGATCGTGGCCTTCGTGAAGAAGGAGTTCCAGTTGGCCCTCGGCGAGCGCACGGCCGAGGAGATCAAGATCCAGCTCGGCTCGGCGTATCCGCTCGAGACCGAGCTGCGCGCCGAGATTCGCGGGCGCGACCTCGTGACGGGCCTCCCCAAGACCGTCGTCATCTCGACCGAGCAGATCCGCCAGGCCATCGAGGAGCCCGTCCAGGCGATCGTCGACGCCGTCAAGGTCACCCTGGACCGGACGCCGCCCGAGCTCGCAGCCGACCTGATGGAGCAGGGAATCGTCCTCACGGGTGGCGGCGCGCTCCTCAACGGAATCGCCCAGCGGCTCGAGGTCGAGACCAACATGCCCATCGTCATCGCTAACGACCCGCTCAACTGCGTGGCGCTGGGCAGTGGGATGTGCTTGGAGGAGCTCGAGACCTTCGCGCGGGTACTGAAGTCCAGCCCCGCTCGCTAAGCCGTGGCCAGCGACCGTTCCAAGCGGCGCGCCTGGACCCTCGGGGTCACGGCGCTGGTCGTGGTGACCGCCCTGTACCTCACGGTGGGCGTCATCTCCGGGCTACGCCGAGCGGCCAACCTCGTGGTGGCGCCCTTTGCCTGGACGGTCGACGAGGTGTCACTGCCCATCGGTCACCTGCTCGCCGGCGCCATCAACTACAGCGACGTCGTCGCGCAGAACGAGCGACTGCGCTACGAGCTCGGCCGCGCCCAGCAGCGGTCCGCGGAGACGTGGGCCCTGGAGCGTCAGCTGACCCAGCTGACCACCGAGCTGCACGTCCCGTTCGTCGGCAACCTGGCCACCGTGGCCGCCCAGGTGACGACGTTCTCCCCGTCGAACTTCGCGGCCACCTTCGACATCTCGAAGGGTCAGGACCAGGGCGTGCTCGTCGGCATGCCGGTCGTGGCCAACGGTGGCCTGGTGGGAGTGGTCGTGTCCACCACTCCGAGCGGCGCCACGGTCCGCATGATCAGCGACGGCAGCAGTGTCGTCGGGGTCACCTTCGGCAACGGGCACGGCTCGTTCGTGTTGGCCGGGACCGGCCTCGGCAACAGCCTCGTGACCAATAGCGCGGCCTTGGGCACACCGCCCCGGGCCGGCGAGCTGCTCTCGACCGACGGCCTCAACGGAGGCCTCTTCCCGCCCGGCCTGCCGGTGGCGCGCGTGACCGCGGTCTCGGGCTCCACGGGCGCGGGCACGGTGAGCGTGCGCGCGCAGCCGGTCGCCGACCTCAGCCACCTGTTCTACGTGGACGTCGTGCTCTGGGAGCCCGCGACGTGAGTCGGGCGGTGATCCCGCTGACCATCGTCACGCTGTTCGTGGTCGCCATCCAGCTGCAGTTGCTGTCGACCCTGCGCGCGGCGGGGGCCGTGATCATGCTGGTATGGCTCTGGCCCTTCGTGGTCGGCTTGACGGGGGCCCTGGCCCCGGCCCTGTGGGTCGCGGCGCTGTCGGGACTGTTCTTCGACACGCGCAGCACGACGCCGTTCGGGCTGACGATCGTCGTGGCCGTGGTGCTGGCGTGGTTCGCGGCACGCCTCGGCCGTGAGGGCGTGGGGGACCTCGACTCGGCCGCCTGGTGGGTGCCCCCCGTGCTGGCGGGAGTGGCGGGGCTGCTCGCGCCCGCAGGCTACGTGGTCCTGGCCACGCTGGCCCAGGACCACGGACTGTGGCACGACCATCTCGTGGCGTCCATGGTTGTCAATGCCCTCGTGTTCGCCGTCGTGGCGCGGCCGCTGGCGCGTCTGGCCCGGCGGCTCACCCTCGGCGGACGAGGTCGGTCGTGAAGAGGTCCTGGCGCGAGCGCCCGACCGGATCGGTCTTCTCGCGACTGTGGCGTCCCTGGGAGTCGCTCAACCCCTTCCGGCGCCGGGGGCGCGTCATCAACGCGCGTCGTCCGGTGGGGATCCGAAACCTTGTCACGTCACCCGAGGAGATCGAGGCCCGTCCCGAGCGTCGCTGGCGCATCATCGGCGGGTTCTTCCTCATCCTCATGCTGATCCTGATCGGGCGGCTGTTCGCCCTCCAGGTTCTCGACGTGCGCACGGCGATCGCGACCGTGAATGCGAACTCGCTGCGCGTCAGTCCCATCCCGGCGCCGCGCGGCCTCATCGTGGCCCGGTCGGGACAGGCCCTCGTGGCCAACCGGGTCTCCACCGAGATCGAGCTCTCCCGGGCCGAGGCCGCGCTGGACCCGGCGATCAAGGGGTCCCTGGCGGCGCTGACCGGCGTGAGCGTGAAGTCGATCAACGCCGCGTTGAGCAATCCGGCCTACGACCCCTACCAGCCGGCACCGATCCTGCTCGACGCCCCGGCCCGCATCGTCGAGTACCTCAAGCTGCACAGCGGCGAGTTCCCCGGGATCAGCATCGTCAACGTGGCCACCCGGACCTATCCGGCCGGGGGCAACGTCGCCGCACCGGTGCTCGGCTACGTGGGACCCATCACCGGCGCCGAGATCGCCGCGCACCCCAACGAGGGTTACCAGACGACGTCGCAGATCGGCAAGACCGGCATCGAGGCCTTCTACGAGCAGTACCTGCGGGGCCGCGATGGCAAGCGCACCGTCGAGGTGGACGCCTACGGCAATGTCCTGGCCACCGCGCGCGTCACGCCGCCGGTGGCGGGGGACACCGTGCAGCTGAACATCGACCTGCCCCTCCAAGAGGCCCTCCAGGGCTACCTGGCCAACCAGATCCTCACCGATCGCAAGACCTACGACCCCGTGTCCCACCGCTACCCGCAGGCACCCAACGGGGCCGCCGTGGTGCTCGACCCCAACACCGGTGCGGTGCTGGCCATGGCCAGCTTCCCCTCCTACAACCTGAACTCGTTCACCCACGGCCTGAGCGAGAAGACCTACGCCAGCCTGGCGCGCATCGGCGCCTTCAACAACTACGCGATCCAGGGTCTTTACACGCCGGGCAGCACCTTCAAGCTCTTCACGGCGACCGCGATGATGCAGACGGGGATCTTCTCGCCCACGGCGACGGTCAACGACACCGGGATCTACAAGGTGCCCGGTTGCCTCCAGGGGTACCACGGGTGCGTGTTCCACGACGCCGAGACCTACGGGAACGGTCTCGTGAGCCTGCCCCTGGCCCTGACGGTCTCCTCGGACTACTACTTCTACAACCTGGGGTACCTGTTCTGGGCCCACCAGCGCCGCTACGGGCAGACCGCCATCCAGAACGTGGCCCGCCAGTACGGGGCGGGCCAGTACACCAACATCGACCTGCCCAACGAGGTCAGTGGCCGCGTCGACTCACCGGCGGTGCGCAAGATCCTGCATCGCGAGGCGCCCAAGGCATTCCCGAACGTCTCGTGGTACACGGGTGACAACATCGAGATGGCGTTCGGCCAGGGGGCCACCGTCCTCACCCCGATCGAGCTGGCCGATGCCTACGCCACCTTCGCCAACGGCGGCACGCGCTACGCACCCGAGGTGGCCGCAGCCATCCGGACGCCGGGCGGCCGCGTCATCGTGCGCTACCGTCCGCGGGTCCTGGGGCACGTGAACCTGCCGCCTCGCGTGCGCGACCCGATCCTCCAGGGTCTGATCGGGGTGATCGCCAACCCGCGCGGCACCGGCTACTACGCCTTCCAGCACGACGCCACGTTCTCGATATCGCAGTACGTGCTGGCGGGCAAGACCGGGACGGCCTCGAATGCCCCGGGCCTCGAGCCGAACTCCCTGTTCGTGGCCTTCGGTCCGGTGGGCCATCCTCGCTACGTGGTGGCCTGCGTCATCGGGGAGGGCGGCTACGGGGCGAACGCCGCCGCACCCGTCGTGGCCAAGACTTTCAGCTTCCTGTTCGCCCATCCCGTGGGTGCCCTGTTCTCGGGCCGCCGCCTCCCCGGGACGGTCTCGACCACGACCACGGTGCCCTCCGCGTCCACCTCGACGACGACCACCGTGCCTCCCTCGACGACCTCGACGACGACCACGGTGGCGCCTCCGACGACGACCAGCGGTGCTCATCCGGGTTGAGCCACGGTGTAGCCTGGAGACGTGATGGCCGTGCACCCGCGCGGCCCTGACAGCGAGGCCGGGCGGCCCGAGCGGGGTTGATGTGGTGACATCCGAGACGAGGCAGTTCCTCGACGAAGGTATGTGGACCGCAATTCTCCTGGTCACGCTGTCTTTCAGTCCCGAGGGCGCGACCGCGATCCCTCTTCGACGCCATAGGCGCGCGTCTCTCGATGCGCGCCTCACTGAGTACGCAAGGAGTGCCCGTCGTGAGCGACGAGAACAGTGCCAACGACCACCCAACCGGTCCCCGTATCGGGGACGTCCGTCCATCTCCCAAGATTGGTGATACCCGGCCGAGCCCGTCGACAAGCCAGCTGAGTCCTGCTGCCTCGCCGGCGACCGCGCCGGGGAACGGGGGAGCGCGCCGTCGCCGCGGCGGGCGGGGTCGCGGAGGGCGCAGTTCGGGACAGCGGACGGCCGTCGGCGTCGAGGCCCCGGTGGAGGCCTCGGCTCCGCCGGCGTCGGACGGCGCGCCTTCCCGGTCGCGCCGCCGTCGCCGCGGGGGCGAGCGCCGCACCCGAGCGCAGGGGCGCTACCTGATGTGCGTGCACGCGACGCCGCTCGCCACGCACATCGCCACCCTCGAGGGCCGCACGATGGTCGAGTACGTGGTTGCCAAGGCGGCCGACGAGACGAACCAGATCGACGGCAACATCTACGTCGGTCGGATCCAGAACGTCTTGCCGGGCATGGAGCTCGCGTTCGTCGACATCGGCATCCCCAAGAACGCGGTCCTCTACCGCAACGACGTCACTCCCGACGACGACGTCGAGGGCACGCCGGCGACCAAGCGCATCGAGGAGATGCTGCGCGCTGGACAGACGATCGTGTGCCAGGTGACCAAGAACGCCATCGGAGCCAAGGGTGCACGGTTGACCCAGGAGGTCTCCCTGCCGGGCCGCTTCGTCGTGCTCGTGCCGAACTCGACGACCGTGGGGATCTCCAAGCGCCTCCCCGACGGCGAGCGCCGCCGCCTGCGCAAGATCGTCGACGACGTCAAGCCCGCGCACCATGGCGTGATCATCCGCACTGCGGCCGAAGGCGTCTCGGCCGAGGACCTCTCGCGCGACGTGGCCTCGCTGGCCGAGAAGTGGGCGGCCATCGAGGCCGAGGTGGCACGCTCCAACCAGCCACGACTCGTCTACCGCGACCTGGACCTCGCGGTTCGGGTCCTGCGCGAGGAGTTGAACGACGACTACCGCGGCGTGCTGATCGACGATGCCGAGCTCTTCACCAAGGTGCGCGAGTACGTCGCGGCGGTCAACCCGGAGCTGACGGACCGCATCGAGTACTACGACCCGGCGAGCGAGAGCCTGCCCCTGTTCGAGCGCTACTTCGTCCACGAGCAGCTGCACCGGGCCCTGGATCGCAAGGTGTTCCTGCCCTCGGGCGGGTCGCTGATCATCGAGCGGACCGAGGCGCTGACGGTGATCGACGTCAACACCGGCAAGAACGTCGGCAAGAGCAACCTGGAAGAGACGGTCTTCCGGAACAATCTGGAGGCGGCCGAGGAGGTCGCACGGCAGCTGCGCCTGCGCGACATCGGCGGGATCATCGTCATCGACTTCATCGACATGGAGACCAAGGCGAACCGCGAGGCGGTGGCCTCGGCGCTGCGCCAGGCCCTCTCGCGGGACAAGACGCGCACCCAGGTCTTCGACATCTCCGAGCTGGGACTGGTCGAAATGACCCGCAAGCGCATCAACGAGGGGCTGCTGGAGTCGGTCTCGACGGTGTGCACCGTGTGCGACGGTCGCGGCTTCGTGATCGCGACGGGACTATGACCGCGGCCCCGGTCCCGTCGGCTAGGATGGTGACCCTATGTATGCCGTGATTCGTGTGGGGACGTCCCAAGAGCGCGTGACCGAAGGACAGGTGGTTCGCGTCGATCTGCGCCAGGAGCCGGTGGGCGAGCAGATCACCTTCGAGCCCGTCCTCATCGTCGATGGCGAGACCGTGCTGGCGGGGCCCGCATTGAGCGGGGCGACCGTCACCGGCACCGTGGTGGGCGCCGAGAAGGGCCCCAAGATCCGAGGCCTCACCTACAAGCCGAAGGCCAACCAGCGCCGGCACTGGGGTCATCGTCAGAAGTACTCGACAGTCGAGATCACGGCGATCGCGACCCCGGCCTAAGGAGAATCATGTCCAAGACCAAAGGCGGCGGCTCAACGCGAAACGGGCGCGACTCGAAGGCGCAGCGGCTGGGGGTCAAGACGTTCGATGGCACCGCGGTGACCTCGGGCAGCATCCTGGTTCGCCAGCGCGGGACGCAGTTCCACCCGGGTACCAACGTGGGCATCGGTCGCGACGACACGCTGTTCGCGCTGGTGGACGGCACCGTGCACTTCGCATTCCGCCAGGGACGCAAGCGCGTCGACGTCCTGGCGTAGCCCTGGCGCGCACGTCGCGCAGAACGCAAAAGGCCCCCGGCTTGCGCCGGGGGCCTTTTGCGTTCTCGTTGGCCTAGCCCTTGACGGCCTTCTTGAACGTCGAGCCGATCGTCACCTTGGGGGCGCGCGACGCGCTCACCTGGATCGCCTCGCCCGTCTGCGGGTTGCGCGCCGTGCGCGCCTTGCGCTGCACGCGCTCGAACGCCACGAAACCTGAGAGCACGACCTTCTCTCCCTGTGCGACGTTGCGCACGACGACGTCCTCGAAGGCCCGGAGGACCTCGGCCACCGTGCTCTTGGTGGCACCACTATCGGCGGCCACAGCCTCTACCAACTCGGCCTTGTTCACCGGTCGACTCCTTCTTCCATCTCTTCAGTCGGCCTGGGGATTCCCAGTCGCCGTCCCTTATCTTTATCGATCGAGAGCCGAAATCCTGGGATATTGCCTAAGTTTTCGCTCACAACGCGCCCCCGCGCAGGGCATTCCACCCCGGCGAGATCCGGCGACACGCCTAGCATGAAGCCATGGGGGACAAGGTGCGTCGACCGCGACTGACGGAGCTGCTCGACCAGGAACTTCGGCGCTACCAGGATGAACACCCGAACTCGGCACGATTGCACGCGGACGCCGACCACCTCTTCGGGCGCGTACCGATGACGTGGATGGGCAAGTGGGCCGGCGGGTTCCCTCTGGGGTTCCGCGCGGCGCGCGGAGCCGTCGTGGAGGACCTCGACGGCCACGAGCTGGTGGACTTCGCCCTGGGGGACACCGGCGCCATGGCCGGGCACTCTCCCCAGCCCCTCGTCGACGCCGTGGCGCGCCGGCTGCGCGACGGGGGTGTGACCACGATGCTGCCCACGGCCGACGCCGAGTGGGTCGCCGCCGAATTGGCGCGGCGCTTCGGCCTGCCCCAGTGGAGTTTCACGCTGTCGGCCACGGATGCGAACCGGTGGGTCCTGCGCCTGGCCCGGATGGTTACCGGGCGGCCCAAGATCCTGGTGTTCTCGTACTGCTACCACGGGACCGTCGACGAGACGTTCGTCATCGTCGACCCGGCCACGGGGCGCGCGGTGTCCCGGCCGGGAAACGCCGGGCCCAGCGTGGACCCCTCCGAGACGACGCGGGTCGTGGAGTTCAACGACCTCGCGGGCCTCGAGCGCGAGCTGGCCGCCGGTGACGTCGCCGCGGTGCTCACCGAGCCCGCCCTGACGAACATCGGCATTGTGCTGCCCGATCCCGGGTTCCTGACCGGCGTGCGCCAGCTGTGCGACGACACGGGCACCCTGCTGGTCATCGACGAGACCCACACGTTCTCGGCGGGACCGGGTGGTGCCACGCACCGCTGGGGGCTGCGCCCCGATGCCGTGACCGTCGGCAAGTCGCTCGGCGGCGGTGTGCCGAGCGGGGCCTACGGGCTGAGCGACAACTTCGCCCGGCGCACCCTGGCGGCGGTGGCCGACGGCTACGACATCGTCGACGTCGGCGGCGTCGGCGGGACCTTGGCCGGCAATGCCCTGAGCCTGGCGGCCATGCGCGCGGTGCTGGGCGAGGTCCTGACCGACGAGGCGTTCGAGCACATGGAGACCCTGGCCACGCGCTTCGCCCACGATGTGGAGTCGACGGTCGCCGCCGCCGGCCTGAACTGGTCGGTCAGCCAGCTCGGCGCGCGCTGCGAGTACCGCTTCGCCGCCCCGGCACCCCGCAGTGGCGGTGCGTCGGCGGCCAGCGCCGATCCCGCGCTCGAGGACTTCTTACACCTCTACGCCGTCAACCGGGGCCTGCTGATCACGCCGTTCCACAACATGGCGCTGATGTGTCCCGCGACCACGGCCGCCCAGGTCGACCGTCACCGGCAGGTGTTCGGCGAGGCGGTGGACCTGCTCGTCACCTCGGGGGCGCTCGAGGGCAGCCCGTAGGATTGGGCGGTGTCCAGCTTCGTCGACGCCGCCCAGCTGCACGCGCGGGCTGGGGACGGCGGGGCGGGGTGCGTGAGCTTTCGCCGCGAGGCCCACGTGGCGCGCGGGGGACCGGACGGGGGCGACGGGGGCCACGGCGGAGACGTGTGGCTGGTGGCCGATGTCAACCAGTCCTCCCTGCTGGCCTTTCGTGACCACCCCTTCCGCCGGGCCGGCGACGGCCGTCACGGCTCGAGCAAGCGCCAGCACGGTGCCGCCGGCGGCGACGTCGAGGTGGCCGTGCCGGTGGGCACGGTCGTCCACGATGCCACGGGCGAGGTGCTGGTCGATCTCGACGTCGCGGGATCCCGGTGGCGGGCGGCGGCCGGCGGCCAAGGCGGCTGGGGCAACGCCCGCTTCCTCTCCAACCGGCGTCGCGCCCCGGACTTCGCCGAGCAGGGCGAGCGGGGCGAGGAGCGCTGGTACGACCTGGAGCTGAAGCTCCGCGCCGACGTCGCGATCGTCGGTTTTCCCAACGTGGGCAAGTCCACCCTGATCGCCGCAGTGTCGGCCGCCCGCCCCAAGATCGCCGACTACCCGTTCACCACCTTGGTCCCCAACCTGGGTGTCGTGCGCGTGGGCGACCGGGCCAGTCATCGCGCGGACGCGACGGAGTTCGTCATGGCGGACATCCCGGGCCTCGTCGAGGGTGCCGCCAGTGGGCGCGGGCTGGGCCGAGAGTTCCTGCGCCACGTCGAGCATGCGCGGGTCCTGTGCCTCCTGCTCGACCTCTCCGAGAGCGCGCCGCTGTCGGCCCCCGCCCAGTACCAGGTGCTGTTGCGCGAGCTGACCGACTACCTGCCCGAGCTGACCGAGCGGCCGCGCATCGTCGTGGGGTCCAAGGGCGACCTCGCCGCGGGTCCCGAGCCGACCGTCGAGCTCACGGTCGCGGCGGTGACCCGCCAGGGGATCGACCGGCTTCTGGCTCGCCTGGCCGAGATGGTGACGACGGCGCGCCGCGAGGCGGCCGCCGCGTCGCCCGCCCCCGTCTTGCACCGGCCGGCCGCCGAATCGGCCGTGAGCGTCCGGCGCGAGGCGGCCGGCTGGGTCCTGGAGGGGCGGGCCGCCGAGCGGGCGGTGCGCTTCAACGACCTGACCGGCAGCGGAGCCCTGGAGGAGTCGGTGCGCCGCCTGCGCGCCCTCGGGGTCGATCGCCTGCTGTCACGGGCCGGGGCCCGCGACGGCGACGTGGTGCGCGTGGGCCCGGTCAGCTTCGAGTGGTTCCGTGATGCCGCCGGCACGGGGATCGACGTGGAGGAGCCGCACCGCGCGACCCAACGGGAGCGCCGCGCGCGCCGCGAGCGGAGGGAGGACGATGACGACGCGTAGCGTGGTGGTCAAAGTGGGGACCACGTCGGTCACGAACGCTGACGGCGGGGTCGACGTCGGCGTCCTGGCCGCCATCGCCCGCGACGTCACCGCGCTGCGCTCGGAGGGCTGGCAGGTCGCCGTCGTGACCTCGGGCGCGATCACCGCGGGTTGGGCCGAGGTCGGTGCCGGACGGCGCCGACCGACCGACGCGGTCACCCTCCAGGCGGTGTCGGCGGTGGGCCAGCCCCTGCTGATGCACGCGTGGCGGGACGCCTTCGGGGCACTCGGCGTGCCCGTGGGACAGGTCCTCTTGGCACCGCTGGACTTCGCGCACCGGGGCCAGTACCTGCAGGCGCGCGGAACCCTGGAGTCCCTCGCCCGGCTCGGCGTGGTCGCGGTGGTGAACGAGAACGACGCGGTCGCCGACGAGGAGATCCGCTTCGGCGACAACGATCGCCTGGCCGCGCTGGTGGCCAACCTGGTGGGTGCCTCGCACCTCGTTCTGCTGACCGACACCGACGGCCTGCTGACGGCCGATCCGCGCCTCGATCCTGCGGCGACCCTGATCGACGAGGTCGCTGCCATCGACGCGGACCTGATGGAGATGGCGGGTGCCAGCCGCTCGGGCGTGGGCAGCGGGGGCATGGCCTCCAAGCTGGCCGCAGCCCGCCTGGCGACCTGGTCCGGAGTCACCGTCATCATCGGAGCCGCGCGCGCGTCCGAGCCGCTGCGGCGGGCTCTGGGCTCGCGCGGCGCGGGAACGAGGTTCCGGCCCCGTCCGGACCGCCTGGCCGCACGCAAGGCCTGGATCGCCTTCGCCGCCCCGAGTCGGGGGTCGGTCACGGTCAACGACGGCGCCGTCGAGGCGCTGGTGCACGGGGGCCGCAGCCTCCTGCGCGTCGGCGTCGTCGCGCGGTCGGGCGACTTCGCCCAGGGCGACGCCATCGACGTGCTGGATCCGGCCGGTGCGCGCGTCGCCAAGGGCCTCGCACGCATGGACGCCGCGGCCCTCGACGGCGAGGAGGGCGACATGGTCATCCACCGCGACGACCTGGTGGTGCTGCGCGCTAGGTGACTCGTCGCCGCCTCGAGCCTCGGGGGCGCTCCGTTACGCTACGGGCATGTCCATTGGAGAACTTGCCGCCCAGGGGCAGGCGGTCCGAGCCGCCGCTCGCGAGCTGGCCCAGGCTCCCGACGTCCAGCGTTCGGGCGTCCTGCGCCGGGTGGCCGACGCCCTCGACGCGCAGGCCGAGCGCCTCTTGGAGATCAACGCCGTCGATGTCGCCGCCTACGGCGACGCCGGACCGGGCCGCGACCGCCTGGTGCTGACGCCCGGCCGGATCGCCGGGATGTCCGCCGCACTGCGCGAGGTCGCGGACTCTCCCGATCCGCTCTTCGAGGTCGTCGATCGTGCGACACGGCCCAACGGCCTGCGGGTCGAGCGCGTCCGGGTGCCGCTCGGCGTGATCGGCGTCGTCTACGAGAACCGGCCCAACGTGACCAGCGACGTCGCCGGCCTGTGCGTGCGCAGCGGGAACGCCGCGTTCCTGCGCGGATCGGCGTCGGCCCTCGGCTCGAACCGCTTCCTGGTCGACCTGTGGCGCGACGCCCTGGTCGCCGAGGGGCTGCCCGCCGACGCCGTGGCCCTGGTGACCGACCCGTCGCACGAGGCGGCCGTGTCCTTCATGCAGCTGAGCGACGTGCTGGACTGCCTCATCCCGCGCGGCGGCCCGAGCCTCATCGCCGCCATGCGCGAGCACGCACGCGTGCCCTACGTCCTCGACGGTGACGGCAACTGCCACATCTTCTTGGACGCCTCGGCACCCGTGGACGAGGCGGTGCGCATCGTCGACAACGCCAAGACCTCGCGCCCGGGGGTGTGCAACGCGGTCGAGACCGTCCTGGTGCACCGCGACCTGGCCCCCCGCGTCCTCGGGCCGCTGGCAGCCGCGATGCCCTCGGTGGAGCTGCGCGTCGACGAGATCGCCGCGCAGTGGCTGCCCGACGCACGTCGCGCGACCGAGCAGGACTTCGCCACCGAGTTCTTGGATCTGATCCTCGCCGTGCGGGTTGTGGACAGCCTCGACGAGGCCATCGCCCACGTCGCGCGCTACGGCACGGGCCACTCCGAGGCGATCGTGACCCGTGACAGCGCCCACGCCGACGAGTGGGTGCGCCGCGTCGACGCGGCCGCGGTGCTGGTCAACACCTCGACGCGCTTCGTCGACGGGGGCGAGCTGGGACTGGGCGGCGAGGTGGGGATCTCGACCCAGAAGCTCCACGCGCGCGGTCCGATGGGCTTGCGCGAGCTGACCTGCCTCAAGTGGGTCGTGCGCGGCGACGGGCAGATCCGATGAGCTCGCTCGACCCCCGCGAGGAGCTGGCTCACCGGCTGGGCTTGGCCAGCGTTCCCGCGGTGAACTTCACCAGTCCGGCCGAGGTGCGCGAGCGCTTGGCGGTCCAGGACTACCTGAGCGACGACACCATCGCCTCCACGACGTTCCTGGCGGACCGCCTGGCCAAGCCGGTGCTCGTCGAGGGACCTGCCGGGACCGGCAAGACGTCCCTGGCGCGCGCGGTGGCCGACGCGACCGGGGCGCGCCTGGTGCGCCTGCAGTGCTACGAGGGCCTCGATGAGTCCAAGGCGCTCTACGAGTGGAACTACCGCAAGCAGCTGCTGCGGATCCAGGCCGGCCGGGGAGATGGCGACGGCCCCGAGGAGTGGGAGCGCCTCGAGGGCGACATCTTCTCGGGGGACTTCCTGCTGACGCGCCCGCTGCTCGAGGCGATCACGGCCGACGAGCCGATCGTCCTGCTCATCGACGAGGTCGACCGGGTCGAGCTCGAGACCGAGGCCCTGCTGCTGGAGATCCTCTCGGAGTACCAGGTCTCCATCCCCGAGCTCGGCACCGTGCGCGCCCGCCAGATCCCTCTGGTGTTCCTGACCTCGAACAGCACGCGGGAGCTGTCCGAGGCCCTCAAGCGGCGCTGCCTCTACCTCTACATCGGCTATCCGGACGTCGCGCGCGAGCGCGCCATCATCGAGGCCCGCGTGCCGGGCGTGCGCACGGCGCTGGCCCAGCAGATCGCCGAGGTGGTGCGCTCCTTGCGCCAGCTCGATCTCAAGAAGGCGCCCTCGGTCTCCGAGACCCTCGACTGGGCCCGCACGCTGGTGGTCCTGGGACGTGAGGAGATCGGCGTCGAGGACGCCGTCGAGACGCTGTCGGTCCTGCTCAAGTACCAAAGCGACATCGAGCGCGCCACCACGGCCCTGCGCGAACGGCCGCCCAGCAGTGCTTGACCTGCTGGCCGGCTTCATCGGCGAGCTGCGCGCCACCGGGCTCCCGGTCTCGCTCAGCGAGCACATGGACGCGGCGCGGGCCCTCGAGCTGATCGACCTGGGCGATCGCGACGAGGTGCGCTCCACCCTGGCGGCGACGCTGGTCAAGCGGTCCGACCACCTGGCCGCCTTCTATCAGGCCTTCGACGTCTTCTTCGCCGTGCGACCGGGGGCTCCGGCCCCAGATGGCCCGTCGGCCGAGTCCGCGCTCGGCGCAGCCGGCGAGAGCGGCGCCGGCGGGGGAGGCGGCGAGGGGCTCTCGGCCGAAGAGCTGCAGGACCTGCTGTATCGCGCCCTGCGCGACCAGAATCGGGCCCAGCTGCGCGCCGGCGCCCGGGCCGCCGTGGGGCGCTACGCGGGCATGGAGCCGGGCCGTCCGGTGGGGGGGACGTACTACCTGTACCGCACCCTGCGCTACCTCGAACTCGAGGAGCTCGAGCGCCGGCTGGTCGAGGGCCAGCCGGGCCGCGGCGAGCTGGCCTGGCGCTTGGCGCGCGACGAGGCGCAGGGCCGGATCGAGATGCTCAAGCAGGAGGTCGAGCGGGCCATCCGCGAGCGGCTGGTCGAGGACCGCGGTGCCGAGGCGCTGGCCCGGTCCCTGCGCCGGCCGCTGCCCGAGGACGTGGACGTGATGCACGCCAACCGCGACGAGTTGGCCGCCCTGGAGCGCGCCCTGCGGCCGCTCAGCCGCAAGCTGGCCACGCGCCTGGCCCGCCGGCGCCGCCGCTGCCGCCGCGGCCCGGTAGACCTGCGCACGACGGTGCGCCAGAGCCTGTCGACCGGAGGCGTCCCCCTGGAGCTGCGCTACCGACCGCCCCGTCCCGCCAAGCCCGAGATCTTCGTCGTGGCCGACGTGTCGGGCTCGGTCGCCTCGTTCGCGCGCTTCACGCTGCACCTGGTCCACGCCATCAGCTCGCAGTTCTCGCGGGTGCGCAGCTTCGTGTTCGTGGACGGCCTCGACGAGGTGACCAGCTACTTCGAGGGCGTGGATGATCCCGCGGACGCTGTGCGGCGCATCAACGCCGAGGCCGACGTGGTCGCCTTCGACGGTCACTCCGACTACGGCCACGCCCTCACGGTCTTCCGCGACCGCTACCTGGACCAGGTGACGCGGCGCACGACGGTGCTGATCCTCGGCGACGCCCGCAATAACTACCACCTGGCGCGCGCCGAGGTCCTGGCCGACGTGCGGGCGCGAGCGCGGCACGTCTACTGGCTCAACCCCGAGCCCGCCGGGTACTGGAACAGCGGCGACTCGATCATCGGCGAGTACGCCGGCCACTGCGATGCGGTCGTCGAGTGCCGGACGCTGCGCCAGCTCGAGCGGTTCGTGGGGGACCTGGGCACGTGAGCGTCCCGGAGCGCTTTCGCACGCTGGGCGGCGAGCCTTCGGGAGCCCGCCTGCTCCTGGTGCGCCACGGGGAGGCGGTGTGCAACGTCAGCGGCGTGGTGGGCGGCGCCCGCGGCTGCACCGGCCTGAGCGATCGCGGCCGCACCCAGGCCCAGGCCCTCGGGGAGCGTCTGCGGGTGTCGGGGGAGCTCGGCGACGTCGCGGCGACCTACGTCTCGCCGCTGCCCCGCGCGCGCGAGACCGCCCACCTGGTGGGGACCGCGGTGCCGGGGCTGCCCGTGGCGCAAGTCGCCCCCGACCTCGAGGAGCTGCGCCCCGGGGTCGCCGACGGGCTGACCTGGGCGCAGCTCGTGGCGCGCTTCGGCGGGCCCGACTGGGACGAGGACCCGGGAATGCCCCTGGCACCGGGCGGGGAGTCGTGGCTCGAGTTCTCGCAGCGGTGCCGGGAGACCCTGGAGGAGTTGGCCCGCACGCACCGCGGCGAGCGCGTGGTGCTGTTCACCCACGCCGGCGTGATCGAGCACGCGCTGCGCCTGGTGTTCCCGGCACCCGCCGGGACGCGTCTCGGCCTGCGCACGGTCCACTGCTCGATGACCGAGGTGGAGGTCGACGGTGGGCGCCGCCGTCTGTTGCGCTACAACGACGTCGCGCCGGTGCCGTAGCTCTGCAGGAATTCGGCCACGTGGAAGGCGAGGTCGAGGCTCTGGGTGGCGTTCAGGCGCGGGTCGCAGATCGTCGTGTAGTTGAGCTCGAGGTCCTCCTCGTTCAGGCGTGCGCCGCCGCCCAGGCACTCGGTGACGTCGCCGCCGGTGAGCTCGATGTGGAGTCCACCGGGCCAGGTGCCCAGCGACTCGTGGACGGCGAAGAAGCGCGCCGTCTCGGCCAGGACGTCGTCGAAGTGGCGGGTCTTCTGGCCGCCGCCGACGCGGAACGTGTTGCCGTGCATCGGGTCGCAGGCCCACACGACGTGGCGGCCGTCGTCGCGCAGTGCCGTGACGAGGGGTGGGAGCAGGTCGCTGATCCGCGAGACGCCCATGCGGCTGATCAGGGTGAGGCGGCCCGGGGCGTTGTCGGGGTTGAGCACGTCGGCCAGGCGGCGCAGCTCGTCGGCAGTGGTCGTCGGGCCGACCTTGAGGCCCACGGGATTGGCGACGCCGCGCAGGAACTCGACGTGCGCCCCGTCGAGCTGCCGGGTGCGGTCGCCGATCCACAGCAGGTGCGCCGAGCAGTCGTACCACTCTCCCGTCAGGGAGTCCTGGCGCGTCAGGGCCTGCTCGTAGGGCAGGATCAGCGCCTCGTGGCTGGTGTAGAAGTCGACGCCCTGCAGGGCCGCGTCGTCGTGCAGGTCGATGCCGCACGCGCGCATGAAGGCCAGGGCGCGCTCGATCTCGTCGGCCACCACGGCGTAGCGCTGGCCCTCGGGCGAGCTGGCGACGAACTCCTGGTTCCAGGTGTGGACGCGCGAGAGCGCCGCGAAGCCCCCGGTGGTGAAGGCGCGCAGGAGGTTGAGGGTCGCGACGGACTGGTGGTAGGCGGCGAGCAGGCGCTCGGGATCCGGGCGGCGCGCCGACTCGGTGAACTCGTCGGAGTTGACGATGTGCCCGCGGAAGGACGCCAGGCGCACGCCGTCGCGCTCCTCGAAGTCCTCCGAGCGCGGCTTGGCGAACTGCCCGGCGATCCGGCCGACCTTGATCACCGGGACGCCGGCGGCGTAGGTGAGGGCCACCGCCATCTGCAAGATGACCTTCAGCTTGTCGCGGATGGCGTTGGCCGACGCCTCCTCGAAGGACTCGGCGCAGTCGCCGGCCTGGAGCAGGAAGGCGCGCCGGTTCGCGACGTCCGACAGGTGCTGCTGGAGCCGCCGCGCCTCACCGGCGAAGACCAGCGGCGGCTTGGCGGCGAGCTCGCGCTCGACCCGTGCGAGATGATCGAGATCAGGCCAGGTCGGACTCTGGTGGACCGTCCGTCCGCGCCACGAGTCGAGCGACCACTCCCGTGCCGACGACTCCATCCCGCCAGCCTAAGCGGTGCGCGTGCCGGGCTCCGGCGCCCCGGGCCGGGGCGTCGCGCGCCGTTAGGCTCTCGGCGTGACCCTGCGGCGCGTGGGCCTCTTCGGGGGCACCTTCGATCCCCCTCACTTCGGGCACGTCGCCGCCGTGCGCGCCGCCGTGCGCACCCACCGCTTCAACCAGATCGAGGTGGCGGTGGCCGGCGACCCCTACCAGAAGGTGGCCCGCGGCTACGTCCGGCCCGCGGCGGTCCGCCTGGCCATGGCGCGGGCGGCCTTCGCCGAGATCGATCACGTCATCGTGTCGGACCGCGAGGTGCGGCGCCAGGGCCCGTCCTACACCGTCGACTCGGTCCGCGAGCTCCTGGCCAGCGTCGACGAGGTCGACCTGATCATCGGGGCGGATCTCGTCCCCGATCTGGAGGGATGGCACGAATCCGACCAGCTCCGCGCCATGGTGCGCGTGGGGGTGGTCCCGCGTCCGGGCGCGCGCCTCGAGCTCCCCGCGGGGTGGGTGGGATACGAGATTCCCATGGATCCCGTCGACCTGTCCAGCAGCTTCGTGCGCTCGCTGACCCCGGATCGCGAGGACCTGGACATCTACGTCCCGCTGGCCGTTATTCCGCTCTTCCAGGCCACCAGCGGCTAAGGTGCTGGCGTCATGGCGGTACGGCACTTTGAGGCAGCGCCCTGGTCGGGACGCATCGTGGAAGCCGTGCCCGCTCCTCCGCGGCGACTCGTGCGACGGACCCGGACTCGATGGGCCGTCACGGGGTTCGCGCTGGTGAGCGTGCCCTTCCTCGCGGCGCTGGCGGTGCTCGGGGTGGCCCGCTGAGCGGCCCGGCGCTGCAGCGCCCGCGCGAGATGGCCATGGGGTACGCAGCAGCCGTGGTGGCGGCCGCCCTCGCGGGGGCCGAGGAGAAGGCGGGCGAGGATCCCGCGGCTCTCGACGTCTCACAGCTGACGTCGGCCTTCGACGTGCTGGTCATCGTCTCGGGCCGTTCGGATCGCCAGGTCCGCACCATCGCCGAGGAGATCGAGCGCATCGTGGCGCGCGACGCCGGCGTCTCTCCGGTCCGGGTGGAGGGTGTCGCTGGGGGCGAGTGGATCGCCCTCGACTACGTGGACGTCATCGTGCACGTCTTCCAGGACGAGGCACGGGACTACTACGACCTCGAGCACCTTTGGAGCGCCGCCCCGGCCTTTGCGACAGCCGCCCTACGCGTTGAGCAGTGACTGGTAGTCGCGCGCCGTCGCGATCACGACCGGCGGCCCGGTGGGCCGGGGCACGCGCAGGGGGGTTCCGTTGACGAGGATCTTCACGCCACTGGTCGCCCCGACGGCGAACGCCGTCAGCGTCAGCTGTCCCATGATCATCTCGATGCGGTGCCGGCGCAGTCCGGTGAAGGGCTGGGCCAGGTCGATGTAGCCCAAGTGGTGGACGATCACCGCTTGGAGGATCGTGAGGTCGGCGGGCAGGTCCGAGGTGTAGCCACCTTCGGTCTCGATGGCGGTCGGACCCAGGGCGAGCTCACGCAGGACGGACAGGAGCGTCGGCGGGCGCGGGACGATCCGGCTCGAAGCCGACAGGTGGCCGGTCGCGTCGACGATGTACACGGGCTGTGTGATGAACACGACGTGGCCGTTGTTGGTGCCCGGGATCGTGTGACCGAGGAGGCCGAGTGGCACTGCGTGCGGGGCGATGGCCGAGGGTTTCTTCGTCGTGGGAACGAGCGTGCAGCCCGCGAGGGCCAGAGCGGCACCGGTCACCGCGGCGATCGAGGTGAGGCGCCTCATGCCGTCACCTCGACGTGGGTGGGCAGGACGATGCGCACGCGCGCCCCACCCTCGGGGCTGTCCATGATCGCCACCGAGCCCCTGAGCGTCGTGACGTGGTCGCGCACCAGGGCCAGACCGAGCCCGGTGCCGTGGGCGATGCCGCGCGCGTGAGCCGCCCGGCCCCGGAAGAAGCGGTCGAAGACCCGGTCGCGCTCCTCGGCGGGCACGCCGGGTCCGGCGTCGTCGACGTCGATGACGACGACGCCAGCGTCGGAGTGGATGCGCACCGCCGTCACCCCGTGGGCGTAGCGCTGGGCGTTCGACATCAGGTTGGCCATCACGCGCTCGAAGCGCCGCCGGTCGACCGCCACCTCGTCGGTGCGCGAGGCCGGTTCGACGTCGATGGACGGGACCGGGACCCCGAGGCGCTGCGCGGCGCTCCTCGTGGCCTGGCGGACCAGCTCGGCCACGGGCACGGTCTCGAGATCCGGGGACGACGCGCCCGCGTCCGAGCGGGCCATCTCGAGCAGGTCGTCGATCAGGGTCTGGAAGATGGCCAGGTCGGCACTGAGGAGATCCAGGCTGGCGCGTCCACTCGTCGAGAGCTCGTCGCGGTGCTGCTGGAGGACCGAGGTGGTCGTGGCCAGCGTGGTCAGGGGCGAGCGCAGCTCGTGGCTCACGTCGCTGGCGAAACGGGCATCGCGCTCCAGGCGGTCGGCCAGACGCGACACCATCCCGTTGAACGACTCGGTCAGCTGCTGGATCTCCCGGTCCGGCCGGGTCAGATCCAGGCGGGTGGTGAGATCGCCCTCGGCGATCGCGGCCGCGGCCGACGAGACGCGCTGGAGCGGTCGCACGGTGCGGCGGGCGACCCAGAGTCCACCGGCCAGACCCACGAAGGTCGTCACCAGCGCCCCGAGCCCGAGCACCGTCACCAGCGTGCGCAGGGTGTCGTTCAGCCGGCCGAGGTGGAAGACCTCGAACACCTGCGTCTCGACGGCGGGGATGGGCACGCCGACCACGAAGATGAGCCGGCCGTTGCGCTGCAGGGTCTGCGAGACGACGTGCCCCTGGTCCACGAGCCGGATGATCGTCGAGGTGACGTCGGTGGTGGCCGCGCCGTGGCTCTTGGAGAGCCACTGGTGGTGGGTGTGGACCAGGACGCTGGAGTTGGTCGCCTGCTCGATCGCGTTGAGCTGGTTGGCCAGGTCCGGGGGAGAGGTGTAGAGCGTGCTGCGGATGAGGGCGGCATTGACGAAGCTCTGGCGCAGGTCGGTCTGCTGCTGGTTGGAGACCAGGACGCGCTCGAAGGCCACGTAGGTCAGCACGGCGAACAGCGAGCTGAGCAGCAGGGCACCCACGGCGAACGTGGCCAGCAGGCGCAGACGCAGGCTTCGCCGACGCATCAGCGGACCAGCTTGTACCCCGACCCGCGCACGGTGACCAGGAAGGTCGGATTGGACGGGTCGGGCTCGATCTTCGTGCGCAGCCGGCGAATGTGGACGTCGACCAGCCGGCTGTCGCCGAAGTAGTCGTAACCCCAGACGCGCTCGAGGAGGTCCTCACGGCTGAGCACGCGCCCGTCGGCCTGCGCCAGGTCCACCAGGAGGCGGAACTCGGTCGATGTCAGGTGCATCTCGGAGCCGTCATCGTGACGCACGACCCCCTCGTCGGGCAGGACCTGCAGCACGCCGAGGCGGAACGGCCCCATGCTGCGGTCGCTGCGGCGGCGCAGGTGCGCCCGGACGCGCGCCAGGAGCTCCTCGGGGACGAAGGGCTTGGTGACGTAGTCGTCAGCCCCGGACTCCAGGCCGCGAACCACGTCGGCCGTCTCGTCACGGGCCGAGACGATCACGATGGGCAGGTCGCTCTGATCGCGCAGCTGCTGGCAGGTCTCGAAGCCGGACATGCCCGGCAGCATCACGTCGACGACCGCCAGGTCGGCGGCAGCGCTCGCGAACATCGCGAGGCCCTCCTCGCCCGAGGCCGCGTCGTCGACGATGAACTGCGCCCCTTCGAACATGAGGCGTAGGGCGGCGCGAATGTGGTCGTCGTCCTCTACCAGCAGGATTCGCGGCACGGGCCTCCTCGATCGCTTTCACACTACCGAGAGTCCTGGCGCAGGCCGAGCCCTGAGTAGCGTGGTGACGTGGAGGACGCCACGGCTCCGGCCGGTGGGGGATGGTCGCTCGAGGCGTTTGACGCGTGGCTGGCGGCGCGGGACCTGGCCAGCGCCACGCGGCGGGCTTACCGTCGCGACCTGGACGCCTTCGTCACGTGGTCGAAGGCCCCGGATCCCTCCTTCGTCACTGCTCGGGTGCTGCGCGCACACCTCGTCGATCTCACCGAGGCCGGACGCCAGCGATCGACCATCGCGCGCCGCCGGGCGGCGCTGCGGGCCTACTTCGCGTGGCTCACCGAGCGCGGGGTTCTGCGTAGTGACCCGGCCAGTCACCTGCTGGCGCCCCGGCCACCGGCCCGGCTGCCCGTGGTCGTCGCACACGAGCAGCTGGCTGCCCTCCTGGACGAGGACTGGGGGGACGACGAGTGGGCCATCCTCGACCGGGCCGTCTGCGAGGTGCTCTACGGGGCAGGCTTGCGGGTGAGCGAGCTGTGCGACCTCGACCGCGGCAGCGTGGACTGGGCGCGCGGCACCCTGCGCGTGCGGGGCAAGGGGAGGAAGGAGCGGGTCGTGCCCCTGCACCACCGGGGCCTCGAGTCGGTCCGGTCGTGGATCGACGACGCCCGCGACGACGTGGCGGACCCCGAGCTCGCTGGAGACGCCCTCTTCGTGAACCACCGCGGGCGGCGCCTCGGTCCCCGCGACGTGCGGCGGATCCTGGACCGGCGCGCGGCGAGCGGCCACGTCTACCCGCACGCCCTGCGCCACACCTACGCGACGCACCTCCTCGAGGGGGGTGCCGACCTGCGCCACGTCCAAGAGCTGCTGGGCCACGCCAGTCTCGCGACGACCCAGCTCTACACCCACGTGACCAAGACGCGGCTCCAGACCATCCATCGCCAGACGCACCCCCGCGGCTGAGTCGACTAGCATGGTCAGGCCCTCCCGCGGTGGGAGGGCATGGACAACGGGCCGAAGGGAATCGGACGGTCGCCGCTCGCGGCGCTCCCTCGGTCAGCAACCGGACGAAAGGACGACGCGTGGCACTGGTCACCTTGCAGGAGCTGCTGGACGCGGGGGTGCACTTCGGGCACCAGACCCGCCGCTGGAACCCCAAGATGCGTCGTTTCATCCTGGGTGAGCGCAACGGCATCTACCTGATCGACCTGCGCAAGACGCTCACGGGCATCGAGGCCAGCTACGGCTTCGTGCGCGAGCTGGTCTCCCAGGGCGGAACGGTGCTCTTCGTGGGGACCAAGAAGCAGAGCCAGGGACCCATTGCCGACTACGCGCAGGCGTGCGGCATGCCCTACGTGAACCAGCGCTGGTTGGGCGGCATGCTGACCAACTTCGCCACCGTGCACGGGCGCGTGCGCCGCATGAGCGAGCTGCGCGCGATGCAGCGCGCCGGGGACTTCGACAGCATGCCCAAGCGCGAGGCGCTGCGCCACGCCCGCGAGCTCGAGAAGCTCGACCGGAACCTCGGCGGCATCGCGGCCCTGGAACGGGTTCCTGACGCCATCTTCGTGATCGACACCAAGAAGGAGCAGATCGCGGTCACCGAGGCGCGCAAGCTGGGCGTCCCCGTGGTGGCGGTCGTGGACACCAACTGCGACCCCGACGTGATCGACTTCGTGATCCCGGGCAACGACGACGCGATCCGCGCCGGCGCCCTGATGGCACGGCTGGTGGCCGAGGCAGTCGTCGAGGGCCGCTACGTGCGCCAGAACCGGGTGAGCGCGACGCGCGCGGCCCAAGCCGCTGCCGAGTCGGCCCCCGCATCGAGCGAGTCGGCCAAGGTCGTCGCCGAGGTACCGGTGCCCAGTGAGGAGACCGGAGAGGCCGAGGCGCCCGAGGCGCCGGTGGCCACCGAAACGGCTGTCGCCACCGAGACGGCGGAGGTCGCCGAGACGGCGGAGGTCGCCGAGGCCGTTGCTGCAGCCCCCGCATCGAGCGAGTCGGCCGAGGTCGTCGCCGAGGTACCGGTGCCCAGTGAGGAGACCGGAGAGGCCGAGGCGCCCGAGGCGCCGGTGGCCACCGAGGCCGAGTAGCAGAGTTCGGGATTCCCAAAGGAGAGACAGGTGGCAATCACCGCCAAGGATGTCCAGGCCCTGCGCCAGTCGACGGGCGTGGGCATGATGGATGCCAAACGCGCCCTCGAGGCCAGCGAGGGAGACTTCGAGGCAGCCACGCAGTGGCTGCGCGTCCAGGGCTTGGCGTCGGCCGCCAAGCGGGCCGACCGCGTGGCCGGTGAGGGCGCCGTCGCGGTGGTGCGCGACGGGTCGGCGGCCGCCATCGTCGAGCTGCGCTGCGAGACGGACTTCGTCGCCAAGTCGGACGCCTTCGTGGCGCTGGCCGACGAGATGGCCACCCAGGTGGCCGCGCACGGGGAGGCCGCACTCGACGAGTTCCGCGATCGCCTTGAGCAGATGCTCACCTCGTTGAAGGAGAACATCTCGGTCGGGCGCGTCGTGCGGCTGACCGCGGGGCCCGACGAGCTGATCGAGACCTACCTGCACCAGCAGTCGGGGCGCGGGGTGAATGCGGTGGCGGTCGTCGTCGCGGGCTCGACGTCCGAGGCGGTCCACGAGCTGGCCGTCCACATCGCCTTCGCGCGTCCGCAGTACGTGACGCGCGACGAGGTGCCCGCCGACCTGGTCGCGGCCGAACGCGCCACCGTCGAGGAGATCTCGCGGCACGAGGGCAAGCCGGAGGCCGCCTTGCCCAAGATCGTCGAGGGCCGCCTCAACGCCTGGTTCAAGGATCGGGTGCTCCTGGAGCAGTCCTACGTCCGCGACGAGAAGATGTCCGTCGAGCAGTTCCTGCACGGCGCCTCAGTGCGGGCGTTCGCCCAGGTGGTGGTCGGGGCCTGAGCATGCGCCGGCTCGTGCTCAAGATGTCGGGCGAGGCGCTGGCGTCGGCGGCCAGCGACGAGACCATCGACGCGACGACGGTCGACTTCCTGGCCCGCGAGATCGCTGCGGCGATGGACCGTGGCGGCCTGGAGCTGGCGGTCGTCGTGGGCGGCGGCAACATCTGGCGGGGCGCGACGGGCGCCATGGCCGGGATGAACCGGGCGAACTCCGACCTCATGGGGATGCTGGGCACCGTGATCAACGCCCTGGCGCTCCAGGACGCGATCGAGAGCCACGGCCGGCCCACGCGCGTCATGTCGGCGATCGGGATGGACCAGGTGGCCGAGCCCTACATCCGGCGGCGGGCGGTGCGCCACCTCGAGAAGGGGCGCGTCGTCATCTTCGCGGCGGGCATGGGCAACCCCTACTTCACGACCGACACGCCGGCCGCGCAGCGCGCCGCCGAGATCGAGGCCGACCTCGTGCTCAAGGGCACGCACGGTGGCGTCGACGGCGTCTACGACATGGATCCACGACAGCACCCCGAGGCGCAGCGTTTCACGGAGATCTCCTTCGACGAGATCATCGCGCGCGAGCTGCGGGTGATGGACCTGACGGCGATCACCTTCTGCAAGGACAACAACCTGCCCATTCGGGTTTTCGACCTGATGAAGGCCGGCAACCTGGGTCACGTGCTTGACGGTGACGCTATCGGTACGCTGGTGAGGTGATGGACGCCGAGATGGCTGACCTCGTCATCGAGGAGGCGCGCGAGAAGATGGCCCACGCCATCGATCACGTGCGGACCGAGTTCGCGGCGGTCCGCTCGGGGCGTGCGTCGTCGGCGCTGGTGGAGGGGCTGTCGGTCGACTACTACGGCGCGGCGACGCCGCTGAAGCAACTGGCCGGCTTCTCGATCCCCGAGCCGCGCCTGCTGGTGATCTCCCCCTTCGACAAAGGGGCGATGCACGCGATCGAGAAAGCGATCCGGGACTCCGACCTCGGCTTGAACCCCTCTTCGGACGGCCAGGTCATCCGACTGGCCTTCCCGACCCTGACCGAGGAGCGGCGGCGTGAGTTCGTCAAGGTCGTGCGCGGGCGGGCCGAGGAAGGACGGGTGGCCTTGCGGGCCGTGCGTCGCCACGCTCGCCAGGAGCTCGAGTCGATGGAGAAGGACGGGCTGCCCAAAGATGAGATGGAGCGCCTGGAGAAGACGCTCGACAAGATGACCCACGACGAGGTCACCCGCATCGATGAGCTGCTCGAGCACAAGGAGCAGGAGCTGCTTGAAGTCTGATGAGGATCCGCGCGAGGACGAGCCCACTGCTCGCCACCCGGTAGTCAGCCCGACTGATGCTCGGGTGACGGTGAGCGGGGCAGAGTTGGCCGCGGACGCCGCCGGCGACACCGGCGAGTCGGCCCTGCCGCACTGGACCGAAGCGCCGACCGGTCAGGTGCCGATCGTCGTGGCTGGCGAGCCCTCCGAAGACCCGTGGGCTGCCGTGCCCGGGCCGGCGTGGCGGGAGGGCGAGGCCGACTGGGTGGCCCACGAGGAGCAGTTCGACGCGTCGATGTTGGCGGGAACGCCGCGGGAGACCGGGAACCGGCCGTGGGAGTTCGATGAAGAGCCGGCGCCCGCGACCGAGGAGCAGATCCTCGACGAGGTACCGCGCCCCGAGCCCGCACCGATCGCCCGGACGCGGCGGGCCGCCCGGGGCGACCTGCTGGCCGGCCGCGCGGTGCGCCAGACTCCCGCGCGCAGCGTCTCCCTGGCGACCGCCACCGGCCTCGGCCTCGGCGTGATCGTCGTGGCGGCGTTCCTGGCCGGGCCGCTGGCCGTGCTGGTGCTGGTCCTGATCGTGATGGTTGGCGCAGCGGGCGAGGCGCTGGCCGGATTCCGGCGCGCCGGAGCGCATCCCGCCACGATCCTGGCGCTGGTGGCGGTGGCCGTCGTGGACATCGCCGTCTACAACAAGGGTCTGCCCGCCGTGGCGGCGATCACCGTCCTGCTCGTGATCTTCGGATTCATCTGGTACTTCAGCGCGTTCCGGCTGCTCGACGTCCTCGACGGCCTGGGCGCGACGATCTTCGTCTTCGCCTGGGTCGGGGTCCTGGGCTCGTACGCGGCGGCCCTGATCGCCCCGCGATACTCGACCGACCGTCACGGCATGGCGATCCTCTTCGGCGCCCTCGTCCTGACCGTCGCCAACGACACCGGGGCGCTCTTCGTGGGTCGCTGGATCGGCCGGCGGCCGCTGAGCAAGGCGCTCTCACCCAACAAGACGATCGAAGGCCTGATCGGCGGTGCCGTGGTCACGTTGGTCATCGCCGTCGTCGTCAGTCAGATACACCCGTGGTCGATGTCGCTCGCGCTGGAAGCCGGGGTCGCCGTGGCGATCGTGGCGCCCCTGGGCGACCTGTTCGAGTCGATGGTCAAGCGGACCCTGGGCGTCAAGGACCTGGGTCGCATCCTGCCGGGCCACGGCGGCCTCCTGGATCGCCTCGACGGCTTCCTGTTCGCCGTGCCGACGGTCTTCTACCTGGTCCACGCGGTCCACCCGGTCTAGCGATGGCGCGCCGGGTGGCCCTACTCGGGGCGACGGGCTCGATCGGCCGCCAGACCCTCGAGGTGTTGCGGCGCCACCGTGAGGAGTTCACGCTGGTCGCGATCGCCGCCGGGCGGCGCCTGGACGAGCTGGCCGCAATCGCCCGCGAGTTCGGCGTGTCCCGGATCGGTGTCGCGCGGCAGGACGATCGCTCGACGATGGCCGAGAAGCTCGACGGGCGCGCGGACGTCGTCGCGGGGCCCGAGGGACTGGCGCAGCTGGCTCGAGAAGCCGACATCGTGGTCAACGCGGTGGTGGGCTTCGCCGGCCTCCCCGTGACGCTGGCCGCACTGGCGGCCGGCAAGCGGCTGGCGCTGGCCAACAAGGAGTCGTTCATCGCTGCGGCACCGCTCGTCGAGCGGGTCCGGGCGACACCCGGGGCCGAGGTCGTACCGCTGGACTCCGAGCACTGCGCCGTGCACCAGTGCCTGGCCGGGTCGAGCGCGCCGGGCCACCCCGACGTGCGCGCCCTGTGGCTGACCGCATCGGGCGGCCCGTTCCGCGGATGGACCCGTGACCGCCTGGCCGAGGCGACCCTGGACGACGCCCTGCGCCACCCCACGTGGTCGATGGGTCCCAAGATCACCGTCGACTCCTCGACCCTGATGAACAAGGGATTCGAGGTGCTCGAGGCCTCAGCGCTCTTCGGTGTCGAGGTCGACCGGATCCAGGTCGTGGTGCACCCCCAGTCGATCGTGCACTCGATGGTCGAGTACGTCGACGGGTCGATGCTGGCCCAGCTGGCCCAGCCCGACATGCGGCTCCCGATCGCCTACGGTCTCGGGTTTCCCGAGCGACTGGCCGACGGGTGGGGCGCACTCGACTTGACGACACGCCTCTCCTTGACCTTCGAGCCACCCGACGTCGAGGCGTTCCCGGCGATACCGCTGGCCTACGCCGCCGCCCGCGCGGGCGGAGCGGCGGCGGCCTGGCTGTCGGGGGCCAACGAGGTCGCGGTCGCGGCGTTCCTGGCTGGACGTCTGCGGTGGTCCGAGATCGTCCCGGTCGTTGCGACCGTGATGGACGAATTCGTCGACGGGCCGATGCGCGAGGTCGCCGACGTCGTCGCCCACGACGCCCTGGCGCGCGAACGGGCGACCCGCGCCATTACCGTGCACTCGTGAGTGGGCGGGCGTCGCTGATCCCCTTCGTCGCCGGGGTGTCGCTGGTCGCCGCCGGACTGGCCTGGATCGGGGGATGGGCGCTGCCCACCGTGATCGGTGCGCTGCTGCTCATGGTGATCGGCCACGAGTTCGGGCACTTCATCACCGCCAAGCGGGCCGGACTCGCCGTGACCGACTTCTTCGTGGGCTTCGGCCCGGTGGTCTGGTCCACGACGGTGGGCGAGACCCGCTACGGCCTGCGGCTGCTTCCCCTGGGCGGCTACGTCAAGATCCCGGGCATGACGTGGGCCGACGACCTGCCCGCCGAGCTCGAGCCCCGCACCTACCGCGCGGCCAGCTACCCGCGCAAGGTGCTGTTCGCCGGGGCCGGATCGCTCATGCACGGCGTGATGGCGCTGGTGCTGGCGTGGGCCTCGCTGTCCCTGGTGGGCCTGCCCTCACCGAGCCACGTGGCGATCGGATCGTTCACGCCCTGGGACGGGCACGCGCGCAATGCCGCCCAGCTGGCCGGCCTGCGCGTGGGCGACCGCATCGTCTCGGTGGACGGCCACGCGGTGACGAGCGCCCAGACCCTCGTCACGGCGGTCCACGACCATATCGGCCGGCCGCTGCGCCTGGTGGTGGACCGGGGCTCGGCGACGCGCACGCTCGTGGCCACCCCGGTGAACGGCCAGCAGCTGAAGGTCGGCGGCCAGCGCCTGGACACCGGGTCACGTCCCGAGGGCTACATCGGCGTCACGCTGGTCAACCAGGTCGTGCGCCAGTCGTGGCTGGCGTCGATCCCCAGCGCGTTCTCGCGGGTCGGTCAGGTGGCGGCCCTGTCGGTCCACGGCCTGGTGCACGTCTTCTCGCCGGGAGAGTTCGTCAGCCTCTACCACCAGGTCACCAACGCGTCGGTCGCCAGCCGACCCAGTGTGCAGCTGTCGCGCCCGCAGTCGATCGTGGGCGTGGTGCGCCTGGCGGTCCAGAGCGCCGCGCTCGGCCCCGGGGTCCTGCTCGAGGTGCTGATGGCGGTGAACATCTTCGTCGGGCTCATGAACCTGCTGCCCTTGCTGCCCCTCGACGGCGGCTACATCGCCGTGGCCACCTACGAGCGCATCCGCAGCCGGCGCGGTAGCCGTTACCACGCCGACCTGTCGCGCCTGAATCCCGTGGTCTTCGCGTTCGTCGCCGTGCTCCTGGTCCTGTTCGCCAGCACCCTCTACCTCGACATCGTCCACCCGATCGCCAATCCCTTCTAGCGGCGGTCCCGCCGGGACCCGAGCACGGCAGAATGGATGCATGGAAATCTCGTCCGCGCTGCTCGCCCCGCGTCGTCCGACCCGCCAGATCTCGGTCGGCTCGGTGAAGGTCGGCGGCGAAGCACCGGTCTCGGTGCAGTCGATGACGACGACCAAGACGGCCGACGTCGACGGGACGCTCCAGCAGATCTACGCGCTCGCGGCGGCCGGGGCCGACATCGTGCGCTGCACGTGCAACGAGCAGGCCGCGGCCGAGGGGCTGGCACTGATCGTGCCGCGCTCTCCCGTTCCCATCGTGGCCGACATCCACTTCCACGTCGAGATGGCGCTGGCCGCCCTGGAGGCGGGCGTCCACGGCCTGCGCCTCAACCCGGGCAACCTGCGCAAGCCCGAGGAGATCCGGCTGGTCGCCCGCGAGGCCAAGGACCGCGGCGTCCCGATCCGCATCGGGGTCAACGCGGGCAGCCTGCATCCCGACCTCTACGCGCGCTTCGGGGGCGCGACGCCCGAGGCGCTGGTGGAGTCGGCCCGCCAGGAGTTGGCCTACTTCGCGGACGTGGACTTCACGGACGTCAAGATCTCCGTGAAGGCGTCGTCGGTGGCCACGATGATCGCGGCGTACCGCCTGGCCTCGGAGACCTTCGACCATCCGCTGCACCTCGGGGTCACCGAGGCCGGACCGCCCCCGGGCGGTCTGATCAAGGGGACCGTCGGCATCGGCACGCTGCTCGCCGAGGGCATCGGGGACACCATCCGGTACTCGCTGACCGCCGACCCGGTCGAGGAGGCGCGGGCGGGCCGCCAGCTGCTCGAGGCGTTGGGCCTGCGCGAGAGGCGCGGCCTGGACCTGATCGCCTGCCCGAGCTGCGGGCGCGCCGAGATCGACGTGATCGGGGTGGCCCGCGCGGCCCAGGAGGCCCTCGAAGCCCTCGACCTGCCGCTGCAGGTGGCCGTGATGGGCTGCGTGGTCAACGGACCGGGGGAGGCGCGCCACGCCGACTTGGGCATCGCCGCGGGACGGCACCGCGGTCATCTCTTCATCAAGGGGCAGATCGTGCGCGTCGTCCCCGAGGCCGATATGGTGGCGGCCCTGGTCGACGAGGCCCAGCGCATCGTCGACGAGGGCGTCGAGGCACGCCTGGCGGCCCGCGACGCCGGGGCCGAGGCCGCGGCGGCGGCGGACCGGGCCGACCTCCTCGAGGACCGGGGGCTCGATGTGAACCAGGCGGGGGAGCGCATCGCCCGGATACGCCGGCGCTCGAGCGAGCACCCCGACTGAATCGCGGCTGCAAAGTAGGCTGTCGCCACCGCTAGCCGAAGGAGACCCGTGGCGACCCCGAGCGCCCTCACCCCCCAGGACGAGGACTTTCCTCGCTGGTACCAGGACGTCGTCGCCAAGGCCGAGCTGGCCGAGAACGGGCCCGTGCGCGGGACGATGGTGATCCGGCCCTACGGCTACGCGCTCTGGGAGCACGTGCAGGCGGAGATGGACCGCCGGATCAAGGCGACCGGGGCGCGCAATGCCTACTTCCCCTTGTTCATCCCCGAGAGCTACTTCGCCCGCGAGGCCGAGCACGTCGAGGGGTTCAGCCCCGAGCTGGCCGTGGTGACCTACGCCGGGGGCGAGAAGCTCGCCGAACCGGTCATCATCCGCCCCACCTCCGAGACCGTCGTCGGCGAGTACATGGCCAAGTGGATCCAGAGCCACCGGGACCTGCCGCTGCTGTTGAACCAGTGGGCCAACGTCGTGCGCTGGGAGTTGCGCCCGCGCCTGTTCCTGCGCTCGTCGGAGTTCTTGTGGCAGGAGGGCCACACCGCGCACGCCACGGCCGCCGACGCGTCGGCGTTCGCCACCACGATCCACCGCGACGTCTACCGGGACTTCCTGGTCAACGTGCTCGCGGTACCCGTCTTCGAGGGGTTCAAGTCGCCCCGCGAGCGCTTCGCCGGCGCCATCAACACGATCACCTGCGAGGGGATGATGCGCGACGGCAAGGCGCTCCAGATGAGCACCAGCCACGAGCTCGGCCAGAACTTCGCCCGGGCCTTCGGCGTGGCCTTCCAGGACGAGAGCGGGCAGTCGACGTGGTGCCACACCACCTCGTGGGGGGCCTCGACGCGCGTGATCGGCGGGCTGATCATGGCCCACGGCGACGACCGCGGGCTGATCGTCCCCCCGCGCCTGGCCCCGACCGCCGTCGTGGTGCTCGCCGTGCGCGAAGACGACGCCGTCGACGACGCGTGCGCTGACCTGACAGCCGAGCTGGAGGCGGCCGGCGTCGCGGTCGAGCGGGACCGCGCGCGCGGTTCCTTCGGGCGTCGGGTGACCGACTGGGAGATCAAGGGCGTGCCCGTGCGCGCCGAGATCGGGCCCCGGGACCTGGCGGCCGGCACGGTGACGCTGGTGCGTCGCGACGACGGGTCGCGCCAGAGCGTGGAGCGCTCCCGGGTCGTCTCGATCGTCCGCGAGCTGCTCGAGACGATCCAGGCGGACCTCCTCGCCCGGGCGCTCGAGCGCCGGAACCAGGCCACCCACGACGTTGAGACGGTGGTCCAGGCCGTCGAGGCGGCCCAGGACGGCTTCGCGCGGCTCCCCTGGGACCTGCTCGGAGAGGCCGGTGAGGACGAGCTCAACCACCACGCCGTGAGCGTGCGGTGCGTCCAGCGTCCCGACGGCAGCCTCCCGGGGTCTTGGGACGAGTCCGACCTGATCGCAGTGGTTGCCAAGGCCTACTGAGCCGTGCAGCGCGGGACCCGCGCTGCTATACTTGACGCGACAGTCCGCAATGGACGTATGGACTCGTTGACGCGGGCCTTGGGCCCGCGTTTTTTGTTGCCAGGAGAGGAGGTCGAGATGGAGCTGGAGGCGCCGATGGCGGACATCTTGGCCACCTTGGGCCTTGACCTCTACGACCTCGAGTTCACGGGGGGGACGCTCCTGGTGACCGTCCGACGCGAAGGCGGCGTCGATGTGGACACCGTGGCGGCGGCGAGCCGGGCGCTGTCGCTCTGGCTCGACGAGAACGATCCGATCGAGAGCCGCTACACGCTCGAAGTCTCCAGTCCGGGCCTGGAGCGCCGCCTGCGCACGCCCCGGCACTTCGCGAGCGCCGTGGGGGAGGTCGTGACCCTGCGCGAGCACCGCGCCGACGCCCCCACCCGGCGCCTGGAGGGGCCCCTGCGCGAGGCGACGGAGACGACAGTGACGCTCGAGGACGCCGAGGCGGGGCTGGTCACCGTCCCGCTGGACCAGATCGAGCGGGCGCGCACAGTGTTCCATTGGGGCCCGACTCCGCGGCCGGCGACCACGGGTTCGAGCAAGAAAGGCACGTGATGGCGAACTTCGAATTCCTCGAGGCCCTGGGGCAGATCGCTCGGGATCAGAACATCGACGAGGGCGAGCTCCTGGTGGCCCTGGCGAATGCGCTGCTCGCCGCCTACAAGCGCCGCCCCGACTCGGCCGAGGATGCCGAGGTCGAGATCAATCCCGAGACCGGCGAGATCAAGGTCTGGGGCCTGGACCTCAATGGCGAAGGCGAGGTCGTGCGCGAGTGGGATGCCACCCCCGACGACTTCGGCCGGATCGCCGCCCAGACGGCCAAGCAGGTCCTGATGCAACTGATCCGGGATATCCAGCGCCGCCAGATGTACGAGGAGTTCGCCAACCGCGAGGGCGACATCGTCTCGGGGACCGTCCAACAGGTCGACAACCGCTACACGCTGCTGGACCTCGGTCGCGTGGAGGCGCTGTTGCCCCAAGCCGAGCAGATCGCCTACGACAAATATGAGCACGGCAAGCGCTTCAAGGTGTACATCGTCGAGGTGCGCAAGACGAGCAAGGGTCCCCAGATCGTCGTGAGCCGCACGCACCCGGCGCTGGTGGCCAAGCTCTTCGAGATGGAGGTGCCCGAGATCGCCAACGGCGTCGTCGAGATCAAGGCGATCGCCCGGGAGCCGGGACACCGCACCAAGATCGCCGTGGCCTCCAACGACTCCATGGTCGACCCCGTCGGGGCCTGCGTGGGTGCGCGCGGGTCGCGGGTGCGCAACGTGACCAACGAACTGGTGAGCGAGCGCATCGACGTGGTGCCCTTCAGCGACGACACCATCACCTACATCCAAGCCGCTCTGGCGCCTGCGCGCGTGCGCGACGTCCAGCTCGATGACGTGGAGGGCGTGGCCACCGTGATCGTCCATGACCAGCAGCTCTCGCTGGCCATCGGCAAGGAGGGGCAGAACGCGCGGCTGGCCGCGCGCCTCACGGGGTGGCGCGTCGACATCCGCTCGGAGAACGAGGAGGTCGAGGAGGTCGTCGACGAGGTGTGGACCGAGAACGACGTCGTGGTCGACGAGACCGTCCACGAGGTCGTGATCGACGAGACGACCCCCGAGGTCGAAGGTGACGGGACGGCCCCCGAGGTCGCTGGGGCGTCGAGCGAGCCCCAGGAGTCAGCAGTGGAGGAAGAGGCATAGGACCCCAGCGCACGTGCATCGTGTGCCGCCGCACGCAGGAGGACGGCGAGCTCCAGCGTGTTGGCCGGACACCGGAGGGCTCGTGGTACCTCGGTCGCGGTCCGGGACGGGGTGCCTGGTGGTGCCGGAGCGGGCCGTGCGTCGAGCGTCTGGGCGCCTCGGCGCTGGCGCGAGCACTGCGCGCTCCCATTGGCCCATCTGAGGTGGAAGCTCTGCGCGACGAAGTTGCCAGGGCGAGTGTGGAAGAATAGGTGTTCGTGCGTCTGGCGCACGCAGCGTAAGGGAACGTGTTGTCGTTGAAGAAGATCCGGGTTCACGAGCTCTCCAAAGAGTTGGGCATGACCAGCAAGGAGTTGCTCGCGCTCGCGCAGAAGCTGGGCATCGGCGTGGCGAGCCCCTCGGCGTCCATCGAGGACGCCCAGGCGGACCGCATTCGGCGCCGGGCCGACAGCGACGGCCTGCGACGCGCGGCCCCCGCGGCCGAGGGACGCCCGGCCCCGGTGACGACGGAGGCTCCGGTGGCTCCCGAGGCGGCGCCCACTCCGGCGCCGCGGGCCGACGCGCCTGCCGCGCCGGTCGATGTCCCCGTCCCGACCGCTGCGTCGAGCGCACCGGCGACGGCCGCCCCGGCCGCCGAGCCTCCCCGGGGTGTGCGCAGCCGGACGGCGCCCGTGCGACCGATCACGCCGCGACCGCCGTCGCCGGACGGACCGACCACGATCCGCCCCACGCAGCGGCCGGCCGGCGGCGATGGGTCGGGTGTCACGCCCTCGCGCGCGCCGTTGTCGCCTAGCGGACGGCCCATCCCGCCGCCTCCCCGTCGACCCCTCAGCGCCACGGGTCGGCCAATCCCGCCCCCGCCGGGCGCGCGCCGGCCCCTTCCCTCCGCGGGACGGGGCCCGTCGACCGGTTCGCGGCCCATGTCGCGGCCCGCTGGACCGCCACGCACGGGTGCGCCACGGACCGGGACCGGCTTCGGGGCTCCGCGCCCCGGAGCGCCCACGGGCAGTCGCCCGCCGGCCCGCGGTGGTGGTGGTCCTCGGGGATCGCAGCGCAAGGTCACCCGGCGCCGCCGGCGCAGCGTCGAGGAGCTCGAGCCGACCCAGATGACGACCTGGCAGCCCAGTACGGCGCCGGTGCCCGAGGGCGAGATCATCATCGAGCGGGGCTCCACGGCCAAGGACGTCGGACCCAAGCTGAACCGCTCGGCCGCCGACCTGATCCGCTTCCTGTTCCTCCAGGGCGAGATCGTGACGGCGGTCCAGGCGCTGAGCGACGACATGATCGAGGTCTACGCCGCCGAGGTGGGGGCCACCGTGCGGCTGGTCGACCCGGGCGAGGAGCAAGAGGCGGCATTGCTGGCCCGCTTCTTCGACGAGGACGAGCTGGACGCCGAGATCCCTGCGACGCCACGGCCCCCGGTCGTGACGGTGATGGGGCACGTCGACCACGGCAAGACCAAACTTCTAGACCGCATCCGTAACGCGAACGTGGTGGCGGGCGAAGCCGGCGGCATCACCCAGCACATCGGCGCCTACACGGTGGACTGGAACGGGCACGCGATCTCCTTCATCGACACGCCGGGCCACGAGGCGTTCACCGCGATGCGAGCTCGCGGCGCCGAGGTCACGGACATCGTGATCCTGGTCGTGGCGGCCGACGACGGTGTGATGCCCCAGACCATCGAGGCGATCGACCACGCCCGAGCGGCTGAGGTGCCCATCATCGTGGCCATCAACAAGATCGACAAGGCCGACGCCAACCCGGACCGCGTCCTCCAGCAGCTCAGCGAGCGGGGCCTGGTTCCCGAGCGCTGGGGCGGCGACACGATCACGGTGGAGATCTCGGCCCTCCAGGGCCTGGGGATCGACGAGCTGCTCGAGCAGGTCGTGCTGGTCGCCGAGGTCGCCGAGCTCGAGGCCCGCGCCGAGGGCCGGGCCGTGGGCGTCGTCCTGGAGGCCAACCTGGAGGTCGGGCGGGGCCCGGTCGCCACGGTGATGGTGCAGAAGGGCCGCCTGGAGGTCGGTGACCCCGTGGTCGCCGGCGCCGCCTGGGGCCGTGTGAAGGCCCTGGTGAGCGATCGGGGCCAGCAGATCAAGTGGGCGGGACCCTCCACGCCCGTGCAGGTCCTCGGCTTCAGTGAGCCGCCCCTGGCCGGTGATGAGGTACGCGCCACGAACGACCTGTCCCAGGCGCGCGAGCTCGGAGAGGCCCGCGCCCAGCGCGTGCGCCTGGTGGGCCACCAGCCCGTCGCGGCGGGCAGCGGCACGCGCCTCGAGGACCTGTTCGAGCAGATCCAGCGCGGGGAGACCGCCACGCTCAACATCGTGCTCAAGGCGGACGTGCAGGGATCCCTCGAGGCCTGCACCGAGTCCTTGCGCAAGCTCGAGCGCGACGAGGTCCGCCTCGTCATCGTGCACCGTGGCGTGGGCGGCATCACCGAGAACGACGTCCAGCTGGCACGCGCCTCGGGGGCCACGATCATCGGCTTCAACGTCCGCCCCGACCGGCGCAGCCGCGAGCTCGCCGAGTCCGAGGGCGTGTCGATCCGCACCTACGAGGTCATCTACAAGCTCATCGAGGAGCTCGAGGCCGCCATGCTCGGCCTGCTGACCCCGGTCTACGAGGAGGTCGTCACCGGCGAGGCCGAGGTGCGCGAGATCTTCCGCGTTCCGCGCATCGGTGCGATCGCCGGGTGCTTCGTCCGCTCGGGCGTCATCACCCGCGGGTCGCGCGTCCGATTCCTGCGCGAGGGCGTCATCATCTGGAAGGGGACGATCTCGTCCCTGCGCCGGTTCAAGGATGACGCGCGCGAGGTCGCGGCGGGTTACGAGTGTGGCGTCGGCCTCTCGGACTACCAGGACCTCAAGGAGGGCGACATCATCGAGACGTTCGAGGAGCGCGAGATCCCGCGCTCGGCCTAGACGATGGATGCGAAGCGGCGCCACGGCTATCCCCGCGTGGCTCGAGTCAACGAGATCCTGCGCGAAGTGATCTCGGACACCCTGGTGCGCTGGGCGGACGAGGACTCCCGGCTCGGATTCCTCACGGTCACCGGCGTTGCGACGTCGCCGGACCTGCGCCAAGCCACCGTCTACTTCGACTCGCTGCCGGCCGCGGCGGCCGAGGCGCTCGAGGAGAGTCGCGTCGCCCTCCAGGCCGTGGTCAACCAGCAGACGCGCATGAAGCGGACGCCACGGCTGAGCTTCCAGGCCGACCCGGCAGTGGCGGCGGGCGAGGCCGTCGAGCGGATCCTGCGCCGCCCCCGTGACTAGCGGGGCCCTCCTGCTCGACAAGCCGAGCGGGCACACGAGTCACGACGTGGTGGCCATCGTGCGCCGGATCCTGCACGAGCGCCGGGTCGGACACGCGGGCACGCTCGACCCGATGGCGACGGGGCTGCTGGTCCTGGGCGTGGGCCCGGCGACGCGACTGCTGCGCTTCGCCCAGGCGACGCGCAAGGTCTACGAGGGCACGCTGCGCCTGGGCGAGGCCACGGACTCGCTGGATGCGACCGGCGCGGTCACCGCCCGCCAACCCGTTCCCGCGCTGACCAGCCAGGACGTGGAGAGTGCGGCCGCCACCTTGACGGGTGAGCAGTGGCAGATCCCTCCGATGGTGTCGGCCGTGCAGGTCGGGGGCCGGCGACTGCACGCCTTGGCCCGAGAGGGTCGCGAGGTCGAGCGGGCCCCCCGGGCCATCCGCGTGGAGCGTTTCGACGTGCGGCCCGGGACCAGCGAGAACGAATGGGACTTCACCGTGGCGTGCACGACCGGCACGTACGTGCGGGTCCTGGCCAGTGACCTGGCCGAGCGCCTGGGCACCGTCGGGCACCTCTCGGCGCTGCGCCGGCTGTCGAGTGGCAGCCTCTCGGTCCACGACGCGCTGACGATCGACGAGCTCGAGCGCCGGGTGGCGGCGGGCGAGTCCGGCGTCGCGCCAGCGCGCACGCTGGTCGCGTCGCTCGAGACCGTGGTCCTCAGTGCAGACGAGAGCGCGCGGGTGCGCACGGGGCGGCCGGTCGAGGGACCGGGCGGATCCGCTCCCCGCGCGGCGGTGGACGCCGCCGGCGACCTCGTGGCGGTGCTGGAGGCGCGCGCGGGCTCGTGGTGGCCCACGGTCGTCCTTCCGCCCGACACGCGGCCGATAGGTTGAGCGCCGTGATCGTGTGGCGCGACGGCGAGACGCGGGTGCTGGTGCCCGGACGCAGCGCGGTCGCGGTGGGCGTCTTCGACGGCCTGCACCGGGGCCACCAGGTGGTGCTGGCGCGGGCCGCCGAGCTGGCCGGCGCCCACGGGGCGCGGCGTGCCGTCGTGACCTTCGATCCCCACCCCGCGCGCACCCTGCGGCCCGATCGGGCGCCCGGCATGATCCAGACCCTGGACCAGCGTCTGGCCAGGCTCGAGCGCCTCGGGTTCGATCTCGTGCGGGTGGTGCGCTTCGACGGGTCCCTGGCCGCCGAGACCGCGGACGCCTTCGTCGAGCGGGTGCTCGTCGACGAGCTGGCGGCCATCGATGTCGTCGTGGGCGACGACTTCCGCTTCGGCCACGATCGTCAGGGATCGGTGGCGAGCCTCGAGGCCGCGGGGCGAGCCCACGATTTCACCGTCACGGCAGTTCCCCGTCAGGGCGAGGGCGGTCGCTGGTCGTCGACGGGCGTGCGGGCGGCCGTGTCGAGCGGCGACCTGGCCCGGGCGGCGACCATTCTCGGCCGGCCCCTGACGTGGCAAGCGGTCGTCGTCTCGGGCGACCGCCGGGGCCGCGAGCTGGGATTTCCCACCGCGAACCTGGACCTGCCCGCGGAGCTGGTGCGCCCGCCCGCGGGGGTGTACGCCGGTCTGGCCCGCCTGCCCGACGGGACCAGTGCGGCCGCGGCCATCTCGATCGGCCGGCGTCCGCAGTTCTACGAGGACGGACCCGAGTTGGTCGAGGTCCACCTCATCGATCGCGAGGTCGACCTGTACGGCGAGGTCCTGGAGGTGGCCCTCCTGGCCCGCTTGCGGGGCCAGGAGCGCTTCGCCAGCCTGGACGACCTGCTCGACCAGATGCGGCGCGACACCGCGACCAGTCGCGAGATGGCCCTGGCGGTCGCTGCCGAGACCGCCAGCCTGCTAGGCTGGGACTTCGGTCAGCGACGCTGATCGTGCGGGTCGCTCTGGCGGTCCGCATCGGGACCCCCGACTCACAAGGCAACCACGTTATGGCTGACAAGCAGCAGATCATTGAGGACTATCGAGTTCACGCGACGGACACGGGCTCGCCCGAGGTGCAGATCGCGATCTTGACGGACCGGATCGCGCACTTGACTGAGCACCTCAAGGTTCACCGCGGCGATCACCACACGCGGCGCGGACTGATGAAGCTCATCGGCCAGCGGCGTCGGCTGCTCGACTACGTGCAGAACAGCAACGTCGAGCGCTATCGCGCACTGATCGGCCGTCTCGGGATTCGTCGCTAGCCGAAGCCGGCACCTGCCGGCACCTGGCGCATCCGAGCCCTCGGAGGCCAGTGGAGGGCCGTCGGACACCGACGACCGCCCACTGGGATCCGAGCGGAGCGCAGGCTACCTAAGGAGAACCCATGACTGACGCGATTCGCGTTTCCCGCCCACTTCCGGGCTTGGACAAGACTTTGTCCTTCGAGGCCGGACGGCTGGCTCAGCTCGCCGACGGCGCGGTGCTCGCCCAAATTGGCGGCACCGTGCTCCTGGCCACCGTCGCCGCGTCGCGCTCGGTGCGCGACGGGATCGACTTCTTCCCCCTGACTGTCGACATCGAGGAGCGGGCCTACGCCGCGGGCAAGATCCCCGGCGCGTTCTTCCGTCGCGAGGGCAAGCTGTCCGACCAGGCCATCCTGATCTGCCGCCTGATCGACCGGCCGCTGCGCCCCTCGTTCCCCAAGGGATTCCGCAACGAGATCCAGGTCGTGGGCACGGTCTTCTCGGCCGACCAGGAGAACCCGCACGACATCTTGGCCATCAACGCGGCCTCGGCGGCGCTGATGATCTCGGGGATCCCCTTCGAGGGCCCGATCGGCGCCGTGCGCATGGCCTACGGCACCGACGGCGAGTGGCACGCGCACCCCACCTTCGCCGAGGGTGACGAGTCGCTCTTCGAGCTGGTGGTTGCCGGCCGGGCGCTCGGCGAGGGCCCCGACAGCGAGATCGCCATCATGATGGTCGAGGCCGGCGGCACCGAGGGGTCCTTCGAGCGCTACGCCGAGGGAGCACCCAAGGTCGACGAGGACGCGCTGGCCGAGGGTCTCGAGCAGGCCAAGACCTGGATTCGTGAGGCGGTCGAGCTCCAGCGCGAGTTGGTCACCGCCTTCGTGGCGGCTCGCGGGCCGATCACGCTGCTGGCCTACCAGACCTTCGCCGACTACAGCGACGAGGTGATGGCCCGCGTGGAGGCCATCGGGCTCGACCGGGTCGACCAGGCCAATCGCCTGGTCGACAAGCAGGCGCGCGCCACGGCGCTGGACGAGGCCACGGCCGCGATCCAGGCCGAGCTGGCCGGCGAGCTGCCCGACCGGGCTGGGGAGATCAAGGCCGCCGTGCGATCGCTGACCAAGCGGCTCGTGCGCCAGCGCATCGTCACCGAGGGCCAGCGGATCGACGGTCGGGGCGTCACCGACATCCGGCCCCTGTCGGCCGAGGTCGACCTGTTCCCGATGACGCACGGCTCGGCCATGTTCCAGCGTGGCGAGACCCAGGTGGTCAACGTCACGACGCTCGGCATGCCGCGGATGCGCCAGCAGCTCGACACCATCACCCCCGACGAGTGGCGCCGCTACATGCACCACTACAACTTCCCGCCCTACTCGGTCGGTGAGACCGGACGCATGGGCGCGCCCAAGCGCCGCGAGGTCGGTCACGGGATGCTGGCGGAGCGGGCCCTCGTGCCGGTGCTGCCCAGTGAGTCCGAGTTCACCTACGCGATGCGCGTGGTCTCCGACGTCATGCAGTCCAACGGCTCGACGTCGATGGCCTCGGTGTGCGGCTCGACGCTGTCGCTGATGGCCGCCGGCGTGCCGATCAAGGCGCCGGTCGCCGGTATCGCGATGGGCTTGGTGCACGAGGGTGACCAGTACGTCACGCTGACCGACATCCTGGGGGCCGAGGACGCCTTCGGGGACATGGACTTCAAGGTCGCCGGCTCGGCCGACGCGGTCACGGCCCTCCAGCTGGACACCAAGATCGACGGGCTGCCCGCCGACGTGCTCAAGAGCGCCCTGCGCCAGGCCAAGACGGCCCGGCTGGCGATCCTCGACGTGCTGACCAGCACGATCCCGGCGCCGCGCGAGAGCGTCGCCGAGGTCGCGCCCAAGATCGTGAGCTTCGAGATCCCCATCGACAAGATCGGCGAGGTGATCGGGCCCAAGGGCAAGGTGATCAACACCCTCCAGCAGGAGACCGGTGCCGACATCGCGGTCGACGACGATGGCGTCGTCGGCACGGTGACCGTCGGGGCCAAGGACGGCCGCGCCGTCGACGAGGCGCGCCGGCGCATCGAGATGATCCTCGACCCGCCCACGGCGGAGGTCGGCGCGATCTACCAGGGGCGCGTGGTCAACATCGCCAAGTTCGGCGCCTTCGTGAACCTGCTGCCCGGTCGCGACGGGCTGCTGCACATCTCCAAGATGGCTCCGCTCAATGGCGGTCGCCGTATCGGCCAGGTCGAGGACGTCCTCGAGCTGGGCCAGGCGCTCGAGGTGCGCGTGGACGACATCGACCCGCAGGGCAAGGTGTCGCTGTCACTCGCCGGCGAGGTCGTCGAGGCGGTGGCCAGCGAGGAGTCCCCGGCACGGGCGACCACGAAGGCCACGACCGCCACGGCGGCGAACTCCTTCGAGGACATCTTCGAGGCCGAGCTGGCCGGCGAGATCGGCGAGCTGGGCCCCCGCGAGACGCGGAGCGACGATGGCGGGCACGGTCGGCGGGGAGGGTCGCGTAGTCGACGGCGCTAGGCGCTGACGAGACCGGGATCATGGATCCTCGCGACACGGTGTGGTGGCGTCGGCCCCGACGGGCCGACACCACCGCGCTCGAGCTGCTGATCGGCGTCCCCCTCGTCCTCTTCGTCGTCCCGACGCTCCTGGGGCACCCGCCGGTGGCCTGGGACAATCTCCTGCAGAACTACCCGCTGCGGGTGCTCACCGGCGAGATCCTGCGCTCGGGCCACCTGCCGCTGCTCAACCCTCTGGCCGACAGCGGCACGCCGCTGCTCGGCGGAATGAACGCCGGCTCCTTCTTCCCGCTGACGCTGCTGTTCGTGATCCCGGCTCCCCTGGCGATCTGGGCCCTGACCCTGATCGTCGTGTACGCCGGCGCGAGCGTGGGCCTGTTCGCGCTCCTGCGCGGGTACGGCGTGACCACGTGGTCCGCGGCGGTGCCGGCGCTGCTCTACGCGGTGACCGGGGCGATGAACGGCCAGATGATCCACCTCGGGGTGGTCGAGGGCTTCGCGCTCCTGCCCTGGTACATGCTGTGCCTGGAGGTCCTGCACCGGCGCATGGGTGAGGAGGGCGCAGGCCTGCGCCGCCTGGTGCCGCCGGTGCTCGGCGTCGCCGTCGTGTGGGCGCTCACGACGCTGTCGGGCGAGCCGCGGGCCATCGCCGACATGGAGCTGCTCGGCCTGATCGTCATCGTCGCGCGCGTGCTCGTCCCGGGGCGCGCCGCGTCGCTCGCCGCGCGTGCCCGCTGGGTGGGAGCCAATGCCGTGGGCATCGTGTGGGGCTCCCTGATCGGGCTGGCCCAGCTGCTGCCCGGCTGGGCGGTCATCACCGAGTCCCAGCGCACGCATCTCAGCTACTTCTTCTTCGGGTCCGGGTCCCTGGCGGTGCGCTGGAGCCTCCTGTGGCTCCTGCCCGACGCACTGGGGGGCAACGGCGTTCTTGGCCAGCCGCGGTTCTTCGCCAACTACAACCTCCCCGAGGTCACGGGCTACGTCGGGCTGGCGGCCTGGAGCGCCCTGATCGCGTTCTGCCTGCGCCGCCGCCGGGGCGGCTGGGGAGCCGGTGACCGGCCCTTCGGCCTCTACGTGGCGGTGGCACTGGTCGGCGCGTTCGCCACCTGGGGATCGTTCACCCCGCTCGGCCGCCTCTACTGGTGGCTGCCCCTGTACGGGTCGACGCGGCTGCAGAGCCGCAACGTGATCCTGGTGGACCTGGCACTGCTGGTGCTGCTCGGCTGGTGGCTCGACCAGGCGGCCCACGACGCGCCCGCGGGTGCCCGGTCGCGCGCGCGCCGGATGATCGTCGCGCTGCCGGCCCTGGCCGCCGTGGTCGGCCTGGTCACCGAGCTGGTGAATCCCGGTGCGCTGGAGCGCTGGATGGGGGCGAGCGGGTCCGCGGTGGCCCACGCGGTCTCGGGCCGGCCGCTGGCCATCGTCGGTCTCGTCGTCGCGGTCGCCCTGCTCGCGCTGCTGGTGCGCCGGGACCGCTCGGCGCGGTGGCGCCGCGCTCTGCTCGCCGTGATCGTCGCCGACGCGGGTGTGTTCGCGGTGTTCTCGACCACGGGCCTGGTCTCGGGCCACGTGCCGGTGATGCCCAGCCGGGCGCACGCCGTCGAGTACCTGGGGTCCTCGGGCCGCTTCGCCCTCGTAGACCCGACCGGCGCGCACGGCGACCTCTACGACCGCCTGGGTGTCCCGAACGTCAACGTCTTCACCGGGCTGGCCTCGGTGCAGGGCTACGGCTCGCTGATCGACTCGCTCTACGGTCGCGTCACGGCCACGCACCCCCTGTTCAGCCTGAACGCCTGCCAGCTGGCTCACGGGACCTTCCGGCAGCTGCGCCTGGCGACTGTCGTCGTGGCGGCCGACCAGCTCTCCACGCCCCAGGCCGGGTCCTCGACCCGGGCGCTGACGTGCGTGGCTCCCCGAAGCGCGCACCAGATCGAGCTGGCCTTCGGCCAGATGCTGCCGGTGCGCACGATCGAGCTGGCGAGCATCGCGTCGCGGACGGTCTCGACGGGAGTGGTCACCGTCCGCCTGCTCGATGCCCGGGGTCGGCCCTTCGGCCCGGCCCGCGAGCTCGTCGGTCGCTCGGCGATGAGCTTCGACTTCGCCGGCGTCTCGCGTGCTGCGGCCGGGGTGGAGGTGAGGGCGCCCACAGGTGCACGCGTGGACTCGGCGCTCGTCGTGCCGCGAGGCGCGCACGCCACGACGCGCCAGCTGGTGACGCACTTCCAACAGGCGCTGTCGTGGCCGGCGTGGCACCTCGTGCGCACGCAGGGGACGGTCGCCTACTTCCACGCCTCGAGCGTGCGGCCACCCGTGTGGCTGGCCCGGGCCCCCGCGGGATCGCGGGTGCGCTCGGTCACCGACACGCTGTGGGGCGAGACCGTCGCCCGGGTCGACGCGACCGGGACTCTGATCCTCAAGCGGTCGATGACCTGGATCCCGGGCTGGCGTGCCAGTGCGACGAGCTCGGAGGGATCGCGCACGATCAGCCTGCACGTGGTGCGCTCCGGACTGATCCAGCAGGTCACGTTGCCCCCGGGGTCCTGGACCGTGCGCTTCACCTACAGCGCGCCGCACCTGCGCGCCGGACTGGTGGGCTCGGCGCTCGGGATCGTCGCGTGGATCGGCGCGCTCCTCTGGTGGCGCCGCCGGCGCCCCGGTAGGGTACGGACGTGATCCGCGTCGCCGTCATGGGAGGCTCCGGGCGCATGGGGCAGACGATGGCGGCGGGCCTGGCGGCCCTTGACGACGTCACCGTCGTGGCGCTGATCGACAGGCACCCGCCGGCGATCGACGTCGGTGCCGCGTTCTTCGCCTCGCTCGACGACCTCGCGCCCGACGCTGTCGACGTGGTCGTCGACTTCTCCAGCCCGGCGGGCGTGCGCGACTCGGCCCGGTGGTGTGCCGACCACGAACGTTCCCTGGTGGTGGGCGCGACGGGACTGGGCGACGACGAGCGCCGGGAGCTCGAGCGCGCCGCCGCGGTCGCCGCGGTCGTCGTGGCGCCGAACTTCTCGGTCGGCGCGACCCTGGTCGAGCGCTTCGCCGCCCAGGCGGCGCCGTACTTCGACCGGGTCGAGGTGATCGAGCTGCACCACGACCGCAAGGTCGACGCACCCTCGGGGACGGCGATCGCCACGGCCCGGGCGATCGCGCGGGCCCGCGAGGAGGCCGGCCGCACGACGGCGCCGGATCCGACCGAGCGCTTCACGGTGCCGGGGGCCCGGGGCGCCGAGGTCGCGGGGGTGCCGGTGCACGCCGTGCGCCTGCCCGGACTCGTCGCGCACCAGGAGGTCCTGCTCGGTGCTCCCGGCGAGGGGCTCACCTTGCGCCACGACACCTTCGACCGGGCGAGCTTCGTCGCCGGGGTGGCCCTGGTGCTGCGCCACCTGCCGTCGCGCGGCCTGGTCGAGGGCCTCGCGCCCTTCCTGGGCGGCGATGGCTCGCCGGTGCCCTGATAGGTTCGAGTCGTGAGCGATCCACGCTTCGGGCGGGTCGTCACCGCCATGGTGACGCCCTTTGACGCGTCGGGGGCCGTCGACATCGCCGTCGCTGTCGACCTGGCCCGGTTCCTCGTTGCCGAAGGGTCCGATGGCCTGGTGCTGGCCGGATCGACGGGTGAGGGCAGCGCGCTGTCCGACGACGAGAAGCTGACCCTGTTCGCGGCGGTGGCCGAGGCCGTCACCGTCCCGGTGCTGGCAGGGACCTCCGGGTCCGACACCGCACGGGCCGTGGACCTGACGCGACGGGCGTCCAGCACCGGGATCTCGGGGATCCTGGCCACGACGCCGGCCTACGCACGGCCCAGCCAGGCCGGGATCGCCGCCCACCTCGGGGCGATGGCCGACGCCACGTCGCTGCCGGTCATGCTGTACGACATCCCGTCGCGCACGGGACGCAAGATCGCCTCGGCGACGACCGTCGCGCTGGTGAGGAGCCAGTCCAACATCGTCGCCTTGAAGGACGCGTCGGGCGACCTGGTGGCGGCGGCCCACACGGCAGCGGTCCTGGGCGCGGGATTCGACCTCTACAGCGGAGACGACAGCCTGACGTTGCCGTTCCTGGCGGTGGGCGCGGTCGGCGTAGTGTCGGTCGCCGCGCACTGGGCGGGACCCGAGTTCGCCGAGATGGTGGGCGCGGCGGTGGCCGGCGACTGGGCGCGGGCGCGGGCGGTCAACGAGCGGCTCACGGCGAGCTACACCTTCGAGTCCAGCGAGCAGGCGCCGAACCCGATCCCGACCAAGGCGGCCCTGCGCGCTCTCGGCCGGGCGGTGGGACAGTGCCGCTGGCCGCTCGGACCCGCGGACGACGCGGTCGACCACGCGGCGGCCCGTGTCGTCCAGGAGCTGGGCGATCTCCGTGGCTAGACGCCCGGTCCGGATCACGTTCCTCGGTGGCCTGGGGGAGATCGGGCGCAACTGCCTGGCCATCGAGCAAGCGGGTCGCATCGTCGTGGTGGACGCGGGACTGATGTTCCCCGAGCCCACGATGTATGGCGTCGACCTGATCCTGCCGGACTTCCGTTGGCTCATCGAGCGCCGCGACCGCGTCGACGCCGTGATCCTGACCCACGGCCACGAGGACCACACCGGGGCGCTGCGCTACCTGCTCCACGACGTGCGCGTCCCCCTGTACGGGTCGGCCATGACGCTGGGCCTGGCCCGCCACCGGCTCACCGAGGCGCAGATGTCGGGCCAGGTGACCTTCGTCGAGGTGGCCGACGGTGAGCGCCGGCCGATCGGGCCCTTCGAGGTCGAGTTCATCCCCGTCACCCACTCGGTGCCGGGCGCCCACGCGCTGGCCTTCCGCACCGACGCCGGGATCATCGTCCACTCGGGGGACTTCAAGCTGGACTCCACGCCGATCGACCAGCGGCGCTCGGACATCGCCCGCTTGGCGGCCCTGGGGAGCGAGGGGGTGACCTTGCTCCTGGCGGACTCGACCAACGCCGAGGAGCCCGGCTTCGTCGCCTCCGAGCGCAGCGTCGGCGTCACCCTGCGGCGACTCTTCCTGGAGCGTCCCGACCAGCGCATGGTGGTCGCGTGCTTCGCCAGCCACCTGCATCGCGTCCAGCAGATCATCGACGTGGCGCGCGAGCAGGGTCGCCGGGTGGCCCTGATGGGCCGCTCGATGGAGGCCAACGTGAAGCTGGCTCGGCGCCTGCACCAGCTGAAGGTGGACGCCGGTGACCTCATCGACCTCGAGCTCGTCGACTCGATCGACCCGGGCTCGGTCTGCGTGATCTGCACCGGCAGCCAGGGCGAGCCCATGGCCGCGCTGACCAAGCTGTCGCGCGGGGACGGGCGCATGGTGCGCCTCGGCGACCACGACACCGTGATCCTCAGCTCGCACCCCATTCCCGGCAACGAGTGGTCCGTGGGCCGGGTGATCGACGACCTGCACCGCCTGGGCGCCGAGGTCATCGACTCGTCGCGCGAGGCCGTGCACGCTTCGGGGCACGCGCGCCAGGGCGAGCTGCGCTGGCTCCACCAGCTCTTGGCCCCCCACAACTTCATCCCGATCCACGGCGAGTACCGCCACCTGGTGCACCACGCGGCGCTGGCGCGCACCATGGGACTGGGTGGCAAGCACGTGGTGATCTGCGAGGACGGCGACCAGGTGGACGTGGGGGCCGACCTGCACCGCTCGGGGCGGGTCCCGGCCGGCCTGCACTACATCGACGGCTCGGCCGGCGACCTGGACGAGCGCCCCCTCGAGGAGCGCCGCATGCTGGCCGAGTTCGGCGTCGTGATGGTCAGCGCCGCCGTCGACGCCGCCCAGCGCCAGATCGTCCAGCCGGTGCGCGCCAGCGCGCGCGGGTGGTTCGACGGCGAGGGCGACCGCGACATCCTGGCCGCGATCGTCGAGGCGGTGCGTGACGCGCTCACCGAGGCGGTGGCCGGCGGTGACGTCGACGAGGCCTCCCTCACCCGGACCGCGCAGCGGGTCACCGGCCGCCTGCTCGGCCAGCGCTACCGGCGCCAGCCCGTCGTGCTGGCCGCCATCACGGTCGTCTAGTCGCGCTCGGGCTCGCCGTTGTCGGCGTTGTGGCGCCCGGCGCGCCAGTAGGACTTGTGGCTGATGGCCGCCTCGGGCAGACCGCGTGCCGCCAGGGCCGCGCGCAGCGCGCGGGCGACGCCCGCTTCGGCAAAGACGTAGGCGTGCCCGTCGCCCGGAGGCAGCTCGACGGCGGTGAGGGCGCTGACCAGGCCGGTGGGATCGCTCGCTGAGCGATCACGCCGGTCGACGAAGATCCCGGTGACTCCGAGGCCGGGATCGAAGGCCGCCGTCACGGCGTCGGCGTCGTCGGGGATCTCCAGCACGAAGATGGCGCGCCCCGGCGTCTCGATCGACTCGGCGAGCCGGTAGGCGGCGGCCAGGGCGGTGAGGTCGCCGACGAACAGGTGCCAGGGGGCCCCGGCCGCCAGACCGATCTTGCCGCGCGGCCCCACCACGTCGACGTGCTGGCCCTCGACTGCCTCGCGCGCCCAGGTGGACCCCGGGCCCTCGTGGGCGACGCTCACCCACAAGCCGAAGCGATGGGTGCTGGCGTCGGCCCAGCGCACGCTGTAGCGGCGACGGGTCGCCCGCTCCCCGTCGCGCACGCGGACCATGACGTCGCGCCCGGGCTCGCCGACCAGTCGGGGATCGCCGTGCAGGACGATCTCGCGCAGCGAGGGGCTGAGCTCGCGCGTGCCCACGACGTTGCAGCGGTCGGCGTGAACGCCGAGACGGGCGGCCAGATCGAGGGTCGAGCGGTGCGCGGGAGGCATTGGTCCAGCCTACGAGGTTGCGCGAGCAGGCGACTCGTGCTCAGTAGGTTGGAGTCGTGGTCGCAGCCCGGCACGCCCGTTCGAAGCCGCCCGTGCGGCGCACGCGGTCGACACCCGCACCCCGCTGGGCCCGCCACCGGCGCGATCTCGTCGTGGTGGCCGTGGCCCTGGTGGCCGTCCTGATAGCGCTGGCCGACATCGGCGCGCTCGGGCCCGCCGGGAGGGTGCTCGACGCCGGGGCGGGCCTGGTGCTCGGTGTCGGCCGCTTCGTCGTGCCCCTGGCCCTCGCGGGCGTCGTCGTGGGCTCCCTGATGCCCTCCCGCGAGTTCGACGCCGTGCGCGTGGGTTGGGGCATCGTGGTCGGCCTCGTCGGGGTGAGCGGTCTCGGGGACCTGGCGGGAGGCCGTCCCGGGTGGTTTGCCACCCGGTCGGCGCTGTCGAGTGCGGGCGGCTGGCTGGGTGTGGGCGTCGGCGGCGGCCTCGACCGGGTGGTCGGCTGGATCGGGGCGCTGGTCATCCTGATTGCCGTCGTCGTCGTAGCGGTCGTGCTGGTCACGGAGGTGTCCCTGGCCACTCTCGGCCGCACGCTGGCGCGCGGCTGGCGCGGCGTGCGATCGGGTGTGCGTCGCCTGAGCGCCATTCGCGTGCCTTCCGAGAAGACCGCGGCGCGCGACGCGTCGTCGACGCGCGCGAGCGATGACGTCGAGATGCGCGAGGCACTCCTCGCGGAGCCTGATCCTTGGGAGCCGCCGCTCGACGAGTCCATCGAGCCAGAGCCGGCCGCTCCCGTCGTCGACCCACCGCGCGTCGAGGCCGCCACCGGCGCCCCGCTCCCGCCCGCGGCCGCCGAGCCGCCGCACCCGCCGGCGAGCGAGTCGTGGGGTCCGCCGATCCAGCAGCCGGCGGGGACGCCCTGGCAGTTGCCGCCGCTCAGCCTGCTCGGGCGCACCCGGGAGCAGCGGGCTGACCGGGGGGCGGTCGAGCGGGCGGGGGCCGAGCTGGTCGAGGCGCTGGCGGCCCACGGGGTCGAAACGACACTCGTCGGCTTCACCGTCGGTCCCACGGTCACCCGCTTCGAGCTCGAACTCGGCCCGGGAGTCAAGGTGTCACGCGTGACGTCGCTCAACCGCGACATCGCCTACGCGATGGCCACGCCCGACGTGCGCATCCTGGCCCCGATCCCGGGCCGCTCGGCCATCGGGGTGGAGGTGCCGAACCGTACGCGGGCCCTGGTGGCGCTCGGTGACCTGGTGGCGACCGACGAGGCCCAACGGGCGCGTCACCCGCTCGACGTGCCCATCGGGCGCGACATCGCCGGACGCACGGTCATCGTCAACCTCGCCGCCATGCCGCACGTCCTGATCTCGGGAGCGACGGGGGCGGGCAAGAGCTCGTGCATCAACGCCCTCGTCACCTCGCTGGTCATGCGCGCGAGCCCCGAACAGGTCCGCCTGGTGCTCATCGACCCCAAGCGGGTCGAGATGAGTCACTACCAGGACCTCCCGCACCTGATCGCCCCCGTCGTGGTGGACGCGAAGAAGGCGGCCGGCGCGCTCACCTGGGCGGTGCGCGAGATGGAGCGGCGCTACGACGTCCTGGCCGAGGCCGGGGTCCGGGACATCGCGGGCTATCACGACGCGGTGGAGCGGGGCGATCTCGTCGTCGAACCGACGTCGGCCGAGATGGTGGCGTCGGCCATCGGAGACCCCAGCCTGGCGGGTGCTAGCCCGCGCGCCGCCGAGGTGCTGCCCTTCATCGTCGTGGTCGTCGACGAGCTCAACGACCTCATGATGGTGGCGGCCCGCGACGTGGAGGAGTCGGTGGTACGCATCGCCCAGATGGCCCGGGCGGTGGGCATCCACTTGGTCCTGGCGACCCAGCGACCCAGCGTCGACGTCATCACGGGCGTCATCAAGGCCAACATCCCGAGCCGCATGGCCTTCGCCGTGTCCTCGCTGGCCGACAGCCGTGTCATCTTGGACCAGGCTGGCGCCGAGCGCCTGATCGGCAAGGGGGACATGCTCCTGGTCACGGCCAGCTCGAGTGTCGCTCGCCGCATCCAGTCGCCCTGGGTCTCGGAGGCCGAGGTCCAGCGGGTGGTGGCCTTCTGGCGGGCCCAGGGCGGGCGCCGAGAGTCGGTCGTGGCCTTCGACGGCGACGTCGAGCGCGGGCCGTCGAGCGGCGGTGACGACGACGACGAGCTGGTGCGCCAGGCCCGCGACCTGGTGCTGCGGACCCAGTCGGGCTCGACCTCGATGCTCCAGCGCAAGCTGCGCGTCGGCTTCGCCCGCGCCGGCCGGCTGATGGACCAGCTCGAGATCGAAGGGGTGGTGGCGGCGGGCGACGGATCCAAGGCGCGCCGCGTGCTCCAGACGTTCGACGAGTACTACGGCACCCCCGGGCGCTGAGACGGCGAAGGGAGGCGCGGCGCCGACCTACGCTGCCTAGGTGCTCGCACGCGTGCCCGCCAGCTCGGCCAACTTGGGACCGGGGTTCGACGCGGTGGCGGTCGCCCTGGCGCTCTACATCGAAGTCGAGGTCGTCCCCGCCGCCCACCTGGCGATGTCGACCACGGGTGAGGGAGCCGGGCTCTTCGACGGTCCCGACCACCTGGCGGTCCGCGTCGTGCGCCAGGTGACGGGCCACGATCGCTTCGCGGTGCGCGTCCACTCGCAGATCCCGCTCTCGCGGGGCCTGGGCTCCTCGGCGGCGCTGGCCCTGGCCGCCGCGGCGGCCGCCGGGTCCGACGACCCGCTGGCCGTGGCCGTGGAGATCGACGGCCACGCCGAGAACGCCGCGGCGTCCGCCCGCGGTGGGCTCGTGGCCGCCCGGACGTCGCCCTCGGGCGTGGAGGTCGTCGATCTCGCTCTCGATCCGGCGTGGCGCTTCGTCGTGGTGATCCCCGAGGCCCTGCTGGCGACGGCCGACGCCCGCGCCGCCCTGCCGGGCACCGTCGACCGGGCCGACGCGGTGTCCAACCTGTCGGGCCTGGCGTTCGTGCTGGCCGGCCTCGGTGACCACCGGCACTTCGTCGCCGGGGCCATGGCCGACCGCCTGCACCAGCCCTTCCGCGCGGCCCTGTTCCCCGAGGCCGAGACGATCATGCGCACCCTGCGCGATGCGGGGGCGGTGGACGCCTGCTGGTCGGGTGCGGGCACGACCATGCTCGGCCTGGCGACCCAGGAGCACGCCGCGGCAGTGGCGACAGCCACGGCGCACGAGCTGTCCCGCGCCGGTGTCGCGGCGCGGGTGGAGGTGCTGGACGCGGATCGCGGCGGCCTGGTCGTGCGGTGACCACGTCGCGGCGCCGGACGCTGGCCGGCGTCGGATTCATCCTGACCGGCGCGGCGGTGATCCAGTGGTCGGCGACGCTCGTGATACCGGCGTTCGGCGTCGTGAGCCCGATGGCCGCCAGCGGGTGGCGCTTCCTCGTGGGTGGTCCGGTCCTGTGGGCGCTGGCCCGTCCCAAGCCGTGGCGCTGGACGCGCAGCCAGCTCGCCGGCACGGTGGCGCTGGGGCTCTCCACGGCGGCCATGAACCTCTGCTTCTACCAGGCGATCGAACGCATCAGCCTGGGCAGTGCGGTCGCCATCGAGTACCTCGGGCCCTTCTTCGTCGCCGCCGTGGGCCGCCGGACGTGGCGCCACTTGGCCTTCGTCGCGCTGGCCGGCGCCGGCGTGTGGGCGCTGGCGCGCCCGGGTGGGGGCATCACGCTCGTCGGGGCGGTCTTCGCCCTGGGGTCCGGCACGTTCTGGGCGGCCTACGCCTTCGCCTCCCACCGGGTGGGCGGGACGACCGACGGGTTCGGTGGCCTCGCCGTGGCCATGACGCTGTCGGCGCTGGTCACGTTGCCGTTCTCGCTGCGCGCGCTGCCCCAGATCGGCGCCCATCCCGCCGTGCTGGCGCGTCTGGCGGTGGTCGGGATCCTGGCGATCGTCCTCGGGTTCGGGGCCGAGCTCGAGGCCCTGCGACGCATCCGGCCCACGATCGTGAGCGTGCTGCTGGCCCTCGACCCCGCAGTCGCCTTCGTGCTCGGGTGGCTGGTCCTGGGCCAGGGAGTCGACGCGCTCGACTTGCTCGGGCTGGCACTCGTCGTGGCCGCAGGCATCGGGGTGACGGTCGATGTGACCCGGGAGCCCGCGGGCGGCCTCACTAGGCTAGAGGGGTGAGCGAGCCGCGCACCTTCGCCATCAGGACCTTCGGGTGCCAGATGAACGAGCACGACTCCGAGCGCCTGGCCGGACGGCTGCGGGCGGCGGGCCTGGTCAGCGCGGCGGACGAGTCGAGCGCCGACGTCGTCGTCTTGAACACCTGCACGATCCGCGAGAACGCCGATCTCAAGCTGTTCAGCGCCCTCGGGCACCTCAAGGCCCGCAAGCGGGAGCACCCGGGCATGCAGATCGTCGTGGGCGGGTGCCTGGCCCAGCACGAGCGCGAGCGGATCCGTGAGCGGGCCGGCTGGGTCGACGTGGTCGTGGGCACCCACAACCTGCTCGAGACGCCCGCGCTGCTGGAGCGGTCGCGGGTCGAGGGACCCCTCGTCGTCGTGGCCGACGCCCCGGACCCGGTGGCCGCGCGTGACCAGGTCCCGGCGCTGACCGCGGAGCGTGACGTCCCGTGGGCGGCGTGGATGACGATCCAGACGGGCTGTGACAACTCGTGCAGCTACTGCATCGTCCCCGAGGTGCGCGGCGGCGAGATCAGCCGGCCGCTCGAGGACCTCGTGGCCGAGGCCGAGGTGCTGGCACGGCGGGGGGTGGCCGAGATCACGCTGCTGGGCCAGAACGTCAACTCCTACGGCCGCGACCTCACCGGGCGGGGCACGCTGTTCGGCCCGCTGCTGCGGGCCATCGGCGCGGTGGAGGGCATCGAGCGGATCCGCTTCACGAGTCCCCACCCCAAGGACCTGCGCCCCGACATCGTGGCGGCGATGGCCGAGACCGACGCGGTGTGTCCCCAGCTGCACCTGCCCCTGCAGTCGGGTTCCGATCGGGTCCTGACCGCCATGCGACGCGGCTACCGTGCCGCGCGCTACCTCGAGCGTCTGGCGATGGCCCGGGAGGCCGTCGCCGACCTAGCGGTGACGACGGACCTCATCGTGGGCTACCCCGGCGAGACCGACGCCGACTTCGAGGAAACGCTGGCCGTGGTGGCCGAGGCCCACTACGACGGGGCCTACACCTTCGTGTTCTCCCCGCGCGAGGGCACCCGGGCCGCCCGCCTGGTCGACGACTTCATCGATCCCGGCGTGGTGCGCGAGCGCTTCGACCGGCTCAAGGAGGTGGTGGACCGCTCGGCGCTGGCCCGCCACCAGGCGCGGGTCGGCCGCCTGGAAGAGGTGCTGGTCGAGGGACCGGGCAAGCGGCCGGGCCAGGTCAGTGGGCGCACGCCCCAGGGCAAGCTCGTCCACCTGGCGGCCAGCGACGACCTGAGCGGTGGCACGCTGGCCGAGGTCCGGATCGACCGGGCGGCGCCCTACTACCTGACGGGCACGGTGACCCGGGTCCTGCGCCCGCCGCGCCACCGTCGCCGCATCGCCCTGTCCGTGTCGTGAGCGCCCGCGTCGCGGTCGCGGTGGTGGGGGCCACGGCGATCGGGAAGTCGTCGCTGGCCCACGCGTTCGCGCGACAGCACCCTGGATGCGAGATCGTGGCGGCCGACGCCATGGCGGTCTATCGCGGCATGGACCTGGCGACGGCCAAGCCGACCCGGGCCGAGCAGGCGGAGGTCCGCTACCACCTGGTCGACGTGGTGGAGCCCGCCGAGCCCTTCACCGTGGCCGCGTGGCAGGGCGCGGCGCGCGCCGCCCTGGCCGACGTGTGGGCGCGGGGGGGTCGGGCGCTGGTCGTGGGCGGCACGGGTCTCTACCTGCGGTCCCTCGTCGATGGGCTGGCCTTCCCGGGCCAGTTTCCCGCCCTGCGGGCCGAGCTCGAGGAGCGCGCCGCGCGCGGCGAGGACCTGGCTGCGTTGCTGCGGGCCGCCGATCCGCAGGCGGCGGCGCGGATCGAGCCCACCAACGCGCGCCGCGTCGTGCGGGCGCTCGAGGTCACTCTGGGCTCGGGCCGACCGTTCTCCTCCTACGGTCCGGGACTGGCGACCTACGGGCCGCCGCGCCTGTGCCAGGTCGGGCTGCGCGTGCCGCTGGCCGAGCTCGACGCGCGCATCGAGGAGCGTCTGACTGCGTGGGTGGCCGACGGGCTCGTCGACGAAGTGCGCGCGCTCGCCGCACGGCCGGGGGGGCTGTCGGCGACGGCGCGCCAGGCCGTCGGGTACCGCGAGCTGCTGGACTGGTTGGAGCAGGGGGGCAGCCTCGAGGCCGCCGTCGCGGCCGCGGTGACTGCGAGTCGCCGCCTGGCGCGCCGGCAGGTGCGCTGGTTCGCGCGCGACCCGCGCATCGAGTGGTTCGACGACCCCGCCGATGCCGCCACGCGCCTGGAGACGCTGGTGAACGATCCTGAGGGATCCGTGCGAGACTGGGACGCGTGACGCTGAGATTCCTCCAGAAGTGGCACGGGGCCGGCAACGACTTCTTGGTGGATGTGCTCGACTACGGGACCGCCGCCTGGTGGACGGCGGACCGGGTGCGGGCGGCCTGCGACCGCCACCACGGCGTGGGGGCCGACGGCGTGGTGGTCGCCGAGATCGGGGCCGAGGGCCACGCCGGTCACGAGGTCGTGATGTCCCTGTTCAACGCCGATGGCTCGCGGGCCGAGATGTCCGGCAATGGCATCCGTTGCCTGGCCGCCGGCGTGCGCCGGGCGACGCGGGGACGCTGGACGGAGCTCGACGTCCTGACTGATGCCGGGCTGCGCACCGTGGAGTTCGATCGCGACGACCCGAGCTGGGCCACCGTCGACATGGGGGACGTCGAGCTGCTCGCGGCGCCCGAAGGCGCCATGGGAGCGGCGCGCGTGGGCAACCCGCACGTGGTGGTGCTCGACGACGCGGCGTGGAGCGACGCCGATCGCGACGCGCGCGCGGCGCACCTGTCGGATGTCGTCGGGGGAGCCAACGTGGAGTTCGTCCGCCTCGAGCCGACCGGGCGGGTCGCCATGCGCGTCCTCGAGCGGGGGGTGGGCTGGACGATGGCCTGTGGCACGGGGAGCTGTGCGGTCGCGGCGGTCCTGCGCGCCCAGGGCCGCGCGGGTGATCGCGTCGTCGTGGCCAATCCCGGGGGTGACCTCGAGGTGAGCCTGCAAGGGGCGCGGGCCCGCCTGCGCGGTCCGGTCGCCTTCGTCGGCAACGTGGAGTGGTCGACGCATTGAGTTCCCCGTCGCTGATCGATCGATCGTTCCGCGAGCGCATCACGCTGGTCGGTGTCATCTTCCCCGGGACGACGGGCGAGGAGATTGAGCGCCAGCTCGACGAGCTGTCACTCCTCGTGGACACGGCCGGTGCCGACGTCGTGGATCGCGTCATCCAGCGCCGGGACCGGCCCGATCCGGCCACGTTCCTCGGATCGGGCAAGGTGAGCGAGCTCGCCGAGCGGTGCCTCGAGTACGACGTGGACACGGTGGTCTTCGAGCACGCCCTGACCCCGGGCCAGCAGCGCAACCTCGAGCGGCTGCTCGGGCGCACCGCTATCGACCGGACGGCGGTGATCCTGGACATCTTCGCCCAGAACGCCCGCAGCCCCGAGGGCCGGGCGCAGGTCGAGCTGGCCCAGCTCGAGTACCGGCTGCCGCGCCTGCGGCGCAACAGCGGCTCCCTGTCCCAACAGGCCGGGAGGATCGGCACGCGGGGCCCGGGTGAGACCCAGCTCGAGGTCGACCGGCGGCGCGTGGTCCAGCGCACGCACCACCTACAGGCCGAGTTGCGCGAGATCGAGCGCACCCGCACCCTCCAGCGGCGCGGACGCGACCGGGGCCGCCTGCGCGAGGCGACGCTGGTCGGCTACACCAACGCCGGCAAGTCGTCGATGCTGAACGCCCTGACCTCGGCCGGCGTCATCGTCGAGGACCGGCTCTTCGCCACCTTGGACCCCCGCACGCGCCAGCGCCAGCTGCCCGGCGGCGAGGCGATCCTGATCACCGACACCGTCGGCTTCATCTCCAACCTGCCCCACGAGCTGGTCGAGGCGTTCATGAGCACGCTGCGCTCGGTGCAGCTGGCGGACCTCCTCGTCCACGTCGTCGACGCGTCGAGTCCCTACGCCGAGCTGCAGATCCGGGCCGTGCACGAGGTGCTGGCCGCGATCTCGGCCGACCAGGTCCCCGAGCTGCTGGTCTTCAACAAGGCCGACATCGCCCCGGAGCGCGCGAGCGAGTTGGCCGCGGCGTACCCGGGGAGCGTGGTGGCCGCGGCGCGCACCGGACTGAACCTCGACGAGGTGCTCCGGGCCATCGGCGCCCGGCTGCGCCACCGGGACCGGGTGATGACGGTGCGCGTGCCGCTGGCGCGCGGGGACGTGCTGGCGGCGGCGCACCGCGAGGGCGACGTCCTCGAGACGCGCGTCGACGACGACGCGATGATCGTGACGGTGGCCGTGGACCCCGCGGGCGAGGCGCGCCTTGAGCGCTGGAGGGTCCGGTGAGCTTCGCGCCTCCGCCGTACCCCTACGAGCGCCTCGAGCCCATTCGGGCCCTCGCCGCGGCAAACGAGGGCGGGGCTCTGGACTGCTCGGTCGGCACGCCGATCGACGAGCCCCCGGCGTTCGTGGCCGAGGAGCTGGCGCGCGCCGGGGGCGTGCGCGGCTATCCCAGCTCGGCCGGTTCGCCCGAGCTGCGGGCGAGCGCGCGCGGGTGGCTCGAACGACGCTTCGGGGTCGCGGTGGCGCCCGAGCAGCTGGCCGTGTGCGTGGGCACCAAGGAGTTCGTGGCCAGTGTCGCCGGCTACCTGCGGCTGCGCACGCAGGAGCGCGACACCGTCTTGTATCCCGAGATCAGCTACCCGACCTACGCCATGGGCGCGATGCTGGCGGGGCTGCGCGCGGTCCCGGTGCCGCGCCGCGCGGGACGGCTGGACCTCAAGGCGATTGCGGCCGACGACGCGCGCCGCGCCGTGATCCTGTGGTCGAACGCACCGGCCAACCCCAGTGGGGAGCTCGAGGACTTCGCCGCCGTGGCGCGCTGGGGACGCGCGCACGGCGTCGTCGTGGCCAGCGACGAGTGCTACGCGGACTACACCTGGGACGGCGCGCCCGCGAGCATCCTCCAGACCGGGAGCGACGGCGTGCTGGCCCTCCACTCGGTCTCGAAGCGGTCCAACCTCGCGGGTGCGCGCGTCGGCTTCTACGCGGGCGATCCCGACCTGGTCTCCTACCTCCAGCTGGTTCGCCAGCACGCGGGCCTCATGGCGGCGGGACCGACCCAGGCGGTCGCCCGGCGCGCCTACGAGGACGACGCGCACGTCGAGATCCAGCGGCGGCGGTACCGCGAGCGCCTGGAGATCCTGGCCGACGCCCTGGCGCGCGTCGGGATCGACGCCCCGCTGCCCGCGGGCGGCTTCTACCTGTGGGCGTCGCGACCGGGCGTGGACGGCTGGGAGCTCGCCCGCGAGCTGGCCGAGCGGGCCGGCCTGGTCGTGAGTCCCGGCGAGTTCTACGGCCCGGCCGGTGCCGGCCACGTGCGCATCGCCGTGGTGCAGCCGACGGATCGGCTGGCCGCGGCGGCGCGGCGCCTCTCCTAGCCGGGCCCGTCCTACCATGGGCTCGTGACCAGCCTCGAGCAGCGCATCGGCGAATGGCATGACCGGATCGACACCCTCGACCCGTCCGACGTCGATGCACGACGCGATGTGGAACTCGTGCTCGCCCAGCTGGACGACGGGCGCGTTCGCGTGGCCGAGATCGGTCGCGAGGGCGACGTCGTGGTCCACGAGTGGGTGCGCCAGGCGATCCTGCTGGCCTTCCGTCTGCGGGGACTCGAGCGCCACGAGGTCGGTCCCTTCGAGTACGTCGACCGGCTCGATCTGAAGGGTGACCTGGAGCGGCGCGGGGTTCGTGCCGTTCCCGGTGCGATCGCGCGGCGGGGGAGTTACCTCGCCCCGGGGGTCGTTCTCATGCCCAGCTTCGTGAACATCGGGGCGTGGGTGGGGCCGGGCACCATGGTGGACACGTGGGCGACCGTCGGCAGCTGCGCGCAGATCGGCGCCAACGTGCACCTCGCAGGCGGCGTCGGCATCGGCGGGGTGCTCGAGCCCCCGGGGGCCGCTCCTGTCGTGATCGAGGACGACGCCTTCATCGGCAGTCGCAGCATCATCGTCGAGGGTGCGCGCGTCGGCCGGGGCGCGGTCATCGGTGCCGGCACGGTCCTCAATCCCTCGATCCCGGTGATCGACGCGAGCTCGGGAGAAGAGGTCGCCCGGGGCTACGTCCCCGACTATGCGGTGGCAGTCGCCGCCCAGCGCCGACGGGAGTTTCCCGGCGGGGAGTTCTTCTTGCCCTGCGTCCTGATCATCCGGCGCCTGAGCGAAGGGGAGCGGCACGACAAGGCCGCCCTCAACCAGGTGCTGCGCGACCACGGGGTCGCGCCGTGAGCGTGCTGGCGCGCGCCTACGAGTACGTGACGACGCCGTCGGTGAGCCGGAACGAGGCGCGCCTGGCCACCGAGATCGAGACGACCCTGCGGACCGCGCCCCACCTGCGCGTCGAACGGGTCGGGGACAACGTGGTGGCGGCCACGCGCGGTGCGGCGTCCCTGCGCGTCCTCGTCGCCGGCCACTTGGACACGGTGCCGGGCGACCTCGGACGCGTCGCCTGGGACCGCGAGGAGCTCACGGGGCTCGGGGCCGTCGACATGAAGGGCTCGCTCGCCGTCATGGTCGACCTCGCACTGGCCCCACCACCGTCGGGCATCGAGGTGACCTGGGTCTTCTACGCGCGCGAGGAGGTGTCGAGGGCGGAGTCGGGTCTCCTCGAGATCGCGACACTGCGACCCGACCTCCTGCAAGCCGACGTCGCCGTCGTGGGTGAGCCCACGGGAGGCGCCGTCGAGGCCGGGTGCCAGGGGTCGCTGCGCGTGCGGATCACGATGCGCGGCGTCGCCGCCCACACGGCGCGTCCCTATCGGGGTCGCAACGCCATCCACCGCCTGGGCGCTGTGGTCGAGCGGATCGCCGGATACGTCCCGCGCCGGGTCACCCTCGACGGCGTCGCCTTCGCTGAGCAGCTCCAGGTGGTGCAGATCGCCGGCGGCATCGCGAGCAACGTCGTGCCCGACGAGGCGTCGTGCGTCATCAACCACCGCTTCGCGCCGGACCGCGACATCGCGTCAGCCAGCGAGTGGTTGCGCGAGTACGTGGCCGACGTGATGGACGAGCGCGACGACGTGGTGATCGAGGACACCGCGCCTGCGGCGAGCCCGCGCCTGGACGACCCGCGACTCGCACATCTGGTCGAGCTGAGTGGTCAGCCGGTGCGCGCGAAGGTGGGCTGGACCGATGTGGCGACGCTCAACGAGCTGGGCATCGCGTCGACGAACTTCGGCGCGGGAGATCCCGAACTGGCACACCACCGTGACGAGCGGATCACGCGGACGGAGATCGAGACGTACGCGGACGTGCTTGGTCGGTGGCTGGCCTCACTGGGCTCGTAGCAGCATCTAGAGATACGTGCGCAGCACCGACACGACACGGCCGTAGATCACGACGTCGTCGGCGGCGAACTCCATGGGCTCGAGTTGCGCGTTCTCGGGCTTCAGCACGACGCGCGAGCCCTGGGGGAAGTAGCGCTTGATGGTCGACTCCCCATCGGGAATGCCCGCGACGACGATCTCGCCGATCTCCGCCGTCTTTTGGCGCGCGACCACGACGAGGTCGCCCGGCAGGATTCCGGCATCGACCATCGAGGTGCCGCGGACGCGCAGGACGAAGCAGTCGCTGCGACCCACCAGTGCTTCGGGCAGCGAGATCGTGTCGTGGTCGGTCTCCTCGCCCAGCACGCCCGTTCCGGCAGCCACGTCGCCGACCAACGCGAGCTCGCGCACCCCCGCGGTCACCTGGGGGACGGCCGGCATCTTCACCGTCAGCGTCCGGGGCTGCTGCGGGTTCTTCGCCAGGTAGCCCGCCGAGCGCAGCACGGAGATGTGATTGGCGACCGTGGCCGGCGACTTCAGACCCACGTGATCACCGATTTCGCGAATCGTGGGGGGAAAGCTCCTCTCCCTCTGACAGGTGGCGATGTACTCCAGGATCTGTCGACGGATGGGGGACAGGACCTCGGCCATAACGCTTCCTCTCACGAACACCTGTTCGCAGTGTACCCCGCCGTGGACCTCTCGGCAATGATCGTCCTCGCTGCCCGCGAGAGGCCGGGTGATGCGGGGCGCCAACGAACAATTGGGGGTCAAGGACACTGCTACTGTGCTGCGATGGCCACGGTGGCCTGTGCTGTTTCCGAAGATCGTCGCATGGACGCGTTGCTGCTTCTGCGGGGGGGTCGACGGAAGTGGAAGTGAAACATTTGAGGAGGACGAGCTGATGAAGCTCCGGTTCAACAAGACGGTGGCGGCCGTGACGTCGAGCGCCGTGTTGCTGATGGCAGCGCCCACTGTGGGCGTGGTGTCGGCATCGGCTGCGCGCGTGCCGACGTACACCATCGGCTATCAAGGTCCGCTGTCGGGCAGTTACGCATACTTGGGCGAGTACATGTACTACGGGGCGCTCGTGGCGATCAACAACGCCAACGCGGGGGCGAAGTTCGGCAAGCTGCCGTTCAAGCTCAAGCTGGCGCGCTTCGACGACCAGGGCTCATCGACCATCGCGCCTTCGCAGGCGCAGGCCGCGATTCAGAACCCCTCGCTCGTCGCGGTCGTCGGCCCGGCGTTCTCGGGAGCGACAGAAGCGTCGGAGCCCTACTACTCCAAGGCCCACATGCCTACGGTGAGTCCGTCGGCGACGGCGGCTGCTCTCGCCAAGGGTGCCCGTAACAACTTCATGCGCGTGGTCGCTGGTGACGACGTTCAGGGCGCAGCGGACGCGAACTTCCTCGTGAAGTCGCACCACGTGAAGTCTCTGGTCGTCATCAACAACGGCTCGTTCTACGGTGCTGGCCTGGCGGCAGTCGTCTCCAAGCAGGCCAAGAAGGACGGCGCGAGCGTGACCAACTACACGGACCCCACGACGGGATCCTGCGGTGGCACGGCCTCGACAACTGAGTACGCCGCCACGGCGACGCAGATCATGGCCGCGCACGCGGACGGCGTCTACTTCGGTGGGTACTACTGCGGCTTCGGCCTCCTGCTCGGTGCCCTGTCGAGCGCTGGCTACACCGGCACCATCATGTCGGACGACGGCTCCTGGTCGACCGGGCTCTTCGGTGACACCACGCCGCCGACGGCGGCCAATGGGGTGTACGTCAGCGAGGCCGGCGGCGGCAACGCGAACCTGACCGGCAAGCTCGCCAGCCAGTTCACCAAGCTGTCCCACCAGAAGGCTCAAGGTGCGACGTACGCGGCGCAGGCCTACGACGCGACCAACATGATCATCAAGGCGATGCTCTCGATCAAGCGGTCACCCAACATCAAGGTCCTGCGTGGCCAGCTCGTGGTCGAGCTGCACAAGCTGACCTTCAAGGGCGTGACGGGAACGATCCACTTCCAGGGCAATGGTGACCTGGCCCGCAACTCGATCGTCGAGTTCGCTCAGGCCAACGCGTCGACCAAGACGTTCAAGGTCATCGGTCACAGTTGAGCCAGTTGTAAGTTCCGCAGTTCCATGGGGCGGGCGCCGCGAGACATCTCGCGGCGCCCGCACCATGCCAACAAGTGGAGAAATCGGTGGGAGCATTCGCGCATTATCTGACGAGTCACTTCTCGACGCTGCGCCTGGAGTTCTGGGGCCTGCTCGTGGGTGGTGTCGCCAACGGTCTGATCTACGGGATGGTGGCAGTCGGGTACACGCTGGTGTACGGCGTTCTGCGGCTGATCAACTTCGCCCACTCCGAGATCGTGATGACCGGCGGCTTCACGAGCTACTTCGTGCTGCGAGGAGTCATCGGGACGTCCATCCCCAACGGGTGGGCGACCGTGTGGATCCTCGTCGTGGGCATGGTGGCCGGCGGCGTCTCGGGCGCCGTGATGGCGATGCTCGTCGAACGGGTGGCATACCGGCCCCTGCGCCGACGGCGCGCCCCCCAGCTCGCCTACCTGATCAGCGCCATCGGTGCCTCCTACTTCCTGTTCAATCTGGCGGGCAAGGAGTTCGGGCGCGTGCTCCTGTCGGTGCCCCAGCCCTACATCAACCACCCGATCTTCTCGATCTTCGGGGCGCCGGTCCAGCTGTACTACATGGTCATCGTCATCGCGAGCGCCGCGATGCTGATCCTCGCCGACCAGTTCGTCGGCCGCACGCGCCTAGGTCGCGGACTGCGGGCCGTGGCCCAGGACTCCGAGACCGCCTCGCTCCTGGGCGTCGACGTCAACCGCACGATCGCCCTGACCTTCGCGCTCGGTGGCGCCCTCGGGGGGATCGGCGGATTCCTGCTCGGCCTCGGTACCGGCGTCGTCTATACCATGGGCTTCGTGCCCGCCCTCAAGGCGTTCACGGCGGCGGTGCTGGGTGGTATCGGCAACCTGCGCGGCGCGATGATCGGCGGCGTCCTGCTCGGCGTCGTCGAGAGCCTGTCGATCGCCTTCGTCCAGCCCGCCTACATCGACGTGGTGGCCTTCGGAATCCTCGTCCTCGTCCTGCTGGTGCGTCCGACGGGGATCCTCGGCGAGCGACTCGGGCGGGCCGCATGAGCCGCATCACGACCGCTTTGCGCACCCCGATGTCGCGCCGGCTCATTACGTCTCTCGCGACGATGGCCGTCGTTGCCTTGATGACCGGCCCCTCGGGCTCGGCGACGCAGCCCACGGTCGGGCCGAGCGGCTCGTTCGGCGAACACGTCTCGATCTTCGGCCTCTTCCCCGGTCCCCGGTGGCTGCTCTTCTTCATCTTCGCTCTCGTGATGTGGGGAATCTGGAGTTTTTGGCTGCGGCGGGGCACGACAATTCGGACCGCGGCCAGCACCCTCACGACACCCCCGAAGCGGGCTTTCGCGCACCGGCCGGTGCGCTGGGGCTTCTACGTCGTCCTGATCTTCTTGGGTGTGATCTTCCCCCATCTGGTCACCAGCCAGTACTGGCAAAGCGTGATGGTCGAGCAGATCGCCGTCTTCGTCCTGCTGGCACTGGGCCTCAACGTCGTCGTCGGGTTCGCCGGGCTCCTCGACCTAGGGTTCGTGGCCTTCTACGCGATCGGCGCGTACGCCACTGCCTGGGTGACGGGCTCGCTTCCCACCCCGGCTCCCTTCGGCATCCACCTGAACCCCTTCTTCGCGATCCCGGTGGCCATTGCGCTGGTCATGATCGCGGGCGTCCTGCTCGGGACGCCGACGCTGCGCCTCCGGGGCGACTACCTGGCGATTGTGACCCTCGGTTTCGGGGAGATCATCACGATCTTCGCCAACAACCTGTACGGCATCACGGGAGGCTCCTACGGCTCTGGCGGCGTGACCGGCAAGCACGGCATCCCGCATTTCTCGATCAACCTCGGACCGATCCACTACCGATGGACCCTGAATCCGGTGCCGTACTACTACCTGATCCTGGTGTTCGTCGTGATCTTCATCGTGGCGTTCTCGCTCCTCGAGCACTCCCGGGTCGGGCGGGCGTGGACGGCCATCCGCGAGGACGAGGTGGCTGCCGAGTCCGTGGGCATCAACCCGCTGAAGTACAAGGTCATGGCCTTCGCTATCGGTGCCGCGAGTGCCGGGTTCGCTGGCGTGGTGACGGCGGCCCAGACGATCTTCATCTTCCCGGCGACGTTCACGCTCCAGGTGTCGATCAACATCCTCGCCCTGGTCATCTTCGGTGGAATGGGCTCCATCGCCGGAGTCGCCGTGGGGGCCATGGTGATCCAGACGGGCTCGATGTACCTGCTGCACACGCCGCCCGCGGGCTACCAGCCGGCGGACCTGTACATGTACCTCGGCGCGCTGCTAATGGTCACGATGATCTTCCGGCCCATGGGACTGATCCCGTCGCGGCGTCGTCGCCGCGAGATCGTGCTGACCGAGTCGGGTGAGGGGCACATGAACGAGGTGCTGTCGGGGGAGAACCCGTGAGCGAGTCCATCTTCGTCGTGGACCACGTGACCCTCCGCTTCGGCGGTGTCGTCTCGCTGAACGACGTGTCCTTGCACATGGACCGCGGGGAGATCCTTGCCGTGATCGGCCCCAACGGGGCGGGCAAGACGTCCTTGTTCAACTCGCTGACCGGTGTCTACCGGCCCCAGGTCGGCTCGATCACCCTGACGCGCCAAGACGGGTCGACGATGGAGGTGATCGGGAAGAAGGCCCATCGCGTCAGCGCGACCGGCGTCGCGCGGACCTTCCAGGCATCCCGGATGTTCAGCGCCCTGACGGCCTACGAGAACGTGAAGATCGGTGCCGAGTCGCACCGGGGTATCGGCGTCGTGGGCGCGATGCTCCGCGGGCCACTGACACGCCGCGACGAGCGCCAGTCCGACGATCGCACCGTCAAGCTCCTGCAGTTCGTCGGGCTCCAGGACCGGGCGAACACCATCTCCTCGTCACTGTCCTACGGCGACCGGCGGCGCCTGGAGATCGCCCGCGGCCTGGCGACCCAGCCCCAGGTCCTCCTGCTGGACGAGCCGGCGGCAGGGACCAACCCCTCGGAGAAGCGGGAGCTGGCCACCTTGATCCGTCGGGTGCGAGATGAGATGGGCGTGTCGATCCTGCTGATCGAGCACGACATGAAGCTCGTGATGTCGCTGGCCGAGCGGCTCTACGTCTTGAACTTCGGGAGCGTCATCGCTGAGGGAACCCCCGATGAGATTCGTGCCAACCCCGTGGTCATCGACGCGTACCTCGGGACCACCAGCACTGCGGAGGCCTGATGAAGCTCGAGGTACGTGACGCCGTCGTGCGCTACGGGGCGATCACGGCACTGCACGGGGTGTCCTTCGACGTGGACGAGGGCGAGATCGTGACGCTGCTCGGGGCCAACGGGGCCGGCAAGACGACGACCCTGCGGATGCTCTCGGGGCTGCACGGCGTGACCAGCGGCCACATCTTGTTCGAGGGCCGCGACGTGTCGGCCACACCGGCCCACGAGTTCATCACGCTTGGCATCGGTCACGTGCCCGAGGGTCGTCGGATCTTCCCTCAGATGACCGTGGAGGAGAACCTGGAGATGGGCGCCTTCGCGCGCAAGGGCTCCTACAGCGACGATCTCGAGCGCATGTACACGACATTCCCTATCTTGAAGGAGCGCCGCAAGCAGCTCGGTGGCAACCTGTCGGGTGGGGAGCAGCAGATGCTGGCCATTGGCCGGGCCCTGATGGGGCAGCCGCGCCTGCTGCTGCTCGACGAGCCCTCGATGGGCCTGGCGCCGATGGTGGTCGAGTCGATCTTCCGCATCATCGGCGAGATCCGGGACGCGGGCACGACGATCCTGCTGGTGGAGCAGAACGCCGCCCAGGCGCTGCGCCTCGCGGATCGCGGCTACGTCTTGGAGAACGGGCGGATCGCCCTGGCCGACCGGGCCGACGTGCTGCTCACCGATCCGCGGGTGCGAGCCGTCTACCTGGGGGAGGACGCCGTCTGAACGGAGGCGCCTGAGCGGCCGGTGCACCACGAGACGGGTGGTGGGCGTTATAGTTACTTAACGTTAAGTAACTACTGAAGGGGCCCCGGATGAGCGCGTTACGCGACCCGAACGATCATCGCTACCGCTGGATCGCCCTGACCAACACCACGCTGGGCATCTTCATGGCGACGATCAACGGCTCGATCATCCTGATCTCGCTGCCAGCGGTGTTCCGCGGGGTGGGCATCAATCCGCTGTCGTCGAGCAACGTCGGCTATCTCCTGTGGCTGCTCCAGGGCTACCTGCTCGTCACGGCGGTGCTGGTCGTGAGCCTCGGACGCCTGGGAGACATCTTGGGCCGGGTGCGGATCTACAACCTGGGATTCGCGGTGTTCACCGGGGCGGCGATCCTGCTGTCCCTCGATCCCCTGCGGGGCGGTGGCGGCGCCTTGTGGCTGGTGCTCTGGCGCGTCGTGCAGGGCGTGGGCGGGGCCATGCTCTTCGCCAACTCGAGCGCCATCATCGTGGACGCCTTTCCGGAGGATCGCCGCGGATTCGCCGTGGGCATCAATCAGGTGGCCGCCATCGGCGGCTCGTTCGTGGGCCTGATCCTGGGCGGGCTGCTGTCGATCGTCGACTGGCGGATCATCTTCTGGGTGTCGGTGCCCTTCGGCCTGCTCGGAACGGTGTGGGCCTATCTCAGCCTGCACGACAACGGGGTCCGTACGCCCGCCCGCATCGACTGGTGGGGCAACGCCACCTTCGCCGTCGGACTGACGTCGATCTTGGTCGCCATCGTGTACGGGATCCAGCCCTACGGGACGAGTTCGATGGGCTGGACGTCTCCCCTGGTGGTGTCGGCACTGGCCATCGGGGTCGTCTTCCTCGCCGGGTTCCTGTGGATCGAGCTGCGGGTGCCCGAGCCGATGTTCAACTTGCGGCTGTTCCGCATTCGCGCCTTCGCCGCGGGCAGTGCGGCCGCCTTCTTGTCCGCGGTCGCCCGTGGTGGCTTGCAGTTCATGCTGATCATCTGGCTCCAGGGCATCTGGCTGCCCCTCCACGGCTTCAACTTCACGTCGACGCCCCTGTGGGCGGGTATTTACCTGCTGCCGCTGACCCTGGGCTTCCTGGTGGCGGGGCCGCTCTCGGGGGCCCTGTCGGACCGGCACGGCGCACGGGCGTTGTCCACGACCGGCATGGCGCTGTTCGCGGTGAGCTTCATCGGGTTGCTGATGATCCCGACGAACTTCCCGTACTGGGCCTTCGCGGTCATGGTGGCGCTCAACGGCGTCGGCGGCGGCATGTTCTCGGCTCCCAACACCACGGCGGTCATGAATGCCGTACCGCCCTCGCAGCGTGGCGCAGCAGCCGGCATCCAGTCGGCGTTCATGAACGCGGGCATGGTCTTGTCCATCGGCATCTTCTTCTCGCTGATGGTGGCGGGCCTGACCAACTCGCTGCCCGGTTCGCTCCTGCGCGGCCTGTCGCGGCACGGCGTCGCTCCGGCAACGGCCCACGCGGTGGCCCACCTGCCGGCCGTGGCCTCCATCTTCTCGTCGTTCCTCGGCTACAACCCGCTGCGCACGCTGCTGGTCTCGCCCGCGGCGGCCCACGTGACCCATGCCCAGTGGGCGGTCCTGACGGGGAAGGGATTTTTCCCCAGCCTCATCGTGAGTCCCTTCCACCACGGTCTGATCATCGTGTTCCTGGCCGCGTTCGTCATGAGTGTCATCGGCGCCGTCGCCTCGGTGCTGCGGGGCGGGCGCTTCGTCTTCAAGCACCACACGCCCCACGAGCACGTGGGCGACCTGACGCTCGCGGGCGCAGCGGTGCCCGGCGAGCTGGCCATCGAGAGCGACGTGGTGCGATGACGAGACGCGTCGTGAGCACGGCCGCGCGGTTGCAGCTAGTGACCGGACGCCTGATGCGCATGATCCGGCGGCACGGGGCGGCCGGGATGTCGGCGTCCCAGATCTCCGCCCTGGCGACCATCGAAGAGAGCGGCCCGTTGCGGATGAATTCGCTGGCCACCCACGAGTCTTTGGTCGCGCCAGCAGTGACGCGACTGGTCGCGGGACTCGAGGAACGCGGCCTGATCCAGCGCTGCGCCGACCCGGCCGATGGCCGGGCGGCGCTGGTCTCGCTCACGCCGGCGGGCGCGGCGACCCTGGTGGAGCTGCGCCGCGCCCGCGCCGTCGGGATCGAGGAGCGACTGGCGACGCTCAGTCCAGAGGAGCGCAAAGTCTTGGAGCAGGCCCTCCCGATCCTGGAGCGACTCGCCCAGTCCTGACGACCGTTGGGACGTCGCGACGAAGGGAGCGACGTGGACGAGAGCGCGCGGTGCTGGCAGGACGTGGCGGCGGTGCTGGCCGCCGGGATGGACCGATTGGTACTGTACGGCCCACCGGGAACGGGAAAGACGTACGCCGCGCTGCACCTGGAGACGGGGGGTGTGGTCGCCGAGCGCCTGACGTGCACCGAGGACCTCACGTCGGCCGAGATCATCGGGTCGTGGATGCCCCGGGGCGATGGCACCTGGGCGTGGCGGCTCGGACCGGCGCTGCGCGCCTGGACGGCCGCGGGGGGCCGGGGCGGGCGGCTGGTCGTCGATGAGATCGACCGCGCGTCGGGCGACGCCCTGTCCACGCTGCTGACGGTGACCGACTCGACGGCGTCGGCGCGTTGGCGCAACCCCGAGACCGGTGAGTGGCTGACACCCGGTCCCGAGTTCTCCGTGGTCGTCACGACGAACCTGGACGAGCTGGAGGACCTCCCGGCCCCGCTGCGCGACCGGTTCGCGCTCCGGATCCGGATCGACCGCCCGCCGGTCGCCGCCGTGGCGAGTCTCAGCGGCGACCTGCGCCAGGCGGCCCTGGCCGGGTCACTCGCCGAGGGTCAGCGCCGGACATCCCTGCGCAGCTTCTACGCCTTCGACCAGCTGCGGTCGCACCTGGGCGGGGACGAGGCGGCCCGGCTGGTCTTTGGCGACGAGCATGCGGCCGACATCCTGGACGCGTTGCGTGTGGCCGTGCTGCGGTGAGCGTCTACCCGGAGATCGCCGCGGCGCGCGGCGACGTCGAAGCGAGCGCGTGGCGCATCGAGCGAGGGTCGCGGCGCCGCGGCGACGCCAGCTGTGACCTTCGAGGACGGGTGTTGCGCGTTCCCCTCGGTCCCGACACCAGCGCGCGCGTCGTGCGCGCCCACGAGCTGATCCACGCCCGGGTCAGCCCCGCGGTTGCTGCGGCGCTGCCCGCGGGTGTCGGGCCCCGAGCCCTCGAGTGCGCCGAGGAGTTCCGCGTCAACACGATCGCCGCGCGCTTGGGCTTCCCTGTCGAGGAGCTGGTCGATGGATCGGAGCGGCACGGCGGCGAGCATCTGGCGCAGGCTGGGGAGTGGGACGAGGCACTGTGCTTCTGGCTGGCCGTCTTGGGAACGGGCGCCGAACGCGGGTACCTCGCGGGCATCCGACGCCACGAGCCCGACTGGGCCAGCGCCCTGCGGGCCGTGCGGACGCGGGTGCTGGGCATCGTGAAGAACCGGGGACCAGCCGAGCTCGGCAGCACTTCCCTGGGAGGTGAGGGGCTGCCCCGCGGCTACACGGAGGTCACCGTCCCGGTAGCGCGCCTGGTCAGCGCCCTCCTCGGCCAGCCGCCCGGTGGGGGCGAAGAGGGCCGCCGGCGCGTGCGCGAGCGGCTCCGGGCCTCGCCCAGCCGCCTGGTGGCAACCGGCAGCTTCGCGAACCTGGTGCTGTCACCCGACCTGCCCGCGAGGAGCCGCCACGCACCCGGCTCGCCGCGGTGGCGCCCGAGCGTCGAGGGCGTCGCGCTGCGCTATCCGAGCCGCCTCCTCGTCGACGACCAGCGTCGGGCCTTCGCGCGGAGGGCACCGGGTCGCGGCGGCGTGGTCGTCTTGGACCAGTCCGGATCGATGGACCTGCAGCCGGCACAGCTGGCCGACCTGGTCGCGCAGGCGCCGGGCTCGTGGGTCCTCGGCTACAGCCACCGGCCCGGCGACGACGGAACCACGCCCAACGCCTGGATCCTGGCTGGTCCCCGCCACCAGGTGGTGGTGCCGCCGCGCGGTCACGTGGGTAACGGGGTCGACGGCCCCGCGCTGGCGTGGGCGCTCCACCGGCGCCGACCGGGCGAGCCCGTCGTGTGGGTTACCGACGGGCAGGTCACGGACTCCAACGACTTCGCGAGCGCCCACCTGGCCGCGGAGTGCGCGCGCCTGGTTCGCACGCGACGCATCGTGCTGGTGCGCGACCTCGACGAGGCCGGTGACGTGCTGCGAGGTCGCCGACCTCGCCATCGAGCGAGCAGCTTCGGACGGGTTGGTCGGGCGCTGTCGGCCCTCGCCAGCGCCTGATCAGGGAGAAGGCTGCCACTAGCATTCCGAACACCTGTTCGCTACACTACGAACGAGTGTTCGTAGGAGGGATGATGGTCGCACAGGTCGTGACAATCGAGCCGGTCGCCGCGCCGCGGCATCTGCGCCTCTTGGAAGCCCCCAGCGGGCCGACGCTGGCCCAGCGGCGTGCCCAGCGCGCCCGGATCCGGTCGCGCCGCCACGCCGTGGGCGCGTTGGCCGTGCTGCTGGCGGCCGGGGCGGTGCTCGGCTCGCGATCACTGGCGTGGGGCGGCGCCACGGCGGCGGGGCTGCCCACCGACCTGGCCACCGGGTCACAGCCGGCAGCGGGCAGCGTGTACGTGGTGGCTCCGGGCGAGACGCTGGGCGAGATCGCCGTGGTGCTGAACCCGGTGGACCCGGCGGCGGCGCGGCGGGCCCTGGTCGCCGAGCTCGGCTCGTCGGTCGTGCTCCCGGGTGAGCACATCGTGGTGCCCTGAGACCCTGGGGACGGTCTGGCGCCGTGTATCCTTCCGTGATGCGCTGTCCGTACTGCGCGGCCGGGGAGGACCGGGTCGTGGACTCACGGGTGGCCGAGGATGGCTCGGCAATCCGTCGCCGCCGAGAATGCGCGGCCTGTGGCCAGCGCTTCACGACGTTCGAGCGCATTGAGGAAGTGGCCCTGGTGGTCGTCAAGCGCTCGGGAGGGCGCGAGGCCTTCGACGGGGCCAAGCTGCTGGCGGGCATGACCGCGGCGGCGAAGAACCGACCGGTGGACGAGGCCGTCCTGATCGGGGTGGTCACCCGAATCGAAGAGGAGATGCGAGCCCGCGGAGGCGACGTCCCCTCCGAGGAGATTGGCCGGGCGGCCCTCGACGCGCTGCGCACGATCGATGACGTGGCCTACGTCCGCTTCGCGTCGGTCTACAAGGGGTTCGAGGGGACCGAGGACTTCGCCCGGGAGATCGGCCTCCTCGTGAAGGCCACCGCTCCCAAGATCCGCTCGTAGTGCGCGCGCTCCGACTGCAGCCGCGCCGGGCGCTGGCCGTCTACGCCCACCCGGACGATGCGGACGTCGCCGCGGGCGGGATGCTGGCCCAGTGGGCCCACGACGGTGCGGACGTCGCGCTCGTGGTGGTGTGCGACGGCTCGAAGGGCTCGCACGGCCACTCGGTGGACGGTCCGGCGCTGGCCACCCGGCGGCGCGGGGAGGTGGACCGGGCAGCCGAGATCCTCGGCTTGAGCGCGGTGGTCCTCCTCGGCGTGCCCGACGGCGAGGTCGACAACGATCTGGACCTGCGCGCCCAGTTGGTGCGCGTCGTGCGCGATCACCGTCCCGAGGTGGTGGTGGGGCCCGATCCCACGGCGGTCTTCTTCGGGGGTGTCTACGTGAACCACCGCGACCACCGCGAGACGGGCTGGGCGCTGCTCGATGCCGTCGCTCCCGCGGCGGGCATGCCCCTGTACTTCCCCGACGCCGGCCCGCCCCACCAGGTGGGTCGATTGCTGCTGTCGGGCACGCACGAGCCCGACGTCGTCGTCGACATCTCGCGCACCATCCAGGCCAAGACCGCGGCGGTCCTGGCCCACGCCTCCCAGCTCGGCGCCGAGGACGCGGAGATCCGCGAGATCGTGGCGGTGCGCGCCGAGCAGGCGGGTCGGCCGGTCGGTGTGGCGCACGGCGAGGCGTTCCGGAGTGTCGAGCTCACCTGGTAGGGAGCCGCGCGTCGACGACGCCCCGGTCCTGCACGTCGACCTCGATGCCTTCTTCGCCTCCGTGGAGCTGCTCGACGACCCGACACTGCGGGGGCGCCCGGTGGTGGTGGGCGGCGCTGGTACGCGCGGGGTCGTCGCCAGCGCCACCTACGAGGCGCGGCGCTTCGGGGTGCGCAGCGGCATGGCGACGGCCCTGGCGCGGCGCGCGTGCCCGGATCTGGTCGTGGTGCCGGGGCACTTCGACCGGTACGAGGAGTACTCGCGCCGGTTCCGGGCCCTGGTTGTAGACCTGACGCCGGTGGTTGAGCCCCTGGGCCTCGACGAGGCCTTCGCCGACGTGCGCGGGAGACGCCGGCTGGCCCCGGGACCCCTCGAGCTGGCCCGCGGCCTGCGCCAACGGATCCGCGATGAGCTCCGCCTCGAGAGTGCCGTCGGCGTGGCGCGCACCAAGCTGTTCGCCAAGCTGGGATCCAAGCGCGCCAAGCCGCGCGTCGGGCCCCACGGGATCACTCCGGGGCCCGGAGTCCTCTGGGTCTCGCCCCAGCTGGAGGCCGAGTGGCTCGAGACCCTGCCGGTCGACGCCCTGTGGGGCGTCGGTCCTTCGACGGCGGCCAAGCTGGCGCGCCTCGGTCTGCGGCACGTCCGGGACCTGCGGGGCCTCGACCCCCACGCGCTCGCGACGAAGGTCGGCCCGGCGATGGCCGGCCAGCTGGCGGCGTATGCGCGCGGCGAGGACCCGCGCGAGGTGGTGGCGGACCGGGTCGCCAAGTCGGTGGGCCACGACGAGACCTTCGCCGTGTCGCGCCAGTCGCGCGCCGAGCTCCACGGTGACCTGCGCGGCCACGCGGAGGTCGTGGCCGGCGTGCTGCGCGAGCGCGGCGTGGTAGCCCACACCGTCACCGTCGTCGTGCGCTACGACGACCGGACGTCGGTGTCGCGCTCCCAGACCCTGGACTTCGGGATCGACGACGCGGGCGGGCTGCGACAGGTCGCCCGGGCCCTGCTGGAGTCGGTGCCGCTGACCCAGGCGGTGCGCCTGCTCGGGCTCTACGCCGGGAGCCTGCGACCGCGCGCGGGGTCCCAGGTCCAGCTGAGCCTCGACGTCGACGCGGCTCCTGATGACGTCCTCAGCGCGGCGGCGGCGAGCTCGCGCCAGCACCAGAGCGACCGGGCCGGCTTGCGCGACGCCATCGACGAGATCCGGCGGCGCTTCGGCCGCACGGCCCTGGGCACCGCGGCCGACCTGCGGACCAGTGGGGTCGAGCCCCCGCGCCAGCGCGGCCGGACCGCCTTCGGGCCTGACCAGGAGAGTTCGGGGGACTGACTTACACTGGGGTCAGGAGGTGGCCCGTGGCCCGCTACGTGGTGTTCGCAGTCATCGCGCTCGCAGTGGTCATCGTGCTCGCGTCCCTCGTCGCGTCGGCGATCGCGCTGCTGGCCAAGTTGGGCCTCATCATCGTGATCGTGGCTGTGGCCTGGATCTACTGGCGCCTGCGGCACTCGAAGTCGTCGTCCTAGGTCCGCATCGCGCTAGGTGGTCTCTGCCAGCAGGTAGAGCCGCACGCCACCCAGGACGAGCAGCGCGCTGATCACGAGGGGCGTCAGCACCGGGCCGATCCAGGGCACGGGGATCAGGAAGAAGACGTCGCGGGTCAACAGGCTCGCCGGCCAGTGGGCGATGACCCGGAGCCACAGGTAGTAGGTCACGTCCCAGGTGCCGAAGGCGACCAGGAAGGCGCCGAGCCGTCGGGTCCAGCGGTGGGCGGCGAGCCACGCGACCGCGAAGAGCATCACCAGGGTGCAAGCCTCCCGAACGGTCTCCACGCGCCCGAGGGCGCTGGTGGCGACGAGGGTCCGGTAGGGCTTGATGAAGGTGATGAAGCCTAGATTCAAGATCGTCTGGTAGTGGGTGGGCGCGACGGGGGAGGGCGCGCCCACGATGTGGCGCAGGTCGTAGACGACGGCCGCCTCGACGAAGCCGAAGGCGGCGCCGAACATCACCAGGGCGTACACGCCCCGGACACGCACACGGAAGGCCGATCGGTCGTCAGCCACAACTTGACGCTACCAAGGTGTCGGACCTCCTCAGGGTGCGTGTCCGGGGCGAGCGACCCTGATGGGTAGGATGGTCGCTCTGGCGGCGTGGCCGAGTGGTTAGGCAGGGGCCTGCAAAGCCCCGTACTCCGGTTCGAATCCGGACGCCGCCTCGAAGTCTCAGCCTTGGGGACGCTCGTGCGCCTGGCCCGAGATGCCCAGTTGCAGGTCGGTCGCGGCCGGTGCGATACCAGCGCTGGATGCCCCAGCTTCGAGAGACTCGAACCGCTAGGAGGCGCCTCCAGCGGGCTGCGGCGTCGCTTAGGGACCAAAGTCCCTGGCAACTTGTCGCCGCTCGGGCCCAAGATCACCGTGACGGCGCTGGGTTCACTTCCGCGCCAGACGGTGTCAGAGGATCCACCGGCGTCGCCACGCTACGGCGCCGTGTACGAGGATGACCCAGACGAGCCATCACGCCGCGGTGCCACCGACGTGGTAGACACGCCCCACGGGGCGATGACAAGCCTGGTCTCTGCCCGAGATAGGTGCGAGTCGGAGGCCCGGAAACAAGAGATACGGGCACTGACGATCTCACCTCAACCGGGGCCGCTGAGATGGCGGACCGCGTGGCCGTGATCCTGCAAAGGAGAGTGGTCAATGTATATCAAGAGATTTTTGACGGGGATCGCTGCGGGGCTCATCGTGGTGGGCGTGACCGCCACGAGCGTGGCGGCCGCACGGGCACCGAAGCCGCCGATGCAGATTTCCTTTGATTGTGCGAACTACTACGTGGTCAAGGGCGACAGTGCGACGATCAACGTGATTCGTACGGCGAGTCACGGACCGGCCAGCGTCACGTTCGCGACCTCGAGCGTTTCAGCGATACCAGGCACCGATTACACGGAGGTCTCGACGACTGTCGACTTCAAGTCGGGCCAGACCTTGGTCACGGTCAGTGTGCCCACGTTTGCGAATAGCGTTGGAGAACCGACGGTCAAACTGACTCTGAGCGCTCCGAGCCGCAGATGGAGCCTTGGCGATGTCTCTACGGCCACGCTCACCCTGCAGGACACGCCTCCCCCAAGTGCGCCCACGAACTTGACGGCGAACGTGGTCAACGGCTCCGGAGTTCCCTATGTGTCCCTGTCCTGGACGGCGGCCACCGGATCGCTCGATCACTACACCGTCCTCAGCTCTGAGGTCTCCGGTGGGCCGTACAGCTTCCTCGGCTCCGCGACCTCCACGAGCTACGACGTGACTCCGGTTCCCTCGGTCACGACGTACTTCGTCGTGGAGGCCGTCAGCGGCACGGGTGCCACCTCCGACTATTCGAACGAGGCTTCGGTGGTGCCCCCGGTCATCGGTCACGGCCTGTACTGGGCCGTCTTCAACACCGGCATCATCGGGGCAGCCAATCCCGACGGCACGGGGGTAACGACCGTGGCCGCCGGGCCGACCGGCGCCTTCGGGGTGGCGGTTGACGCCAGTCACCTCTACTGGGCAGTCGATGCCTCGAGTGGTGGTGGCGCGATCATGGAGGCCGACTTGAACGGTGCGAACTCCCATGCTCTGATTTCGGGCCTGAACAATCCCTACGGTGTTGCCGTTGACGCGAGTCACATCTACTGGACCAGCTACGGGGACAACACGATCATGAGGGCCGACCTGAGCGGTTCGAACGTGACGACGTTGGTCTCCAGCACGTGGGAACCTGCGGCGATTGCCGTTGACGCGAGTCACATCTACTGGGTCGACACTGCCGACAGTTGGATCTGGATGTCGAACCTCGACGGTTCCGGTGCACAACACATCGTCGCCACGGATCCCTACCCCTTCGCGATCGCGGTCGGTGCTTCTGGCATCTACTGGGCGGTGACCGGATCGAACTCGGGGACGGATGGCGCAATCTGGACGGCGGGTCTCGACGGATCGAGCCCGACGACGCTGGTTGCGAGTCAGGCGCACCCTGACGGCATTGCCGTGGACGCGAGTCACGTCTACTGGGCCAACGCCAACACGGGATCAATCCTGTCTGCGAATCTCAACGGGTCCGGTGTGACGACGTTGGTGAGCGATCAGGGCATGGTGGCGGGCGTGGCCGTCAGTCAGTGAGGACCTAGCGGACTGGCCCGGACGGGCGTCCTGCGTCATAGAGAGGCGGCGCTGTTGCCGTGCTGCGGAATCCGCAGGGACGCGGTGCGGCAACAGCGCCTGACGCTGCCAGCATCGGCACATCTCGAGGGCTGACCGACCTCTCTCGCCGAGAGCGTGGACCCGAGCGCGGTCGGGTGATCGCTTTGGCGCCGGGGACCCATCCGGTTAGTGATGGTCGGGGTCATCGTCGTCGGGCCACGGGGTCCAGGTGATGCCCTCGCGCGTGGAGCCCACTCGTGCCACGGCCGCACCGCCCTAGCGGGGCCGCATCCCCCCGCGGGGGGTGTGCCACGCGCTGCACGGCGGACCGGCGCGACCGCGGCGGGGACAGGGGAGCGCCTTGCGAACTCGGACGGCCGGTGAACGGTGGCCGGGACGTCGACCGTTGGACATCGGGCGACTCGGGTCGCGGTGCCCGGTGGTAGGTGAGCGCACGATGATCCCGGTCTGCCGGTGCACCATGCTGGGTCGTGGATGGCTGCGGGTGGCAGACACCGGTGAGACGAGTGACGTCACAACTTCGGCGGCGGGTTCTTTTTGGTCAACATCTGGAATGACCCCGGCGCCGAGGGCAGGCTCGTTCCTTGGGCGTTGGTCGCGCGAACGACGACCAAGTACCTGCCGACCGGCAGCCCTGGTATGGACACCGAGGTGCCGACCGTTGCTGCATGGGTCATCGATCCCGAGGCGGGGCCCGTCCACGTCAACGTATACGAGATGATCGGTTCGTTCCCGGTATTGATCGGAGCCGTCCAGGTCACGGTTGCAGGGCGCGCGTATATTCCACTTGTCGTCGAGGCGATGGTTGGCGCGCAGGGGACGGTGGTGCCGCTGGTGACGCAGACCGCGGGACTCGCGGGACTCTCGCCGGCGAGAGTCGTCGCGAAGACGGTCAGCTCGTAGACTCCCGTTCCCGGCAGGGACACCGTCGCTGACGTTCCGGACGCGGTCTGCTCGCCCCACGTTCCCGGTCCGGCCCAATCGACCTCGTACGCGGTGACCGGGGTCCCACCATCAAAGGTCGGAGGCGACCACGTGACGTTCGTGTTGCCATTGGAGGGCGGGGAGGCGGTCAGCGCGCTTGGAGCATCCGGCAGTGTGAACGCGGTCGTCGACACGCAGGGCGATGTCGGCCCGAGGCCCAAGGAGTTGATGGCCTGGACACAGAAGTTGTAGGGCGTGCCCCACGCCGGCAGATTGATGACCGCTGAGGTGCCAGCCGAGGCGGCCTGGTTCACGACGCCGTCCGACCAGGTGATCCAGTACCTCGTGAGCGCCTCACCGCCGTCGGAGGCGGGCGGCTGCCAGCTGAGCGTCGCGGCAGGTCTCGTATGGCCACCCGAGGAGAGGGGCCCGGACGTGACCGTGACGTCGAGGGGGGCGCTGGGGAGCCCGCGGGGCGTGAACGTGAATGGGCGGCTGGCCACGCCCGGACCGGCACTACTCGTGGCCGCGACGGTCACCACGTACGGCGTCCCGAACGCCGGGAGTGGGAAGACGTCGGGGGAACCCGGCGCTGCGGTGGTGCCGGAGGTCCCGTCACCGGACCACGTGATGACGTAGCCGCTGACCGCGGCGCAGGTCGGGCACGGCGCGGGGGGCTCGAACGTGATCGACCCGGCGGGTCGTCCCCCTCCCCCGGGAGAGACCACCGTCGTGATGGATGGAGGGCCCGGTGGGGCGAGTGGTGCTGTCGTCACGTTCGCCGTCGCCTGGCTGGAGCCGCACCCGGTCGTGGTGGCGGTCACCGTGACGGTGTACGTGGTGTCCGCCGACAGGCCCGTGAGGGTCGCCGAGGTCGCGTTGGCCCCCACGTTCACGGACGCGGTGCCCGCGGTGACGGTATATCCGCTCAGCCCGCACGCGCCCGGCCAGACCGGCGGCTGCCACGAGACATCGACCGAGGTCTGTGGCGTTGCGGCGTCCGGGGAGGCGACCACGCTGAGCGGCGGGCTCGGCTGCGTGGGCCAGGATCCGGAATCGAGGGTGACCCCGACGATCGGGATGCTGGTCGAGTCCGAGTAGGAGAACCCGAGCGCGGACATCGCGACCCCGACCAAGGCCGAGACGCCGCCGTTCGCCGTCCACCCGGTCGTCGTCGAGTTGAGCGTGGCGGTGTCCTGGACGCCGACCTCGGGACCCACGCCGGCGACGTCCGGTATGCCGTAGAGGACCTGGAGGGTCGGCCCGATGCCAAACCCGACCGATCCTGACCACGCCGTGCTGGCCGATGATGTCCCCACCAGGCTGAGGGTGTTCGTTCCTTGGAAGTTCGAGCCGTTGTAGCCGAAGCCGAATGACGCGCCCACACCACCGGTGAGCGACTCGCTCAGTGTCTGGCTGAAGGCGACGCCGACGGATCCCCCGAGCGAGGCGGTCGCGACGAGGTTGAAGGTGAAGCAGCCGAACTCGGTGCACACCGTTGCGATGGGAACCGTGGCGAGGTCCTCGGAGATCTGGCAGTGGATGCCGCTCGTCGCCGACACGGTCAGCTGACTGGAGACTCCTGGATTGAGGGAGAAGCTGCCGGAGATATTCGCTTGCCACGGGGCATACCACGGTCCCCACGACCAGCCGAGGCTCAGCGACGCACTCGGTTGGAACGACGCAGATCCGCTGACGGTGAAGTTGTTGCCGCAACCGACGCCGAGGTCCTGGTGGGATCGTGCTAGGGAGGCCTCGCCACCCAGTGTGGCCAAGCTGTCGGAAACTGCCGACGAGCGCGCGACTGAGAGGACGAGATGCCCGCGCGAGAACGCGCGGAAGGGCGAGACCTTACTCGTGACGACTTGGTAGGTGGTTCCGACCGAGCGCGAGGAGGTCACCGAGCCGAGGAGTCCGTGAGGGAGTCCCGGGCTGACCGGTGCGACGACGATGTCGCCGGGACGCAGCGATCCGACGACTCCGCTGCGTCGGATGCTCAGCGCGCCGAAGGCGGGCAGCAACCGGCCCTGGGGGAGCACCAGGTCGGGCCGGGCCAGGACGACGGTGGTGAGCGGAGCCTGGTCGTAGTAGTTGACCGATAGGAGCCGGGGCAGCATCGAGGGAGGAGACGTCACGTCCACGGTGAACACCTCGTTGTGCTGCACCCCAGACACCGTCGTCGGGAACGCGTGCCACCAGCGCCCGAGTCGGTTCTTGAACAGGACGGGACGCGCCACGACGTGGTAGATGCCCGGCTCCGTGAGGCACAGGGAGCCCGACGCGGGGAAGGGTCGGCTCTGACGCCCGGGGCCGTAGAGGATGAGGGGGTCCGTCGACTTCGCGGGCAGGTTGGCCAGCTCGACGTGCACGGGGCTGCAGAGACGCTCGTGGGCCGCGCTCGGCCTAGGCGGTACGCGTGGCGTCGCCGCCTGCGCGCCACCGGCGAACGAGAGTCCGGGTACGGCGATCACTACGGCAGTCGCGACCGCAAATGTGGTGCCGCGTGCGAACTTTCGAGTCCAAGAATGGGTCACCCTCACCACGGCCCCCCCCTTCCCGCTGGGGCCTCGATGCGGCCCCCATCGCGGTGTGCTTCAGGCGGTCCGGCGAGCAACAACGGCGCGGCGGCCGTCCGGCGCGATGCTACATCTCGACCCGCACGTGCGGGGAACGCGAGGTCACAGAATTAGGTTCAAAGTGTCTGAGTGTCAGATTCCCGCGGTGCGCGTGTTGCGCTGCCGCCCCGGTGCCGTGGGGCGATTCACCGACGAAGAACGTTGACCAGGTGAGCGCGTCGTTCGAGGTCGCCAAGGAGCGGCGGTGCGCCAGCGACCGTTGCTGGAGCCCCTCTCGACACCGGGGCAATGACCCACCGGGCGAGTCATAACGCCTGGGGATTCGAGGCAACGACGGCGCCGAGCGTCGCGGATGCCGTTCGTTGTTTCACCGTCACCGCCTTCCTCACGGACGGTGCGAACACCACGATCACCATGGCGCCAGGTCGCACATGGGCACCCCGCGCTCACCCGCTGGGATGGCATCGGACGAACCGACAAGCAGTGCCGGTCAGCACGGAGTCTCATGGCGGGCCACCGCCGCAGAAAGCCTCCAGCCGTCTCGCTTGCCAACAGGCTGCCTCAACTCCCGCAACCCTCCTTGAGCGAGGAAGACCCGTCAATGCCGGCCGGTCTAGCGGCCTATGCCCACGTGATCTGGATGAATTTGAGCGAGAGTGACTCCTGAGGTGCACCGTTCGCCGCGGCGTCCCAAGCAATCGATGTGATGCGGACCGGGCTGAGGGTGATGGTGAAGGTGGTCGTTCCGGCTACGGCGCGGGTGTTCGTCACCGTCGCCGTGGTGAACCCCTGCCCGCTTTTGAACGCCGAGAGGATGGACGGTGTCATGGCGTCAACAGAGCGGGTGATCGTGAACGTTGAGAAGCTGATGCCAGCTGCGCCCGTTGACTGGCTCGACAATGAAGTTGTCGAACCACTCAACGCGAAGCCACTCGCCTGGAAGACCAGCGGACTGACCCCGGAGTCCGGGTAGGTGAGGGTCACGGTGTAGACGCCCTGGCCCGAGACGCCAGAATCCTGCCGGCTGACCCGTGCTCCTCCAGCGGCAGTCGCCACGGTGATTCCCGCGACGAGGGCGGCGCTCCCTAGCATCGAGGCGATAATGCGCACGCGCCGTCGTGAGATGTTTGACCCCGCCATGATGCCCCCTCGGCGGCCGACGGCCGCTCTTGGGAACGTTAGGGATGCGCCCTCGCGGACTCGCTGAATCACTGAGAAGCCGCTCAGTGGTGTCGACTCTCGTGGGCGGTGCTTGGTCGCCGATCCCGCACCGTCGGGACATCGAGCGGCTCCTCTGCTCCACAGTGTTGCCACCCCCGGACAATTCCTCTGGAGCGAGGGGTTGCGTCCGAGCGGGTGGAGTGCTGCGGGGCGGCCTTCGGCCTATTCCGACGTGGCCAGATACGTCGCGAGGCCGTCGAGCATCTCCGCGGTACCTTCGCGGCGAAGGCTCGGCGCCTCAGCCCCGTCGATCCCGTCGAGGTAGGCGCCTTGCTCGTGGAGCCGAAGGATGGTGGTGCCGTGGGTCTCGAGGAACTCGATGGTTGCCAGAGAGACCGAGATGCGCCGACCATTGGCGTACATCTCGTAGGCGTAGACGATTCGGGCGTCGGGCACGATGTCGTAGTACTGCGCGTCGTAGCGATAGTCCGTGTCTCCGACTCGGATGACGAAGCGCTCGTGGCCCCCGGGGCGGAAGTCGAACTCCTCGGCCTCTCCCGCAACGGATTCGAAGCCACCGGTGTCGCCCCAGATGCTCTTCGCTTCGAGCGAGGCGAAGGCAGCGAAGACGTGTGCCGCCCTCTCCGGGTAGGTCCGCTCAATCGTGAACGTGTCGAGAATGACCGAACCGTTTTCCATCACGCCCCCCGGGTCGTCGCGGTGGCGACGTCACGGACACGCTAGGGGCGTGACCGAGCGACGAACCGGGGCGGCTCGGGAGGCGCTCCTGTCCGGCATGAAGCCACGCGGAGGTGTGCGCCCGACGCGCCAGGGGGCAGCCGGCTGCTGCGTTCAGCCGGCGTTGGCGCGCGTGCCCCGCACCACGGGGTGGCCGGCCGACGCCCAGTGCGCGAAGCCCCCGAGCACCGAGCGCACGTCGTGGCCGAGCTGGTGCAACAGGCCAGCAGCGTGGTGGCTCCGGCTGCCGCTCTGGCAGATCACGTAGATGGGATGGCCCTTGGGCAGCTCGGATGCTCGGTGAGCCAGTACGCCCAAGGGGATCAGGTGCGCTCCGGGCACGTGTCCCGACTCGTACTCGTGGGGCTCACGAACATCGACGACGAGGGCGCCATCGGCGTGGGCGGCGGCGAAGTGGCCGAGATCGACTTGCTGGTACACACGGTCTCCTAGCTCTGGCGTGGGTCTGGTCAGTATATCGATACCCCGGGGGGTATGAGTCACCCGGGCACGAGCCCGGTCGCTCGGGCGACGTGGCGCTTCGCGGAGCCGGCAGATGGGTGCGGCGCTTGCGGGTCGACCAGTTCGGTCGGGCGGGCAGGAGTCGCGGGGCTAGCGCACGAGTTGCCCGTGGCACTGCTTGAACTTGCGACCGCTGCCGCACGGGCAGGGCTCGTTGCGCCCCGCGTGGGCCAGCTGGGCGCGCAGGGACTCCTCGGACGCAGCGAGCTCGGCCATGATCGAGGAGGCCCGGCCGCCAGTGGCCGCGAGTTCGGCCATGCGCGTGAGCAGTGGCGCCGCGTGGAGGTAGAAGGCGCGGTAGCCGGCACACAGGGCATTGCGACCCAACGGCGAGCCGTAGCGCCCGCGGTCCTTGGGGCACCCGCCGTGGCAGTAGGCGAGGACGGGGCACGCGACGCACTCGGGATCGAGCGCGTCGCGCTTGGACTGGCCGAAGGCGTGCTGGCGGGCGCTCGTGGCCATCGTCGCGAGCGAGTCGACGAGCACCGAGCCCAGCTGGAACTCGGGGCGCACGAAGTGGTCGCAGCTGTAGACCGAGCCGTCGTGCTCGACGGCGAGCACCTGGCCACAGGTTTCGGCGCTCACGCACAACGAGCCGGGACGCCCGGCTGCGGCCAGCAGTCCCTCGAAGAAGGTCTGGACGACCACCCGGTCGATGTCGTGGCGGACCCATCGGTCGAAGATGGCGGTGAGGAACGCGCCGTAGGCGCCGGCAGACACGGCGGCCGGCGTCGGAGAGCCGTCAGATTCCTCGACGACGGGGATGAACTGGATCCACCGAGCCCCGAGTCCGGTCAGGGAGTCGTAGACCTCGAGCGGCCGCGCGGCTGTCTCGGCGTTGACGGTGCACAGCACGTCGGGGGGCGCGCCGCGCTGGGCCAGGCGCTCGAAGCCGGCGCGGGCGCGCTGGTAGGTGGGTCGTCCCCTCCGATCCAGGCGCAGGCGGTCGTGGGTGCGTGCTGAGCCGTCGATGCTGAGGCCGACGGCCACGCGGTGGGCGACGAGGAAGTCAGCCCAGCGGTCGTCGAGGAGGGTGCCGTTGGTCTGAATCGAGTTGGTCACGGTCCATCCGGTCGGCGTGAGGCGCTCCTGGAGGGCGAAGGCCCGCTCGTAGAAGGGGCGGCCGGCGAGCAGCGGCTCGCCCCCGTGCCACACGAAGTGCACGACGGGTCCGGGGGCGGCTGCCAGGGCCTGGGTCACCACGGCCTCGAGGACGGCTGGAGGCATCGTGAAGCGCTCGTCGGGCGGGAAGGAGGCGGCGGTCGGCAGGTAGTAGCAGTAGGTGCAGTCGAGGTTGCACCGTGGGCCCACCGGCTTGATGATGGTGGTCGACGGGCCGGTGGTCGTACGCGGACGCGCAGACTGGACGCTGACGGGAACCGGCATGGGGAGAGTCTTCCACGCACCACTCGTATCCCGACTGGCGACAGACCGCCTCGTATACTCGAACAAGTGTTCGCTTTCGTAGATGCACTGGCCGGCCTGACAGCAACCCAGCGCGAGGTGGCCGAACACGGTGACGAGCCGCTGGTGGTGGTGGCAGGCGCCGGGACGGGCAAGACGCGCACGCTGGTCGCCCGCTTGGCCCACCTACTGGCCCAGGGTGTGGCGCCCGAGCGGATCTTGCTCTTGACCTTCACGCGGCGGGCCGCGGACGACATGTTGGCGCGGGCGGCAGCGCTGACCGGGAGCGGCCAGATCCCCTTTGGCGGGACGTTCCACTCCGTTGCCTACCGGGTCCTCTCCAGCCGGGCGGCGGACATCGGCCTGGTTCCGGGTTTCGGCGTGTTGGATCCTGGCGACGCCACCGACTTGATGGACTTGATGCGCGGCGAGGTGGGCCTCGCCGGAACGGCAGTGCGCTTTCCACGTCCCGCGACGCTCGTCGCCCTGTACTCGCGCTGCGTCAACCGGAGCCAGCCCCTGGACATCGTCGTCCCTGCGGAGTTCCCCTGGATCGCCCCGCACCTGGAGGCTGTGGCGGAATTGTTCAGCGCCTACACGGCGCGCAAGCGATCCACCGGTGTCTTGGACTTCGACGACCTCCTGCTGTACTGGCGCGCGGTGCTGGACGCCTCCGCTGGCGTGCCGGCGTTCGACCACGTGCTGGTCGACGAGTACCAGGACGTCAACCGGCTCCAGGTCGACATCGTGTCCCGGCTGGTACCTGAGGGCCGAGGGCTGACCGTGGTGGGTGACGAGGCACAAGCCATCTACGGGTTCCGCGGGGCGGACTCACGCCACCTACGCGAGCTGGTCTCCTCGCTGCACGACGCGCGCGTGGTGTGCCTGGAGGAGAACTTCCGCTCGCGCCGGCCCGTCGTCGAGGTGGCCAACGTCGTGCGTCCCACGGAGGACGGGCCTCCACTCCGCTTGCGATCCACGCGCGGCGAGGGGGCGCCCGCGCGCCTCGTCCATTGCTACGACGCGGCGGGGGAGGCCCGGGCCATCGTCGACGACATTCTGCGAGCGCACGAGGACGGCGTCCCACTGCGTGAGCAGGCGGTCCTGGTGCGCGCGGGGCACCACAGCGACCTCATCGAGCTCGAGCTCAGCTCGCGGCACGTCCCGTACCGCAAGTACGGCGGGCTGCGGTTCCTGGAGGCCGCACACGTTCGCGACTTCGTGGCGGCGGCGCGGCTGCTGGAAAATCCTCGCGACGAGGTGGCGTGGTATCGCCTGCTGCGGCTGCACCCCGGCATCGGTGCGGTGCACGCACGCCACTTGCTCGCCGCCGGTGGAGTGGCCGGTGGGGACGTCCTGGCGGCGTGGCCCGAACTGGTGGCCCGGGCACCCGCGTCGGTGCGCACCGCCCTGTCGGCGACCCTGGGCGCGTTGGTCGACGCGCGGGGGCATGTCAGCGCTGGTGCCCGGGCCGACGGCGTGCTGGCGGCACTCACACCGCTCATCCGCGCGCACTACCCCGACGCGGCCGTGCGCCTCGGAGACTTGGAGAGACTCGCCGATGCGGCGCACACGCACGAGCGCCTGTCCGACTGGCTCGCCGAGGTCGTCTTGGATCCTCCCGCGTCAACTGGCGATCTCGCCGGTCCGCCGGTCCTCGACGAGGACTACGTCATCGTCTCGACCATCCACTCGGCCAAGGGTCTCGAGTGGTCTCATGTCCACATCCCGCACGTCGTCGACGGGATCATTCCCATCGACATGTCCTTGGGCACACCCGACGGCCTGGCCGAGGAGCGACGCCTGTTCTACGTGGCGGTCACGCGGGCACGCGACGAGCTGAGCCTGTACGCCCCTCTCCGGCTGCCGTACCACCGCCACGCGGGTGACGACCGGCACGGTCTCGCGCCGATCAGCCGCTTCGTGGATGACGCACTGCGCGCGGTGGTGCGGGTCGAGGAGGTGGGACCCTCACGCCCGCTGCTGGAGACCCCAGTGACCGGGCCGGTCGTCGTGGACCTCGACGGGCTGTGGCGCGTGGCGCCAACCGCGAGCCCGGGAGGCCCGTCGTGAGGGTTCGGCTGGCCGGCTCCGATAGCCTCGATGCGGTGCGTCGGGGGGCTACGAGATGAGTGAGCGGGCAGGGAACGGTGCCCCGGTCGTGGTGGCACGGGGACTGACCAAGCGTTTTGGCGAGTTCGCTGCGGTGCGGGGGATCGACGTCACCGTGCGCGCCGGGGAGAGCTTCGGGTTCCTCGGGCCCAATGGGGCCGGCAAGACGAGCACGATGCGCATGGTGTCGGCCGTGTCACGCCCGAGCGAGGGCGAGCTCACCATCTTCGGCCTCGATCCGCGCACGCACGGCCCCGAGATCAGAACACGCCTCGGCGTGGTTCCCCAGGAGGACACGCTGGAGCTGGAGCTCTCCGTGCGATGGAACCTGGAGATCTTCGGGCGCTACTTCGACCTGCCACGGGACGTGATCCGGCAACGGACCGAGGAGCTGCTCGAGTTCGTGCAGCTGGCCGACCGGGCGAAAAGCCGGGTCGACGACCTGTCCGGAGGCATGCGGCGCCGGCTGACCATCGCCCGCGCCCTGATCAACCAGCCCGAAATCCTCATCCTCGACGAGCCGACCACGGGTCTCGACCCGCAGGCACGCCATCTCGTGTGGGACCGTCTCTACCGGCTCAAGCGGGAGGGCGTCACGCTGATCATCACCACCCACTACATGGATGAGGCCGAGCAGCTCTGCGATCGGCTCGTCGTGATGGACCACGGCACGATCGTCGCCGAGGGAACGCCGCGGGACCTCATCGACGGACACTCGACGCGTGAGGTGGTGGAGCTGCGCTTCGACGACGATCGCATCGATGCCGGTGGCGACGGAGGCCGTCTCAGTCAATTGCGAGGCCTGGCCGATCGTGTCGAGGTGCTGCCCGATCGGGTGCTGCTGTACGTCGATGACGGCGATGACGTGCTGAGCACGGTGCACCGCGAGGGGATCGTCCCGGCGAGTGCCCTGGTGCGGCGCAGCTCGCTCGAGGACGTCTTCTTGCGCCTGACCGGGAGGACGCTGGTCGAATGACCGGTCGACCCGCAGACGTGGTGCCCGTGGGCGGATGGAGCCGGTGGCAGCGCAGTTGGTGGTATCACGCAGTGGTCGCCGCCCAGACATGGCGCGGCTCGGTCGCTGGCGCTGTCGTGTTCCCGTTCCTGTTCCTGGTCGCCATGGGCGTCGGGGTTGGTCACCTCGTCTCCCAGCACGTCGGCCAGGTGGGTGGCGAAAGCTATCTGGACTTCCTCGCGCCGAGTCTGCTCGCGACGGCGGCGATGCAGCTGGGCCAGGACGAGTCGCTCTGGCCGGTCCTGGGAGCCATCAAGTGGACGCGCACCTACCACGCTGCCGTCGCCACCCCCCTGGATCCCGAAGACGTCTTCGTTGGCAAGCTCAGCTGGGTGCTCACGCGAGGATTCGTGACGTCGGTCATCTACACGGCGGTGATTGGGATCTTCGGTGCCCTGCACTCGTGGTGGGCCCTCACGCTGCCCCTGGTGAGCGACTTGGTGACGCTGGCGTTTGCCGCGCCCCTGCTCACGTGGGCTGCCCGGTCACAGAGCGATGGCCCCTTCGTCACCTACTACCGGTTCGGGACGGTGCCGATGTTCCTGTTCTCGGCCACCTTCTATCCGGTCAGCGCCTACCCGGCCGCATTGCGACCCCTGGTCCAGATCGTGCCGCTCTACCACGGCGTGGCCCTCGCCCGAGCGGCGGCCACGGGACGCGCACAGATCGGGCCCGTCATGGCGCACGTGGCGGTGCTGGCCGCCATGGCCGTGGTGGGCGTGGTCCTGGGGCGGCGCGCGATGCGAAGACGGCTGGTCGACTGATGCTGACACGTGTGATCCCGATGATCGGGTCGCGTCGCGCGCGCCACATCGTCGAGCGCAACTTCGCCGTCTACCGCAGCCAGTGGTTGATGCTGATCTCGGGGTTCTTCGAACCCCTCTTCTACCTGCTGTCGATCGGCATCGGGTTGAACAAGCTCGTGGGCGACCTCCCGGTTGGCGGTCGCGTGGTGAGCTACGCCGCCTTCGTGGCACCGGGGATGCTGGCGACCTCGATGATGAACGGCGCCATGATCGACACGATCTTCAACGTGTTCTTCCGCCTGAAGATCACCCACTCGTACGACGCAATCCTCGCCACGCCCCTCGACGTGAACGACGTCGCCTTGGGCGAGATCGGCTGGGCCACGGGCCGGGCGGCGATCTATTCGGCCTCCTTCATCGTGTGCATGATCCTGCTGGGTGACGCACCGAGCTGGTGGGTCCTGCTGTGCTGGCCGGCGGCACTGCTCACCGGCGTGGCGTTCTCTGGTGTCGGCCTGGCCGCCTGCACGTACATTCGCTCCTGGCAGGACATGGACATGATCATGCTGGTCCAGCTGCCGATTTTCCTGTTCTCGGCCACGTTCTTTCCCATCACCCAGTACCCGCGGTGGCTGGGCGCGATCGTCCAGCTGTCACCGCTGTACCAGTCGGCGGCACTCCTGCGCGGCCTGTCCCTGGGTCAGTTCTCGGGCGTGATGGTCCTGCGCGCGGGCTTCTTGATCGTCTTCGGGCTCGCCGGGTTGGCCCTGGCCGCACGGCGATTCGCACGGATCCTGACACCGTGAGCGCTGGGGCCACGGGGAGTGGCGGCTGCGGGTAGGGTCGGCACGTGAGCCCGACCCCCGATGCGGCCCGCGATCCCATCACGCACGCCCGCGAGGTCGGCTCGTGGCTCCTCGACATGGACGGTGTCCTGGTGCGCGAGGAACACCCGATTGAGGGTGCGGATCGCTTCTTGCGAGCACTGACCGAGCGCGAGACGCCATTCCTGGTGCTCACGAACAACTCGATCTACACGCGCCGCGACCTGTCAGCGCGCTTGCGCTGGAACGGACTCGACGTCCCCGAGGGGCGGATCTGGACCTCGGCCCTGGCGACCGCGTCGTTCCTCCACGGTCAGCGGCCGAGCGGATCGGCATTCGTGATCGGCGAAGTGGGCCTCACGACCGCTCTCCACGAGATCGGCTACATCCTGAGCGACCGGGACCCTGATTACGTCGTGGTCGGCGAGACGCGCAGCTACAACTTCGAGCGGCTGACCCGCGCCGTGCGGCTGGTTGCTGACGGTGCCCGCTTCATCGCGACCAATCCCGACGCGACGGGGCCGAGCGCGGACGGCCCCCTGCCCGCCACCGGGGCGATCGCGGCCCTCATCTCCAAGGCGACGGGGCGTACTCCGTACTTCGTCGGCAAGCCCAATCCCCTCATGATCCGCTCGGCACTGCGCGAGCTCCAGGCGCACTCGGAGACGACGGCCATGGTGGGGGACCGCATGGACACCGACGTGGTCGCGGGCCTGGAGGCGGGGCTCCACACCGTGCTGGTGCTCTCGGGGGTGTCCGACGCCGGGGCCGCCGACCGCTTCCCGTACCGTCCCTCGCGCGTGGTGCCCTCGGTCGCGGACCTCGCTGACGAGTTGACCCAGCCGTAGAGCGCCAGGGAGTCGCCGGGCTGGTGCGACAAGGCCTGAGTAGCGTGGTCGCGTGACAGGCAGAGGCGGGCACACGTGGCGGTGACCGCGATCACCCGGCTGCCCGAACTGCTCGTCGGATTTGACACCGAGACGACCGGGTTGGGCGTGCGCAGCGAGCGGGCCATCTCCTACGGCTTCGCCGTCTATCACTACACGCGCCCCGTGGCCACCGAGGAGTTCTTCGTGGTGCCGGATCGACCGATCGGCGAAGGTGCGCGGCGCGTGCACGGGCTCGACCTGCAAGCACTCGAAGCGCGTCGTGCGGTGGCCGATGTTCTCACTGTCGCTGAGGGCGCCCGGCGTGCACTCACCCTTCTGCGTCGGTACCACGAGGAGGGTGCGTTCGTCGTGGGAGCCAATCTCACGGGATTCGACCTGCCCATGCTGCGTTGGACGGCGCGCGACGTGCTCGGGGGGGAGGAGGATTTCGACCCGCGGAGCCTGCGCACGATCGACGTCATCGACCACGAGCTCGTTGTGCGGCGGGGTGAGCCCGCACGGTATCGCCGCTCCCTTACTTCGCTGTGCCGCCGCTACAACGTCAGTCCGGGTGGTCACGACGCCGTCGGCGATGCGCGCGCGGCCGTCGAGGTCCTGATCGCCCAGGTGGTCGTGAACAATGCGGGCCAGGTCGAACTCCCCCTGAACGGGCCGCCAACCGCGGCGGGGGGAATGGTAGGCTGACCGTCCACGGGCCGTTGGCGCAGTCTGGTAGCGCACTTGCATGACACGCAAGGGGTCACAGGTTCAAGTCCTGTACGGCCCACCATCGAGGCTCATCGGAATCTGACGGGGTGTCCCTCATCGAACCACGATCGAGTCGAGAACTCGCCAGTTGGGCTTGCCGGCGTAGAGGAGAGCTCGGATTCGGTAGTTCTCGAAGTTGCGAAAGCCGAAACCGATTCTCTTGATCCGCTTGATGAGGTTGTTGAGGCTTTCCGTTGGCCCGTTGGAGACCCTGGCCAGGTGAAAGTTGCAGAGCTTGGCGAACCAGGTCCGGATGGTCTTGCCAAGCCGTCGGATCTCTGGGGGCATGGTCCGTCTCAGGCAGTGCTCGCGCAGGTCGGCCAAGATCGCCTCGGCGACGTCCGGGTCGCTCTCGCGATAGAAGTCGCGCAGGCGCTCTTTCACCCGGTAGGCGACAGCGACCTCAGCCGTGGGGTCACCGAGGCTCAGCAGCACCCCCAGCCGCTCGGCCGCCTCGGGAGTGAGGCTCTCCTCGGCGCGCGTGAGCAGTCGGCGCACCTGGAAGAGCGGGTCGTCGCGGCGCCCGCGGTGGCCCAGCTGCTCGATCTGGACCCGGCGGCGGATCTGGTCGAGAGTCCGATTGGCCAAGGCGATCACGTGAAAAGGGTCCACCACCTGGGCGGCCCGGGGCAGCATCGCCGCGTAGACCGCGGCGTAGG
>JAJYBR010000006.1 GCA_021778895.1 Actinomycetes bacterium
CATCCTCCTTGGCGGCAATTGGTCTTGACACCAAGGAGGATGGCACTCACCCCGGGCTTTTAGGTTGATGGCTGACCGACACGTTCACCCGTACGCGGTGCGACACGTTTGCCTGTACGCGGACAGCGCGCCGACTGCTCACGCGCGCCGAGGAGAGCCTCACTCCCGAGGCGGCCGAGCGGCTGGGGGTGCTGCTGAGCCTCGGTGACCCCACGGCTGAGGTCGCTGTCGCCTACCGGGTGAAAGAGCGTCTCCGCGACTTCTACCGCGAGAGCGACCCGGCACTCGCTGAGGCTCTTCTCGCCGACCTGCGCGACAAGTGCTTGGCGCGATCCATGCCGCCCGAGATCCGTCGGCTCGGCAGGACGATTCGGACCTGGTTCGCGAAAATGTGCAACTTCCACCTGGCCCGACTCACCAACGGGCCCACCGAGTCACTTAACAACCTCATCAAGCGCATCAAGCGTGTCGGCTTCGGGTTCCGCAACTTCGAGAACTACCGAATCCGAGCTCTCCTCTACGCCGGCAAGCCCAACTGGCGAGTTCTCGGCTCGATCGTGGTTCGATGAGGGACACCCCGTCAGATTCCGATGAGCCATCACACGAGCAGTCCCAACGGGGTTCGAACCCGTGTCTCCACCTTGAGAGGGTGGTGTCCTAGGCCACTAGACGATGGGACCATTGAGCCGGACCGCCAGGCGGCCGGTTCGCTCGGGGGCAAGGACTCGAACCCTGAATAACTGGACCAGAACCAGCTGTGTTGCCAATTACACCACCCCCGAAGGGCTCGGCAATCTTACACGACGTCCGTGGGCGCGCCAGCCGGTGCGGTCCTCACGAGACCCGCGCGAGGGCGGCGCGCAGTCGAGCCAGGGTGCGCTCGCGACCGAGCAGCTCCAGCGACTCGAAGAGCGGTGGTCCCACCCGTGTGCCAGTGACCGCGACGCGCACCGGAGCCTGGGCCCGGCGCAGTGACAGCCCGACGCCCTCGCCAATTTCGATCAGTGCGTCGTGCAGCGACGCGGCGGTGAAGTCGATCTCGGCGAAGCGCTCGATGGCGACGGCGAGCACGACGCGCCCTAGCGGATCGTTGGCGAGGACCGCCGCGACCGCCTCCTCGTCGTACGCCACGTCGTCGCCGAAGAGGAAGGCGACCATCGCGGGCACCTCGGAGAGCGTCGTCACGCGCGTCTGGACCAGCGGAACGGCGCGCGCGAAGACGTCGGCGTCGAAGTCGTTCGGTGCCCACGGGGGTGGCGCACCCGTTCGCCCGGTCTCGGGACCCGGTGACACCCAGGGTCGACACGCCCGGGCGAATGCGTCGCTCGTCATCGCGCGCAGGTACTCGCCGTTCAGGTGGGTGAGCTTCTTCACGTCGAAGAAGGCGGGCGATCGCGAGACCGCGGAGAGGTCGAACTCGCCGATCAGCGTCGCCCGGTCGGCGATCTCTCCCCCGGGGGGGCTCCACCCGAGGAGGGCCAGGTAGTTGACCATCGCCTCGGGCAGGTAGCCCTGGTCGCGGTAGGACTCGAGGGCGACGGGGTCCTTGCGCTTGGAGAGCTTCTTGCGCTGCTCGTTGACCAGCATCGGCAGGTGCGCGTAGACCGGCAGGTCGACGCGCTCCTGGCCGGCGCAGTGGTTGAGGGCCTCCCACATGAGGACCTGCTTGGGGGTCGTCGGCAGCAGGTCCTCGCCGCGGATCACGTGGGTGATGCGGGCACTGCGGTCGTCGACCAGGTTGGCGAGCGGGTAGAGGACGACGCCAGTCGGCCGCATGACGACGAAGTCGCCGATCGCCTCGTGGGGGAAGGTCACCGCCCCGCGCACCAGGTCCTCGATCGTCGTCGTCCCCTCGTCGGGCATGCGGAAGCGCAGGGCGGTGCTCGGCCCGCGCGGGAGCTCGCGCGTGCGGCAGTAGCCGTCGTAGCCGGGGTGGCCAGAGGCGGCCGCGCGCGCGTCGATCTGCTCGCGGGTGCAGTCGCAGGCGTAGAGGTAGCCCTCCTCCCACAGCGCCTCGACGGCCGCGTGGTGGTCACCCAGGTTGTCGGACTGCAGGGTCGGCCCCTCGTCCCAGTCGAGGCCCAGCCACGTCAGGGCGTCGAGGATCCCCTGGCGCCACTCGTCGCGGTTGCGCTCGGTGTCGGTGTCCTCGATGCGCAGCACGAAGGTGCCGCCGTGGCGGCGCGCGAAGAGCCAGTTGAACAGGCTGGTGCGCGCCGAGCCCACGTGGAAGAACCCCGTGGGCGAGGGGGCGAAGCGGACGCGGGGCGTCACTCGGAGATGCTCAGGGCGCCGTTGGGGCAGCTGGCGACGGCTTCGCGGAGGCGCTCGTCGAAGGCGGGTCCGGGCTCGTCGTTGAGGATGTACATGTAGCCGTCGTCGCGCACCTCGAAGACCTCGGGGGCGATGCCCATGCACACCGCGTTCGAGGTGCACAGGTCGTAGTTCACGTGGATCTTCATGGCGCTCCTTTGGCCCCATGGTACCGGGCGCCGGGGCGCTGCCTACAGTGGACCGAAAGGAGGTCTGGTGGAACATCGCGCTCTGGGCTCGCTGTCGGTGTCGGTCGTCGGGGTGGGCTGCAACAACTTCGGCTCGCGCCTGGACGAGGAGGCCTCGGCCGCCGTCGTCCACGCCGCCCTCGACGCGGGGATCACGCTCTTCGACACCGCCGACACCTACGGGGGCACCCAGTCCGAGGTTTTCCTCGGTCGGGCGCTGCGCTCCCGGCGCTCCGAGGCGGTCATCGCGACCAAGTTCGGCATGCCGCTCGACGACGAGAGCTTCGGGGCCAGCCCGGCCTACGTGCGCCGGGCCTGCCAGGCGTCCCTGACGCGCCTCGGGGTCGACCACATCGACCTGTACCAGCTCCACTACCCCGACGACACGGTCCCCATCGCCGAGACCCTGGGGGCCCTCGGCGAGCTGGTCGAGGCCGGCCTGGTGCGCGAGATCGGCTGCTCCAACCTGACGGCCGACCAGTTGCGCGCCGCCTGGGTGGCCGCCGCCGGTCGACCGGGGTTCGCCTCGATCCAGAACCAGTACTCCTTGCTCGCCCGCGAGCCCGAGTCCGACGGGGTCCTCGGCGCGTGCGCCGAGCTCGGCGTGGGCCTGTTGCCGTATTATCCCTTGGCCAACGGGCTGCTCACCGGCAAGTTCCACCCCGGCGAGCCCGTCCCCGAGGGCACGCGCCTGGCCCTGATGAGCCCGGAGCGCGCCGTCCACTGGCTCTCCGAGCGCTTCCAGCACGCCGTGGACGGTCTGCTCACCTACGCCGAGGAGCTGGGCACCCCGATCCTCACTCTCGCCTTCTCCTGGCTCCTCGACCACCGCGAGGTCGCCTCGGTGATCGCCGGCGCCTCGAGTCCCGCCCAGGTGCGCGCCAACGCCGCCGCCGCCCACCACTTGGACCCCGACGTGCGGGCTCGCCTGGACGCCCTGACCGCTCCCTGAGGCGACCGACCGGGCACCGGGTATTTCCCCTACTGTCGTAGGTGGAACGGTTCTCGATCGAAAGGGGGGACGATGACCGCTTCATCACTGCACCCCACCGCACGGCGGCTGGCCTGCCTCACTGCTGCGGCCACCTTGACCCTGGCGGTGACCCCGAGCCTGGCCGGAGCGGCCCGGGTCACCCACCGCCACGTCGTCAAGGTCGTCACGCTCAAGGGCTACGGCCGCGTGCTCGAGACGCTCTCGGGCCACGTGCTCTACACCTACGGCCGCGACGGCCGCAACCGCTCGCGCTGCTACGGCACGTGCATCGCCATCTGGCCGGCCCTCAAAGTTCCCGCGCACACCGTGCCGACCGGGACGGCAGGACTGGGCGTCTTCCAGCGCGCCAAGGGCGTCTTCCAGGTGAGCTTCCGCGGCCGGCCGCTCTACCTCTTCGTCTCGGACACCCGGGCGAACGAGGTGAAGGGGAACCACGTCACCGACTTCGTGGTGGCCTCGCTCACCGGTGTGCGCAAGGCGGTCAAGAAGCACGCGCCCACGACGTCCACGACCTCGGGCTACGGCTACTGATCGCCAAACGTGACGGTGCCCCGGCCCAGCGGGCCGGGGCACCGGGTGCGCAGGAAGGCGACGGCTAGCTGGCCTTGACGGCCGCCACCATCTTGGTCAGCGTGTCCTTGGCGTCCCCGAAGACCAGCGTGGTCTTGGGGTTGTAGAGCAGCTCGTTCTCGATGCCGGCGAAGCCCGGGCGCATGGAGCGCTTGAGGAACACGACGTTCTCGGCCAGGTCGGCGTGGATGATCGGCATCCCGTAGATCGGGGACGTCTTGTCGTCCACGGCGGCCGGGTTGACGGTGTCGTTCGCGCCCACCACGAGGGCCACGTCGGCCGTCTGGAGCTCGGAGTTCGCCTCGTCCATCTCGACCAGCTGCTCGTAGGGGACGTTGGCCTCGGCCAGCAGCACGTTCATGTGGCCCGGCATGCGCCCGGCGACCGGGTGGATGCCGTAGAAGACCTCGATGCCCTTGGACTCGAGCAGGTCGGCCAGCTCGCGCAGGACGTGCTGGCCCTGCGAGACGGCCAGGCCGTAGCCGGGGATGAAGACCACCCGGCTGGCGAAGCCCAGCATGATGGCGATGTCCTCGGGGCTGCCCGAGCGCACCGAGCGGCCGTCGGCGCGCTCGGTGGCCCCGCTGGCCGTGACGTTCGCCCCGAAGGCTGAGAACAGGATGTTGCCCAGGCTGCGGCCCATGGCCTTGCTCATGAGGCGGGTCAGCAGGAGACCGGAGGCACCCACCAGGGTGCCGGCCACGATCAGCAGGTTGGATCCCAGGGTGAATCCCGAGGCCGCCACGGCGACGCCGGTGAAGGCGTTGAGCAGCGAGATCAGCACCGGCACGTCGGCGCCGCCGATGGGCAGCACGAAGAGCACGCCGAGCACCGCGGCCAGGCCGAGCAGCACCCAGATCATCGTCTGGGAGGCACTGACCAGCACCCACACGATCGTCACCAGCGAGGCCAGCCCGACGATGCCGTTGATGAACTGCTGGCCCGGGTAGGTGACGGGCCGACCGGTCATGAGCTCTTGGAGCTTGGCGAACGAGACCGCCGAGCCGGCGAACGAGAAGGTGCCGATGAGCACGCCGAGCAGCACCTCGAGGGCCACGTAGGTGGCCGGGTGCGTCGACTTGATGTGCATGAACTCGGTGATGGACACCAGCGCCGCCGCGCCGCCGCCCACGCCGTTGAAGATGGCCACCAGCTGGGGCATGGCGGTCATCTTCACGAACCGGGCGACCGGCACCGCCACGACCAGTCCGATGACGATCCCGAGGATCATCAGGGGCACGTGGTACATCGCGTGACCGTCCACGGGACGGAAGAACGTCGCCACGATCGCGACCAGCATGCCGAAGGCCGCCAGCATGTTGCCGTGGCGCGCCCGCTTGGGGCTGCCCAGGCCCTTCAGGGCCAGGACGAAGGTGGTGGCGGAGAACAGGTAGAGAAGATCGATCAGGGTCCCGCGACTCACTTGGCCACCTCACTGGTCGCCCCGGCCTTGGGGGTCTTGGCCTTGGGCTTGAACATCTCGAGCATGCGGTCGGTGACCACGAAGCCGCCCACCACGTTCAGCGCGGCCAAGATGACCGCGAGGAAGCCGAGGATCTCCTCGGCGTTGGTGGTGGCCGCGCCGAGGATCGTCATCGAGCCCACCAGGATCACGCCGTGGATGGCGTTCGAGCCGCTCATGAGCGGGGTGTGCAGGATGCTGGGCACCTTGGCGATGATCTCGATGCCGACGAAGATCGTCAGCATGAAGACCGTCGCGTACTGGAGCAGGGCGTTCCCCATCAGTCGTTCTCCTTGGGTTCGGGCGCGGCGATGGCGACGGCCGGGACCCCCAGGGCCTCGGCGGTGGGCACGTGGGCGACCTGCCCGTCGCGGGTGATGGTCACGCCGACGACGACCTCGTCGGCCCAGTCGGGGGCCCACTGGCCCTTCGAACCGAACAGGGCCAGTAGCTTGAGCACGTTGTTGGCGTAGAGGAAGCTGGCGTGGGCGCCCATGGCGGCCGGCGGGTTGGCCATGCCGACGATGCGCACGCCCCCGTGGACGACGACCTCGCCGGCCTGGGTGAGCTCGCAGTTGCCCCCGCCGTCGGCGGCCATGTCGACGACCAGGGATCCCTCCCCCATGGCCTCCACCATGGCCGTCGTCACCAGGATCGGCGAGCGGCGCCCGGGCACCGCCGCCGTCGTGATGACGATGTCGGCAGCGGCCACCTCGGCGGCCAGGGCCGCCTGCTGGGCGGCACGCTCCTCGTCGGTCAGCTCGCGGGCGTAGCCCCCGGCGGCGTCGGCGGTGATGCCGAGCTGCACGAAGGTCGCCCCGGCCGACTCGGCCTCCTCCTTGGCCGCGCTGCGCACGTCGTAGGCGCGGACCTTGGCGCCCAGGCGCTTGGCGGTGGCGATGGCCTGCAGGCCGGCCACCCCGACGCCCATGACCAGCACCTTGGCCGGGCGGATGGTGCCGGCCGCGGTCGTCAGCAGCGGGAAGAAGCGGTCGAAGTGGGTCGCGCCGGTCAGGACGGCGCGGTAGCCCGAGACCGTCGCCTGGCTGGACAGCGCGTCCATGTACTGGGCGCGCGAGATGCGCGGCAGCAGGTCGAAGGAGAGGGCCGTGACCCGGCGCTCGCTCAAGGCGCGCACCACGTCCAAGTTGAGCAGCGGCGAGAGGAAGGACAGGTGGGCCGATCCCTCGGGCAGCTGGGCGACCTCCTCGAGGGTCGGCGCGTTGACCCGCACGGTCACGTCGCCGAGCGCCTGGTCGGCCACGGTGGCCCCGGCAGCCTCGTAGGCGGCGTCGGTGAAGTGGGACCCCGCGCCGGCGCCGCGGGCGACGACGACCTCCCAGCCCTCGCGCACCAGGGCCTTGACCGCGTCGGGGGTCAGCCCCACGCGAGTCTCACCAGGGCGCGACTCTCTACAGAGCGCAATTTTCATCGCTCTGTTCTACCACTCGAGCTCCGGTGCTCCCTCCGGGTTACCCCTCGTCAGCCACGAAGTCCACCAGGACTTTGGTCACAACTTGCGGCGCCTCGAGCACGAACCAGTGCCCCAGACCCTCGAGGCGCACGTAGGTGAAGCCCGCCGCGCAGTAGCGGGCCGAGCCCATCATCTGCTCCTCGGTGAGCCCGCGGTCGCCGCTGGCCCAGATCCCGAGCGCCGGCACGGCGAGCGGCGCGAGGCGCGGCGGCGCGCTGACGAAGGCGTCGGCCGGCAGGTTCGCGCGGTACCAGTTGAGGTGCGCGCGCAGCTGGCCCGCAGCCAGCCCCGCCGCGACGGCGGCGGCGTCGGGGTGCCCCATGCGGGTGAGCAGCGCGTAGTCCTCCATGGCGACGAAGGCCTCGCCGACGCCCTCGACCAGGAAGGCCTGCACGTAGAGGCTGGCCAGCATCTGGGCCAGGCCGCCCGAGCGGAAGGCCGTCGGGTGCCCGACCGCCAGTGCGCTGAGGGTGCGCACGCGCTCGGGATGGGTCAGGGCGACCGCCCAGGCCAGGGCCGCGCCCCAGTCGTGGCCGACCACGTGGGCGCGCTCGACACCGGCCGCGTCGAGCACCCCGAGGACGTCACCCACCAGGTGGTGCATCGCGTAGTCGGCCACCGCGTCGGGCCGGTCCGAGCGCCCGCAGCCCCGCAGGTCCGGGGCGATCACCCGGTGGCCCGCGCGCGCCAGTCCGGGCACGACCCCTCGCCACAGGCGCGCGGTGTCGGGCCAGCCGTGCAGCAGCACGACGGGCGATCCCGCCCCGACGTCGTCGCTGACCAGGCGCACGCCCCCCGCGCGGCTCTCGAGCACACCGGCACGCTAGCCGTGGGCTAGAACCGACGCATGCCCGCCGTCGTCCACGTCCCCTCGCCCCTCGGCGACCTCGCCGTGGCCGGCGACGCCGCGGGCGTCACCCGCATCTGGCTGCCCCTCGAGGGCCCCCCGCCGGCCGCGGGCGTCGCGCCGCCGGCCGTGCGCCAGGCCGCGGCCCAGGTCGCCGCCTACCTCGCGGGCCGCCGGCGCGCGCTGCACGTGCGCTACGGCGCAGTACGGGCCACACCCTTCCAGCGCGCGGTGTGGGAGCAGATCGCCGCCATCCCCTACGGCGAGGTCCGCACCTACGGCGAGGTCGCGGCGGCACTCGGGCGTCCGGGGGCCGCTCGGGCCGTCGGTCAGGCGACGGGCGCCAACCCCTGGCCGATCGCCATCCCCTGCCACCGCGTGGTGGCCGCGAACGGCCCCGGCGGCTTCGGCGGCGGGTCGGCGCTCAAGGACTTCCTGCTCCACCTGGAGTCGACCCGCCCCGCGCCCCGCGCCGCGGGTCGATGAGCCCCTCGGGCAGGGCGCGCGCGTCGCGGCGAGCCGCCGTCGACCGCTCGCCGAGGTGGCGCAGCACGCGGTGGGTGACCCAGTAGAGGACCAGTGCCGCGGGCAGCTCGCCGAACAGCGCCAGCACCAGGCTCTGGACGGCGTCGCCGCGCTGGGCAGTCGTCACGTCGAACCACGCGTCGACGAGCAGCATGGTGCCCGCCGAGCTCGTGAAGAGCGCCAGCACCGCCCGACGTCGCCAGGCGGCCCACGCGGCCAGCAGCAGCGCGACGACCTGGGCGATGTCGAGGCCGATCCAGGCGGCCGCCCAGTGCGCCGCCCGGTAGTGGGGCGGCAGGGTGAACCCCAGGTAGACGATCCAGACGACCTCGAGCAGGGCGGCCGCGATCAGGGTCACGAGGAGGGGGTCGCGCCCGGACCACCCCCGCAGCCCGTCGGCGGGCCGCCGCGGGGCCATCAGGACTCCTCGCCGGGGCTCGGCGGACCGGGCGCCACGCGGGCCACGCGCAGCTCGAGACAGCTGCCACTGGCCACCTCGACGAAGCGCGCGGTGCCGCCGTGGCGGGCGGCGATGTCGGCGACGATCGCCAGGCCCAGGCCCGAGCCGCCCGAGGTGCGCGCCCGCGCCGGGTCCGAGCGCACGAAGCGCTGGAAGAAGCGCGCCGAGGTGGCCACGTCGATGCCCGTCCCGTCGTCGGCGACCTGCACCACGGCGGTGCCGTCGTCGGTGAAGGCGCGGAAGGCCAGCTGGGCGGCCGCGTAGCGCGCCGCGTTGTCCACGACGTTGCGGATCATCCGCTTGAGCATCGCGGGGTCCCCGACGACGCGCACCGGGGCCACCCCCGACGTGTCGACGCTCAGCTCGGTGACCAGGCGGATGCGCTGGGCCTCCTCGAAGAGCAGGTCGTCGAGGTCGACGTCGAGCGCGCGCAGCGCGACGCGGCCCTCGTCGTGGCGGGCCAGCCAGAACAGGTCGTCGATGAGCCCCTCGAGGCGGCGGCTCTCGCGGGCGATCGTCTCGGTCACCCGGGCCCACTGCTGCGGGTCGTCGATCCCCCGGGCCCGCTCCACCGTCGCGAGCAGCGTCGTCAGGGGGCTGCGCAGCTCGTGGGAGGCATTGGAGATGAACTCGCTCTGGAAGCGGTTGGCCGCCTCGAGCCGGTCGAGCATGGCGTTCACCGTGCGAGCCAGGCGGGCGATCTCGTCGTCGCCCCCGGTCACCGGGACCCGCTCGGAGAGGTCCCGGGCCGCGATCGCGTCGACGCGCCGCCGGATCGACTCGACTGGGGCGAGGGCCAGCCCCAGGCCGAACCAGATCAGCGTGCCGGCCAGCACCAGCAGCAGGGGGAACGACACGAGGACGCTCGCCAGCAGCACGGCCACGCCGTGGCTGATGGAAGAGGAGTCCACGAACCCGAAGAGCAGGGCCGGTCCCTTGGAGGTGGTGATCGACTGCACCGCGCCCTCCGAGAGGACCGCGAGGGTGGCGCGCGTCGCCGGAGTGGTGACCGGTCGCACGGCGAGCCCGGTTACCGACGAGTTGTCGGGTTCCGCACGCGCCAGGACCGGCTGGCCGGCGATCTCCGAGCTGGCCGCCCACACCGCCGTGCCGGCCGGGTTCGTCACCTGGACGACGACGTCGCCGACCATGGGCAAGGTGAGTGCCTGCTGTGCCGGCAGCGCCGAGGTCGCGAGGCGCGCCTCGACCTGGGCGATGGCGTCGCTCACCCGGGTCGAGGCGCTGGTGACCAGCGAGCGGTGCACCAGGGCGACCAGCGCGATCCCGGTGAAGACCAGGATCACCGCGATCGAGGCGACGAAGTAGACGGTCAGGCGGGCCCGGATGGAGAGCTCGCGCCGGGCGCGCACGGCTAGGCCTCGCGGATGCGGTAGCCCACACCGCGCACGGTGCGGATGACCGAGGGCTCGCCCTCGCGGTCGAGTTTGCGGCGCAGGTAGCCGATGTAGACCTCGACGATGTTGGGATCGCCGTCGAAGTCCGGGCCCCACACCGCCGACAGGATCTCCGTCTTCTGGATGGGCCCGCCGTGGCCGAGCAGGTGCTCGAGCAGGGAGAACTCGCGCGGGGTGAGGGTCACCTCGCGGCCCTCGACCGTGACGCGGCGCGACAGCGGGTCGAGCGAGAGCCCGCCCACGACGAGGGGCTGGGGCCGCTCGCGGTCGCGCCGGCGCAGCAGCGCCTGGATGCGCGCGAGCAGGATGAGCGGCTCGAAGGGCTTGCGCAAGAAGTCGTCGGCGCCGACCTCGAAGCCCTCGACCTCGTCGAGGTCACCCTCCTTGGCCGTCAGGATGAGCAGCGGCGTGTGGACGCCGGCCTCGCGCAGGTCCAGGCACACCGAGAAGCCGTTGCGCTTGGGCAGCATCAGGTCCAGCACGATCACGTCGTAGGCGCCGTCGCGGCCCGCGAGGTACCCGGACTCGCCGTCGTGGCGCAGCTCGACGGTGAAGCCGGCGTCGGCCAGGAGCGCGGCGACGGCCTGGGCGAGGTCACGGTCATCCTCAATGACCAGGACCCGGCGCTGCGCGTCGCTCATCGCACGTAGAGGTTACCGTCGGGCCCCCGGGTCAGGTTGATCTTCATCAACCCCCGCGGGGCCGGACCGGCCAGGACCGCCCCGCTGGCGACCTGGAACTGGGACCCGTGACACGGACAGGCCAGCACGTGGCCCGCCGCGTCGTAGCCGACGGTGCAGCCGGCGTGCGGGCAGACCGCGTCGTAGGCGTCGAACTGCCCGAGGACCGGCTGGACGACGATCCCGGGGTCACCGGTGACCGGGACGGTGAAGGTGGCCGCCCCGCCGACGGGCACCTCGTGGGCCGGGCCGAGCAGCGTGCCCCCCACGGCGGGGTCGGCCGGACCCCGCGGGGCGAGGGCGGCCAGCGCGACCCCGCTCGGGGCTCCCCCGATGAGCCGACCGGCCCCGGCGATCGCCCCGCCGGCGATCAGGGCCGCACCGGCGGCCAGGGTTCCCGAGGCGATCTCCAAGACGGCCCGCCGTCCCGCGTCGGGATCCTCGGATGGCTGAGCCAGTACCGGGCAGGGAGCGGGAGCGCACGGTGCGCCATCGCGGGCCCGACAGGTCCCCGCGTCGAAGGAGCCGCACAGCTGCGCGACGCGCGCGAAGGGCAGGGCGACCAGGCCGGCCGGCGCCGCCTCGGGGCGGCGCGCCCGCGTCGCGATCAGGGCGCCGAGCGAGAGGGCCGGGGGGCCGGGCGTCACGATCAGGGGCACCCAGGCGGCCAGGAAGACGATGTCGGCCCCCGTGTAGTAGGGGTGCGAGTGGTAGCTCACGGTGAGGAAGAACGTGAGCGACAGGGCCGCGCCGACGCTGGCGGCGCTGCGCGGGTACAGCCCGAGGAGCGTCGCCAGCCCGACCAGGAGTTCAGCGCCGGCCACGGCGACCCCCACGGCCGTCGCGACGGAGAGCAGCGGGTGGAGCGCCCCGTGGAGGGGGCTCAGGCGGATCGCCGAGAGGATCTGGGCGTGGATCGAGGTCGGCGCGGTGCCGCTCAGGAACGTCGGGTCGGCGAGCTTCTGGGCCCCGGCGAACAGGAAGGTCGCCCCGAGGAACGCCCGCAGGGGCAGGAGCGCCCAACCCGCCAGCGCGCCCCGGCGCGGCGGCCCGGCCAGCGCGCGGGGCGCTCGTTTCGACACGCGCCATCGTCGCACACGGCCGGGCGCGGCAGGTGGCAGCGTTCGGCGACCAGAATGGGAGGATGGTCGCCTCGGTCGTGGGCTACATCCTCCACCAGATCCAGCACCTGCCCGGCGGCTGGGTCTACGGGCTCGTGGCCCTGCTGGTCTTCGGTGAGGCCGCCTTGTTCATCGGCTTCGTCCTGCCCGGGGAGACCTCGGTGATCGTGGCCGGGGTCGTGGCCAGCCAGGGCCACGTCAACCTGGACGCCCTGCTGGTCTTGGTGGTGGTCGCCGCAGTCGTGGGCGACTCGGTGGGCTTCGAGATCGGCCGGCGCTACGGGGCCGCCCTGATGCGCCTCCCGGTGCTGCGCCGACGCCAGGCGGCCCTGGAGCGCGCCCTGGCCGGACTGGCGCGCCGCGGGCCGCTCTACGTGTTCATCGGGCGCTTCACCGCCTTCTTGCGCGCGGTGATGCCGGGGCTGGCCGGGATGTCGCGCATGCAGTACCGGCGCTTCCTGCTGGCCAACGCCCTCGGCGGCCTGTGCTGGGGCGTCGCCTACACGCTGCTCGGCTACTACGCCGGCGGCGCCCTGGCGCGCATCGAGACCTACAGCTCCTGGTTCGGCGCCGTCCTCCTCGTGGTGGTGGTCGGCGGGGCGATCGCGCTGCACCTCATGCGCCGCCGGCGTGACTCCCGCCTCGAGGCGGCAGCCCTCGGCGCCACCGATGAGGAGCAGCCGTCCGCGTGAGGAGGCCGCGCGGCGGCCGCAACGACCAGCGATCGGGCGGGCGACGATGAGCCTCTCGGTCGGCTTCGTGCTGGCCGTCTTGGCCGTCGCCGCCTTTGCCGGCCCCCTGCTCGGTGAAGTGCTGGGGATCCCCGGGGCCGTCGTCGAGATCGTGGCCGGTCTGGCCCTGAGCACGGTGATTCCGGTCGCCGACTGGCGCGCCGGCAGCCCGGTCGCGACGCTCGGCTCCCTGGGCTTCTACCTGCTGATGTTCCTGGTGGGCGCCGAGCTGAGCTTCGGGGACATCTGGCGCGAGGCGCGCTCGGCCCTGGTCGCGGGGGTCGTCCTGTTCGCGCTGACCCTGCTGGTCTCGGCCCTGGTGATGGGACGGGTCGCCGGGACCTCGCGCCTGTGGGTGCTGTCGGGGGCGGCCGTCTCGATCGGGATCGCCGCGCCCGTGCTGCACGCGCTCGGCCGCGACGGCTCGCGCACGACCCGCGACGTCCTGGTCGTGGGCACCGTGGCCGAGACCACCTACCTGGTGGTGCTGACGGCCCTCGCCGTGGCCAGCCACAACTCGCTCAGCGTGGCGACGGACCTGCTAGTCGCGCGCGCCGCCGCACTGGTGGCGTTCGCGATCATCCTGGTGCGGGTGCTGCGCCGCGTGCGCCGGAGCACCCCGCACCACTTCCACCGCTGGTTCCGGCGTGACGACCCCGTCGAGGTCGGCCTGCGGGGCACCTTCGCGCTGCTCTTCGTGGTGATCGCCTTCGCCAGCCTGGTGCACATCCCGACGGTCCTGGGCGCACTGCTCGCCGGGCTGCTCTTCCGCCAGGTCTTCGGCCGCGCCCGCGGGATCGTCGAGCGCGTCAGCGGGGTGGCCAACGCCTTCTTCATCCCGCTCTTCTTCCTCACCGTCGGGCTCTCGACGCGCCTCGGTGGCGGGGTCGTCTCCCTGCTGCCCACGATCGGCCTGCTGCTCGTGGTGCTGGCCGTGCCGCGCCTGGCCCTGATCCCCTTCCTGCGCTGGCGCGGGCACACCGGACGCGAGGCGCTCGGCGGCACGCTGCTGCTCATGGCCCCACTGACGGTGCTGATCACGACGGCCGAGATCGGCGCCCAGGCGGGCCTGGTGGGCCCGCACAACGCCGCGGCCATGGTGCTCGCCGCGACGGTCTCGGCCCTGGTCTTCCCGGCTCTGGCGCGCCGGCTCCTCAGGATGCCCGAGGCGGACGCGCCCCAAGTGGAGCCGCCGTCGGCGTGAACTGCGCGCCCACGCGCGTGAGCAGACCCGGACGGCCCAGCGGTCCCGAACCCGTCACCAGCGACCGGTCGGTGCGCACGCGCGCGTCGTGGACGGGGTGCGCGCGCACGGCGCTAAGCGCCCGCGTCTCGGCCAGCGTGGCCGCGAGGGACGAGGCGGCGCTGGCCGCGTCGGCCCGGGCCCGGCGGCGCCACGGCGGCGCCTCGCCGGTGAGGAACCCAGCGCGCACCAGCCAGGTCGGGCGGGTCGCGGCGACGACGCCCACGCCGGCCGGCAGGGCGTCGGCCACGCGGGCGGCGTGGGCCACGAAGTGGGCACGCACCCAGGGCAGGAGCCACGCCTCGTCGCCGGCCCACAGCGGCCAGGTCGCGTCGAGCAGGGCCACCGCGACGGTGAAGCCGGCCGCCTGGGCCGCGGCGACCACCTCGAGGTAGCGAGTCAGGGCCGCCTCGTCGGGCTGACCGACGCGCGGCTCGAGACGAGCCCACTCCAGGGTGATGCGCACCCCGTCGAGCCCCAACCCCGCCGCGGCCGTCAGGGCCGCTTCGTAGCCACCGGGCGCCCACAGGTCCGCGGCCGCACCGGGACCGGCCACCTGGCCGAGGGCGACGGCCGGGGACCAGCAGGTCGTCAGCTCGTCGGTGTCGAACCCGCCCTCGACCGCGTAGCCGTCGAGCGTCGCCCAGCCCCGTGTGTCCACGCCTCAGTCTCGCACGGGTCCAACCAGGCGGTAGCGTCGATCCGTCAAGGAGGAACCATGGCCGACGAAGTCCTGTCCGAGCGCCGCGGCGCCGTCGCGCTGCTCACGATCAACCGCCCCGAGGCCCGCAACGCCATCAACCGCGCGACGGCCCTGGCCCTCGAGGCCGCCCTGGCCGCCGCTGACGCCGACGACGCCGTGCGCGCCGTCGTGCTGACCGGCGCGGGCGACAAGGCCTTCTCGGCCGGCATGGACCTGAAGGCCTTCGCGGCCGGCGAGGTGCCCTTCACCGACCACGGCTTCGCCGGCATCACGACCCACGTACTGACCAAGCCCGTCATCGCGGCCGTCAACGGCCCCGCCCTGGCCGGCGGCTTCGAGATCGTGCTGAGCTGCGACCTGGTGGTGGCCGCCGAGGGCGCGATCTTCGGCATCCCCGAGGCCCAGCGCGGCCTGGTCGCGGGCGCGGGCGGCCTGGTGCGCCTCCCCCGGCGCATCCCGCTGGCCCAGGCCTACGAGCTGGCCCTGCTGGCCGACCCCATCTCGGCCACCCGCGCCTACGAGCTGGGGCTCGTCAACCGGGTGGTGCCGGCCGGCGACCTGCTCGAGACCGCGCTGGCCCTGGGCGAGCGGATCGCCCGCAACGCCCCGCTCGCCGTGGCGACGTCCAAGCGCGTCATCCGCGAGACGGTGGACCTGCCCGAGGCCGAGGCCTGGCCGGTCAACGACGCCGCATTCGCCGCGATCGGGGCCAGTGCCGATGCCCTGGAGGGGGCGATCGCCTTCGCCGAGAAGCGTGCCCCCAACTGGACGGGACGGTGAGCACCCCGCTCACCCTGGCCGGACAGCCTCATCTCGCCGACTGGCTGAGCATCACGCGACTCAGCCTCCACATCGTCGCCGCCAGCGTCTGGGTCGGAGGCCAGTTGGTGGTGGCGGGCCTGCTCGGCACGATCCGCGGTCTCGGCGAGACCGCGCCCCGACGGGTCGCGGCGGCCTTCGCCCGCCTGAGCTGGCCGGCCTACTGGCTGCTCGTGGCGACCGGCATCTGGAACTACCTGGCCGTGGACGCGAGGATCGCGACGACTCCCTGGCGCGTGGTGTTCGCCGTCAAGCTGGCCGTCGTCGCCGGAGCGGGACTCGCCGCCTGGCGCCACCCGCGCGCGGTGAGCGCCCGGGCCAAGGGCGTGTGGGCCGGGCTGGCCGCCCTCCTGTCGACGCTGGCGCTGGTGCTCGGCGTGGCTCTCGCCGGCTGACGGGTCCTCAGCGCCCGGGCGATCGCGCGAGGGCCCCGGCCAACGTTCCCCCGATGAGGGCGGCGAAGCCCAGCGAGCCAACGACCTGTCCCCAGAACAGCACGTGGATGATCCGCAGCGCCGAGAACAGGCCGACGAGGGATCCCGCCACCTGGACGGCGAGGTACGCGAGGGCGCTCGGTCGCGGCCAGCGCGCCACGACCAGGACGGCCAGGACGGCCGCAGCCGCGAACTGGGCGACCCCGAGGTCGTCGTGCACGAGGGACCACGTGAACGAGAAGCGGCGCACGAAGGTGGTGGCCAAGACCACCAGCTCGAGGGCCGCGACAACTCGCAGGCCGAGCGCCACCGCGCGAGCGTGCGGGAGCGCCACCGCGGCGGCGCGCGCCACGCCCAGCAACAAGAGGGCGTTGCCGGCGAAGGAGACCACGTAGAGCGGCGCGGTCACCAGGTGGTTGCCGAAGTTGGAGACACCGCCCTCGCTGAGCGCCACCTTCGGGGCGAGCAGTGCGCACAGCGCCAGCGGCGCGATCCAGGCGATCTGGGCACCCCGGGCCAGGCCCGCCGCGCGCTGCGCGTCGGGCGAGGGCGCCACCGCGGACATGCTCAGCGCACGGTGCGCAGGTCGCGCAGGCGCACGCGCCCCCCGCGCAGGATGGCGCGCTGGTAGATCGCGGCCGCCCCCCGGGCGACCAGCCCGATGGCCACGACGCTCTCGAGTGCCGACACGAGGGCCCAGCCCCAGCTCATCGCGTGCAGCCCGATGAGCGTGGGCACGGCGAAGGTCGACATCAGGGGCACGAAGGCCAGTACCCACAGCAGCGTCGAGGCGTGGCCGGCGCTGGCCGCGGTGAGCGCCGTGATGTAGCCCACGATCGTCGGGATGTTGAGGGGCAGCAGGAGGCTCTGGACCTGGTCCTGGCGCTCGGCCAGCGACCCGGCCGCCGCGTAGACCCAGCTGGCCACGCCGTAGCCGAGGAGGATCCACACCACCCACACGACGACCGTCGTCAGCGAGCTGCCCGCGAGCACCGTGGTCCCGGTCGCGCGCGTGGCGATGAGGGTCACGGCGCCGAGCAGCGCCACCTGGGTCAGGGCCAGGGCCCCGATGCCGAGCACCTTGCCGCTGAGCAGCCGCAGCGGCCGCATCGTGGCCAGCAGCACCTCGACGACGCGGCTGGACTTCTCCTCCATGACCCCGAGCAGCGTCCACGTCGCGTACTGCGTGAGCAGGACGAAGGCCACGATCGCGCCGACCACCAGCGCCCCGACGTAGGTCGAGCCCGCGGGCGAGGACGGCAGGCCCCGCACCGGCAGCGCGGGCGCCCCGATCACCGCGGCCGACTGGGACTCGCTGAGCCCGGCGGCCGTCGCGGCGCGCAGGCGCCCGAGCGTCAGGGCCAGGGCCTGCACGTAGGACTGGGCCGCCGGGTCCGACGCCGCGCTCGCGCCGACGCGCAGCTCGCGCGAGGAGGCCGTCACGTCGATCGTCCCGGCGTGCACGCCGGAAATGGCGGCGGCCGGCGACGTCGTCGTCACGGTGACGGCCTGGTCGAGCGCGTGGGCCAGCGCCACGACGCTCGCGCGCACCCACGGGGGCGCCGCGGCCACGACGTCCACGCGCAGCGGCGCGTGGTGGCGGTGGCGGCCGATGCTCGGGCCCACGATCGCCACCAGCAGCACCAGGAGCACCACCCCGGTCGAGATCCGGAAGGTCCGGCTGCGCGCGCGCTCGCGGTACTCGCGCGCCGCGACCAGCACGATGTCGCTGCGCGGGCCGTCGCGGAGGCGCGGCGCGGCGCGGCGGCGGCGCAGCACCCGCCACACCAGGAGCGCCAGCACCACCGGGTAGACGACCCACCTCACGTGACGGCCTCCCGGAAGACCTCACTCAGACGGCGCCGGCGCAACGAGAACTCGCTCACCGCCCCGGCCGCCCGGGCGGCGTCGAGCACCGCGTCGAGCGAGACGCCCGGGTCGAGCACCAGGCGCACCGCACCCCCACCGGTCTCCGAGACGCGCACGCCGGGAAGGTCCCGGGCGAAGCGTCCCTCGCGGTCGCCCTCGACGCGCACGCTGAGCCGGCGCGCGCCCGCGGTGACCAGATCCTCGACCCGGCCCGAGGCGACGACGCGGCCCTGGTCGATGATGGTGACCGACGTGCAGAGGGACTCGACCTGGTCGAGCTGGTGGGACGAGAACATGACCCCGTAGCCGGCGGCTGCCCGCTCGGCCAGGACCGCACCCACCTCGTCGATGCCGGTGGGATCCAGCCCGGCCAGGGGCTCGTCCAGGACCGCCAGCTCGGGGTCGTGCACCAGGGCCGCGGCCAACTGGGCCCGCTGCTGGTTGCCGTGGGACAGCTCGTCGACGCGGGACCCCTCCCGGGCGCCCAGCCCCAGGCGCTCGAGCCACGAGGCCGTCGCCGCGGCCGCGTCGCGCTCGCTCATCCCGTGGAGCCGGCCGAGGTAGCGCACCTGGTCACCCAGGCGCATCGTCGGGTACAGCCCGCGCTCCTCGGGCATGTAGCCGAAGCGCCGGCGCGCGGCGTCGTCGACCGGCGCACCGCGCCAGCGGATCGAACCCGTGGCCGGGGCCAGGGCGAACACGGCCCGCATCGTCGTCGTCTTGCCGGCCCCGTTGGGCCCGAGGAACCCGACCACCTCGCCGCTCGGCACCTCGAAGGACAAGTTGTCGAGCACCACGCGCTCGCCGAAGGCGCAGCGCAGCCCTGACAGCTCCAGTCCGGCCACCTGGCGACCCTACCGCCGCCCCTCGCGCTCGTCGGGGAGGGCCGGGCGCGCGGTAGGCTGGTCGCGCAGTGGGAAAGGAGAGTCCACCGTGTTCCTCGCTGAGATCTTCGGTCCGGACCTCTTGATCGTCGTCATCGTGGTCGCCGTCCTCGTCTTTGGCGGTTCCGCCATCCCCAAGCTGGCCCGCAACCTGGGCTCGGCCAAGGCGGAGTTCGAGAAGGGCGTCAAGACGGCCAAGGAGAGCCAGGCCACCGCGGCCACCGACGCATCCGAGACCAAGCCGGACGAGCCCGCCAGCTGAGCGACGGGCGAACCTGAGGGCGTTCATACCTGACGACCGGGGGGCTGGCGAAGTCCCTCACTAGTGTCGATTTTCGTGGATGCACCCCTCTCCCCTCTCGGGGGAACACCACCTCCGCGGCGCCGTCGGCGCCTGCTCGCCGCCCTCGGCGTGGGGACGGCGGGGCTCGTCCTGTCGGGCTGCACGGTGCCCTCGTTCGGGGCCAGCCCCGGCGACACCACGAGCTCGCGGTCCGTCTTCCACCTCTGGCAGGGATTCTCCATCGGCGCGGCCATCATCGGCGGGCTGGTGGTGGTCCTGGTCCTGTGGGCGGTGCTGCGCTACCGGCGACGCAGTGAGCGCATCCCCGACCAGCACCAGTACCACATCCCCTTGGAGCTGACCTACACGATCGTGCCGATCCTGATCGTGATCGGCCTGTTCGCCGCGACGATGGTCGTGGAGACCAAGGAAGTGGCCAACCCGCACACCAACGTCACGATCGACGTCAACGCGTTCCAGTGGGGCTGGAAGTTCACGTACCCCGGCTCCAACGCGGTCGTGGTGGGCCAGACGACCCAGACGCCGACGATGGTCATGCCGGTGGACACCAACGTGCACATCAACCTGACCTCGAGCGACGTCGTCCACGGCTTCTACGTCAAGGCCTTCAACTTCTCGCGCTACGCGCTGCCCGGCGTGCTCAACCAGTTCACGCTGCGGGCGGTGTCGACGGGCACGTTCTTCGGCCAGTGCACCCAGCTGTGCGGCCTCTACCACTCGCTGATGTGGTTCGACGTGAAGGTGGTCACGCCGAGCCAGTACCAGACGTGGCTCGCCTCGTTCCACGGCACGGCGGCCGCGGCCGCCGCGGCCGCGGCCAGTGCCGCCGTGCGCCAGCAGACCTCCTCGATCACCCCCACCAAGCCCGCCACGTCCCGGGGAGCCAACTGATGGTCGACGTCCTCGAGCGCCCCGCCACCCGGAACGAGCCGCCCCCCGAGGCCCACGGGCCCACCGGCCTGCTCAAGTGGCTGACCACCACCGACCACAAGGTGATCGGCCTGTCCTACACGGTCACCGCGGTCATCATGATGGTGATCGGCGGGGCCTTCGCCGAGATCATCCGGGCCCAGCTGGCCACCCCCAACGGCACCCTGGTGTCGCTGGCCCAGTTCAACGAGCTGTTCACGATGCACGGGTCGGTGATGATCTACCTGTTCGCCGGACCCTTCGCCTTCGGGGCCCTGGCCAACATCATCGTGCCGATCCAGATCGGCGCCCCCGACATGGCCTTCCCCCGCCTGAACGCCCTGTCCTACTGGCTCTACCTGACCGGCTCGATCACCATGCTGTCGGGCTTCTTCACCGCCGGCGGGGCGGCCAACTTCGGCTGGGTGGGCTACGCCCCCCTGTCGAACTCGCTCAACACGCCGGGCGCGGGCGCCGACCTGTGGATCGGCGGGCTGCTGCTGACGGGGTTCTCGGCCATCTTCACCGGGGTCAACCTGGTGGCCACGATCTTCTACCTGCGCGCGCCCGGCATGACGATGTTCCGCATGCCGATCTTCACCTGGAACATGCTGGTGACGGCCATCCTGATCCTGCTGGCCTTCCCGGTGCTGACGGCCGGGCTCATCATGCTCTACGCCGACCGGCACTTCGGCACGCACATCTTCTCGGTGGCCGGGGGCGGGGTGCCGGTGCTGTGGCAGCACATCTTCTGGTTCTGGGGCCACCCCGAGGTCTACATCCTGGCCCTGCCCTTCTTCGGCATGGTGACCGAGATCATCGCCGTCTTCTCGCGCAAGCCGGTCTTTGGCTACAAGGGGATGGTCTTCGCCACGATCTCGATCGCGGCGCTGTCGCTCGGCGTGTGGGCCCACCACATGTTCACGACCGGTGTCGTGCTGCTGCCCTTCTTCTCGGCGATGTCACTGCTCATCGCGGTGCCCACCGGCATCAAGATCTTCAACTGGATCGGCACGATGTGGCGCGGGGAGGTCTGGTTCTCCACCGCCATGATGATGTCCCTCGGGTTCCTCGTCACGTTCCTCATCGGCGGGCTCACGGGCGTCTACCTGGCCAGCCCGCCGCTCGACTTCTTCACCCACGACACCTACTTCGTCGTGGCCCACTTCCACTCGGTCGTCATGGCCCTCGTCATGGCCGCCATGGCCGGCCTGTACTACTGGGGGCCCAAGATCACCGGGTACCTCCTCAACGAGAAGATCGGCCGGGTGCAGTTCTGGTTCCTCTTCGTGGGCACCCAGGTCTTCACGCTGCCGCTGTACCTGGTGGGCCTGCGCGGGATGCCCCGGCGCATGGCCGTCTACCCCCACGACCCCCAGTGGCAGTTCCTGAACGACCTGTCCTCGGTGGGCGCGGTCCTCATCGGGATCTCGACCCTGCTGTTCGTCGCCAACCTCGTCTACAGCTGGAAGAAGTACCCGGCCGGGGCCAACCCGTGGGACGGCCAGACCCTGGAGTGGTTCACCACCTCCCCGCCGCCGCACCACAACTTCTACCGGCTCCCCCCGATCCGCTCGGAGCGGCCGACGTGGGACTACAACCACCCCGAGCACCGCGCGCTGCCTCACGGGCGCCGCAACGGAGACGGCGCGTGAAGGTCGAGGCCCGCTTCCTGCTCGGGCTGGGGCTCTTCTTCGGGGTGGTCGGCCTCATCTACTGGCTCTGGAGCGGCGAGGACGCCGGCGGGGTGATGCTCGGGGCCGCCATGCTGCTCGGCTTCCTGCCCGGCGGCTACTACCTCTACTGGAGCCGCCGCATGACCCCGCGGCCCGAGGACGACCCGGAGGCCACGCCGGCCACCGGGGCCGGCGTCGTGGGCGCCTTCCCCAGCACGTCGATCTGGCCCTTCACCCTGGGCATGGGAGCCTTCGTCACGGTCCTGGCGCTGGTCTTCGGCATCTGGCTGCTCGTCCCGGGGCTGAGCCTGGTGGTGTGGGCGCTGCTCGGCGCGGTGGCCGAGAGCCGTCGCGGGGGCCACGTCTAGGCCCGACGTAGATTGCCAGGGTGCTCGCCCGCTGGACCCGCGCTGTCGCCCGCTGGCGCGTCGCGGTGCTGGTCCTGTGGATCGCGGCGGCCGCGGGGGGCCTGCTCGGCTACCACCAGCTGAACGGACGCCTCACGACGTCCCTGGCGGTCCCGGGCACCCCGTCCGCGCGGGCCGACGCCCTCTTGCGCGCCCACTTCCACGAGAGCATCGAGGGCGCCTTCACCGTGGTCGTGCGCGCCACCGGGCCCGCCGTCGCGCGCGACGAGGCGCGCCTGACCCGCGCGGCCAGCAGCTGCGGGCTGCACACCGTCGAGGAGCGCGGCGTCGCCGGCCTGCTGGTCGTGGACCTCGAGTCGCCTTACGGCCTCCACCAGGCGGCCGCCCTCACGCCTCGGCTGCGCGCCGCCCTGGCGGCGAACGGCCTGCCCGGTGCCCTGGTCACCGGGCCGGCCGCCCTGCAGGCCGACGTCACGCCCATCCTCGCGGCCGACCTGCGCCGCGGCGAGGTGCTGGCCCTGGCGGCCGCCCTGATCCTGCTCACGGCGATCCTCGGGTGGAGCGCCGCCGTGCTCATCCCCTTCGTCGTGGCCGGCCTGACGACCGCCGTCGCCCTCGGGCTGGTCGACGTGCTCGCGTCGTGGCGCCTGATGGTGCTCTACGTGCCCAACGTCGTCGCCCTGGTCGGCCTGGGCCTGGCCATCGACTACGCCCTGCTCATCGTGCACCGCTACCGCACCGAGCTGGCCGGCGGCGCGGGTGGCGCGCTGGAGCGCACGATGGCCAGCGCCGGGCGCACGGTCGTGCTCTCGGGGGCGGCCGTCGCGGTGGGCCTGGCCATCATGCTCGCCATCCCGGTCCCCCTGGTCGCCTCGCTCGGCGCCGCGGGCCTGGTGGTCCCCGTCGTCGCCGTCGCCGCGGCCCTCACCCTGCAGCCCGCCCTGCTGGCCCTGGCCGGCCCGCGCGGGGTCGCGGTGCACGGCTGGGCCGGGCTGCTCGAGCCCCGCGATCCGGACCGGGGCCGCTGGGCCCGCCTGGCCCGCGTCGTCGTCGCCCGGCCGCGCCGCGTCCTGCTCGCCGCCCTAGTGGTGCTCGGCGCCTTGGCGGCCGGCACCTCGGAGCTCGCGCTCACGCCGGGCTCCCTCAGCGCCATCCCGGCCCAGATGCCCTCAGCCCGGGCCATCGCCCTGGTGCGCGCGACCGTCGGCCCCGGCGTGCTCACACCCCTCGAGGTGCTGATCGACACGGGCCGTCCCGGAGGCGTGCGCGCGCCGGGCGAGCGGGCCGCCCAGCAGGCGCTCGCCCTGCGGCTGCTGCGCGTGCCCGACGTCGAACTGGTGGCGACCGACGTGGTGGCCCCCTTCGTCGACGCGCGCGGCCAGGTCTCGCGGATCCTGGTCGTCTCGACGGGATCGCTCGGGAGCCCCGCCTCCCAGCGACTGGTCGGCGTGGTGCGCCGCCTGAGTGCGGCCGCCCGCTTCCCCGCGGGGACCTCGGTCGTCGTGGGCGGCGCCCCCGCCCAGGGCGTCGACTTCCTGCACGCCGTCTACGGCCGCTTCGGGTGGCTGGTGGGCGTCGCGCTGGCGGGGACCTTCCTCCTGCTGTCGTTGGCCCTGGGCTCGGCCCTGCTCGCCCTGTGGGCCGTCGTCCTCGACCTGCTCTCGATCGCCGCCGCCTACGGGGGCCTGGCCTGGTGGTTCCACGCGGGCCTGGGCTCGGTGACCGGCACCTACCACGTGGCCCAGATCGAGGGGTGGGTCCCCGTCTTCACCTTCGCGGTGCTCTTCGGGCTGTCGATGGACTACGAGGTCTTCATCGTGGCGCGCCTGCGCGAGGCCCACCGGGCCGGGCGCCCGATCGACGAGGCCATCGTCGAGGCCCTCGCCGCGACGGGCGGCGTCGTCACCAGCGCCGCCGTCATCATGGTGGGCGCCCTGGCGGGGTTCGTGCTCGGCCACGTGGCCGGCCTCCAGGAGCTCGGCGTGGGCCTGGCCCTGGGCGTCCTGGTCGACGCCGTCGTCGTGCGCGGTCTCGTCCTGCCGAGCGTCCTCGCGCTGTCGGGCCGCTGGCTCTGGCGCCGCGACCCCCAGGCTCGCAGCCAGGCCCGCTACCGTTGACCACGACGCGTAACCGCGTCACCACGTGCCAGCGCCTCGCCCCCCTTGCGCACCGAGGGGGACGAGGCGCTGGCACCCGCTCCGATTGAGCAGAGCGACCCCTACTTCACGACCTTGATCACGAACTGGTACGACGGGATGTGGTAGCCGAGAGCCAGGGCGGGGAAGTCAGTGGCGTACGTCAGGTCCGGCGTCATGCCGTAGGGCGTGTTGGCGAACGACGGCTGCTGGGTGTACATCATCGGGTAGAGGTTGATCACGTGGAGCCCGGGCCGTCCCGTGGCGAACAGGTGGATCACCGTGTAGCCGTTGGAGTTGAACCCGCAGCCGTAGCCGATGTAGCTGTTGTCGTAGTCCACGCCGAGGGTGTTGTCGAACTGGGTCCAGCCGACCCCGTCCAGACTGATCGTGAGCTCCTGGCCTTGCTTGAAGGTGTAGGTCCCCGTTCCCGACTGGCCGGCCGCGATCGCCTCGGGCGTCGTCGCGTGGGTCGCGGTGGCGACGCCCTGGCTGAGCAGCTGACCCGACGGGGAGTAGAAGGAGACCATCGACTGCATGACGTAGAAGGGCTGTTGCGCCTCGACGGTCGTGCCGCTCATCACCTGGATGACGTGCCAGCCGCCCAGGCCATTCGGCACGGTGACGGTGGTGTCCAGGGTCCCGTTGGTGGCTGACGCCGAGCCCAGGGGAACCGAGATGTAAGCCCAGCACGAGCTGGTCGGGCAGTTGACCCGGCTGCCCTGGACCGACGCCCACGTCAGCTGGTACGAGCCTGACGGCAGTCCGGTCACGTGGACCTGGACCTTGCTCTCCACGGGGCCCGAGGTCGGTGTCAGGGTCGTCTTCGCGTTCGTCGCGGCACTTAGCCCGTTGGCGTTGAGCGTCGTGACCTCGCTGAGGGTCGGGGTGACCTGGTCGGGCCAACGGATTTGCGGCGTCATGGACACGTGGCCCCGCGTGACGTGGAATACGGCGGTCCCGCCGGTCGCGAAGGGAACGGGCGACTGCACGATGTTCATGTAGACGAAGCTGAGCGCGTCACCCACTTGGATGACGTGTGTGCCCACGGCCCCCGCGGCCGGGATCGTGACGCTCGCGGTGCCCCGCGTCCAGCTGGCCGTCATCTCGCCGCTGAAGTGGTTGTCGTAGAGGATGGCCGCACCACCCGTGTACAGGCTCGCGCCCATCCCGGTGTAGGTGACGTGGATCGGCGTGCCGATCGGCCCGCTGCGTGGCGTGACGGTCAGCGTGCGCAGCAGCTCGAAGCCGCCGTGGGCCTGGGCGACGTTGTTGACGACCGCGTAGATGTCATGCATCCCCCCAAAGTCCGCCGGAACCTTCATCGAGTAGGTGAACGATCCCGACGCGCTCGTCGTCACGGTGGCCAGGGTCACGTAGAAGTTGGTGGAACTGCGCCCGAGGTAGTTGACCGTGTCGGGCTGCGGGCTCACCACCCAGGTGGCGCTCGCGGTCGACCACGCCAGTGTGACGTTCGTCGACGCCGGCAGTCCCGTTCCCGAGATTGTCACCGGCGTCCCCTGGGCGCCGTCGTATGGCGTGATGCTCAGGTTGCCGATGGACGAGCTCAGCGTGAAGCTCGGGGTCACGGGACCCGGCAGTGGTGCGACGCCGGGGATGTTCGGGGCGGTCAGGGTCGTCGGATTCAGCGTTCCGGTGGTGTCGGCGGCACCCCCGGAGTTGGAGAGCGTCAGGGGCAGGATCGTGCCGAGCGCGATCGCTGTCGTGACCGCTCTCACCAAGGCGTGGCGGGAGAACTTCATGGGGGGGGTCGTCCTTTCCGAGACGAATAGGGTGGGGGCGCCAACGTGAGAGCGGTGGCTCGCCTCGCCCTGGGTGCGAACCCAGGGCGAGGCGCTACAGCAGAGGTCAGGCCGCCGGAACGGCGTTGAGCGTCAGCTGTGACGGGGTGGCCAGGCCCGTCTGGGTGTAGGTGAACGTGGCAGACGGAACGGCCCGCTTGATGAAGACGCGGCGGCGCAGAACCTTGGCTCCGCGACGGAACTTGACGATCTTGGTCACGGCGGGGATCGCCTTGGTGGTGACCACGATCTGGAAGTTCACGACGCCGAGCGTCGCGTAGCCCGTGGTGTTCCAGCCGTAGGTCCAGAAGGCGACGGTTCCGTGGTTGCCATAGTTCATCGGCGCGGGTGTCGTGACACCCGGGATGACGACGACGGCGCTCTTGACGTTGGCCGGGGTCAGCGGTGTGCCGCCCGAGCCCACGTTCACGCCGGACATGCGGAAGACGACCGTCTGGCCCACGTAGAACTCGTTGGTCAGCGCGCAGCCGATGGGCGCCTTGAGGACGCCGGTGCCGCCGCCGCCAACGACCGTGTCGACGTTGAGGTACACGGGCAGGTTCCCGGTGCCCTGGATGGGGTTGGCCAGGGTCGTCGAGGTCGTCGAGTCGGCTGACGCCGTCGACGCACCGATCAGAGCGAAACCGCTCAGGCTGAGTGCCCCGGCGGCCAGAGCCGCTACGACACGCTTCATATTTCCTCCTTGTGGTTGCTTACGGACGTGGGTGACCCGGGGGGAGCCGAGGGACCCGTTACTTCCGGACCAGGACGATGCCCGTCAGCGTGGCGCTGTAGGCGTCGGTCTCAGTGGAGCCGGCAGTGGTCTTCTGGATCGAGAACGATCCGGTGAAGTGGAGGGTCCCCGTGGCACCGCGCCACTTTCCCGCACCGCCCAGGATCTTGGCGATGCCCTTGACACTGACCGAAGTCGGTGCCGACGATCCTGCCGCGCAGGCCTGGGACTTGGTCGGGTTGATGATCTTCAAGCGCAGCATCGAGCCGGCACCCTTCAAGAAGCCGGTCCCGGTCAGGGGGTCACACGTGTTCGAAGCGGGAGCTGCGCCCGTTCCGTGCATGATCGCCTTGCCGAGGTACGTCGCGGCACCCGTGCCCGCGACCGACGTCGCCTTGACGCCCGTCGAGGACCACAGCATCGCGATCGTTCCCTTGAAGGTTCCGTGGAACTTGACCTTGACCACCTTGACGGCGTGGGCCGACGCGGCCGTGGTCACCGAGGGGCGCGTGGTCGCGCCCGCCGGCACCACACCGATCAGTGCGGCGGCCGTCAGGCCAGCAAGCAGGGACTTGGGAATGGAGGTGAATGTGCGCATAACTCCAAAGTAAAGTGCGCAACTTCAGATTTCCAATCGATTCTTCTTACGGTATTGATAGTCTGTTCTTATGTTCAGTGCCCGAGATCTGACCATCCAGCAACTGCGCTGCTTCGTGGCCGTCGCCGACGAGGGGCAGTTCACCGCCGCGGCCGACGAGCTGAGCGTGGCCCAGCCCTCGATCAGTGCCCAGATCAACCGTCTGGAGCACGTGCTCGGGGTCACCCTCTTCCATCGGGGCCGCCGGCCGATCGCCCTCACCGACGCGGGCCAGCAACTGCTCCCCTTGGCCCGACGCGTGCTGGGCGGCATCGACGACGTCTTCAGCGAGGCCGAGGACCTCGAAGGGCTGCGCCGGGGCCACGTCACCATCGGGACGACCCCGAGCATCGGGGCGACCCTGATGCCGCCCCTGCTCGCGACGTTCCGCCGGCGCTACCCCGGTGTGGCCGTCTCGTTCGTCGAGCGCCACTCGCGCGAGATCGCGACGGCCCTGGAGATGGGCAGCCTGGACCTCGCCCTCATGGTGGGGCCGATCGCGCATCCCAACCTCGCGATCTCCACCTTGGCCCACGAGCACCTGATCGTCATCGTGGGCCGCGACCACCCCCTGGCAGCGAAGAAGACCGTCCGCCTGGGCGACCTGGTCAACTTCCCGCTCATCTACTTCCACGAGGGCTACGACGTGCGCGCGACGACCGAGTCCGCGTTCGCGACCGCCGGCCTGCGCCCGACCGTCGCCTTGGAGGGGGCGGAGATCGGCACGGTGCACGCCTTCGTCGCCGCGGGGCTCGGCGCGGCGATCGTGCCGGGCCTGGTCGCCGCGATGAGCGAGGACGTCGTCGCGCTGGACCTCGTCGACCCGACGATCGAGCGCACGGTGTGCGTCGCCTACGACCAGCGCCACAGCCTCTCGCGCGCCGCCACGGCCCTGTTGGACGCCGTGCGCGAGGAGACGCTGAACGGCGACTGGGCGGCGCGCACACCGGGCCTGCGCATCGTCACACCGCCCCCGAACGCCTGATCCGGCGCTCCCCGGGGGCCGATGCGGGCATCTCTGGGACGTTCGTCCCCCTAGGGGTGGTCCCGGCGCGTGCCTACAATAGGGCCTCGACGGGCCAGCGGCGCGTGGCGTGAGAGTGAGGTGATGGTGGCGGTCCTCGAGAGTCGAACCAAAGTCCAGCTGGGTGGGAGACGCGGGGGGCCCGATCTGGCCACCCTGCGCGGCGACCGATGGTGGATCCAGCCCATCGTGACCATGTCGATCCTGACGGCCTTCGTCGTCTACTCGACCTGGGCCGCTTTCCAGAACCGGGACTACTACGTCGGGTCGGCGGTGCACCGCGACCTCATCAGCCCCTTCTACTCGCCGTGCCTGGGTGGCAACTGCGTGCCGGGCTCGTCCATCGGCTTCGGGATCCACGGCTGGGCCTGGTCGCCCGCCCTGATCATCCTGCTGTTCCCCCTGGGCTTCCGCCTGACCTGCTACTACTACCGGCGCAGCTACTACCGCGCCTTTTGGTGGTCGCCGCCGGCCTGCGCGGTGGCGGACGCCCACGGGTCGTACTCGGGCGAGAGCCGCTTCCCGCTGCTCATGCACAACGCCCACCGCTACTTCTTCTACTTCGGGCTGGTGCTCAACGTCATCTTGACCTACGACGCCGTTCGGGCCTTCTACCAGCCGGGCATCGGCTGGGGGGTCACCGTGGGAACGCTGGTGCTGACGATCAACGCGATCCTGCTGTGGAGCTACTCGATGAGCTGTCACGCCTGCCGGCACCTGTGCGGGGGCCAGTCGCGGTCGTTCTCCAAGCACCCGGTCCGCTACAAGATCTGGAAGCTCCTGACCCCGCTCAACGAGAAGCACATGAACTTCGCGTGGGCCTCCCTCATGGTCGTCGCGCTGACCGACGTCTACGTCCGCCTGGTGGCCTCGGGCGCCCTGACCGACTATCGCCTCTTCTAGGTAAGGACCCCCTGTGACTGAGTACGAACACCACGACTACGACGTTCTCATCATCGGCGCCGGCGGCGCCGGCCTGCGCGCGGCCATCGAGGCCAAGCAGCGGGGCCTGAAGGTCGGCATCGTCACCAAGTCCCTGCTCGGCAAGGCCCACACCGTGATGGCCGAGGGCGGGATCGCCGCGGCGATGGGCAACGTCTACGCCGAGGACAACTGGAAGGTCCACTTCCGCGACACCATGCGCGGGGGCAAGATGCTCAACAACTACCGGATGGCCGAGCTGCACGCCAAGGAGGCGCCGGACCGCGTCTGGGAGCTCGAGCAGTGGGGGGCGCTGTTCGACCGCACCAAGGACGGCCGGATCCTCCAGCGCGACTTCGGCGGCCACCGCTACGCCCGCCTGGCCCACGTGGGCGACCGCACGGGCCTCGAGCTCATCCGCACCCTCCAGCAGAAGGTCGTCTCGATGGGGACCGACGTCTTCATGGAGTGCAAGGTCCTCCAGCTGGTCCACGACTCCTCGGGCCGCATCGCGGGCGCCGTGGCCTACTGGCGCCCCACCGGCGAGTTCGTCACCTTCGGGGCCAAGGCCGTGATCCTGGCGACCGGCGGCGTCGGCAAGTCCTGGAAGTTCACGTCGAACTCCTGGGAGTCGACCGGAGACGGCCACGCCATGGCCCTGTGGGCCGGGGCCGAGCTGATCGACATGGAATGCATCCAGTTCCATCCCACCGGGATGGTCTGGCCCCTCAGCGTGCGCGGCCTGCTGGTCACCGAGGGCGTGCGCGGCGACGGTGGCGTGCTCAAGAACTCCGAGGGCGAGCGCTTCATGTTCCGCTACGTGGCCGACATGTTCCGCGCCGAGACCGCCGAGACCGAGGAGGAGGCCGACAAGTGGTACACCGACCACTCGGCCGGCCGGCGCCCGCCGGACCTGCTGCCGCGTGACGAGGTGGCCCGGGCCATCAACGCCGAGGTCAAGGCGGGCCGCGGCACGCCCCACGGTGGCGTGTACCTGGACATCGGCTCGCGCCGCTCGGCCGAGTACATCCGGCGCCGCCTGCCCTCCATGTACCACCAGTTCATGGAGCTGGCGGGCGTCGACATCACCCGCGAGGCCATGGAGATCGGCCCGACCTGCCACTACATCATGGGTGGGGTCAAGGTCGACGCCGACACCGCGGCCACCCGGGTCGACGGCCTCTACGCCGCCGGCGAGGTCGCCGGCGGCATGCACGGCGCCAACCGGCTGGGCGGCAACTCCCTGTCGGACCTGGTGGTCTTCGGACGCCGGGCCGGGGTGGCGGCGGCCGACTACATCGAGGGCGGTAGCGGTCCCGCCGACTTCGACCAGGGCGAGGTCGATGCCGCCATCGCGCGCGCACTGGCGCCCTTCACCCGCGAGAGCGGCGAGAGCCCCTACGACATCCAGCACGACCTCCAAGAGATGATGCAGGCCAACGTCGGCATCATCCGCAACGGTCCCGAGCTCGACGACGCCCTGGTCCAGCTGGACAGCACGTTCAGCGAGCGGGTGGCCAACCTCAAGGTCACCGGTGGGCGGGCCTACAACCCCGGATGGAACCTGGCGACCGACCTGCCCTCGATGATCACGGTGTCCAAGTGCGTGACCCGCGGTGCCATCCAGCGCGAGGAGTCGCGCGGCGGCCACACGCGCGAGGACTTCCCCAAGGCGAGCGCCGAGTTCGGCACCTTCAACCTCGCCCATAGCGTGAGCGGCGGGACCTACGACGGCGAGTTCGCCACCGTGCGGTCCCCGCTGCTGACCATGCCCGATGAACTCAAGGCTCTGCTCGAGGAGGCGAAGTAATGGCGGACGTGACGATGCGCATCTGGCGAGGCGACGCCAACGGCGGCGACTTCCAGGAGTACACCATCGCCCAGAACGAGGGGGAGGTCGTCCTCGACGTCATCCACCGCATCCAGGCCACCGAGGCACCGGACCTGGCCTGCCGCTGGAACTGCAAGGCCGGCAAGTGCGGCAGCTGCTCGGCCGAGATCAACGGCAAGCCGCGCCTGATGTGCATGACGCGCATGGACGAGCTGCCCGAGGGAACCGTGACGGTGGCCCCGATGCGGACCTTCCCGATCATCCGGGACCTGGTGACCGACGTGTCGTTCAACTTCGCCATGGCCGAGCGCATCCCGGCGGTCCTGCCGCCGCCGATGCCCGAGGGTGGCTACCGGATGTTCCAGCAGGACGTCGAGCGCGGCCAGGAGTTCCGCAAGTGCATCGAGTGCTTCTTGTGCCAGGACGTCTGCCACGTCATCCGCGACCACGAGGACAACAAGCAGCACTACGCCGGCCCGCGGTTCTTCATCCGCTACGCCGAGCTCGAGATGCACCCCTTGGACACCAATGACCGTCGCGACTACGTGCGCGAGGAGATGGGCCTGGGCTACTGCAACATCACCAAGTGCTGCACCGAGGTGTGCCCCGAGCACATCCACATCACCGACAACGCCATCATCCCGCTCAAGGAGCGGGCCGTGGACGCCCACTACGACCCGATCGCCTGGCTGGGTCGCAAGATCCGCAACGTGTCCAAGCGCTCGTCGGCGGAGGCGGGCGTCCAGCCGGCCCCCTGACCGTGGTCGAGCCCGCGACGACCGGGGCCGACCAGGTCGTCGCGGCACTCGCCGCTCGCGGGCCCGCCCCCCTCGACCACGAGGTCCGGGTGGACCTCGTGCTCGGCCTGGAGGGCACCGCGCAGACCGTTCCCCTGGTCCTGGGTCCCCGGGGCGCGCAGCGCGCCCCCGAGCCGCGGGCGGCCGCCGACCTCGTGGTGCACCTCGCGGGTGACGATGCCGCCGCCCTGGCCTCGGGCCACCTGTCCAGCGCCGACGCGCTACGCGCGGGTCGCGTGCGGGTGCGCGGCGACGCCTCGATCCTGGTGGACTTGCTGGGATGGCTGAGCACGACGAGCTGATCCCCCTGGCCGAGGACGACCGGGCCGAGGCCGCGGTCCTCGAGCCCACCCGACTGCACCGTCGGCGCCGTCTGGGCGAGGTGGCCGTGCTGTGCTTCTTCGGCGACGTGCTCGACGCGTGGGCGGCCTCGGGGCGCCTGGTGGAGCGCTACCGCCTGCGCAGCGAGGTCGGCTGGAACCCCGTCTACGACGTCGAGACGCCGGCCGGGACCGTCGCCGTGGTCCACGGGGGCTTCGGCGCCCCCTTCTCCGCCGTCGTGTTAGAGGAGCTGATCGCCCTGGGGGCGACGACGTTCGTCGCCTGTGGCGGGGCCGGCGCCCTGGTCGACCTCGAGGTCGGCCACGTGCTGGTCGTCGACTCGGCCCTGCGCGACGAGGGCACCAGCTTCCACTACGCGCCCGCGGGCCGGGTCCTGGCCGCCGACCCAGTCGGCGTGGCCACTCTGGCCGCCGTGGCCGAGCGGCGCGGACTCCCCTACAGCGTGGGGCGCACCTGGACGACCGACGCCATCTTCCGCGAGACGCGCGGGCGGGTCACGCGGCGCGTCGATGAGGGCTGCGTGATGGTCGACATGGAGGCCGCGGCGTTCCTGGCCGTCGCCGCCTACCGGGACGTGCGCTTCGCCCAGCTCCTCTACGCGGGCGACTCGCTGGTCGCCGAGTGGGACCACCGGAGCTGGCTGCACGCCACCGAGCGGCGCACCGAGCTCCTGGAGGCGGCCATCGAGGGCGCCCTGGCCCTGCACGGGGATCGGCCGCTCTCGCGTCCTGAGTGATTCGCTCTCGTTATCACGCACCTCGCAGGTGGGCCTGCCCACCGGTGGCGTTCTCCGGCACTCTGGGTACGAGAGGAGAACCGTGATCACCACCGAACGCCCCCTGGCCCACCTCCTGGACTCGACCGAGGAGTCCGGACCGGTCCACTTCGGACCCAACTGGTTCGCCGCCGTCATGGGCACGGGGATCGTGCCCACCGCGGCCGTCCTCCTGCCCTACCACGTGCCGGGGCTCCACGCGGTCGCCGTCGTCGTGTGGGCCCTCGCGGCCGGACTGCTCGCCGTGCTGGTCGTGGCGACGGGCGTCCACTGGCTGCGCTCGCCGCACCAGGCCCGCCGCTACGGCCGGGACGGCACCATGGCCCAGTTCTACGGCGCGCCGCCGATGGCCTTCATGACCGTCGGTGCGGGCGCGATCATCGTGGCCTCGAGCGTCATCGGGCTGCGCGCGGCGGTGGACCTCGACTGGGTGCTGTGGACGATCGGCACCGTGACGGGGCTGCTCAGCGCCACCGTCATCCCGTATCGCCTCTTCACGTCGATCGAGGTGCGCCCCGACGGGGCCTTCGGGGGCTGGCTGATGCCCATCGTGCCGCCGATGGTCTCGGCCTCCACCGGGGCGCTGCTGCTGGCCCACATCGGCTCGGCGAGCATGCGGGCGACCTTCTTCTACGCCCTGTTCGCGATGTTCGGGATGAGCCTGGTCGTCGCCCTGGCGATCATCACGCTGATCTGGTCGCGCCTGGCCCACTACGGGTCCTCGATGAGCGGACGCGTCCCGACGCTGTGGATCGTGCTCGGCCCGGTCGGCCAGTCCATCACGGCGGCCGGACTCCTGGGGGCCAACGCGGCCCTCGCCGTCCCGGCGCCGATCGCGCACGCCTTCTCGCTCTTCGCCATCCTCTACGGCGTGCCGATGTGGGGCTTCGCCATCTTGTGGGCGACCCTGGCCCTGGCCATCACCGTGCGCACGGCGCGCGCCCACCTGCCCTTCTCGCTGACCTGGTGGAGCTTCACGTTCCCCGTGGGGGTGACGGTGACCGGGACGATCCGCCTGGCGGCCGAGACGGGTCTATCCGCCTTCCGCGTGGCGAGCGCCGTCGGGCTGGTGGCACTCGTGGGCGCCTGGGCCACCGTGGCGGTGCGCACGGCCCGCGCCGCCCACCGCGAGGCGCTCCTCGCGCACCCGACGGCACCGGCAGCCGTCGCTGTCAAGGCGAGCGCCCTGACAGGCTCCAGCGCCGCGTGAGCCGTCCGGCCACCGGCTTTCGCCGGTGGCCTCGGCGACTCCTAGACCAGGCCCAGCTTCACGACCTCGTTGCGCTCGGACAGCAGCTCGTCGGTCGTCACCTGGATCTTCTCGACGGCGAACTCGTCGCGCGTGAAGCCCTCCTTGACGTGCCAGGCGCCGCTCGCGTCCACGCGCACCGGCATGCCGAAGGTCAGCCCCTCGGGCACCCCGTACTCGCCGCGGCTGGTCACCGAGACCGAGACGCAGTCGTCGTCGGCCGTCGGCGTCGTCAGCCCGACGACCGTGTCGATGGCCGCGTTGGCCGCTGAGGCGGCCGAGCTGGCGCCGCGCGCCTCGATGATGGCGGCACCGCGCTTCTGGACGGTGCTCAAGAAGGCGCCGGTCAGCCACGTCTCGTCGTCGATGGCCTCCACGACCGGGCGGCCGTCGACCGTGGCGTTGAGGACGTCGGGGAACTGGGTGGCCGAGTGATTGCCCCACACCGCCAGGTTCTTGACCCCGGCGACCGAGGTGCCCAGGCGCTTGGCGATCTGGGTCTCGGCCCGGTTCTGGTCGAGCCGGGTCATCGAGAACCAGCGATCGGCCGGGACGTCGGGCGCGCTGGTGCGCGCGATCAGGCAGTTGGTGTTGCAGGGGTTGCCCACCACCAGCACCCGGACGTCGCTCGCGGCGTTGCGGGCGATGGCCTGGCCCTGGGGCTTGAAGATGCCACCGTTGATCGAGAGTAGGTCCCCGCGCTCCATGCCGGCCTTGCGGGGCACCGAGCCGACCAGGAGCGCCCACGACGTGTCGGTGAAGGCCACGTCCAGGTTGCTCGTGGCCTCGATGCCGGCCAGCAGCGGGAAGGCGCAGTCGTCGAGCTCCATGACGACGCCCTCAAGCGCCTTCATCGCCGGCTCGATCTCGAGCAGGCGCAGCACGATCGGGGTGTCGGGCCCGAGCAGCTGGCCCGAGGCGATGCGGAAGAGGAGCTGGTAGCCGATCTGGCCCGCGGCTCCAGTCACGGTGACGTGAACGGGGGTGGTCATGTCGCTTCCTTTCTCGCTTAGAGGCGGTCCACGATGGCGGCGCCGAACTCCGAGCACTTGACCTCGGTGGCGCCCTCCATCAGTCGGGCGAAGTCGTAGGTGACGACCTTGTCGGCGATGGTCGCCTCCAGGGCCCGCACGATGTCGTCGGCGGCCTCCTGCCAGCCGAGGTGCTCGAACATCAGCACCCCCGACAGCAGGACCGATCCGGGGTTGACCTTGTCCTGGCCCGCGTACTTGGGCGCGGTGCCGTGGGTCGCCTCGAAGATGCCGTGGCCGGTGACGTAGTTGATGTTGGCCCCCGGGGCGATGCCGATGCCCCCGACCTGGGCGGCCAGGGCGTCGGAGAGGTAGTCCCCGTTGAGGTTCATCGTGGCGATGACGTCGAACTCGGCCGGGCGCGTCAGCACCTGCTGCAGTGTGATGTCGGCGATGGCGTCCTTGACGAGGATCTTGTCGCCGGGCTGGCCGTTGCAGTCATCCCAGCCGACCGCGACGTCGGCGAACTCGTCGCGCACCAGGTCGTAGCCCCACTTGCGGAAGGCGCCCTCGGTGAACTTCTGGATGTTGCCCTTGTGCACCATGGTGACCGAGGGACGGCCCTGGCGCTGCGCGTACTGGATCGCGGCGCGGATCAGGCGCTCGGAGCCCGACTTGGAGATCGGCTTGATGCCGATGCCGCTCATCTCCTTGATGTCCCAGCCGTAGTTGTCGTGCAGGAACGAGCGCAGCTTCTCGGCCGCGTCGGTGCCCGCCTCGACCTCGAGGCCGGCGTAGACGTCCTCGGTGTTCTCCCGGAAGATGACCATGTCGACCAGCTCGGGGTGGCGCACCGGCGAGGGGACGCCGGCGAACCAGCGCACCGGGCGCAGACAGACGTACAGGTCGAGGATCTGGCGCAGGGCCACGTTCAGCGAGCGAAAGCCCCCGCCGATCGGCGTGGTGAGCGGGCCCTTGATGCCGATGAGGTAGTCGCGAAACGTCGTGACGGTCTCCTCGGGCAGCCAGTCGCCGGTCTCGTTGAAGGCCTTCTCGCCGGCCAGCACCTCGCGCCACTCGATGGTCTTGCCGTGCTTGGTCGCCGCCGCGTCCAGCACGAGCTTGGCGGCGGGCCAGATGTCCACGCCGGTGCCGTCGCCCTCGATGAAGGGGATGATGGGATTGTCAGGGACCTGGAGCACGCCATCGGCGCTCATCGTGATCTTCTCAGCCATGAGCGCCATCCTACGACGGTCCCCGGGAGGCCCCTCGGGGACCAAATACCCTACGACGACGCGCGCAGTGCCTGGTGGATCTCGCGGGTGGCGTGGGACCGGTTCAGGGTGTAGAAGTGCAGGCCCGGGGCCCCGCGGGCCAGCAGCTCGGCCGACAGGGCGATCGCGGCCTCGACGCCCGCGGCCCGCACCGCGGCCGCGCCGCCGCGCTCGTCGGCCGCGCGCAGGCGCGCCACCAGGGGCGCGGGCACCGGGGCCCCCATCTCGGCCATGCGGGCGATGCTCGACAGGGAGGTGACCGGCATCACGCCGGGCAGCACCGGCCGGTCGACACCCCGTGACGCCAAGTCGTCAACGAGTCCGCTCCACTCGTCGGCCTCGAAGAAGAACTGGGTGATGGCGAAATCGGCGGCGGCGAGCTTGGCCGCCAGGCGGTCGCGGTCGGCACTCAGGTCCACTGACGCGGGATGTCCGGCCGGGTGGGCGGCGACGCCGATCGCGAAGCCCCCGAGGTCGCGCACCAGGCGCACCAGGTCGTCGGCGTGGGCGAAGTCTCCGGGCACGTCCACCCCGTCGCCCGGTGGGTCGCCGCCCAGTGCCAGGACGTTCTCCACGCCGGCCGCCCGGTAGCGCGCGAGGAGTTCGACCAGGTCGGCCCGCCGCTGGCCCCGCGCGACCAGGTGGGCCATCGTCGTCAGACGGCCGGCGCGCTGGATCTCGGTGACGAGCTCGAAGGTCCGCTCCCGGGCGGCCGGGCCCCCGCGATTGGTCACCGAGACGAACGAGGGGGCCAGCTCGACGAGGTCGGCGATCGTGGCGGCCAGGGTGGCGGCCTCGTCGGCCGAGCGCGGCGGGAAGAACTCGAAGGAGCGGCACGATCCGCGCGCCAGGAGCTGGTCGATGCGCACGGGACTAGCCGGCCCGCCCGTAGTCGTCGCTCAGGCGCTCGATGTCGTCCTCGGCGAACGAGGCTCCGGTCTGCACCTCGATGAAGATCAGGGGGGCGGGGCCGAGGGCCTCGGCCCGGTGGGCCTGACCGACGGCGATATCGACGCTGTCCCCCGGACCGACCGCGCGCACGACGTCGTCGACGGTCACGCGGCCCGATCCCGCGACCACGAACCAGTGCTCGGCGCGGTGCTCGTGACGCTGGTAACTCAGGCGCTGGCCCGGCGCCACGACGATGCGCTTGACCTTGTGGTCGGACGCGTCACCCTCGAGCACGACGTAGCTGCCCCAGGGGCGCTCGTCGCGCTCGCGGCCGCGCGCGTCGAGGCCGCTCACCGGACCCGCTCCGCGGCGGCGACGGCGTTGCGCACCAGCATGGCCCGCGTCATCGGGCCCACCCCGCCGATGCGCGGGCTGAGCCAGCCCGCGACCTCGGCCACGCCCTCGTCGACGTCGCTCAGCAGCTTGCGCCCGGCCCAGCTGGTGCCCGCGGCGACGACGGCCGCCCCGGGGCGGACCATGTCCGGGGTCACCAGCCCGGCCCGGCCGGCCGCGGCCACGATCACGTCCCCCTGGCGCGTCAGCGCGCCGAGGTCCGCAACACCGGTGTGCACCACGGTGACGGCCGCATTGCACCCGGGCCGCTTGGAGGCCAGCAGCAGCGCCAGGGGCCGCCCGATGGTCAGGCCCCGGCCGATGACGACCACGTGGCGCCCCTCGACCGGCACGTCGTAGGCGGCGAGCAGCTCGACGATGCCGGCCGGCGTGCAGGCGACGACGGTGGGCCGGCCCATGACCAGGCGGCCGAGGTTGACCGGGTGCAGTCCGTCGACGTCCTTGTCCGGGTCCACGGCACGCAGGGCGCGCTCCTCGTCCAGGCCCGCCGGCAGCGGGAGCTGCACCAAGATGGCGTGCACCCGCGGGTCGGCGTTCATGCGCCCGATGACCGCCTCGAGCTCGTCCTGGGTGGCCGTGGCCTCCAGGTGCTCGTGGAACGAGGTGATCCCCACTTCGGCGCAGTCGGCGTGCTTCATGGCCACGTAGGCGGCACTCGCCGGGTCGTCGCCGACGAGGATCGTGCCCAGGCCGACCGGCCGGCCCGCGGCAGCCAGCTGGGCCGCCCGGTCGGCCAGCTGCATCTTGAGGCGGGCGGCCACGGCCTGCCCGTCGAGTCGAATCGCGCTCACTGCTTCCTCCTAGTGCCGAAAGTGCCGCTCGCCCGTCAGCAGGAGGGCGATCCCGGCCTGGTTCGCGGCGGCGATGACCTCGTCGTCGCGCACCGAGCCGCCCGGCTCGACGACCGCGCGTACCCCGGCGGCGACGAGGGCCTCGAGGCCGTCGGCGAAGGGGAAGAAGGCATCCGAGGCGGCGGCGGCCCCGCGGGCGCGCTCACCGGCCTTGGCGACGGCGATCTGGGCCGACACCACCCGGGACTGCTGGCCGGCGCCCACGCCGACGGCGACGCCCTGGTTCGCCAGCACGATGGCGTTCGACGTCGTGCGCGCGCACACCCGCCAGGCCACCATCAGGTCGACCAACTGCTCGGGCGTGGGCGCCACGGCGGTGACGCAGCGCCAGTCGCCCGGCGCGACGAGCAGCTCGTCGGGGCTCTGGACGAACGCGCTGGCTCCCACGGTGCGCACCGTGCGCGTCAGGGGCTCGGGAGCCGGCCCGCTGAGCAGGCGCGTCGCCTTGCGCCGGGTGCGCAGGCGCTCGACGGCGGCCTCGGTGAAGGCGCTGGCCACGATGACGTCGGCCTGGGGTCCCGCGGCCACGGCGTCGGCGACGGTCTCGTCGACCTCGCCGAGGAGGGCCACCACGCCGCCGAAGGCGCTCAGCGGGTCGGCTTCCAGGGCTGCGCCGTAGGCGGCGGCCAGGTCGCGCCCCAGGGCCGCGCCCGAGGCGTTGGCGTGCTTGACGATGACGGCGACGGCGTGGCCGGGCACGTCGTGGGTCAGCTCGTGGGCCAGGCGCCACGCGGCGTCGGCGTCGAGCAGGTTCAAGTAGGAGAGGGCCGAGCCCGCGTGCTGGGTCATGTGATCCCACCAGGGGTCCTGGCCCAGGATCCGGTAGCGGCCACCGACCTGGTGGGGGTTCTCGCCGTAGCGCACCACCTGGGCGCGCTGGAGGGTCGGCTGCCACACCAGGGGCAGCGCCTCCCCGAGCGCCTCGGGGGCGTCCTCGTCGCCACCGAGCCACTGGGCGATCTCGGCGTCGTAGGCGGCGGTCGTCTCGAAGGCCTCGCGCGCCAGGCGGCGCCGGGTGGCCTCGCCGATCGCCCCCGCGGTGCGCAGCTCCTCGAGCACCGCGATGTACTGGTCGGGCCGCGTGATGACGGCCACGTGGGCGTGGTTCTTGGCCGCGGCGCGCACCATGGTCGGCCCGCCCACGTCGATCAGCTCGATCGAGGGGTCCGACGCGAAGGGGTACAGGTTGCACACCACGAGGTCGATCGTCCCGATCCCGTGGCCGGCCAGGTCGGCCAGGTGCTCGGCCCGGCTGCGGTCGGCCAGGATGCCGCCGTGGATGGCCGGGTGCAGCGTCTTGACCCGGCCGCCGAGCATCTCGGGAAAGCCGGTCACGTCAGCCACGTCACGGTGCGCGATCCCGGCCGCGGCCAGGGCCATCGCCGTGCCGCCCGAGGCCACCAGCTCGCAGTCGAGGTCCGCCAGGCCCTGGGCCAGCTCGACGAGACCCGTCTTGTCCCACACGCTCAGCAGTGCCCGCACTCGTCCTCCTCGACCTCGGCAACGCTACCGGGCTCGCGACCGGCGCTCAGCGCCGCGAGCGCCCGGGCGACGACCGCCGGGTAGAGCTCGCGCTCGACCTCCTTGATGCGCTCGTGGAGGCTCTCGACGGTGTCGTCGGCCGCCACGGCCACGCGCCGGCGCGCCAGGATCGGCCCGTCGTCGAGCGCCTCGGTGGCCACGTGGACGGTGCAGCCGGTCTCGGCCACCCCGGCGGCCAGGGCGGCCGGCACCGCGTGCCAGCCGCGGAAGGCCGGCAGCAGGCTGGGGTGCGTGTTGAGCACCCGGCCCGGGAAGGCGGCGTGGAACGGCGCGGCCAGCACCGTGCCGAAGCCGGCCATGGCCACCAGGTCGACGTGCTGGTCGCAGAGCAGTGCGGCCAGGTCGGCGCTGTAGCGCTCGCGGTCGAAGTCGGCCCCGAACCCCCCGTAGGGGCCGCGGTCCAGCACCAGGGCGTCGATCCCGGCGCTCTCGGCCACCGCGATCCCCCGGCACGGCCGGTCGGCCGCCACGACGGCGATCTCCAGGCCACGGGCCAGCATCGCCTCGAGGATGGTGCCCGACCCCGACACCAGGACCGCGAGGCGCGCCATGGCCCTAGAGCCCCCGGACCAGCTCGACCATCTTCTCGCCGGCCTCCGTCGGGTTCTGGCAGACGTGCACCCCCGCGGCCGCCAGGGCCGCCATCTTGGCCTGCGCGGTCCCCTTGGAGCCCGAGATGATGGCGCCCGCGTGGCCCATCTTGCGCCCGGGAGGCGCCGTGACGCCGGCGATGTAGGCGACGACCGGCTTGGTCATGTGGGCGGCGATCCACTCCGCGGCGCGCTCCTCCTCCGAGCCGCCGATCTCGCCGATCATCATGACCGCCTTGGTGTCGGGGTCGTCCTGGAAGGCGCTCAGGCAGTCGATGAAGTTGGTGCCGGGCACCGGGTCGCCCCCGATGCCCACGCAGGTGGTCTGGCCGACCCCCTGCTGGCTGAGCTCGTAGAGCGCCTGGTAGGTCAGGGTGCCCGAGCGCGACACGATCCCCACCGGGCCGCCCGCCAGGGCGATCTCGCCGGCCGTGATGCCGATGTTGCACTTGCCCGGGCTGATCACGCCGGGACAGTTCGGGCCGAGCAGGCGCACCCCGGGGAACTCCTCGACCAGGCGGTTGTAGGTCCGGGCCTCGTCGTGGGCCGGGATGCCCTCGGTGATGCACACGATGAAGGTGATGCCGCCCTGGGCCGCCTCGATGATCGCCGCGGAGGCGAAGGCCGGGGGCACGACCACGAAGGAGGCGGTGGCCCCGGTCGCGGCGACCGCCTCGACCACGGTGTCGTAGACCGGGATGCCGTCCACGTCGGTGCCGCCCTTGCCGGGGGTGACCCCGGCGACGACCTTGGTGCCGTAGTCGCGGTTGCGCAGGCCGTGGAACCGGCCCTGGGAGCCGGTCAGCCCCTGGACGATGACGGTGGTGTTCTCGTCGACGAAGATGCTCATGGGTTTCCTCAGTTCTTGGCCAGCGCCACCGCGTGGCGGGCGGCGTCCAGCATGGTCGGCTCGGTCAGCAAACGGTCGCTCAGGTAGGGGGCGAGGATCGCGCGGCCCTCCTCGGCGTTGGTGCCGTCGAGGCGCAGCACGATCGGCGCGGCGATCTCGACGCGCCCTAGCGCCTCCAGGACGCCCCGGGCGACCTCGTCGACCCGGGTGATGCCCCCGAAGATGTTGACGAAGATGGCCCGCACGCTCGGGTCGTGGTTGATCACCTCCATGGCCGCGGCCATGACCCCGGCGTCGGCGCCGCCGCCGATGTCCAGGAAGTTGGCGGCACTGCCGCCGACCTGGTTGACGACGTCCAGGGTCGACATGGCCAGGCCCGCACCGTTGGCGATGATGCCGACGCTGCCCGACAGGCCGATGTAGTTGAGACCCTTGGCCCGGGCCATCTGCTCGCGCGGGTCCTCGGTCTCGGTGGCGCGGAACTCCTCCCACTCGGGGTGGCGGTAGGCGGCGTTGTCGTCCAGGGTCACCTTGGCGTCCAGGGCGTGCACGCGGCCGTCGGGGGTGTAGATCAGCGGGTTGACCTCGGCCAGGTCGCAGTCGCCCTCGGTGTAGCAGCGATACAGCGCCACCAGCAGGTCGGCCGCGCCCGCGCGGGCCCCCTCGTCCAGGCCGGCCTCGGCGACCCAGCGCCGCGCCGTCGCCACGTCCAGGCCCACGACCGGGTCGATGGCGAGGAGGGCGATGGCGTCGGGACTCTCGACCGCCACGGTCTCGATCTCGACCCCGCCCTGGGAGCTCAGCATGCCCAGGTGCACCTTGTTGGGGCGGTCCAGGGTGAACGAGGCGTAGTACTCGCGCGCGATGTCGCTGGCGTGCTCGACCCACAGGCGGTGCACCACGTGGCCCTTGATGTCGAGCCCGAGGATGTTGCCGGCGTGGAGGGCCGCCTCGTCGGCGTTCGCGGCCAGCTTGACGCCGCCGGCCTTGCCGCGCCCGCCCACCTTGACCTGGGCCTTGATCACGACCGGGTAGCCGACGCGCTGCGCGACGGCGAGCGCCTGCTCGACCGTGTCGGCGATGTCGCCGGCCGACACGGGGATGCCGTAGCGCGCGAAGTACTGCTTGCCCTGGTACTCGAAGAGGTCCATATCCGTATCCGTCGCTTTCTGTGTGTGTCTAGGCGGGCACCGCGCGGGAGCCCTCGTCCAAAGTGGCCTCGAGCCACCGGCCGATCTCCTCCAGGGACGACCCGGGAGTGAAGACCCGGGCGACCCCCGCGGCCTCGAGGCCCGCGATGTCGGCCTCGGGGATGATGCCGCCCACGACCACGACGACGTCGGCGCGCCCCGCGGCCCCCAACAGCTCGATGATGCGCGGCACCAGGACGCCGTGGGCTCCCGACAGCAGGCTCAGCCCGAGGGCGTCGGCGTCCTCGTCCACGACGGCCGCCACCACCTGCTCGGGCGTCTGGTGCAGCCCGGTGTAGACCACTTCGAAGCCGGCGTCGCGCAGCGTGCGGGCGATGACCTTGGCCCCCCGGTCGTGGCCGTCCAGGCCGGGCTTGGCCACGACCACGCGATAGGTGCGCTTCATCGGGGACTAAGCATAGAACGGCGGGCGCGAGGGCCCTCGGGCGGGCCGGCCCGGTCACGTCGCCAGCACGCGAGTAGCGTGGGCCCGTGAGCTCTGCGGCTGTCGAGCGCGGGCCGGTGCGCGCGCTGATCTCGGCGATGCGGCCGGTCCAGTGGCTCAAGAACATCCTCATCGGGGTGGCCCCGGCGGCCGCCGGCGTGGCCACGCGCCCCGACATCATCCGCCACACCGGGGCGGCGGTTCTGTGCTTCTGCGCCCTCAGCTCGGCCGTGTACCTGCTCAACGACGTCATGGACCTGGAGGCCGACCGGCGCCATCCCGACAAGCGCCATCGGGCCCTGGCGGCGGGCCAGCTGCACCCGGGGATCGCGCTCGGGGCCGCGGCCGTGCTGGCGCTCATCGCCTACCTGATCCCCCTGGCTCTGTGGCAGCCCGAGGGGCTCTACCTGATCATGTCGCTCTACCTGGGGATCCACGTGGCCTACTCCCTGGGCCTCAAGCACGTGGCGGTGATCGAGCTCGGGGCCGTGGCCGCGGGCTTCTTCCTGCGCGCCTACGCCGGGGCGGCCGCCGACCACATCGGGGTCTCCAGCTGGTTCCTGGTGGTGATCGGCTTCGGGGCGCTGTTCGTCGTGGTGGGCAAGCGCTCCAGCGAGCTGCGCCACGTGGGCGCCGGGCGGGCCCGCCGCGTCCTGGCCGACTACAGCCCGGAGTTCTTGCACTCGGCCCTCACCATGTCGGCGACCGTCGTCGTCACCACCTACTGCCTGTGGGCCTTCGACACCTCCTCGGGGGGCCTGTCGCTCGCGCGCCACCACATCGTGCCGGTGCGCCTGACCGTGATCCCGGTCGCCTACGCCATCCTCTACGTGATGCGGGCCGCCGAGGGGCCCCAGGGCCAGTCGCCCGAGGACCTGCTGGCCCGCAACCACACCGTCCAGATCCTCGGGGTGATCTGGGCCGCCCTCTTGTGGATCGGGATCTACGCGTGAGCCGCCTGTCGGGCTGGGGCCGCACCGCCGCCGTCGACGCCGAGGTACTGGAGGTCACCACGGAAGAGCAGGTCGCGGCGGCGCTGACCGCGCCGCTCGCCCCCCGGGGTCTCGGGCGCAGCTACGGCGACGCCGCCCAGCTGGCCGGGGGCCGGGTGCTCGATCTGCGGGGCCTCGACACGATCTCACCGGTCAGCCCCGACGGCGAGGTCACCGTGGGCGCGGGCGCGAGCCTCGACGCGCTGGTGCGCGCCGTGATGCCCGCCGGCTGGTTCGTGCCCGTGACCCCGGGCACCCGCCAGGTCACCCTCGGGGGGGCCCTGGCCGCCGACGTGCACGGCAAGAACCACCACCGCGACGGGTCCCTCGGCGCCCACGTCACGCACCTGCGCGTCGTGAGCCCGACGGGGATCCACGAGTTGACCCCGGCCGACGGTGAGCGCTTCTTCGTCCACCTGGGGGCCATGGGGCTCTCCGGCGTCGTCACCGAGGTGACCTTGGGCCTGCTCCCCATCTCCTCGGACCGGGTGCTGGTGGACACCGAGCGCTTCGACGACCTCGACGGCGTCATGGCGGCCATGGTCGAGGGCGACCACCGCTACCGCTACTCGGTGGCCTGGGTCGACTGCGCGGCCCGCTCCGGGCGGGGCCGGGCCGTCCTGACCCGCGGCGACCACGCCCGCGCGGACGACCTGGCGAGCGCCACCCTGCGCCCGCCCCGTCCCGCCCGCCTGGCCGTGCCGCTCACCGCGCCGCCCGGGCTGCTGAATGCGGCCTCGGTCACCGCCTTCAACGAGATGTGGTTCCGCCGGGCCCCGCGCCACCGCGTCCGCGAGCCCCAGCGTCTCGAGACCTTCTTCCACCCCCTCGACGGCGTGCGCGACTGGAACCGCCTCTACGGGCCCCGGGGCTTCGTCCAGTACCAGTTCGTGGTGCCCGACGCGGCCGCCGAGACGGTCCACGAGGCCGTCGCGCGCCTGGCAGCCTCGCGGGTGCCGAGCTTCCTCGCGGTGCTCAAGCGCTTCGGGGCCGCCAACCCGGCGCCCCTGTCGTTCCCCCAGCCCGGCTGGACCCTGGCCCTGGACCTGCCGGTCGGGCCCCCCGCCCTGCCCGGGCTCCTCGACATGCTCGACGAGATGGTGGTGGCGGCCGGCGGGCGCGTCTACCTGGCCAAGGACGCGCGCCTCGCCCCGTCGACCCTGCGCGCGATGTACCCGCGGCTGTCCGACTTCGCGGCGCTGGCCGCCACCTTCGACCCCGAGCACCGGCTCACCAGTGATCTAGACCGGCGCCTGCGACTCCGGGAGGGATGATGGACAACGCCTTTGGACAGCCCCAGACCGTCGTGGTGCTGGGCGGCACCTCGGACATCGCCCGCGCCGTGGTGCGGCGCCTGGCGGCCGCCCGGGCCGACACGGTGGTCCTGGCCGGCCGCGACGGCGCCGCTTTGGCCGAGGCGGCCGAGGAGGCTCGCGACTTCGGGGCGCTGGAGACGCCGATCGTGACCTTCGACGCCACCGACGTGGGCGATGCCGGGCGAGCCGTCGCCGACTGCTTCGCGGCCGCCGGTCGCGAGGTCGACCTGGTGATCCTGGCGGTGGGACGTCTCGGGCACCAGGAGGACGACCAGGACGACCCGGGGCGTGCGGGCGAGGGGGCCCTCGTCAACTTCGCCTGGCCCGTCGCCGCCCTGGCCGCGGTCCGCCGGCTGCTCGTCGCCCAGGGGCACGGCCGGATCCTGGTCATGAGCTCGGTCGCCGCCATCCGCGTGCGGCGCTCGGCCTACCTCTACGGGGGCGCCAAGGCCGGCCTCGATCGCCTGGCGACGGGCCTGGCCGCCTCGCTCGCGGGCACCGGGGTGAGCTTGCACCTCCTGCGCCCAGGATTCGTGCGCACCAAGATGACGGCCGGCGAGCCCGAGCCGCCCCTGACGACCGGCGTCGAGCCCGTCGCCGAGGCGGTGGTGCGGGGCCTGGCGATCGGCCAACCGGTCATCTGGAGCCCGCCGGTGCTGCGCTGGGCGATGCTGGTGCTGCGGCACCTGCCGGCCCGGCTGTGGAGCCGGGTGATGGACCGCTAGCCCCCGGGGGTCGTCGAGGTGGTCGTGCTCGACGACGTGCTCGACGACGCGGTCGACGACGTCGCCGACGTCGCGCCGGCCGGCAGCGGGCGCAGCGACATCGTGTAGAAGTCGCGGTTCCACCACGAGGCGAAGTAGCGCGAGGGAGATCCCACCATGCCCGACAGCAGGCTGGTCCCGTTGTTCCCGTTGATGATGGCTCCCGGGGCACCGGTGAACGTGGAGTACTGGACCCAGTCGGTGTTGATGTCGAGCTGCATCCCGGTGACCGCACCCGCGCGCACCAGGACGTTGGCCAGGTCGCTGATCGACATCGCTGGGCCGCCCACGTAGACGATGGCTCCGTCCTTGGTTACGCCGAGCCCGGAGCGCCACACGTTGAAGGTGCCCCCGAGGGTCGCCCCCCACAGGGCCGGGTTGCTGAGGTCGCTGACCGGGTGGCCGTGGACCACCAGCAAGTTGAGGTTCTGGCGCACCGAGGCCACCTGGTTGGTCATGGTGAAGCCCTTGGTCCCCCAGGCGCCCACGGTCATCAGTCCGTTCTTGTAGACGACGACCGAGGCCGCACCGCGCCGCAGCGGGATGATGGTCGTGCCCTGGGTGTAGTAGCCGCCGTTGGCGTCCTGCATCCGGAAGCCGGCGTTGAAGGCGGCCACCAGCGTGCGGCTGGCCAGCGGCGTGATGGGGGCCGAGTAGATGAAGTGGGTCGAGCCGCCCGGGATGAACGAGCCCGAGTAGAGCTGGGCACGCAGGAGCAGCGGGTCCATCCAGGCGATGCCCACCACGTAGCTGGTGTGGATGGCGTCGGGGCGGATGAAGGCCTCGTAGATGGCCGGGACACCGTTGTCCGTGCGGCCCGCGACGTGCCAGACGCCCTCGCCGGGCAGGGGGTGGGCGGCCGGGGTGATGACGCGCGGCGGCGCGGGAAGGTAGCCCGCCGTGGGCACCGCGACGGCCGTCGCACCCGAGCCGAACGACTTGGCCGGCGGCTTGCCGCCGACCTTGGCCGGGTTCAGGCGGTAGTACTCGGTCTCGATCCAGGTGACGACGGGCCCGATGCCGTGCTGGCGGCCCCACTCGGCGCCCCGGGCGAGCAGGGTGACCCCGTAGGTCGGGTTGCGCAGGGCCATCGCCAGCGTCCCGCCCAGGTAGAGCGTGTACGTGACGGTGAGGGCGATCAGGGCCACCAGGACCCGGCGGACCCAGTAGATCCGCTCGGGCAGTCGCTGGCGCCGCGGCGCCGACGGCGGCCGGTACGCGGGTCGGGCGTAATCCATGAAGTGCCATTCTCGCAGGACCGAGGGCGCGGTCCGACGCGCCAGCGGGCCTTTCTTAGCGACGATTTACGTTACCCCTCGGGCTCCGCGCGCCGCAGCGGCGTCATCGCGAGGACCAGCTGCTTGGTGCCCGCGTCGTCGAAGCTGACCGTCGCGCGCGCCTGCATCCCCGCGCCCCCACAGCGCACCACGGTGCCCGCGCCGTAGCGCTCGTGGACGACGCGGTCCCCCGGCGCGAGGCCCAGGAGCTCGGCGCCCGTCGAGCGGGCGGCCGGGGCGGTCCCGGACCCGAAGACGCGCCCCCCGGGAACGTCGTCTCCCCCGAAGGTCGCCGTGCCCAGGTCGGAGCGCGCCGGGCGGTTCTCCCGGGTGGCCTCGCGCCAGCGCATCGGCGCGGCGCGCGAGATGTCCTCGACCAGCGCGGCGGGCACCTCCCCGAGGAAGCGGCTGGGCAGGGCGTCGGCCCGCTGGCCCCACTGGGTGCGCGCCCACGCGTGGGTCAAGGTCAGGTGGGCCTTGGCCCGCGTCAAGCCGACGTAGCAGAGGCGCCGCTCCTCTTCGAGCTCGTCGGGATCCGCCAGGGCCCGCCGGTGCGGGAAGACCGCCTCTTCGAGCCCGGTGATGACGACGGCGGCGAACTCCAGCCCCTTGGCGACGTGCAGCGTCATGAGCGAGACGGTGCCGCTCGCCGGGTCGAGCTGGTCGGCGTCGGCGACCAGCGAGACGCGCTCGATGAAGTCGCCGACCGACTCGTACTCGGCCGCCGCCGACGCCAGGGCGCCCAGGTTCTCCAGGCGGGCCTCGGCCTCGCGCGGCTCCAGGCTCGCCAGGGCGGCCGTCATGCCGCTGCGCTCGACGATCGCCTCGATCAGGCCGCGCGGGTCGCTCGGGTCGCGCGCGCGCAACTCGTCGAGCAGGGCGGCGAAGTCCCGCGCCCCGGTGAGGGCCCGCGCCCCGAGCCCGGCCTCGGCTGCGTGCCAGGGAGCCTCGGCGAATGAGCGGCCGTTCTCGGCCGCCCAGCCGGCCAGGCGGGCCTGGGCGGCCGCGCCGATGCCGCGGCGCGGCTCGTTGATCACCCGGCGCGCCGAGGCCTCGTCCCGGGGGTTGACGACCAGGCGGGCGTAGGCCAGGGCGGTCTTCACCTCGGCGCGGTCGTAGAAGCGCAGGCCCGCGATGACCCGGTAGGGCACGCCGGCGTGCAAGAGCTCCTCTTCCAGGACCCGGCTCTGGGCGTTGGTGCGGTAGAAGACGGCCATGTCGTGGTAGGCGATGGCGTGCTCGGTGCGCAGCCGGCGCAGCTCTTCGGCCACGAAGCGCGCCTCCTCGTACTCGTCGCCCGCCCGGTAGAGGCGCACGCGCGCCCCCCGGGCCCCGCGGGTGAAGAGCCGCTTGGCCGGCCGGCCCGGGTTGCGCTCGATGACGGCGTTGGCGGCATCGAGGATCGTCTGGGTCGAGCGGAAGTTCTGCTCGAGCACCACGACGCGGGCGTCGGGGAAGCGCTCGGCGAAGGTCAGGATGTTGCGCACGTCGGCCGCGCGGAAGCGGTAGATCGACTGGTCGGCGTCACCGACCACGCTGAGCTGGCGGTGGCGCATCGCGAGCAGGCTCACCAGGTCGTCCTGGACGCCGTTGGTGTCCTGGAACTCGTCGACCAGCACCTGGGCGAAGCGCTGCTGGTAGTGGTCGCGCAGGTCGTCCTCGCGCGTCAGCACCGTGAGCGCGTTGCCCAGCAGGTCGTCGAAGTCCATGGCGTTGGCCGTGCGCAGGGCCGCCTGGTAGCGCGCGAAGACCTCCCCGACGCGCCGGGCCAGCGGCTCGTCATGGCGCTGGTCGGCGTAGCGGCCTGCGTCGAGACCCGCGTTCTTGGCCGCCGAGATCGCCGCGGCGACCGCGCGGGGGGACAGCCGCTTGGTGTCATAGCCCAGCTCGCGCTCGATGCGCTCGACGACGTCGAGCACGTCGCGGGTGTCGTAGATGGTGAACCCGGGCGCGTAGCCCAACCGATCGGCGGTCGCGCGCAGGATGCGCAGGCAGGCCGAGTGGAAGGTCGCGACCCACATGCGCTGGGCGTCGGCCCCCACCAGCTCGACCACCCGGCGGCGCATCTCGTCGGCCGCCTTGTTGGTGAAGGTGATGGCCAGGACCTCGTGGGGGCGCACGTCGCCGGTCGCCAGCAGGTGGGCGATGCGGCGGGTCAGCACCCGCGTCTTGCCCGAGCCGGCGCCCGCCACCACGAGCAGGGGCCCGCCCCGGTGGGTGACGGCGGCGCGCTGGGGATCGGTCAGGTCCTCGAGCAACTCGTCGGGCGTCTGGGGCCGACGAGCGTGTGCTGGAGTCCAGTCGAAGAGGTGGCTCACTCCCACTCGATGGTGCCCGGCGGCTTGCTGGTGACGTCCAGCACGACCCGGTTGACGCCGGGCACCTCCCGGATCAGTCGGCTGGAGATCCGCTCGACCAGATCGTAGGGTAGGCGCGCCCAGTCCGCCGTCATCGCGTCCTCACTGGTGACCGCGCGGATGACGATCGGGTAGTCGTAGGTGCGCCCGTCGCCCATCACGCCCACGGTGCGCAGAGCCGGCAGCACGGCGAAGCTCTGCCAGAGCTCGCGCGACAGGCCGGCCGTCGCGATCTCGTCGGCGATGACGGCGTCGGCGGCGCGCACGATGGCCACGCGCTCGGGGGTCACCTCGCCGATCACCCGCACGGCCAGTCCGGGTCCCGGGAAGGGCTGGCGCCACACCAGCGCCTCGGGCAGGCCCAGCTCGGCGCCCACGGCGCGCACCTCGTCCTTGAAGAGGCGCCGCAGGGGCTCGACCAGGGCGAAGTCGAGGTCCTCGGGCAGGCCGCCCACGTTGTGGTGGCTCTTGATGGTGGCGGCGTGGCCGCCGCCCGATTCGATGACGTCGGGGTAGAGCGTGCCCTGGACGAGGAACGCGGGGCGCGCTTCGTGGGCGGCGAGGTCGCGGGCAACCGCCTCGAACTCGCGGATGAACAGCTCGCCGATGATCTTGCGCTTGGCCTCGGGGTCGGTCACGCCGGCCAGCGCGGCGAGGAAGCGGTCGGCCGCGCGCACGTGGATCAGCTCGGCGCCGAAGGCCTCGACGAAGGTCGCCTCGATCTGGTCGCCCTCGCCCGCGCGCATCAGCCCGGTGTCGACGAACACGCAGGTCAGGCGGTCGCCGATCGCCCGCAGCACCAGGGCCGCGGCGACGGCCGAGTCGACCCCGCCCGACAGCGCGCACAGCGCGCGCTGGTCCCCCACGGCGGCGCGCACCGCGGCGACCTGCTCGTCGACGATCGAGGCGTTGGTCCAGGTGGGCTCGGCCCCCGCCAGCTCGAGGAAGCGCGCGATCAGCGCCTGGCCGCCCTCGGTGTGGACGACCTCGGGATGGAACTGCACGCCGTAGCGGCGATGCGTCGCGTCCTCCAGGACCGCGACCGGCGCCCCCGGGGACGACGCGGTCACCGCGAAGCCGGGCGGCGCCGCGGTGATGGCATCGCCGTGGCTCATCCAGCAGGTGGCGCGCGGGGGGTGCTCGGCCAGCAGGGTGGCCGGCACCGCGGTGCGCGACACCGCGGTGCGGCCGTACTCGCCGGCCCCGGTGCGCTCGACCGTGCCGCCGAGCTGCAGGGCCAGCAGCTGGGCGCCGTAGCAGATGCCGAGGATCGGCAGGCCGAGCTCGTAGATGGCCGGGTCGAGACGCGGGGCGCCCGCGGCGTCGTAGACCGACGACGGTCCCCCCGAGAGCACCAGGGCCACCGGGTCGCGCGCGACCACCTCGGCCGCGCTGATGGCGGCCGGGACGATCTCGGAGTAGACGTGGGCCTCCCGGATGCGCCGGGCGATCAACTGGGCGTACTGCGCGCCGAAGTCGACGACGAGGACCGGTCGGGTCACCGACCCATGCCCACGTGCTGCGCCCGCTGGAGCGACTTGCCCTCGGTCTGCAGCGACGGGGCCAGCATGACCTCGGCCTTCTGGAACTCCTTCACCGACTCGTAGCCACAGGTGGCCATCGAGGTGCGCAGCGCGCCGAACAGGTTGAGGCGGCCGTCGTTCTCGTGGGCTGGGCCGAGCAGGATCTCGCGAAGCGTGCCGCGGACCTGGGTGCGCACGCGCGCCCCGCGCGGCAGCGTCGGGTGGAAGGTCGCCATGCCCCAGTGGAACCCGCGCGCGGGCGCCTCGACGGCACTCGACAGCGGCGAGCCGATCATCACGGCGTCGGCGCCACAGGCGATGGCCTTGGCGATGTCGCCGCCCTTGCTCATGCCGCCGTCGGCGATGACCTGCACGTAGACGCCGGTCTCGTCGAGGTGGCGCATGCGGGCTCCGGCCACGTCGGCGATGGCGGTCGCCTGGGGCACCCCGATGCCGAGCACCGCGCGCGACGTGCACGCCTGGCCCGGCCCGACCCCGACCAGCACGCCAGCGGCGCCGGTGCGCATGAGGTGGAGGGCCGCCTGGTAACTGGCGCACCCGCCGACGATGACGGGGACCTCGAACTCGCGGATGAACTTCTTCAAGTTGAGGGGCTCGACGGTCTTCGAGACGTGCTCGGCCGAGACCACAGTGCCCTGGACGACCAGGATGTCGAGGCCCGAGGCGAGAATCGTGCTGGCCATCCAGTCGGCGCGCTGGGGCGTGACCGAGGCCGCGGTGGTGACGCCGGCCGCCTTCATCTCGGCGATGCGCGCGGCCACCAGCTCGAGCTGGATGGGCTCGGCGTACATCTGCTGCATGCGCGCCGTGGCCTTGTCGTCGTCGAGCTCGCGGATCTCGTCGAAGAGGGGCATGGGGTCCTCGTAGCGGGTCCACAGACCCTCGAGGTTGAGCACGCCGAGGCCGCCGAGGCGGCCGATCTCGATCGCGGTGGCCGGCGAGACAGCACCGTCCATGGCCGAGCCGAGCATCGGCAGCTCGAACTTGTAGGCGTCGATCTGCCAGCTGATGTCGACGTCCTCAGGGTCACGCGTACGGCGCGACGGCACGATCGCGATGTCGTCGAAGCCGTAGGCCTGCCGGGCCGCCTTGTAGATGCCGATCTCCACTTCCGCCATAATTCCTCCGAGGTTTCCTCTAATCTACCGGACCGTCGTCGAGAGGCTCAGGGTCCCGCGGGGCCACGCCGACCGCCAGGGACACCAGGTCGACGAGCACGCGGGCCGTCGCCCCCCAGATGAGGTCCGCCGGTCCGCGAAAGAACGAGATGGGGAACTCGGCGGCCCCCGCGTCGCGCTGCCAGAACTCCTCGAGGTAGAAGCCCTCGCCCGCGAGGTCGGCCAGGGCCACGTCGAAGGTAGCCTCGACCTCGGCCGGGCTGGGCACCAGGGTGGGCGGCCCGGGCAGGGCGGCCACGACCGGCCAGATCACCGAGCCCGAGACCCGGGTGACCAGGGGTGACAACCACCCGAGGGGGCGCACCAGCGCCGGGTCGAGGCCGACCTCCTCGGCCGCCTCGCGTCGCGCGGCCGCCACCAGCGACTCGCCCTCCTCGACGCGCCCGCCGGGCAGGGCCACCTCGCCGGCGTGGTCGCGCAGGCTGCGCGCCCGGCGGGTGAGAACGACGCGCGCCTCACCGGCGACGTCGAACAGAGCGACCAGGACCGCCGAGTCGCGCAGGTCCTCGGGTCCCTCGAGCAGCGGAGGGGGCACGGGATCGGTGATGCCCTGACCCCGCGCGTTCAGGCGGGCCTCGACGATCGCGACGTCGAGGCCCCGCCGGCGGGCGTCGGGCAGGTCGGCCCACGGCGCCGGGCGGCCCGGCCGGACCACGGCGGGGACGGGAACGATCTGGGGCGCGACGAGACCAGCGAATCGCGTCGCTGTTGCCTCCTCGCGCACCCATCTCCCTTAGACTCTGTCCGCCCCTCGCAGCGTACCGGTGGGGGGCCGCCGCCAACCCCTCAGGAGGCCCATGGAACGGCTGGGACGCCTCGGCGTGCGCCATCGCTGGTGGACGCTCACCGCCTGGATTCTGACTTTCGTCGTGGTGCTGGCGCTGTCGCGGGCCGTCGGCTCGTCCTACGCCAACTCGTTCTCGCTGCCCGGCACCAACTCGTCCCACGCCTACCAGCTGCTGAGCCGCGTGACGACCCAGCGCGGCGATACCGACGAGATCGTCTTCGCCGCCCGCGGGGGCACCGTGGCCAGCCACCGCGCCGCCATCACCGCCATGCTCGATCGTGTCGCCGCCTTGCCCCAGGTGGCCGGGGTGACCTCGCCGTTCTGCCCGAGTGCCGCCCCGTGCCCCGGCGCCGCCCAGGTCAGCCGCGACGGCACCATCGCCTACGCCCTGGTGCACTTCGGCGCGCCCGGCTACCGGCTCACCACCGCCCAGATCCGCGGCGTCGAGCAGGTCGGGGCCAGCGTGCGCTCGTCCTCCCTCGAGGTGCAGTTCGGCGGCAACGCCTTCGGCCAGCTGGACAGCCCGGTCTCGAGCCCCGGTGAGCTGATCGGCATCCTGGTGGCCGCAGTCATCTTGTTCCTGGCCTTCGGCTCGCTGCTGGCGATGCTCCTGCCGCTCGGGATCGCGCTGTTCGCCCTGGGGATCGCCTCGGGCGTCTCGGTGCTGCTCAGCCACGTGCTCACCATCGCCCAGTTCGCCCCCATCCTCGGCTCACTCATCGGCCTCGGCGTCGGCATCGACTACGCCCTCTTCATCGTCACCCGCACGCGCCAAGGGCTCAAGCGCGGCCTCGGGGTCGAGGACGCCGTGGCGACGGCCATCAACACCGCCGGCCGCGCCGTCGTCTTCGCCGGGGCCACGGTGGCCATCGCCCTGCTCGGCATGCTGGTGCTGCGCCTGTCGTTCCTCAACGGCGTCGCGGTCTCGGCGACGACGACGGTCGCGATCACCATGCTGGCGTCGATCACGCTGCTGCCCGCGCTCCTGGCCTTCGTCGGCCGGCGCGTGCTCAGCCGCCGCGAGCGGCACGCGCTGGCCGCCCACGGTCCCGAGCCCGTCGTGGTCGCCGGACCCTGGCAACGGTGGGCCCACTTCGTCGCGCGCCACCCCGTCATCCTCTCGACCGCCGCGGTCGTCGCGATCGCGGTGCTCGCCGTCCCCTTCTTCTCCTTGCGCCTCGGCAGCTCGGATCAGGGGTCGAACCCGCCCTCGACGACGACGCGCCAGGCCTACGACCTGCTGGCGACCGGCTTCGGCCCCGGCTTCAACGGGCCCCTGACGATCGTGGGCCACGTGCGCACCAGCGCCGACCGCGCCGCCATGGCCCACCTGGCGACGGCGGTGTCCCACGTGCCCGACGTCGCCTCGACCAGCCCCGTCGTGTCCCTGGCGCACGGGTCGATCGACGTCATCTCGGTCATCCCAGCCTCCAGCCCGCAGTCCGTGGCGACGACGAACCTGATCGACACCCTGCGCCAGCACACGATCCCGCGGGCCGCGTTCTCCAGCCACACCGCGATCTACGTGGGCGGCCTGACGGCGATCTACAAAGACTTCGCGACGGTGCTCGGGTCCAAGCTGCCCCTCTTCATCGGGGTCATCGTGCTGCTCGGCTGCCTGCTGCTCATGGTGGCCTTCCGGTCGATCGTCGTCCCCCTGGTCGCCGCCGTGATGAACCTGCTCGCCGTCGGCGCGTCCTTCGGCGTCGTGGTCGCGGTCTTCCAGTGGGGCTGGGGCAGCCGCCTGCTCAACTCGGGCATCGGTCCCGTCGAGTCCTTCTTGCCCGTGATCATGGTGGCGATCCTCTTCGGGCTCTCGATGGACTACCAGGTCTTCCTGGTCTCGCGCATGCACGAGGAGTGGCTCAACACCCAGGACAACGAGGAGGCCGTCGTGCGCGGCCAGGCGACGACGGGCCGCGTGATCACGGCGGCCGCCTTGATCATGATCTCGGTCTTCTTGTCCTTCGCCTTCGGGGGCCAGCGCATCATCGCCGAGTTCGGCGTGGGCCTGGGCGGGGCGGTGCTGCTCGACGCCTTCCTCTTGCGCACCGTCCTGGTGCCGGCCCTGATGCACTTCCTGGGCCGGGCCAACTGGTACATGCCGGGCTGGCTCGAGCGGATCGTCCCCCACGTCGCGGTCGAGGCGACCGAGGCGGACCTCGCCTTCGACGGCGTGCCCGACTGACTCAGCGGGTGGTGGCGCCGGCCATCAGGGTCCAGCACAGCTCGGCGACGCGCTGGGGCGTCACGCCGAGGTCGGGCGCGTGGGGCAGGACGGCCAAGCCGACCGACGCCGCCCAGAAGACCGCCACGCCGGTCGCGGCGTGGGGTGCGCTCTCGACCCACCCCAGGACCTGGGCCTGCTCCATCAGGTGCACCCAGTTCCGGTACCGCCGGTCGACCATGTCGCGGAACTCCCGGCGCGTCGTCTGATCGGCCCAGATGTCGAGGAGCAGGCGCATCACCCCGACCTCCTCCTCGAAGGCACCCGCCTCCCACGTCGTCACGATGTCGCCCATCAACTCGGCCCGGAACCGGTCGGCGTCGCCATCGGCCAGCGCGTCCGCCATGCGCGAGACGTAGTCGGCCATCGGACGGGTGAGCTCGAAGTAGGTGCGCAGCTGGGCCTGGGCGATCACCTGCTCGCGGGACTCGAAGTGGTAGTAGATCGTCGGCACCCCGACGTGGGCGCGCTTGGCCAACTCGGCGATGCGGAAGTTGGCCGAGCCGACCTCCCGCACCAGCGCCTGCGCGTGCTCCACGATGTGGTCCCGCGTCGCGTTCGCAGCAGCTCCCATGACCACCTCCCGCCGGAACCCCACGCAACTGTGGGAAACCTAGCCCGTCGCTGTGACGGATGTTGACCATGACTCAGTCCAGCGAAGAACCTGCGATGCGCCGATGCACCGAGCCCCAAGACGCCAGAGGCCGGGTCCCGCGGGACCCGGCCTCTGGCGTGGACAGACAACTGCCTACATCATCCCGCCCATGCCGCCCATCGACGGGTCGCCCATGGGGGCCGCCGGGGGCTCGGGCTTGTCGGCGACGGTCGCCTCGGTCGTCAGCAGCAGGGCCGCGATCGACGCGGCGTTCTGCAGAGCCGAGCGGGTCACCTTGGCCGGGTCGATGACGCCCGCCTTGACCAGGTCCTCCAGAACGCCGGTCGCCGCGTTCAGCCCGACCGACCCGGTGGCGTCAGCCACCTCGCGGACCTTGACTGCACCCTCGAAGCCGGCGTTGGCCGCGATGTTGCGCAGCGGCGACGAGAGGGCGAAGGAGACCAGCCGGGCCCCCGTCGCCTCGTCCCCGCTCAGCGTCTCGACCAGCGCGTCCACGTCGACGCGGGCCCGCACCAGGGCGGTACCCCCACCGGCGACGATGCCCTCGTCGATGGCGGCACGCGTCGCCGACAGGGCGTCCTCGATGCGGTGCTTCTTCTCCTTGAGCTCGACCTCGGTGGCCGCGCCAACCTTGACGACGGCGACGCCGCCGGCCAGCTTGGCCAGACGCTCCTGAAGCTTCTCGCGGTCCCAGTCCGAGTCGGTCTCGTCGATCTCGCGCTTGATCTGGGCGACGCGGCCGGCGACTTCGCCCGCCTCACCGGCGCCATCGACGATCGTGGTGTCGTCCTTGGTGACCACGACGCGGCGCGCGCGACCGAGCAGGCCGAGGTCGGCGTTCTCCAACTTGAGGCCGATCTCCTCGGAGACGACGGTCGCACCCGTGAGGATCGCCATGTCCTGGAGCATCGCCTTGCGACGCTCACCGAAGCCCGGCGCCTTGACGGCGACCGAGGTGAACGTGCCCCGGATCTTGTTCACGACCAGAGTCGCCAGGGCCTCGCCGTCGACGTCCTCGGCCACGATCAGGAGGGGCCGTCCGGTGCCCATGACCTTCTCGAGGACCGGGACCAGGTCGTGGACGGCCGAGATCTTGCTCGTGGTGAACAGCAGGTACGCGTCCTCGAGCACCGCCTCCTGGCGGTCCTGGTCGGTCACGAAGTACGGGGAGAGGTAACCCTTGTCGAACTGCATGCCCTCGGTGAGCTCGAGCTCGATGCCGAAGGTGTTGGACTCCTCCACCGTGACGGTGCCGTCCTTGCCGACCTTGTCGATCGCCTCGGCGATGACGTCGCCGATCGAGGTGTCGGCCGCCGAGATGGTGGCCACCTGAGCGATCTGGTCCCGGCCCTCGACGGGCTGGGACTGGGCCGCGATCGAGGCGACCGTCACGGCGACGGCCTGCTCGATGCCGCGCTTCAGCCCGGCCGGGTTGGCCCCGGCCGCGATGTTGCGCAGGCCCTCCTTGATCAGCGACTGGGCCAGGACGGTCGCCGTCGTCGTGCCGTCACCGGCCACGTCGTTGGTCTTGGTAGCGACCTCCTTGACCAGCTGGGCCCCCATGTTCTCGAAGGGGTCCTCCAGCTCGATCTCCTTGGCGATGGAGACCCCGTCGTTGGTGATGGTCGGGGCGCCGAACTTCTTGCCGATGACGACGTTGCGGCCCTTGGGCCCGAGCGTCACCTTGACGGCGTCGGCCAACTTGTCGACGCCGGCCTCGAGGCCGCGGCGCGCCGCCTCGTCGAACTTGAGCAGTTTGGACACGGCGCCTACTTCGCGATGGTCGCGAGCACGTCGCGGCCCGACAGGATCAGCAGGTCCTCACCGTCGACGGTGATCTCGGTCCCGCCGTACTTGGAGTAGACGACGGTGTCGCCCACGGAGACGCCGGTCGGAATGATCTCGCCCGTCGTGTCGGCACGACGGCCCGGGCCCACCGCCAGGACCTCGCCCTGCTGGGGCTTCTCCTTGGCGGTGTCCGGAATCACCAGGCCCGACGCGGTGGTCGCCTCAGCGGTGTTGGGCCGCACGACGATGCGGTCCTCGAGCGGGTTGAGCTTCATGATGGGTGCCTCCTGTGCGTCTAGCACTCGATAGGGTCGACTGCCAATCTAGCAGCCAGGACGCCGGAGTGCCAGCGGCCCCCCGGTTCGCGGGGTCCCGGTGGCTACTCTCGAGGGGTGCCCGGCGAACCCGCGGTCCTTGGCCCGAGCCAGCGCCGCGACATCGGCCTGCTGGTCGTCGTGCGGGGCATCTCCTTCGTCGGCGACGGCATCGCCCTGGTGGCCCTCTTCTTGCGCGTGGCACCCCTCGGTCACGCGTGGGCCGTCGCCGGCCTGGCGATCGCGGGATCGCTCCCCTTCGTCGTCCTGGCCCCCCTCGCCGGCCACGTCGTCGACCGCGTGCGAGCCCGCCCGCTCCTGGTCGCCCTGGGACTCGCCGAGGCGCTCGTCTGTGCGGGCTTGGCCCTCGACACGGGCGTCGCGGCCGCCCTCGGGCTGCTCTTCGCGCTGAACTGCCTGGTCGCCTTCTCGGTCCCGGGCTACACGACCCTGGCGGTCGCGATCGCCGGGCCCGGCAACGCCCAGCGCGCCCAGGGACCCCTCCAGGCGGCCCAGGGCCTGGCCATGGTCGTCGGCCCGATGCTCGGTGGGCTGCTCGTGGGCCTGGTCGGCCAGCGCTGGCCCCTCGGCCTGGACGCGGTGTCCTTCGCCGTGGCCGGGGTCGGGACGGCCCTCGTCGTCCACGACCGCCGCCCGACGACCCCGGCGCCCGGTGAGCACGTCTCGGCCTTCGCCGGCATCGCCCTGGTGGCACGCGACGCCCTCTTGCGACCGCTCGCCGTCGACATCTTCGCGTTCCTCGCGACCCTGGGCATGGTGAACGTGGCCGAGGTCTTCTTCGTCACCCAGACCCTGCACGGCTCGCCCCTCGCCTACGGGGCCCTCGGCGCCTCCTTCGGGGCCGGCACCGTCGTCGGGTCGCTCCAGGCGGCGCGCCTCAGCCGCGACGAGCGGCACCAGGCCGCGTGGCTGTGCGGGACGATCGTCGCCGTCGGCCTCCTGGTGGGCGGAGTGTCCCTGGTGGAGAACGTCGGCGAGATCTACCCGCTCATGGTGGTCGCGGGCGTCGCCGTCGGCATCGCCAACGTGATGGCCATCACCCTGTTCTCCGAGCGCGCCGCCGAGCACCTCCACGGGCGCCTCTTCGCGGCCCTCGGCGCGATCACGACCACGGCCGACGTCGGCGCGACGGTCGCCGGGGGCGCGCTGCTGTCGGTCCTCGCCCCGCGCACCGTCTACCTGCTGGGCGGTGTGCTGGCGACCGTGGCGGCCGTCGTCTTCGGCGCCCTGGCCATGCGCGCGGTGACCCGCGGGGGCGGCGCCAGCGCCGTTTAGGGGTCGAGGCGCGAGAGCTGCCAGCTCGCGCCGGCGCGCTCGTAGACGACGCGGTCGTGGAGCCGGTCGGGACGCTGCTGGAAGAACTCCACGCGCGTCGGCGTGAGCCGGTAGCCGCCCCAGTGGGGCGGGCGCGGGACGTCGCTTCCCGCGTAGCGCTCCTCCAGCCGCGCGACGCGCTCCTCGAGGTCTCCGCGCGCTGCCTGGGCCTGGCTCTGGTGGCTCGCCCAGGCCCCGATCTGGTGGCCCCGGGGGCGCTTCGCGAAGTAGGCGTCCGACACGCTCGCGGGCACCGGGGCGACCGGCCCCTCGAAGCGCACCTGGCGGCCCCGGGGCTCGCAGTACCAGAGGATGGCCGCGTGCGGGTTGGCGGCGAGCTCGGCGCCCTTGCGGCTCTCGTAGTTCGTGTACCACCCCACGCCTTCGGCGTCGACGAGCCGCATCAGCACCATGCGCACACTCGGGCGGCCGTCGGGCGTCGCCGTCACCAGGGCCACGGCCTCGCGGTCGGCCATCTCGGCGCCCTCGTCGAACCACCGGGCGAACTGGGCCATCGGGTCCGGGGCGCAGCCGGCCAGCTCGAGGGGCTCCCAGCGCGCCATCACGCCCCGAGCGCCCAGGTGGGGTCGGCCCCCACATCGAGGCCGGCCACGTCGCCCGCGGCCAGGTGCACCAGGCCGGCCGCCGCGATCATGGCGCCGTTGTCGGTGCAGTAGGCGGGGCTCGGCAGGTGGGCGGCGATCCCGCGCTCGGCCGCGATGGCCGCGGTGGCGGCCCGCAGGGCCCGGTTGGCGGCCACGCCGCCCGCCAGGGCGACCCCGGCCACGCGGTGGCGGCCCAGTGCCTGGACCATCTTGCGGGTGAGCTGCTCGACGACGGCGCCCTGGAAGGCGGCCGCCACGTCGGCGGCCGCGACCGCGTGGCGCTCGCCGGCCCGCACGACGGCCGACTTGAGGCCGGAGAAGGAGAAGTCCAGCCCCTCCCCGGTCATCGAGACCGGCAGGGTCAAGGCGGTCGGGTCCCCGGTGCCCGCCAGGCGGTCGATCGGCGGGCCGCCGGGATAGCCCAGCCCGAGCCAGCGGGCCACCTTGTCGTAGGCCTCGCCGGCCGCGTCGTCGATCGTCTCGCCGAGCACGGTGAAGTGCCCGGGCGCCTCGACCAGCACCAGCTGGGTGTGGCCCCCCGACACCAGCAGGGTCAGTAGGGGCCAGGCCAGGTCCGGCGACTCCAGCAGCGGCGCGTAGAGGTGCCCCTCCAGGTGGTTGACGGCCACCAGGGGCACGTCCCAGGCCAGGGCGTAGGCCTTGGCGGCGGCCAGACCCACCAGCAGCGAGCCGACCAGGCCCGGGCCCGTGGTGACCGCGACGGCGTCGAGCTGCGGGGCCCGCACGTCGAGGCCGGCCTGGGCGAGCGCCGCCCGGACCGTCGGTCCGATCGTCTCGACGTGGGCCCGTCCGGCCAGCTCGGGCACCACGCCCCCGAAGTCCCGGTGCAGGGCCATCGAGGACTCGACGACCGAGCTCTCCAGGTGCCAGCCCGTCGAGAGGACCGCCACGCCGGTCTCGTCGCAGCTCGTCTCGATGCCGAGCACCCTCACGGCGCCAGCGTAGGCCCGCCGGCGGCGGGCGCCCCCAGGTCGGCCCACATGACCAGGGCGTCCTCCCCGGTGCGCTCGTAGTAGCGCGGGCGCACCCCGACGGGCGCGAAGCCGAAGCGGTAGTAGAGGCGCTGGGCGCGGGTGTTCGAGACCGCCACCTCCAAGGTGGCCCGCACGATCTGGCGCGCCTCGGCGTCGGCGAAGGCCTCGGTGAGCAGGGCGGTCGCGACGCCGCGGCCCTCGTGCGCCGATGCGGTGCCCAGCGTGTTCACGTGGAGCTCGTCGATGACGAACATGACCCCGAGGTAGCCGATCACCACGCCCTCTTCCACGGCGACCGTGTAGCGGCGCGTGGCCACGTTGCTCATCTCGTCGATCAGCATGCCGCGGGTCCAGGGCTCGGGGAACTGGGTCTCCTCGATGCGCAGGATCTCGGGCAGGTCGCGCCGCTCGGCCCGGCGGATCGTCCAGGTCACGGCCACGGCCGCGTGGGGAAGTTGGCCACCGCGTCGGCCTCGCGCAGGTAGAGCGGGTGCACCGGCGAGGGGTCGCGCTGCGCCCCGATCGCCATCGCCGTCTCGACCGACGGCCACGCGACCTCGAGGCACGTGGCGCCGGGCACGGCGCCGAGGTCGCTCGCGTAGCGGACCGCCCCGTCCCCGACGAAGGTCACCGGCGCCGCCGCGCCCGCCCAGTGTTCGGCCAGGTCCCGTGGGCGCACGACGCGGGGAATGTCGCGTGCCACGACGGCGTCGCCCAGGGTGAAGCTCTGGGCGAAGAGCTCGCCGCGACGCCCGTCGACGACGGCGACCACACTGCCCGTCACCCCGCGGGCGGCGGCCTCAGCCGCGTAGACCTCGAGGGAGGTGACCCCGACCAGCTCGGCCCCGGTCGCCTCGGCGAGAGCCACGGCCGTCGCGATCCCGACGCGCAGGCCGGTGAAGAGGCCCGGACCGTGGTCGACGACGATTCGCGTCACGTCGCCCAGCGTCGCCGGCCACGCCGCGAGCAGGCTCTGGATGCCCGGCACCAGCACCTCGACGTGGCGCCGGTCGCTCGCGAGCAGCGACTCGACGCGGCGCTCCCCCGCGGCCAGCCCGGCGGCACAGGCCGTCGTCGCGGTCTCGATGCCGAGGATCACGCCGCCCACCCCGTCACCGGCGCACGACCCGGCGGGGCCGTCAGGGCGAGTTCGCGGACGTCGTCATCCTCGATCGTGAAGCGCACCTCCCAGTGGTCGGGGCCCCACAGCGCCTCGGCGCGCTCGCCCCACTCGATGAGGGCGACGGCCGACTCCTCGACCAGCTCGCCGAGAGCCAGGTCGGCCGCCTCGTCGAGGCTCTCGACCCGGTAGAGGTCCGCGTGGTACAGCGTGACGATCCCGCGGTCGTTGGCGCACGCGTGGGGCCGCACCAGGGTGAAGGTCGGGCTGGTGACCCGCTCGCGCACGCCGAGCGCGGCGGCGACCCCGGTCGAAAAGACGGTCTTGCCCGCGCCGAGAGGACCGGTGAGGACGACCACGTCGCCGGGGACCAGCCACGCCGCGAGCGCCCGGCCAGCCGCGACCGTGTCCGCGGGGTTAGCACAGCGGCGTGCGCTCACGCGTTCTCCAGGAGCGCGCGCACCACTTGGAGGTCGGCCCGCATCACGTCGACGATCTCGGGATTGCGCAGGGCGGCCGCTGGGTGGTATGTGGCGAGACCCGATCCGCGCCCGAGGTGGCGCGGCCGGCCGTGGATGCGTCCCATGGGCAACGTGGCGCCCAGGACCTCACGCGCGGCCGTCAGGCCGACCGCCAGGGTGACCGGTGCCGTGCTCTCGTCGCGCTGCTCGTCGAGCCACGGGCGGCACGCCGCCAGCTCTGCGGGGACCGGCGCCCGGTTGCCCGGGGGTCGGCACTTCAGGGTGTTGGTGACGTAGCACTCCTCGCGGCTCAAGCCGACCTCCTCGACCAGGAGCCGGAAGAGCAGCTGGCCCGAGCGCCCGACGAAGGGCTGGCCCTGGAGGTCCTCGTCGCGCCCGGGGGCTTCCCCGATCACGAGCAGCCGCGAGCTGAGGGAGCCGGACCCCACGACGACGTGGGTGCGCGAGGTCGCCAGGGAGCAGCGGGTGCAGGCGCGCACCAGGTCCGGATCGAAGGTCACGGCACCACCACGCGCGGCACCCGGGCCCCGATCCCACAGAGGATCTCCCACGTGATGGTGCCCGCGCGCGCCGCCCACTCGTCGGCCCCGATGAACTGATCGCCCTGGCGCCCGAGCAGCACCACCTCCTCGCCGAGCGCGACGTCCTCGTCCCCGACGTCGACCAGGAGCTGGTCCATGGTGACGACGCCGGCCAGCGGGAAGCGCCGGCCCCGCAGGAGGACCTCGGCCCCGGCCTCGAAGAGCCGGCGCGGGTAGCCGTCGGCGTAGCCGAAGGGGACGGTCACGATCGTCGAGGTGCGGGCCAGGGCCCGGCGGCGCCCATAGCTCGGCCGTTCGCCGGCGGCGACCCGGTGCGCCGCGACGACGCGGGCGCGCAGGGTCAAGACGGGCTCGAGGTGGGCCCCCGCCGCCTCCAGGGGCGCGGCGAGCCACGGCTCGGGCAGGTAGCCGTAGAGGGACAGACCGATGCGGGCCATGTCGAGGCGCGCGCTCGGGTAGCCGATGGCGCCGGCCGAGTTGGCCGCGTGGACGATGCGGAAGCGCACGCCGCGCGCGGCCAGGTGCTCGACGACCGCCGCCAGTGCGCGCACCTGGCCCCGGGTGAAGTCGCGATCCTCGTCGCTCGTGCCGTCGGCGACCGGGAAGTGGGTGTAGATGCCCTCGAGGTCGACGGCCGCACTGGCGCGCAGCACGTCGACCACCTCGTCGACCTCGCGGGGCTCGACGCCTTGGCGGTGCATGCCGGTGTTGAGCTTCACGTGCACCCGGTGGCGGCCCCCGAGGCGCTCGGCCGCGGCCACGACGGCGCGCGCGCCCGCGCGCGACCCGACCGTCACCGTGAGGGAGGCCGCCAAGGCGTCGGGCAGGGACTCGGCCGGGACCTCGGCCAGCAGCAAGATGGGCCGGTCGATGCCGGCCTCGCGCAGCTCGATGCCCTCGTCGACGATGGCGACCGCCAGCGCGTCGGCCCCCGCCGCGACGGCGGCCCGGGCGGCCAGGGGCGCCCCGTGGCCGTAGCCGTTGGCCTTGACGACCGCGCACAGGGAGGTCGCTTGGATCACGCGGCGCAGCGACGCGGCGTTGGCCGCGAGCGCCCCCTGGGAGATCTCGGCCCACGCGGGACGGCGCACACCCTCAACCACGCGCGTCCTCCGCGACGACCAGGGCGATGGCGCTGAGGTCACTGTGGGTGAGGGACAGGTGGAAGGCGCGCGCGCCGCGGCGGTCCGCCAGCGCGATCGCCCCGGCGTGCAGCTCGACGTGGGGCTCGCCGCTGGGTGCCTTGACCACCTCGATCGTCGTCCAGGGCACCGAGCCCACGCCCACGCCGAGGCTCTTCATCACGGCCTCCTTGGCCGCGAAGCGCGCGGCCAGGCGCTGGGCGCTCCCACGGCCGTCACGCTGCTCACCGGCAGTGAAGAGCCGCTCGACGATGCGCGGTCGGCGCGCCAGCACGCGGGCGAAGCGCTCCACGTCCACGACGTCGACCCCCACGCCCACGACGGCCACTACTCGACCGTCACCGTCTTGGCCAGGTTGCGGGGCCGGTCGACGTTGCGCCCGAGGAGCCGGGCCGTCGCGTAGGCCAGCAGCTGGAGGGGGATGACGTCGACGATCGGCGTGAACATCGGCTCGGTCACCGGCACCCGCAACAGGTAGTCGGCCACCGCGCCGGTGACCTCGTCGTCGTCGCTGGCGATCGCCACGACCGTCGCGCCGCGCGCCTTGACCTCGGCCAGGTTGGACAGCAGCTTCTCGCGCAGCGTCGGGTCCGTCGCGATGGCCACCACCACGACGCCCGGCTCGATGAGGGCCAGCGGGCCGTGCTTGAGTTCGCCGGCCGGGTAGCCCTCGGCGTGGCGGTAGGTGATCTCCTTGAACTTGAGGGCGCCCTCGAGGGCCGTCGGGAACCCGACGTGGCGCCCGAGGAAGAAGAAGTCCCGCGCGCCGGCCAGCGCTGTGGCCACCTCCTCGACCTGGTCGCGCCGATCGAGGGCGCGTTGGACCAGATCCGGCAGCGCCCCGAGGCCCCGCACCAGGGCGTCGATCTCGTCGGGCTCGAGCGTGCCGCGCAGCTGGGCCAGGCGCAGGGCCAGCAGCTCCAGGGCCGCGACCTGGGCGACGAAGGCCTTGGTCGAGGCGACCGAGACCTCGAGGCCCGCCCGGGTGTAGACGACGGCGTCGGCCTCGCGGGCGAGGGACGAGTCCACCACGTTGGTCACCGCCACCACGCGCGCCCCGCGCGCGTGGGCCTCGCGCACCGCCTGGATGGTGTCGATCGTCTCGCCGCTCTGGGAGACCCCGATGACCAGGGTGCCGATCTCGACGATGGGGTCCCGGTACCGGTACTCGCTGGCGATGTCGACCTCGACGCTGAGTCGGGCCCAGCGCTCGATGGCGTACTTGGCGACCTGCGCCGCGTGGTGCGAGGTCCCCGCCGCGACCAGCACGACCCGGCGCACCTCGCGCAGCTCGTCGTCGCTCACGCGCATCTCGTCGAAGGCGATGGTGCCGTCGCGGCGCCGGCGGTCGAGCAGCGTGGTGCGCACGGCGTCGGGCTCCTCGAGGATCTCCTTGATCATGAAGTCGTCGTGGCCGCCCTTCTCGGCGGTCTCCAGGTCCCAGTCGATGGACAGCTGGCGCAGGCGCACCGGCGCGCCCTCCAGGTCGACGGCCCGGAAGCCCTCGGGGGCTAGGCGCACGATCTCGTCGTCGTTGACGGCGTAGAACACCCGAGCCCGGTCCAAGATGGCCGGGACGTCGCTCGCCAGGTAGGTGGTGCCCGGTGCCACCCCGACGACCAGCGGCGAGACCCGCCGGGCCGCGACGATCACGTCGGGCTCGGTGGCGTCCATGACGGCCACGGCGAAGGCGCCGCGCACCGCGTTGATCGCCGCGCGCAGGGCCTCGAGCAGCTCGAGACCGGCGTTGCGACCCTCCTCGACCAGGTGGGCCAGCACCTCGGAGTCGGTGACCGAGGTGAACACGTGGCCCCGTGCGCGCAGGTCGTCGGCCAGGTCGCGGTGGTTCTCGATGATGCCGTTGTGGATGATGGCCACGTTGCCCGAGCAGTCGACGTGCGGGTGGGCGTTGACCGCCTCGGGGGCGCCGTGGGTGGCCCAGCGCGTGTGGCCGATGCCCGAGCGGGCGTCGGTGGGAGCGTCGGCGCACGCGGCCTTCAGGGCGCTCACCGACTCGGTCCCCTCGGCCGTGCGCACGCGCCACGTCTCTCCGGGGCGCACCAGGGCGACGCCCGCCGAGTCGTAGCCGCGGTACTCCAGGCGCGTCAGCCCCGCCAGCAGCGTGGTCAGGGGGTCGGCGTCGCCGACCACGCCGATGATGCCGCACATGGCAGCGAGCCTACTCGGCACCCTTCGACGCACCCCCGGCCACGATGCCGAAGGCGGCCACCACATCGGCCGTGAACTCCTCGACGACCTCGGAACGCAGAGCCTCGATCATGACGCGCACCACCGGCTCGGTCCCCGAGGGCCGCACCACCAGGCGCCAGTCGTCGGGGGCCAGGTGGAAGCGCTCCTCGATGCTGGTGCGCAGGTGCTCGACGCGCACGGGGTCGAAGGCGTCGCGCGCCACGTTGACCAGCGCCTGGGGCACCCGGTGCCAGCCGTGCGCGGCCAGCTCGTCGAGCGGCCCGCGCCGGGCCACCAGCTCGAGCAGGCGCAGGCCGGTCAGCAGGCCGTCCCCCGTGGGCGCGAGGTCGGCGAAGATCAGGTGGCCCGACTGCTCGCCGCCCAGGCGCCAGTGGCGGCGCTCCAGCTCGGCTTGCACGTGGCGGTCGCCGACGTCGGTCGTGGCGACCTCGATGCCCACCGCCGACAGGGCGTGGTGCAGGCCAAGGTTGGCCATCGTGGTCACCACCACGCCGCCGCCGAGCTCACCGCGCGCGGCCAGGTCCTCGGCGAAGAGCACCAGGAGGTCGTCGCCGTCGCGCACCGTGCCGGTGCGGTCGATCGCGATCAGCCGATCCCCGTCCCCGTCGAGGGCCAGGCCCAGGTCGGCGCCGAGGTGCCGCACCGTGGCCACCAGGTCGGCCACGTCGGTCGAGCCGCAGTGGGCGTTGATGTTGCGCCCGTCGGGCTGGTTGTGGATGGTGGTGACCCGGGCGCCCACCGAGGCCAGCAGCGCGGGCGCGACGACGCTGGCGGCGCCGTTGGCGCAGTCGACCACCACGTGGAGGCCGCTCGCGTGCACCGGCACCAGAGCCCGCAGGACGTTGAGGTAGACCTCCTGGGCGCCGAGGTCGGGCCGGTGGGCGACGGCGATCGCCTCGGTGGGCCCGGCCGCCTCGCCGAGGGCGGCCGCCAGGACCGCCTCCGTCTTGAGGTCCAGCTTCGAGCCGCCCGGGCCGAAGACCTTCAGCCCGTTGTCGCGGTAGGGGTTGTGGGAGGCCGAGACGACGACCCCGACGGCCGAGCGCTCCCGGGCGACGGTCGCGACGCCCGGCGTGGGCAGCACGCCCAGGTCATCCGCTCGCGCCCCGCCCGCCCGCAGGCCCGCCACGACCGCCGCGGCCAGGGGCCAGGAGCTCTCGCGGGTGTCGTAGCCCACGACGACCGGCGCCGCGAAGACGGCGGCCACCGCCCGGCCCAGTCGGAAGGCGAGGTCCTCGGAGACCTCTTCGTAGGCGCGACCGCGGATGCCGTCCGTGCCAAAGCGCACGGCCCTGCCTACCGCTTCGAGTACTGCGGAGCCTTGCGGGCCTTCTTGAGGCCGTACTTCTTGGTCTCCTTCTTGCGCGCGTCGCGCGTGAGCAGGCCACCCTTCTTCAGGGCGACCCGGCTCGTCTCGTCGACCTCGACCAGGCTGCGGGCGATCCCCAGACGCAGGGCCCCGGCCTGACCGGCCACGCCGCCGCCCTCGATGGTGGCGTCGACGTCGAAGGCCTCGACCTGGTCGATCAGGCGCAGCGGCTCCTGGACCATCTGGCGGTGCGTGGCCGAGGTGAAGTAGTCCTCGAAGGTGCGCCCGTTGACGGTGATGGTGCCGGTGCCCGGGCGCAGCCGCACGCGGGCCACGGCCTCCTTGCGCCGACCGGTGGACTGGATGGGAGTGGTCACGAGCGTCTCCTTAGCCGCGCCGGATCGCCGAGGTGTCGAAGGCCACAGGCTGCTGGGCCGCGTGGGGATGCTCGGGTCCGGCGTATACGAACAGCTTGCGCATCTGGGCCCGGCCCAGACGCGTCTTGGGCACCATGCCGCGCACGGCGCTGGTCACCAGGGCGACCGGGTCCTCGGCCAGCAGCGTCGCCCACGACGTCTGGCGCAGGCCGCCCGGGTAGCCCGAGTGCCGGTAGGCGAACTTCTGGGCCGCCTTGTTGGCCGTCAGCACGACCTTGCCGGCGTTGACCACGATCACGTAGTCCCCGGTGTCCATGTGCCGGGCGAACGTCGGGCGGTGCTTGCCGCGCAGCAGCGAGGCCACGACCGTCGACATGCGCCCCAAGACCAGGTCCTCGGCGTCGATGACGTGCCAGGCGCGAGTGATCTCAGAGGCTTTCGGACTGTACGTACGCACGTTGACTTCCTTTGGGGCAGCCGCGTCGGGCGTGCCAGGGGTTCTAGCCTACCGGCTGGATCGGGCAAGGGGCAAGTTGGCTACCAGATGGTGACGCGCTCTTCGGGCGCCAGGTACATGGCGTCGCCCGGGGCGGCCCCGAAGGCGTCGTAGAAGACCTCCAGGTTGCGGGCCACCTGGTTGCAGCGGAACTCGGGCGGGCTGTGGGGGTCGATGGCGAGCAGCCGCTCGGTCTCCTCGGGCCGCGACAGGGAGCGCCAGGCGCGCGCCCAGGCGAGGAGGAACCGCTCGGCCCCCGTGCGCCCTTCGATCACCGGGTCCTCGCCGCCGGCGAGGGACACCTGGTAGGCCTGCCAGGCGATGCCCAGGCCCCCGAGGTCCCCGATGTTCTCCCCGATGGTCAGGGCCCCGTTGACGTGGTTGACCGACCCCTCGGGCACCAACGCGTCGTACTGGCCGATCAGGGCGGTCGTGCGCTCCTCGAAGGCCTCGCGGTCGGCCGTCTCCCACCAGTCGGCCAGGCGTCCCGCGCCGTCGTAGCGCGAGCCCTGGTCGTCGAAGCCGTGGCCGATCTCGTGGCCGATCACGGCGCCGATGGCCCCGTAGTTGGCGGCATCGTCGCCGTGCTGGTCGAAGAAGGGCGGCTGGAGGATGGCCGCCGGGAAGACGATCTCGTTCATGCCGGGGTTGTAGTAGGCGTTGACCGTCTGGGGCAGCATGAACCACTCGTCGCGGTCGACGGGCTGGCCGATCTTGCCCAACTGGCGGGCCACCTCGAAGGCCGTGGCGCGCCGGACGTTCCCGATCAGGTCGCCGGCGTCGATCTCGACGCTGGTGTAGTCGCGCCAGCGCACCGGGTAGCCGATCTTCGGGTTGAACGTGGCCAGCTTGGCCAGGGCCCGCTGGCGCGTGGCCGGGCTCATCCAGGCCAACTCGGCGATCGAGCGCCGGTAGGCCTCGAGCAGGTTGGCGACCAGCTCGTCCATGCGGGCCTTGGCCGCGGGGGCGAAGTGGCGCTCCACGTACACGCGGCCGAGCGCCTCGCCGAGGGTCCCCTCGACGAGGGCCACGCCGCGCTTCCAGCGCGCCCGCTGCTCGGGCTGACCGGTCAGGGTGCGTCCGTAGAAGTCGAAGTGGGCCTCGACGAAGTCGGCGGACAGGTAGGGCGAGGCGGCCCGCACGACCCGCCAGGCCAGCCAGTCGCGCCAGGCCTCCAGGCGCTCCTCCACGAGCTGGGCGGCCAAGGTGTCGGCGAAGCTCGGCTGGCGCACCACGACCTCGTCGAAGGCGACGGTCGGGGCGCCGAGGGCCTCGCGCCACGTGGCCAGGTGCGGCCCGACGACGCCCACCAGGTCGTCGAAGGACATCAGGTTGTAGGTCTTGACCGCGTCGCGCGAGGCCACCTGGTCCCAGTGGCCCGCAGCCAGCGCCGTCTCGAGCTCCAGGACCCGCGCCGCGCGCGCGTCGACGTCGTCGAGTCCCGCCAGCGCCAGGGAGCGGGCGACGTGGACGACGAAGGCCTCGCGCACGCTGGCGAAGTGCTCCTCGCGGTAGTAGCTCTCGTCGGGCAACGAGATGCCGCCTTGCTCGAGCAGCACGCGATAGCGCTCGGGGTCACCGGGGTCCTGGTCTACGAAGGTGCCGTAGAAGCCGCCGACCTCGTTGCGCTCGAGGCGCCCGAGCAGCGCCACCAGCTCGTCCAAGGACGAGACCGCCGCGACCTCGGCCAAGGTGGCCTCGATCGGGCCGGCACCCAGGGCCTCAGCACGCTCCTCGTCGAGGAAGCTCGCGTAGAGGTCGCCGATCTTTCGGGCCTCGGTGCCGGGCGCGGCCTCCTGGCACTCCTCGAGGATCGCGCGCGCGGCGATCTCGGCGGCGTCGGCCAACTCGTGGAAGGACCCGTAGCGCGAGCGGTCGGCCGGGATCGAGGTCTCGGCCAGCCACGCCGCGTTCGCGTGGCGGAACAGGTCGTCTTGGGGGCGTGCGGTAGCAGTCGGTTCGGTCATCTCCGCGAGCCTATCCAGGCGATTCCCGCCGACGCCACGCGCGCGACCCAGGGTGCCCAACCCCGCCCGCGAAGCTCCCCCCAGGCCAAACGTCGTGGTGGGTGCGGTGCGCCCAACCGAGGCAGATCGAACGGCGGTCGCGATCCCGGCGCCGGGTGAAGACCAGCAAAAAGCAGGGATGCGCACCTCAACCAAGGTGTCTCGCCACGATACCCGCGCCCTGCTGACTTGATCAGCGCTGATGACACCTAGTCTCCGACTGAGCGCCCTCATCGGGAGGGCACAGCGAAAAACTAGGGGGAACATGATGACGAACATGGAGCGTGGTAGACATCGCCACTTGCGGGGGATCGCACTCGCGTCGGCACTGGCACTCGGCGCAGCGATGGTGCCGAGCGTGGCGCTCGCTGCCGACAACTACAACCCGCCCCCACAGATCCCCTCGACTGCGCAGTGTGGCACGGGCGCCAGTTCGGGTTCCTTCGGTGCCTTTGGGCCCGGCATGAATTTTGGAAACACGACGTCCGGACATGTCCAGTATCCAGGCAACGCGCAAAACGGCAACGGGGCGGATGGTCCAGGGACTGGGAGCAACAACTCCGGGGTGTGCGGCGCGGTGTAGTTGAGAGAGGGGTCGCAGTCGGTCGACTGCCTTCGACGGCCGCCCTCGCGCACTCTCGTGACGCAAGCGACAGTGTCACGCTGCGGGTCCGTAGCGTGACACTGTCGCGGGCACGATCGACCTGACCTGCACCGATGTTTGCCGTTTGGTATCCGATGCCATTCCTCTGGGCGTCGGTGCCTCAGCGACGCGCGGTGACCACGATGTCACCCGCGTCTATGGCATTACTGCACTTGCTCTCGATTGGTTGCCGCTGCCCCGACGGGCCACCCGGCGGGGCAGCGGCAGCAGATTCGTCGACGCAAGCGGTGGACGTCTTGCTCTGGGGACGTCCTCAAACGCAGATGCGGTTATGACTCGGAACCGGTGTCCTCGGCCACCAGTCCGGAACCCGAGGCCACGATCTCGCGGATCTCGTCTGTCTCGTAGCCACTGGCGACGGCCCAGTAGTAGCAAGCCAGGCCGATGAGCAGCGCCCAGATCGTGTCGATGGGGAATGTCAGGAGCTTCGGGATGTGGGCGGTGACGCCGAAGGCGCCGTAGTAGGCGAGCAGCACCTCGGCCAGGATGTAGGTGATCAGCCAGAGGGACCGCTCGATCAAGTGACGGCCCTCGGCGCTGCCAAAGAGCCAGCACAGCGCGGTGAAGCCGTAGACGGCGACGGCGACCAGCACGTACCACAGGACGAAGGGCGCGTGCTGGGCCGGGTTGGTGGCCAGGGCCGACGAGAGCACCCAGTGGCCCCAGTGCATCAGCAGGACCCAGGCGACGAGGAACACCGCGCCCACGACGACGGCCGCCGCGCGGTTCATGTAGCCCTTGGGCCCGGCGAAGAACCACGTGTAGAGGGGCAGGCCGATGAACAGCAGGGCCACCAACTCGATGTCGGTGGAGAAGCCCGACCAGTAGACGATGGCGGTCGCGGCGAGGAACGCCAGCGGCGCCCACAGGGCGGCCCCGCCGAGGCGGAACGGGCGCGCCAGGTCGGGGGCCGTGCGCCTAAAGATCTGGAGGGACACCCCACCCATGATGTAGGTGAAGACCGTCATCGACGTGATGATGCCCACGAGGGAGAACCAGCTCTTGTTCGGCGAGACGAAGGCCACCGCCACGAGGAACGACGCCAGCAGCGCGACCCAGGGGACCCGGGTGCGCCGGCTCACACGCGTCGTGGCGGCCGGCACGTAGCCCGACACGCCCATCCCGTAGATGGTGCGGCCCCCGGTGCCCAGATAGATGTAGCCCGTGCCGATCGGGGACACGAAGGCGTCCGCGATCAGCAGGTAGGACATCACCGACACCAAGAAGGCGACGCCCGAGGCCTTCATGATGGCGAAGAACGGGCTCGCGGTGACCAGCACGTGCGCGGCGGCCGTGGAGGGCGCCCCCAGGGCCGCGTAGTCGTTGGTCGAGATCCCGAAGTAGTGCCACACGATCCCCCCGGTGAAGGCGAGCTGCAACAGGGTGTAGATCACGATCCCGATCAGGACCGAGACCACCGTGGCGAAGGGGATGTCGCGCTGGGGGTGACGCGCCTCGCCGCCGAAGTCCAGGGCCTGGCGGAACCCGAGGTAGGAGAAGATGATCCCGGCGCCCGGGATGATGTAGAAGACCTCGTGCCAGCCGGCGATCGCCTGTCCCCCGGGGGGCGAGAAGTTGTGGGAGTGGAACGACAGGAAGAAGATCAGGATGAAGGTCGCGACCGGCATCAGGATCTTCCAGACCATGACCGTGTTGTTCAGGCGGCCGAGGAACCTCGCCCCGTAGAGGTTGATGAAGAAGAAGACCAGCAGTAAGAAGACCGTGAACAGCCAGCCCTCCGGGAAGTGGAGGATCGACGAGGTCGTCACCGGCGACTCCAGCAGGTGCCAGCTCGCGGGCGCCTGGGGACCGATGTACTGCACGGTGGCGATGGCCTCGATGGCCGGCACCGAGGCGCTGGCCAGCAGGTAGGCCCAGCCCAGGATGAACCCGGTGTAGCCCCCGTGGGTCAGGTGCGGGTAGCGCACGATGGCCCCCGAGCGCGGCAGCATGGTCGCGACCTCGGCGTAGGCCAGGGCGATCAGCAGGACCAGCACGCCCCCGACGATCCACGACACGTACGAGGCCGGTCCGGCCAGGGTGTCGGCCGTCATGGCCGAGAACAGCCATCCCGAGCCGATGATGGCGCCGAGGGACAGCATCAGCAACTGGCTGCGCGAGAGGACCTTCCGGAGCTGGCGGTCACTGGCTCCCTGGTCGGGACTGCTCGCGGTGGCGCTCGTGGTGGCCATGGACTCCCCCCCGTCCCCCAGCGCGCCCCCGGGCTGTCATTACACCTGGTCCAGAGGCTAGGGCGCGAAGCGTGCCTCTGCGACATCGGTCGCCCTCGACGCCGCCGCACGCCCGTCGTCCCTGGTCGGGGACCCCACGCGCCCTCCACCACCACCGAGGGATTACGGGGTCGGGGTCTCCCCCGCCGACGCGACGGGGTCCGCAGCTTCAACGGCGAGAGACCCGGAGGGCCCACCAGCGTCGCTCGCGTAGCCGACGGCGAGCAGGCTGAGCCCGCGCGCGGGGGCGAGGGCCGGCAGACCCGCGCGGTCGGGGGTCCCTAGGCGGGCGACCAGCTCCTCTGCGCTGCGGCGGTGCCGCCCGACCTCGACGAGGAAGGCGCACAGCGTGCGGACCTGGTGGTGGCAGAAGGCGTTGGCCGCGATGTCGAAGAGCAGGTAGCGGCTCGCCCCGAGGGCCAGGTCGTCGCCCGCCTCGCTCCAGCTCGCGGAGAGGACCCGGCGCACCAAGGGATCTTCCGGGCCCTTGTCGGGCGGGCGCCGGCAGAACGCGCGAAAGTCGTGCTCGCCGAGCAGCGCCACTGCCGCATCGTGCATGGCGTCCCGGTCCAGCGGTCCGGGCACCGTCCAGGCGTGCGCGCTCACCAGGCTGGTGACCGGTCCCTCGACCACGCGGTAGCGGTAGGCGCGCCAGAGCGCGTCGTGGCGCGCGTCGAAGCCCTCGAGGATCTGGGCCCGCCGCACCACGAGGTCCGGGCGCACGAGGGCATTCAGGTGCCCGACCAGCTCGGCGGGATCGAGCTCACCGGCCAGGTCGGTCGAGACCACCTGGCCGAGGGCGTGCACCCCGGTGTCGGTGCGGCCGGCTCCGGTCAGGAAGGGCGGGGACTCCAGGCGCGCCACGCGCGCCAGGGCCTCTCCCAGCACGCCGACCACCGTGCGGCGTCCAGGCTGGGGCGCGAAGCCCGAGAAGCCGGCTCCGTCGTAGGCGATGTCCAGGCGCCACCGGTGGGTGGCCGCCATGGGATCAGACGAACTCGATGCGCGCCATCGGGGCGTTGTCGCCCAGACGCGGCCCGAGCTTGAGGATGCGGGTGTAGCCGCCCGGCCGGTCCGCGTAGCGCGGGGCGATCTCGTCGAAGAGCTTCTTGGCCATGTCCTTGTCGCGGATCAGCGACACCACGCGCCGGTGCGCCGCGATCGATCCCTCGGGAGCGTTCTTGGCGGTGGTGACCACCTTCTCCACGACCGGGCGCAGGGCCTTGGCCTTGGCCTCGGTGGTGACGATCGACTCGGCGGCGATCATCGAGGCGACCAGGTTGGCGAACATGGCCTTCTGGTGGGCGGCGTCCCCGCCGAAGCGGCGTCCGCGCTTGGGGGTGGCGCGCATGTCAGTCCTCCACTCGCAGGGCCAGCCCGCGCTCGCCCAGACGCTCGACGACGTCGCGCAGCGACGTGGCACCGAAGTTGGTGATCGAGGTCAGGTCCCGCTCGGTGGCGTTGACCAGCTGGGCCACGGTGTTGATGCCGGCCCGCTTGAGGCAGTTGCGCGAGCGCTCGGTCAGGCCGAGCTCCTCGATGCGCACGTCGAGCTCGCTGGCGGCGGCCTGGGCCGAGCCCACGTCGCCGAGCTCCAGGGCCGGCGCCATCTCGTCGAAGCTGGCGATCAGCTCGACCAGGGAGCCCAGGGTCTTGGCCGCTGAGGCCAGGGCCTCGGACGGGCTGATCGAGCCGTCGGTCTCGACCTCGAGGACCAGGCGGTCGAAGTCCTTGGACTGGTCGGCGCGCACCGGGTCCACGTGGAAGCTCACGCGGCGCACCGGGGAGAAGATCGCGTCGAGCGGGATGACCCCGATCGCCGCACCCGACTTGTTGAACTCGGCGCCGACGTAGCCCTTGCCGCGCTCGACGGTCAGCTCGAAGCCGAGTGCCGACTTGGCCCCCGTCAGGTAGGCCAGGTGCAGATCCCCGTTGAGGACCTCGACGTCGGCCGTCGTGGACAGGTCCGAGGCCAGGACCGGGCCCTCACCGCGCTTGTCGAGGCGCAGCACGATGGGCTCGTCGCTGTGCACGCGCACCAGGAGGTCCTTCAGGTTCAAGCAGATGTCCTGGACGTCCTCCTTGACGCCCTCGATCACGCCGAACTCGTGGAGCACGCTGTCGAACTTGACGCGCGTGGCCGCGGCGCCCGGGATCGACGAGAGCAGGGTGCGCCGCAGGGCGTTGCCCAGGGTGTGCCCGAAGCCGGGGTCCAGGGGGCCGACGGTGAAGGACTGGCGGTTGGCCTCCTCCTCGCCGAGGGCCTCGATGGTGGGTCGTTGGATGATGAGCATGAAAACCTCGCTGCCGGCTTACTTGGAGTAGAGCTCGACGATGAGCTGCTCGCGGATCGACTCGTCGATCTGCTCGCGCTGGGGGACGATGCGAATGGTGACCGCGAAGCCGTCCTCGCTGGTCTCGAGCCATCCGGGAACCGAGCGGTCCAGGACGTCGCGGTTGCGCCGGACGTTGAAGTTGTCGCGCGTGGGGGCCTTGAGGCTCACCGCGTCACCCGGGCGCACCCGGAAGCTCGGGATGGTGACCCGCTTGCCGTTGACGGTCACGTGGCCGTGGCGCACGAGCTGGCGGGCCTGGGCGCGCGAGGCGCCCCACCCGGCCCGGTAGGCCACGTTGTCGAGGCGCAGCTCCAGGAACTGGAGCAGGTTGGTGCCGGTGACGCCGGGTCGGCGGTTGGCCTCCTCGTAGAGGTTGCGGAACTGCTTCTCCAGCAGGCCGTAGGTGCGGCGGGCCTTCTGCTTCTCGCGCAGCTGGACCAGGTACTCGGAGCCCTGGCGCTGGCGGTCGCGGCCGTGCATGCCCGGCGGGTAGGCGCGGGCCTGGCGGTCGGAGTTCTCCGACACGGGGCACTTGAGCGAGAAGCAGCGCTCGCCCTTCAAGTAGAGCTTGGTCCGCTCGCGGCGGCACAGGCGGCAGACGGGTCCGGTGTAACGAGCCATGTCCCTACCCCCGCCGACGCTTCTTGGGCCGGCAGCCGTTGTGGGGCAGCGGCGTCACGTCCTTGATGGCCACGACCTCGATGCCGGCCGCGGCGATCGAGCGGATCGCCGTCTCGCGGCCCGAGCCCGGACCGCGCACCAGCACGTCGACCTTCTTGACGCCGTGCTCCATGGCCGCGCGGGCGCACTTCTCGGCGGCCAGCTGGGCGGCGAAGGGCGTCGACTTGCGCGAGCCCTTGAAGCCGACGTTGCCCGACGAGGCCCACGACAGGACGTTGCCCTCGGGATCGGTGATCGAGACGATCGTGTTGTTGAACGAACTCTTGATGTGCGCCACGCCGAAGGCCACGTTCTTGCGATCGCGGCGGCGCGTCTTGCGCGCGGCGGAGGGGGTGGGCTTGGCCATTACTTGGTCACCTTCTTCTTGCCGGCCACCGTGCGCTTCGGGCCCTTGCGGGTGCGGGCGTTGGTACGGGTGCGCTGGCCGTGCACGGGCAGGCCCTTGCGGTGCCGGATGCCCTGCAGGGAGTTGATCTCCATCTTGCGCTTGATGTCCTGGGCGACGTCGCGGCGCAGGTCGCCCTCGACGGTCACGTTCTGGTCGATGTAGGTGCGCAGCTTGTTGACGTCACCGTCGGTGAGGTCCCGCACGCGGGTCGACTCGTCGACCCCGGTGGCGGCGCAGATCTGGGTGGCCGTGGTGGGGCCGATCCCGAAGATGTAGGTCAGGGCGATCACCGTGCGCTTCTCACGCGGGATGTCGACACCGGCAATACGGGCCATTCTCTCTCCTAACCCTGGCGCTGCTTGTGCCGGGGGTTCTCGCAGATGACGCGGACGTGACCGGCCCGTCGGATCACCTTGCACTTCTCACACATCGTCTTGACGCTGGCGCGAACCTTCATGTCTACTGACCTCACTTGTACCGATAGGTGATGCGCCCACGGGACATGTCGTAGGGGGTGATCTCGACCTGCACCTTGTCACCGGGCAGGATCCGGATCCGGTGCATGCGCATCTTGCCCGAGGAGTGCGCGAGCACGGTGTGCCCGTTCTCCAATTCCACGCGGAACATCGCGTTGGGCAGAGGCTCGACCACGGTCCCCTCGACGGTGAACGCGTCCTCTTTCGGCTTGCTCAGGTCCATCTCCTTCTGTGCGGCGTGACCGACCACACGACGGCGACCGAGGTCGCCACGGGCCGGGTGTCCATTCTACCGTTTTTTTGCGCGGACGCAAAAGGGCGCCCCCACGCGGTGAAATGTGACCCCTGACCCTACCAGCCGGCGCGCCAAAACCGGCATGCTGGATCCATGACCGGTGCGCCCCGGCGGGTGCGGCGCATGACGCTGCCGCGCAGCGACTGCCTGGCGCGCTTGCGCCGGGCCGTCCTGGCCCGCGTGATCATCTCGGTGCGCTGCCTGCCGGCCGCCCTGCCGGCCCGCATCGCGGTCACCGACGACCACCACCTGCTGCTCGCCAGCACCGAGGACGCCGTCATCACCGCCGCCCAGCGCGGCGACGTCCTGAGCGTCCAGATCGACGGGCTGGAGGAGGACGGCGCCACCTGGTCGGTCATGGGCTCGGGGATCGCCGCCTTGCCCGAGACCGAGTGCACCTTGACCGAGGCGCTGACCCGGGCGGTCGCGGCCGGGGCCCGCCTGATCGAGCTGCCCTTGACCGTGGTGTCGGGAGAGCGCGTCGGCTGAGCCTGTGCCAGGCTGGGACCGTGCCCTACCACCGGATCGGCGACCCCGAGCGGCTCTACGGGCTGATCGAGGCGATGCTGGCCATCGCGTCGGACGCCGACCTGTCCAGCCTGCTCCAGCTGGTGGTCGACAACGCCCGGGGCCTGGTCGGCGCGCGCTACGGGGCCCTCGGCGTGCTCGGGCCCGACGGCCACCACCTGGCCCGCTTCGTCACCTCGGGCCTGAGCGACGAGGAGGCGGCCGCCATCGGGTCGCCCCCCGAGGGCTACGGGGTCCTCGGCCAGGTGATCGCGCACGCCGCCGCGGTGCGCGTCGACGACCTGGCCGACGAGCCCAGCGCCGTGGGCTTCCCCCCGGGCCACCCCGTGATGCGCCGCTTCTGCGGGGTCCCCATCCAGGCCGGCGGGGGCCACGTCCTGGGCAACCTGTACCTGGCCGACCGGGAGGACGGCGAGCCCTTCAGCGACGACGACCAGGCCCTCCTCGAGGCCTTCGGGCGCGCGGCCGGCCTGGCCGTCGACCAGGCGGCCCTGCGGGACCGCCAGCACGAGCTCACCTTGACCGCCGAGCGCGAGCGCCTGGCGCGCGAGCTGCACGACACGGTCATCCAGCGGCTCTTCGCGGTGGGCCTGGGCCTCCAGGTGACGCTGCGCTCGAGCCTGGCCGACGAGGACCGCGAGCGCATCGACCGGGCCATCGACGAGCTCGACGAGACGATCCAGGAGATCCGCACGACGATCTTCGCCATCGACGCCGACGAGGTCGACGCCAGCGAGCTCACCGAGCGCCTGCGCGACATGGTCGAGGAGGTGGCCACCCGGCTCGGGGTGGCCGTCACCCTGACCCTGGCCGAGCCGACCGTCGAGGTGACCAGCCGGGTCGCGCGCCACACCCTCCAGGCGCTGCGCGAGGTCCTGGCCAACGTGGCCCGCCACGCGCGGGCCAGCTCGCTGGCGGTCTCGCTGCGCGCCGAGGGCGACCTGCTGGTCCTGGAGATCCGCGACGACGGCGTGGGCTTCGTGGCCCCGGTCGGTCCCGGGCGCGGGCTGCGCAACCTGCGCGAGCGCGCCCGCCGCCTCGGGGGGTCCTGTGAGATCGAGTCCGCGCCCGGCCGTGGCACACTGGTGCGGTGGACGGCACGGCGGATGGCCTGACGTGATCCGTATCTTCCTCGTCGACGACCACGAGATCGTGCGCCGGGGGCTGCGCGAGCTCTTCGAGGCCCACCCGGACCTGCGCGTGGTGGCCGAGGCCGGGACGGTCACCGAGGCCGAGACGGTCCCCCTCGACGACATCGACGTGGCCGTGCTCGACGTGCGCCTGCCCGACGGCAGCGGGGTCGACCTGTGCCGCACCCTGCGCGACCACCGCCTCGACCTGGCCTGCCTGATGCTGACCTCGTTCGCCGACTCGGAGGCCCTGTCCGCCTCGGTGCTGGCCGGGGCGCGGGGGTACGTGCTCAAGAACGTGCGCGGCGAGGACCTGGTGGACGCGGTGCGCCGGGCGGCCGCCGGCGAGATGCTGCTCACGCCCGACCAGATCGAGCGGGCCCGCGAGCGCCTGCGCCGCCAGATCAGCGAGGACATGCGCCTCGAGAGCCTCAGCCACCAGGAGCGCCGGATCCTCGAGCTGCTGAGCGAGGGCCTGTCGAACCGCGAGATCGCCGCCGAGATGTTCCTGGCCGAGAAGACGGTCAAGAACTACGTCTCCAACCTGCTGGCCAAGCTCGGCTTCCAGCGGCGCACCGAGGCGGCCCTGTTCGCCCAGCGCTACCACGACCGCACCCACCCCGACAGCTAGTGCGCCTGGTCAGCCTGGTCCCCTCGGTCACCGAGACGCTGGTGGCCTGGGGGATCGCCCCCGTCGGGGTGACGCGCTTCTGTCCCCCGGTGCCCGGAGCCGCGCTGGTGGGCGGCACCAAGGACCCCGACCTCGCCGCCATCGCGTCGCTGCGCCCGGACCTGGTGGTCCTCGACGAGGAGGAGAACCGGGAGGAGGACGACCGGGCCCTGCGCGAGCGGGGACTGGCCACCTTGGCCCTGGCCGTGCGGGACCTCGCCGGCCGCGACGCGGCCCTGGCCACCCTGGCCCGCGCGACCGGCACCGCGTGGGCGCCGGTCCCCCGGACAGCGGCACCCCCGGTCGCGCGCCGGGTCGCCGTCGTCATCTGGCGGCGCCCCTGGATCTTCCTGGGCGCCCCGACCTACGCGACGTCGCTGCTCGCCCAGGTGGGCTGCGCCAACGTGCTGGCGGGCGCGGGGCCCTACCCGCACCGCGAGCTGGCCGCGCTCAGAGCCCGCCGCCCCGACCTCGTAGTCGCGCCCTCGGAGCCCTACCCCTTCGGGCCGCGCCACGAGGCCGAGCTGGCGACGGTCGCCCCCGTGCGCTTCCTCGACGGGCGTGACCTCTTCTGGTGGGGGGCGCGCACCGAGGCCGCGCTGGCCCGCCTGGCCGCTACAGGATGGTGAAGACCTCGGGGCCGTCCTCGGTGACGGCGATCGTGTGCTCGAAGTGGGCCGAGCGCGACCCGTCGGCCGTCATCACGCCCCAGCCGTCCTCGAGGAGGTAGGTGTCGGGCCCGCCGATGTTCACCATGGGCTCGACGGCGAAGACCATCCCGGTCTTCAGCGTCGGCCCCGGGGTGCCGGGCCAGTAGTTGGGGACCTGGGGGCTCTCGTGCATGGCCGTGCCGATGGCGTGGCCCACGTACTCGCGCACCACCGAGTAGCCGGCCGCCTCGGCGACCGCCTCGACGGCCCGCCCCACCTCGTGGAGACGATTGCCCACGACCATCTGGTTGATACCGGCCCACAAGGAGCGCTCAGTGACCTCGAGCAGGCGGGCCGAGGCCGCGTCGATCTCGCCCACCGGCGCCGTGTAGGCGGCGTCGCCGTGGTAGCCCTCGACGATCGCGCCGCAGTCCACCGAGATGATGTCGCCCTCGACGAGCCGGTAGTCCCCGGGGATCCCGTGGACGATCATGGCGTTCGGGCTGGTGCAGATCACGGCCGGGAAGCCGTGGTATCCCAGGAAGTTCGAGCGCGCCCCGCGCCGCTCCAGGACCTCGGCGGCGACCTCGTTGAGCCGCGCGGTGGTCACGCCCGGGGCGATCGCGGCACGCGTCGCCTCGTGGATCTCGGCCACGACGCGCCCGGCCCGGCGCATCTTGGCCAGCTCGTCGGCCGAGCGCCTCACCTCGCCACCCGCGCGTCGATGGCCGCGCGCAGCGCGGCCGTGACCTCGTCGAGCCCGGCGGCCCCGTCGACGTGCGCCAGGACGCCGCGCTCGCGGTAGTAGTCGAGCAGGGGCGCCGTGTCGCGCTCGTAGAGCGCCAGGCGCTCGGCGATGGCCTCGGGACGGTCGTCGGCCCGCTGGACGACGGCGCCGCCGCACACCGAGCAGATGCCGCTCTCGGCCTCGGGGTCCCCGACCCGGTAGATCGCCCCGCAGTTCGAACAGACCCTCCGCGCGGCCAGGCGGGCCGTCGCCACCTCGACGTCGATCGCCAGGTCCAAGCAGGCGCGCACGCCGTCGGGGGCGACGATCTCCTCCAGGGCCTCGGCCTGGCCCCGGGTGCGCGGGTAGCCGTCGAGCAGGACGCCGGGCGCGGCGTCGGGCTCGCCCAGGCGCTCGGCGACCAGCCGGTTGACCAGTTCGTCAGAGACCAGGGCCCCGGCCTCCAGGACGGCCGCCACCTCGAGCCCGAGCGGGCTGGCGGCCCGCACGGCAGCCCGCAGGATGTCGCCGGTCGAGACGTGGGGCAGGCCGTAGGCGGCCGACAGGCGCTCGCACTGCGTCCCCTTGCCCGCGCCTTGCTTGCCGAGCACCACGAGGATCAGGCGTTCCATGTCAGCGCTGCAGGAAGCCCTCGTAGTTGCGCATCATCAACTGGCTGTCGATCTGGCGCATGGTCTCGAGCGCGACGCCGACTGCGATCAGCAGGGTCGTGCCGTAGTACGGGAACCGGTTGATGTGCCACAGCGCCATCAGCACCGAGGGCACCACGGCCACCCCGGCCAGGAACACCGCGCCCACGGTCGTCAGGCGCGAGAGCATCCGGGCGAAGTAGCGCTCGGTGGGCAGGCCCGGCCGGATGCCCGGGACGAAGCCGCCCTGCTGGCGCAGGAGCTCGGCCTGCTGGTGGGGCTCGAAGGCGATGTACACGTAGAAGAACGTGAAGGCCACGATCAGCAGGAAGTCCGAGAGGATGTAGAAGAAGCTGGTCGGCTGCAGCGACGAGTTCACGAAGTTCTGGAAGCCGGCCCAGGGCACCACGTTGCTCATCAGCACCGGGATGTAGAGCACCGAGGAGGCGAAGATGATCGGGATCACGCCGGACTGGTTGACCTTGAGCGGGATGTAGGTGGAGTTGCCCCCCATCTCGCGGCGGCCGACCACGCGGCGGGCAAAGGTCACCGGGATGCGCCGCTGGCCGTTGTCCATGAAGACGATCAGGACCAGCAGGGCGATGGACACGATGACCAGGACCACGAACTTGAGCGCCCCGCCCTCGGCGTAGACGGCCCGGCCCCCCGAGGGCAGGCCGGCCACGACGTTGGCGAAGATCAAGAGGCTCATCCCCTGGCCGATGCCGCGCTGGGTGATGAGCTCGGCCAGCCACATGACGAAGGCGGTGCCCGCCGTGAGGATGGCCACCATGAACAGCCCGAGGGCCAGGTTGAACTTGGGGATCAGGTCGATGGTGAAGCCGAGCAGCGCCTGGTCGTGGCCGTGGAAGGCGTAGATCAGGCCGGTCGACTGCAGCAGGGCCAGGCCGATCGTCAGGTACCGCGTCGTCTGGGTGATCTTCTTCTCGCCGACCGCCCCCTGGTCGCGCCACTCGGTCAGCTTGGGGATGACCGTGGTGAGCAGCTGGATGACGATGGTCGACGTGATGTAGGGCATCACCCCCAGGCCGAACACCGCCAGGCGCGTCAGGGCGCCGCCGGAGAACAGGTTGAGGAAGCCCAGCACGCCGCTCGCGCCGGCCTTGGACTGGAGCACCCGGACCTGGGACCAGCTGACCCCGGGGATGGGCAGGTTGGCGCCCAGCTGGTAGAGGCAGATGATGCCCAGCGTGAACAGGACCTTGTTGCGAAGGTCCGGTACGCGGAAGATGTTCCCGAGTCGGCGCAGCACGGGCGTCAGCGGTTCTGGTGCTGGTTCCCGGCGGCCGGGGGCCGCACGGCGAACGGCTTGTCGAGGATGGTCACCGAGCCGCCCGCGGCCTCGATGGCCGCGCGGGCGCTCGCCGACACGGCGTGCACGCTCAGGGCCACCGGCGCGTGCAGCTCGCCGCGCCCGAGGACCTTGACCAGGTCACCGCGCCGGGCCAGGCCCGCCGCGACCAGGGCCGCCACGTCGACCTCGGCCAGCCCCAGGGCACCCAGGGCGTCCAGGTTGACCGGCGTGTAGGACACGCGGAACGGGTTGGTGAACCCCTTGAGCTTGGGGATGCGCGCCAGGATCGGGAGCTGGCCGCCCTCGAAGCCGGCCGGGATCGTCCGCCGGGCCTTCTGGCCCTTGGTCCCCCGGCCCGCCGTCTTGCCGCCGTGGCCACCAATGCCGCGCCCCACCACCTTCTTGCGGTGGGTCGAGCCGGCGGCCGGCTTCAGGTCGTGCAGTCTCACTCGGACACCTCTTCCACTTTGATCAGGTGCGGGACCCGGGCGATCATGCCCCGGATCTCGGGCCGGTCCGGCAGGACGTTGAACTGGCCCACGCGGCGCAGGCCGAGGGCCCGCAGCGTCCCGCGGTGCTTGGGCTTGGTGGCGATGGTCGAGCGGACCTGGGTCACCTTGAGCTGGGTCACGACGAGGCCTCCGTCTTGAACAGGTCGCCGGCGCGCTGGCGCTCGCGGTAGGCCCGCAGCGTCCCGCTGGGGATCACCTCGTCGAGGGCCCGGCCGCGCTGGGCGGCCACCGTCTCGGGGCGGCGCAGCTGCTTCAAGGCGGCGATCGTGGCGTGGGCCACGTTGATGCCGTTGGTCGAGCCCAGCGACTTGGCGATGATGTCCTTGACGCCGGCCATCTCCAAGATGGCCCGGGCCGCCCCCCCGGCGATCACGCCGGTGCCGGGGGCTGCCGGCTTCATCAGGACCCGGCCCGCGCCGGCCTCGCCGAGCACCGGGTAGACGATCGTCGTGCCGGCCAGGGGCACCTCGAAGAGGTTCTTGCGCGCCTCCTCGATGCCCTTCTGGACCGCCAGCCCGGCCTCCTTGGCCTTGCCGTAGCCCAGGCCCACGCGCCCGGCGCCGTCCCCGATCACCATCAGTGCGGTGAACGAGAAGCGCCGGCCGCCCTTGACCACCTTGGCCACGCGGTTCACCTTGATGGTGCGTTCCTCAAACTGCTCGAGATCCATCAGAACTCCAGTCCACCGGCGCGCAGCGCATCGGCAAAGGCGGCCACACGGCCGTGGTAGTCGTAGCCGCCGCGGTCGAAGACCACCGACGAGATGTTGGCCTGGCGCGCGCGCTCGGCCAGGACCGCGCCGAGCGCCTGGGCCCCGGCGACGTTGCCGCCCGCGACCTCGCGCAGGCTGGGCTCGACCGACGAGACGGCCACCAGCGTGCGGCCGGCGACGTCGTCGATGATCTGGGCCGAGATGTGCCGGCGCGTCCGGTTCACGGCGACGCGGGGCCGCTCGGGCGTCCCCGACAGGCGCTTGCGCAGCCGGGCGTGCCGGCGCTGGCGCAATTCACGGGTGGTTCGCATTACTTGGCCGCCTTTCCAGCCTTGCGCAGCACGCGCTCCCCGGCGTAGCGCACGCCCTTGCCCTTGTAGGGCTCGGGCTTGCGCAGCTTGCGGATGGAGGCGGCCACCTGGCCCACGACCTCCTTGTCGGCGCCCTTGACCACGATGCGGGTGGGCGAGGGGACCTCGAAGGTCACGCCGTCGGGCGCGGTGAAGTTCACCGGGTGGGAGAAGCCGAGCGACAGGTTCAAGGCCGCGGGGCCGTTGGCCGCGGCGCGGTAGCCCACGCCGATGATCTCGAGCTCCTTGGTCCAGCCCGCGGTCACGCCCGTGACCATGTTGGCCACCAGCGTCCGCGTCAGCCCGTGCAGGGCCTTGTGGGCGGTCTCGTCGCTGGCGCGGGTCACCGTGAGGGTGGCGCCCTCCTGGTGCACGTCGATGCCCTCGGGCAGGCGCCGCGTCATGGCCCCGTTGGGACCCGTGACCGTCACCTGGCTGTCGGCCACCGCGACGGACACGCCGTCGGGCACGGTGATCGGGCTACGGCCGATCCGTGACATGGCCCTCCTCCTTGCTCGAGTTACCACACATAGCAGAGCACCTCGCCGCCCAGCTTGGCCCGTCGGGCCTCGCGGTCGGTCATCAGGCCGTGGCTCGTGGAGACCACGGCCACGCCCACACCGCCGAGCACCTTGGGCATCTCGGTCGCCTTGCGGTAGATCCGCAGGCCGGGACGGGACACCCGCTTGAGCCCGACGATCGAGCGCGTGCGGTCGGTCGCGTACTTCAGGTCGATGCTCAGGGTCGCGCCGGGCCGCCCCTCGGTGGGGGTGACGCGGTAGCTCGCGATGAACCCTTCGCGCTGCAGGAGGCCCGCCAGGGACTCCTTGAGCTTGGAGCTCGGCATCGAGACATGGTCGAACGCGGCCGCGTTGGCGTTGCGGATGCGCGTGAGCATGTCGGCGATGGGGTCAGTCATCGTCATGGTGCCTCCTACCAGCTCGCCTTGGTCACGCCCGGAACCTCGCCCGCGTGCACCATGGAACGCAGGCAGATGCGGCACAGACCGAACTTGCGGTACACCGACCGGGGTCGGCCGCAGCGCTGGCACCGGGTATAGGCGCGCGTCGAGAACTTCGGGGTGCGCTGCTGCTTGATCCGGAGAGCCTTCTTGGCCATACCTATCGTGTCTCCTGCTTGAAGGGGAAGCCGAAGGCGCGCAAGAAAGCGCGTCCCTGCTCGTCGGTGGTCGCCGTGGTCACGATCGTGATGTCGAAACCGCGCGGCGCGTCGATCTTGTCGTAGTCGATCTCCGGGAAGATCAGCTGGTCGTTGATCCCGAAGGTGTAGTTGCCGTGCCCGTCGAACGACCGGGCCGGCAGGCCCCGGAAGTCGCGGATGCGCGGGATGGCCAGGCTCACCAGGCGGTCGAAGAACTCCCAGGCCCGGTCGCCGCGCAGGGTCACCTTGACCCCGATGGGCTGGCCGGTGCGCACCTTGAAGCTGGCCACCGACTTCTTGGCCCGCGTCACGACGGGCTTCTGGCCGGTGATCTGCTCGAGGTCGCGCTGGGCGCCCTCGATCAGGGACGCCTGCTGGGTGGCCCGGCCGACGCCGGAGTTGACCACGATCTTCTCCAGACGCGGCACCTGCATGATGTTGGCCAGGCCCAGCTCGTCGCGCAGTGACGACCGGATCTCCTGGTCGTAGCGCTCCTTCAGTCGCGGATGACTCACAGCACCTCCCCGCACGAACGGCACACGCGGACCTTGACGCCGTCCACCTCGCGGTGGCCGACCTTGGCCGGACCCTTGTGCCCGTCGCACCACAGGGCAACGTTGGACACGTGGATCGGCATGAGCTTGTCGATGATGCCGGCCTGCATCATGTTGCCGGTCTGCTTGGTGTGGCGCTTGGCGATGTTCAGGCCGTCCAAGATGACCTGCTCGGTGCGCGGACGCGCCTCTTCCACCATGGCGCGCTCGCCGCGGAACTTGCCGGCGATCACCAGGACCTCGTCGCCCTTGCGGATCTTCATCAGAGCACCTCCGGAGCCAGCGAGATGATGCGCATGAACTTCTTGTCGCGCAGCTCGCGGCCCACCGGGCCGAAGATGCGCGTGCCCCGGGGCTGCTGCTGGTCGTTGATCAGCACCGCGGCGTTGTCGTCGAACTTGATGTACGAGCCGTCGGGGCGCCGCTTCTCCTTGGCCGTGCGCACGACCACGCAGCGCACCACGTCGCCCTTCTTGACCGCGGCCCCCGGGATGGCGTCCTTCACCGTGGCGATGAAGACGTCCCCGATGGACGCGTAGCGGCGGCGCGACCCGCCCAGGACCCGGATGCAGAGCACCTCTTTGGCCCCGGAGTTGTCGGCCACCTTGAGCCGGGACTCCTGCTGGATCATCGCGCCCGCTCCACGATCTCGGTCACGCGCCAGCGCTTGGTCTTGGACAGCGGCCGGGTCTCCTGGACCCGGACGCGGTCGCCGACGTGGGCGTCGGCGCCCCCGTCGTGCGCGTACAGCTTCTTCGTGCGCTGGACGGTCTTGCCGTAGCGCGGGTGCCGCACCCGCTCGATCACGGCCACGACCACCGTGTCGACCATGCGGTCCGACACGACGATGCCCTCACGCACCTTGCGCGGGTTCTCGCGCACCGGCCCGTTCTCGGCTTGTTCCATCAGGCACCTTCTCCCTCGGCCTCGGCGGCCGCGATCTCCCGCTCACGCACCAGGGTGGCGAGCCGCGCGATGTCGCGGCGCACCTCGCGCAGTCGTCCGGAGTTGTCCAGCTGGCCGGTGGCCTGCTGGAAGCGCAGGTTGAACAGCTCCCGGCGCGTCTCGGCCAGGCGGCCCACCAGCTCGGAGTCACCCAGCTGGCGCACCTCGGTCCGTCGCTCGCTCGTCTTGGCCATCAGATCGTCACCTCCGGGGCGCCGTGCGACCCGGGCCGCACGACGAACTTCGCCTTGATGGGCAACTTCTGGATGGCGCGCTCCATGGCGGCGCGGGCCAACGGCTCGTCCACCCCGCCCAGCTCGAACATCACGCGGCCGGGCTTGACGACGGCCACCCAGAACTCCGGGTTGCCCTTGCCCGAACCCATGCGGGTCTCGGCCGGCTTCTGGGTCACGGGCTTGTCCGGGAAGACCCGGATCCAGACCTTGCCCCCACGGCGGACGTGGCGGGTCATCGCGATACGGGCGGCCTCGATCTGGCGCGCCGTGATCCAGCCGGCCTCGAGGGCCTGGATCCCGAAGTCGCCGAAGGACAGCTCCGTGCCGCCCTTGGCCACGCCACCCATCCGTCCCCGCTGCTGCTTGCGGTGCTTCACCCTGCGCGGCATCAGCATGGCTACTCCACGTCCTTTCGGAAGTGCGGCGTGTCGGCCCGCCCGGAGGCGGTGCGCCGCTCGATGTCCTCTTCCACGTTGATCACGGCCTCGACCTCGTCGGCGGCCGCCAGGAGCTCGTGCTCCTCGGGGGTCGTGGCCGCGGCCCGGCGGCGTCCGCCACCGGCGCGCACCACGCCCTTGGGCGCGCCCGGGGTCGCCCCCACGGGCACGGCCTCGCCGGCCGCCATGGCGGCCTCGCGCACGATCTTCTCGTTGTTGGAGAGCTGGTAGGGCAGGATGTCACCCTTGTAGATCCAGACCTTGACGCCGATGCGCCCCGTCGACGTGCGGGCCTCGCGGAAGCCGTAGTCGATGTCGGCGCGCAGCGTGTGCAGGGGCACGCGGCCCTCGCGGTACGACTCGGTGCGCGACATCTCCGCGCCGCCGAGGCGCCCCGAGGCCTGGATGCGCACGCCGAGCGCTCCGGCCTTCTGGACGGTCTGGATGCCGCGCTTCATGGCGCGGCGGAAGGCGATGCGGCGCACCAGCTGGTCGCAGATGCCCTGGGCGATCAGCGCGGCGTCGAGCTCGGGCTGCTTTATCTCCTGGATGTTGAGCGAGATGCGGTTGCGCTGGCCCGTGATGCGCTCGAGCTCCTTCTTCAGGCGGTCGGCCTCGCCGCCGCGGCGCCCGATCACGATCCCGGGACGCGCGGTGTGGATGTCGACGCGGATCCGGTCCGAGCTGCGCTCGATCTCGATGCGGCTCACCGCGGCGCTCTCGAGCTGGCGCACCAGGTAGTCCCGGATGCGCCAGTCCTCGACGACCAGCTCGCGGTAGCCCTTCTCCTTGAACCACCGGGACTTCCAGTCGGTGGTGATCCCGAGACGGAACCCGTAGGGATTGACCTTCTGACCCATTACTCCTCCGTCTCTGCGGACTCGTCGGCGTCGGCCTCGGGGGCCTGGGAGTCCTCGGGGCCCTCCGGGGCCTCGGCGGTCTCGGCGGCCGCCGCGTCCTCGTCGAGCGTCTCGTCGGTCGTGAACTCCTCGGTCGGCGCGGCGACGGCGGGAGCCTCGTCGGCCAGGGGCGCCGTCGCGGCCGGGGCCGAGGCGCGCCGCGAGGAGGCCACGCGGCGGCTGCGCGAGGCGGCGGCCTGGGCGCTGCGCGCGGCGCGCACCAGCGCGAGGCGCTCCTCGGACAGGCGCGACACGATGACCGTGATGTGGCACGAGCGCTTGGCGATCTTGCCGGCGCGGCCCCGGGCCCGCGGCGAGAAGCGCTTCAGGGTCGCGCCCTCGTCGGCGTAGGCGGCCGACACGTAGAGCTCGTCGGCGCTGAGGCCGTCGTTGTTGATGGCGTTGGCGATCGCCGAGGACAGGACCTTGTCGATCACGCGGGCCGCCTCGCGGGTGGTCGAGCCCAGCACCTCGTGGGCCGCCTGCACGTCGAGGCCCCGGATGAGGTCGAGCACGACGCGGGCCTTGGAGGCCGACATCCGGTAGCCGCGCAGGACCGCACGGGTCCCGGGGCGCTCGTTGGTCTTGGGACCCGTCATCAGCGACGCCCCGCCTTCTCCTGGCCGGCGTGGAACTTGAAGGTCCGCGTGGGCGCGAACTCACCGAGCTTGTGGCCCACCATCGCCTCGTTCACGTACACCGGCACGTGCCGGCGCCCGTCGTGGACGGCGAAGGTGTGCCCGACCATGTCGGGGATGATCGTGGAGCGCCGGCTCCAGGTCTTGACGACCCGCTTCTCGTTGGCCGCGTTCAGGGCATCCACCTTCTTGAGCAGGTGGGCATCGATGAAGGGGCCCTTCTTCAGGCTGCGTGACATGTCCTACCTCCGCGATCCGCGACCACGACGACGGCGAACGATGAGCGCGTCGGACGCCTTGGGCAGGCGTGTGCGCCCCTCGGGCTGGCCCCAGGGCGAGACCGGGTGGCGTCCACCGGAGGTCTTGCCCTCGCCACCGCCGAGCGGGTGGTCGACGGGGTTCATGGCGACCCCGCGGGTCTGGGGACGCACGCCGCGCCAGCGGTTGCGTCCGGCCTTGCCGATCTTGACCAGCTCGTGCTCGGCGTGCCCGATGGTGCCGAGCGTCGCGCGGCAGTCGATGGACACGCGCCGCATCTCGGTCGAGGGCAGGCGCAGCGTCGCGTAGTCGCCGTCCTTGGCCACCAGCTGGACGCTCATGCCCGCGCTGCGGGCCATCTTGCCGCCGCCGCCCGGGCGCAGCTCGACGTTGTGCACCGTCGAGCCGGTCGGGATGTAGCGCAGGGGCAGGGCGTTGCCGACGCGGATGTCCGCCTTGGGGCCCGACTCGACGCGGTCGCCCACCTTGAGGCCGGCCGCGGCCAGGATGTAGCGCTTCTCGCCGTCGGCGTAGTGCACCAGGGCGATGCGGCACGAGCGGTTGGGGTCGTACTCGATGGTCGCGATGCGGCCGGGCACGCCGTCCTTGTCGCGCTTGAAGTCCACGACGCGGTACTGGCGCTTGTGGCCGCCCCCGCGGTGGCGCGAGGTCTTGCGACCGTAGGAGTTGCGGCCGCCCGACGAGGACTGGGGCTCGAGCAGGGACTTCTCGGGACGCGTCCGGGTCAGCTCGGCGAAGTCCGGGCCGGTCTGGAACCGGCGGCCCGGGCTGGTGGGTTTGCGCGCGCGCAGTGCCATGGGGGTCCTTTAACTCTCGAAGAGGTTGATCGAGTCACCCGATCGGAGGGTGACGATGGCCCGCTTGGTGTCGGGACGCGAGCCGCGCACGCCGGTGCGCAGGCTGCGGGTCGCCTTGCCGCGCCGGCGCAGCGTGTTGACCTTGGTGACCTTGACGTTGAAGGCCTGCTCGACGGCGTTGCGCACGTCGATCTTGGTGGCCGACTCGTCGACCACGAAGACGTAGGTGTGGCGCTCCATGAGGGCGTAGGTCTTCTCGGACACCACCGGGTGGATCAGGATCTGCGTGGCCTCACGCATGGGTGCTCCCTTCGCCCGCGGGCAGCGTGGCGTCACTGAACAGGATCCAGTCGGCCCCCAGCACGTCGTAGGCGCTCAGCGCGCCGGCCGCGATGGTCCGGGCGACGTCGAGGTTGCGGAAGGCGTAGCGGGCGATCCGGTCCTCGGGGCTCAGCACCACCAGGACCCGGCCGTCCAGCCCCAGGGCCCCCAGCGCGGCCAGGGCCTCCTTGGTGCGCGGCGCGCTCCAGGCGTCGTAGGAGTCGACCAGGGCGATGCGCCCCTCGGCCGCCCGGTCCGACAGGGCACCGTAGAGGGCGGCCCGGATCATCTTCTTCGGGGTGCGCTGGTCGTAGCTGCGCGGCTTGGGGCCCAGCGCAATCCCGCCGCCCGGGTAGTGGGGCGCGCGGATGGTGCCCTGGCGGGCACTGCCGGTGCCCTTCTGGCGGAACGGCTTCTTGCCGCCGCCGCTCACCTCGGCCCGCGTGAGGGTCGACTGGGTGCCGGCGCGCCGGGCGGCCAGCTGGGCCGTCACGACCTGGTGCAGCAGGGCCACGTTGGGCTCGCGACCGAAGACCTCGGGCGCGAGGTCGACCACCGACAGGACCGTGCCGTCGAGGCTCTTGCGCTCCACCTGGCGCGCGGCCAGGGCCGGGCGCTCCTTGGCCACCGGGCCGCGCAGACGCGTCGTCTCACTCATCGCACACCTCCGGCGCGCATCGGGTTCTTCACCGAGGTCCGCAGCACCACGACGCCGCCGCGCGGTCCGGGGACCGCTCCCTTGACCAGGATCACCTGGCGCTCGGCGTCGACGGCGACCACCTCGAGGTTGGTCGTGGTCACCTGGTTCCCGCCCATGCGCCCGGCCATCTTGGTGCCCTTGAACACCCGTCCGGGCGTCGCGCAGGCCCCGATCGAGCCCGGGGCCCGGTGGTGCTTGTGGTTGCCGTGGGCGGCGCCCTGGCCGGCGAAGTTGTGGCGCTTCATGCCCCCGGCGAAGCCCTTGCCCTTGGAGACCGCAGTGGCGTCGATCTTCTCGCCGACGCTGAAGACGTCAGCGGCGATCTCCTGGCCCGCCGCGTACTGGGCGGCGTCCTCTAAGCGCAGCTCCACCAGGCCCGTCCCCGGCGTCACGCCGGCGCTGGCGAAGTGGCCCCGCTCGGGCTGGCTGAGGGTCGCGGCCCGCCGGGTGCCCCAGGTCACCTGGACGGCGTCGTAGCCCTCCTTGGCCCCGGTCTTCACCTGGACCACGCGGGCCGGCTCCACCCGCACCACGGTGACGGGCACGGCCCGGTGCTGGTCGTCCCAGACCTGGGTCATGCCCACCTTCTCGCCGACGATCGCCTTGGTCGCCACCTCTACCTCTTCTCCTCGTCCGTCGGTTGCCGACAGACAGACGCTCCGTTCGGGAGACCCGAACGGAGCGCACGACTGGTCCGGTCCGGCGTTCCTCTCACGAGGCAACCGGACACATCACTTGCTGCCCTTTTCCAAGGGCTACCCACCCTACACCACGGCGGCCCGCCGGCGCAATGCCGGCGGGGCCGTGGGCTCACACCTGGCGGATCTTGATCTCGATGTCCACCCCGGCCGGCAGGTCGAGCCGCTGGAGCGAGTCGACCGTCTTGGCCGTGTGGTCCACGATGTCGAGCAGCCGCTTGTGCACGCGCATCTCGAAGTGCTCGCGGCTGTCCTTGTGCTTGTGCGGACCGCGGACCACCGTGTAGCGGTGGGTCTCGGTCGGCAGCGGCACGGGGCCCTGGACCCGGGCGTTGGTCCGCTCGACCGTCTGCACGATCTTCGCGGTCGACTGGTCCAGCACCTCGTGGTCGAAGGCCTTCAGCCGGATCCGGATCATCTGGCGCGTCTCAGCCACGGGGCTACTTCACGATCTTGGTCACGCGGCCCGAGCCGACCGTGCGGCCGCCCTCGCGGATGGAGAAGGTCAGGCCCTCCTCCATGGCGATCGGCTTGCCCAGCGTCACGTTCATCTCGGTGTTGTCGCCCGGCATGACCATCTCGGTGCCGGCCGGGAGCTCGATGGTCCCGGTGACGTCGGTGGTGCGGAAGTAGAACTGCGGCCGGTAGTTGGTGAAGAACGGCTTGTGGCGGCCGCCCTCCTCCTTGGTCAGCACGTAGACCGAGGCCTCGAACTGGGTGTGCGGGGTGATCGAGCCGGGCTTGCACAGCACCTGGCCGCGCTCGACCTCCTCCTTCTTGGTCCCGCGCAGCAGGGCCCCGAGGTTGTCGCCCGCCTGGCCCTGGTCCAGCAGCTTGCGGAACATCTCGATGCCGGTCACCGTGGTCTTGGCCGTCGGGCGCAGGCCCACGATCTCGACCTCGTCGCCGACCTTGATGACGCCCTGCTCGACCTTGCCGGTCACGACGGTGCCGCGGCCGGTGATGGTCATGACGTCCTCGATCGACATCAAGAAGGGCTTCTCGGTGGCGCGCTGGGGCTCGGGGATGTAGCTGTCCACGGCCTCCATGAGCTCGATGATCTTGTTGCCCCACGCCTCGTCGCCCTCCAGGGCCTTGAGGGCCGAGACGCGCACGATCGGGGTGTCGTCGCCGGGGAAGCCGTAGGAGTTCAGCAGCTCGCGGATCTCCATCTCCACGAGCTCGAGCAACTCCTCGTCCTCGACCGCGTCGGCCTTGTTCAGGGCCACCACGATGTAGGGGACGCCCACCTGGCGCGCCAGCAGGACGTGCTCGCGGGTCTGGGGCATCGGGCCGTCGGTCGCCGAGACGACCAGGATGGCGCCGTCCACCTGGGCGGCGCCGGTGATCATGTTCTTGACGTAGTCGGCGTGGCCGGGCATGTCGACGTGGGCGTAGTGCCGGTGCTCGGTCTCGTACTCCACGTGGGCGATCGAGATCGTGATCCCGCGCTGGCGCTCCTCGGGGGCCTTGTCGATCTGGTCGAAGGGCGTGAACGAGGTGCCGGGGATGCGCTCGGACAGGACCTTGGTGATGGCCGCGGTCAGCGTCGTCTTGCCGTGGTCGATGTGCCCCATCGTCCCGATGTTGATGTGCGGCTTGGTGCGCTCGAACTTCTGCTTTGCCATTGTCGGGGACTAACTTTCTGTCTCTGGACGGTCCCACCGTGGGTCCGTCGTGTTTCTTGCGGCCCTCCCCGACGACGGTTTGGACCTGTTTTGCACTGGTTGCCCAGTCCTCCTACGCGCCGGTGGCCTTGGCGACGATCTCCTTGGCGATCGCGTCGGGTACCTCCGCATACGAGTGGAACTGCATCGTGTACGTCGCGCGCCCCTGGGTGCGCGACCGCAGGTCAGTAGCGTAGCCGAACATGTCCGCCAGTGGCACCTGGGCGCGAATCGCCTGGGAGTTGCCCCGCTGCTCCATGCCCTCGACCCGGCCGCGACGGCTGGACAGGTCGCCGATGACGTCGCCCATGTAGTCCTCGGGCGTGACGACCTCGACGGCCATGATCGGCTCGAGCAGGACTGGCCGGGCCAAGCGCGCGGCCTTCTTGACGGCGATCGAGCCGGCGATCTTGAAGGCCATCTCGGACGAGTCGACGTCGTGGTAGCTGCCGAAGGTCAGGCGCACCCGCACGTCCACGGTCGGGTAGCCGGCCAGGACCCCCGAGGTCAGCGCCTCTTGAATCCCTTGGTTGACGGCGGGAATGTACTCCTTGGGGATGACGCCCCCGGTGATCTCGTCGAGGAACTCGTAGCCCCCGCCGGGACCGGTCGGCTCCAGGGTGATCACCACGTGCCCGTACTGGCCCTTGCCCCCGGTCTGGCGGACGTACTTCTCCTCCACCTTCTCGACACTCTGGCGCACGGTCTCGCGGTAGGCGACCTGCGGCTTGCCGACGTTGGCGTCCACGTTGAACTCACGGAGCATCCGGTCGACCAGCACCTCCAGGTGCAGCTCGCCCATCCCCGAGATGACCGTCTGGCCGGTCTCCTCGTCGGTGCGCACGCGGAAGGTGGGGTCCTCCTCGCTGAGCGCGTAGAGGGCCTTGCCCAGCTTCTCCTGGTCGGCCTTGGTCTTGGGCTCGACGGCCACGTGGATCACGGGCTCGGGGAAGGTCAGGGTCTCGAGCTGGATGGGGTCGCTCGGCGTGGCCAGCGTGTCCCCGGTCGTGACCTGCTTGAGGCCGACAGCCGCCACGATGTCTCCGGTGCGGATGACGTCGAGGTCCTCGCGGTTGTTGGCGTGCATCAAGAGCAGCCGTCCCAGGCGCTCCTTCTTCAGGCCCTTGGTGGTGTTGACGACCGAGTCGCCCTTCTCCAGGGTGCCCGAGTACACGCGCAGGTAGGTCAGCTTGCCGACGTAGGGGTCGGTCATGATCTTGAAGGCCAGGGCCGAGAAGGGCTCGTCGTCGCTGGGCTTGCGCTCCAGGACGTCCTCCTTGCCCGGCTTGGTCCCCTGGGTCGGGGGCAGGTCGAGCGGCGAGGGCAGGAAGTCGACGACCGCGTCGAGCATGGGCTGGACGCCCTTGTTCTTGAAGGCGGTGCCGTTCAGGATCGGGACGCACCGGTTCTCCAGGGTCCCCTGGCGCAGGGCGCGACGGATGTCGTCGGCGGTGACCTCCTCGTCGCCCAGCACCTTCTCCATCAGGCTGTCGTCAAAGGTCGTCAGCACGTCGAGCAGCGCCGTGTGGTACTCCTCGGCCTGCTCGCGGTACTCGGCGGGGATCTCCACGACGTCGAAGTGCTCGCCCTTGTCCTCGTCGCGCCAGACCATCGCCTGCATCGTCGTCAGGTCGATCAGGCCCTGGTAGTGGGACTCGGCCCCGATGGGCAGCTGCACCACGGCGGGCACGCAGTCCAGGCGGTCGCGGATCATGTCCACGCAGCGGAAGAAGTCGGCCCCGATCCGGTCCATCTTGTTGACGAAGCAGATGCGCGGCACGTGGTACTTGTTGGCCTGGCGCCACACGGTCTCGGTCTGGGGCTCGACCCCGGCCACCGCGTCGAAGACCGCGACCGCGCCGTCGAGCACGCGCAGCGAGCGCTCCACCTCGACGGTGAAGTCCACGTGGCCGGGCGTGTCGATGATGTTGATGCGCACGCCGTTCCAGTAGCAGGTGGTGGCCGCCGACGTGATGGTGATGCCGCGCTCTTGCTCCTGGACCATCCAGTCCATGGTCGCCGCGCCCTCGTGGACCTCGCCGATCTTGTAGTTCTTGCCGGTGTAGTAGAGGATGCGTTCGGTCGTGGTGGTCTTGCCGGCATCGATGTGCGCCATGATGCCGATGTTGCGGACCTTGTCCAGGGGGATGTCGCGGGCTGCAGCCATGATGGGTGGGTCGGTCTCCTCAGTTACCAGCGGTAGTGCGCGAACGCCTTGTTCGACTCGGCCATCTTGGCCATGTCCTCGCGACGCTTCACTGCCGCCCCCACCCCATTGGACGCATCGACGATCTCGTTGGCCAGGCGCTCGGCCATGGTCTTCTCCCGGCGCTTCTTGGCGAAGTCGGTCAGCCAGCGGATGGCCAGCGTCGTGGCGCGGCGCGGCCGGACCTCGACGGGGACCTGGTAGGTGGTGCCGCCCACGCGGCGGCTGCGCACCTCGAGCTCGGGGCGCACGTTCTCCAGGGCGCGCTTGAGCGCCGCGACCGGGTCGGCGCCGGTCTTCTCCTGGACGGTCTCCAGGGCGCCGTAGACGATGCGCTCGGCGACGGTGCGCTTGCCGCGCTCCAGCACCTTGTTGATGACCTGGGTGACCAGCACCGACTTGTAGATCGGGTCGGCCACCAGCTCGCGGCGGTCCGCGGGTCCCTTGCGAGGCATCAGCTCTCCTTCTTGGCGCCGTAGCGGCTACGGGCCTGCTTGCGGTCCCGGACGCCCGAGGTGTCCAGGGCGCCGCGGATGATCTTGTAGCGCACCCCCGGCAGGTCCCGGACGCGGCCCCCGCGCACCAGGACGATGGAGTGCTCCTGCAGGTTGTGGCCCACGCCCGGGATGTAGGCGGTGACCTCCACGCCCGAGGTCAGGCGCACGCGCGCCACCTTGCGCAGGGCCGAGTTGGGCTTCTTGGGCGTGACGGTGTGCACCCGGGTGCAGACGCCCCGACGCTGCGGCGCCCCCTTGAGGGCGGGCGTCTTGGTCTTGGACACTTTGTCCTGCCGGCCCTTGCGGACCAGCTGCGCGATGGTGGGCACGCGAAACCTCTTCTCCAACTCGTACGTGGCGCCGCCGCACGCGGCGGACGCGGACTGGTTATTCTACGGCACGCCGGGGCTAACCGGCAAACGGCTACACCGCCTGGGGCCCTCCCAGGTCGTCCTCGGGCCGCGGCGCGTCGTCCTCGGGCAGGGCCGACTCGTCGTAGTGCGCCCCGATGCTCTGGAAAGCGGCCAGGTCGGCACTGAAGGTGTCCTCCCCGTAGGTCTCGCCCAGCAGCCCCGCGAGGTCGAAGTCCTCGTCGCTGCGCTGGGCCCATGCGGGCAGCACCTCGGCCCCGGGCATCTCCAGGCGCACGCCGTCGGGGCCGTAGTGACTCAGACCCGAGCCCGCCGGGATCAGCTTGCCGATGATGATGTTCTCCTTGAGGCCGACCAGGTGGTCGTGCTTGCCCTCGATGGCCGCCTCGGTGAGCACCCGGGTGGTCTCCTGGAAGGAGGCCGCCGAGAGCCACGAGTCGGTGGCCAGCGACGCCTTGGTGATCCCCATGAGCTGGGCCCGGCCGTCGGCCGCGCCCCGTCCCTGGGCCTCGAGGGTGTCGTTGGTGTCGTTGAACAGCTTGACGTCGACCATCGCGCCGGGCAGCCACGGCGAGTCCCCGGCGTCGACCACCTGAACCCGGCGCGTCATCTGGCGCACGATGAGCTCGATGTGCTTGTCGTGGATCGACACGCCCTGGTCGCGGTAGACGTTCTGGACCTCTTCGACCAGGTACTGCTGGGTCTCGCGCGTGCCGCGGTACTTCATCATCAGCTTGGGGTCGAGCGGGCCGTCGTGCAGCGGGGTCCCGACCTCGACCTCCTGGCCGTCCTCGACCAGCAGGTGGCGCGCGATGGAGACCGACTCCTCCTGGACCTCGCCGTCGTCGGCGACGATCGTGACCTTGCGCTCGCGGCCCACCAGCTCGATGTGCACGACGCCGGTGTGCTGGGCGACCTTGGCGGCGCCCTTGGGCGTGCGGGCCTCGAAGAGCTCGACCACGCGCGGCAGGCCGTGGGTGATGTCGCTCTCGGTGACGCCACCGGAGTGGAAGGTCCGCATGGTCAGCTGGGTGCCCGGCTCACCGATGGACTGGGCGGCGATGACGCCGACCGCCTCGCCGAGCTCGACGACCTGGTGGGTCGCCAGCGACAGGCCGTAGCAGGCCCCGCAGACTCCCTGGACGGCCTCGCAGGTCAGCGTGGTGCGCACGCGCACCCGCGTCACCGCCTCGTCGTCGCGCAGGCGCGCCACGTCGTCGAGGTCGAGCATCGTCCCGGCCGGGATGACCGAGCCGTCGCCCAAGGTGACGTCCTCGGCCACGACGCGGCCCCACAGCTTGGTCTCCAGGTGCGAGCGGCGGGCCCGGGTGTCGGGCGCCACGTGCTCGATCCACATGCCCCGCGTGGTCCCGCAGTCCTCCTCCTTGACGATGAGCTCCTGGGCGACGTCGACCAGACGCCGGGTCAGGTAGCCCGAGTCCGCGGTGCGCAGGGCGGTGTCGCCCAGTCCCTTGCGGGTGCCGTGGGTCGAGATGAAGTACTCCAGGACCGACAGGCCCTCGCGGAACGAGGACTTGATCGGCCGCGGGATCATCTCGCCGCGCGGGTTGGACACCAGGCCCTTCATGGCCGCGATCTGGCGGATCTGCTGGCTGTTGCCCCGGGCACCGGACTCGACCATCATGCGGATCGGGTTGCCGGCCTTGAGGGCCATGGCCCGCTCGGTGGCGTCGCCCACGTCCTTGTTGGCGTTGGTCCAGATCTCGATCTCCTGCTGGCGCCGCTCGTCGTCGACGATGACGCCGCGCCGGTAGTTGGTCTCGACCTTGGCGGCCTGCTCCTCGTACTTGTTGAGGATCGCCGCCTTCTCGGGCGAGGTGACGACGTCGTCGATCGAGATCGTCAGCCCCGACTGGGTGGCGAAGCGGAAGCCCAGCGACTTGATGGCGTCCAGCGACTCGGCGACCACCTGGCGGCGGTAGCCGCCGGAGATCTCCTCGACGATGGTGCCGATCGGCCGGCCGTTCTTGCTCACCAACTCGTTGACGAAGCGGAAGCCCGCCGGCAGCGCGCGGTTGAACAGCACGCGGCCGGCCGTGGTGACCAGCGCGCGGCGTCCCGCCGTCTCGGGGATGCCGGCCGCCTCCAGGCGGACGTCCAGGGGGGCGCCGGCCGGTGGCCGGACCTCGATGGGCGTGCGCAGCGAGATGGTCCCCTCCTCGAGGGCCGCCTCGATCTCGTAGACGTGGCGGAAGACCCGCGGGTTCTCGACGGCCTCGTCGGACTCCTGGGTCAGGTAGTAGGCGCCGAACACCATGTCCTGGCTGGGCTCGGTGATGGGCCGGCCCGTGGCCGGGGTGAAGATGTTGTTCACCGACAGCATGAGGACCCGGGCCTCGGCCTGGGCCTCGGCCGACAGGGGCACGTGCACGGCCATCTGGTCGCCGTCGAAGTCGGCGTTGAAGGCCTTGCACACCAGCGGGTGGATCTGGATGGCCTTGCCGTCCACCAGGATCGGCTCGAAGGCCTGGATGCCCAGGCGGTGCAGCGTCGGCGCGCGGTTGAGCAGCACCGGGTGCTCGCGGATGACCTCCTCGAGCACGTCCCAGACGACCGACTTGCGCCGCTCCACCATGCGCTTGGCGCTCTTGATGTTCTGGGCGGCCTGGGTCTCGATGAGCCGCTTCATCACGAAGGGCTTGAACAGCTCGAGGGCCATCATCTTGGGCAGGCCGCACTGGTGCAGCTTGAGCTGGGGACCCACCACGATGACCGAGCGGCCCGAGTAGTCCACGCGCTTGCCCAGGAGGTTCTGGCGGAACCGGCCCTGCTTGCCCTTGAGCATGTCCGACAGCGACTTGAGCGGGCGACCGCTCTGGCCCACGACCGGCCGGCCGCGCCGCCCGTTGTCGAAGAGGGCGTCGACGGCCTCTTGGAGCATGCGCTTCTCGTTGTTGACGATGATGTCGGGCGCGCCCAGGTCGAGCAGCCGCTTGAGGCGGTTGTTGCGGTTGATCACGCGGCGGTACAGGTCGTTGAGGTCGCTCGTGGCGAAGCGCCCGCCGTCCAGCTGGACCATCGGGCGCAGGTCCGGCGGGATCACCGGCACGGCCTCGAGGATCATGGCCCGCGGGTCGTTGATGCGCCGGCCCTGGTCGTCGCGGCGGTTGAAGGACTGCACGATGGCCAGGCGCTTGAGGAACTTGGCGTGACGCTGCGCGCTGAGCGGCTTGCGGCCGTCCTTCGCGTCGATCATCTCGCGCATGACGCGCTCTTCCTCGTCCAGGTCCATGCGGTCCAGCAGCTGGATGATGGCGTCGGCGCCCATGCCGCCGGTGAAGTACTCGCCGTAGCGGAACTCCATCTCGCGGTAGAGCACCTCGTCCTCGACGATCTGGCGCGAGTGCAGGCTCTCGAAGGTGTCGAAGGCCTGGCGGGCCAGCTCGCGCTCCTCGGCGTAGCGCGTGCGCACCGCGTCGAGCTCCTTCTCGCCGGTGCGCTGCAGGCTGCGCAGCTCGGAGTCGCGGGCCCCGTCGGTCTCGAGCTTGGTGGCCCGGGCCTCGATGTCGGCCAGCTTGCGCTCGACCGACCCGGCCTCGCGCTGGTCGATCTCGGCCAGCTCGTCGTTGAGGGCCTGGCGCAGCTCGCCCAGGTCCTCGTGGCGGCGCTCCTCGTCCACGTAGGTGACGAGGTGCGCGGCGAAGTAGATGACCTTCTCGAGCTGCTTGGCCTTCAGCTCCTCCTTGGGCGCGGTGCCCATGAGGAGGTAGGCCAGCCACGAGCGCGTCCCGCGCAGGTACCAGATGTGCACCACCGGCGCCGACAGGGCGATGTGGCCCATGCGCTCGCGGCGCACCTTGTCACTGGTGACCTCGACGCCGCAGCGCTCGCAGACGATGCCCTTGAAGCGCACCCGCTTGTACTTGCCGCACGCGCACTCCCAGGCCTTCTGCGGGCCGAAGATCTTCTCGCAGAACAGGCCGTCCTTCTCGGGGCGCAGGGTCCGGTAGTTGATCGTCTCGGGCTTCTTGACCTCGCCCGAGGACCAGCTGCGGATGTTCTGGGCGGTGGCCAGACCGATCGACAGCTCTTTGAACTGGTTCACGTCGACGGGGCTCATGACAACTTCCTTTCGGCGGCGCGGCGGGCGTCCTCCTCGTCGGACCCGCGCTCAGGCCGACTGATGTCGATGCCCAGCTCCCGGGTGACCGAGAAGAAGTCCTCTTCGGTGTCGGCCAGGTCGACGTGCGCACCGACGCGGTCGCGCACCTCGACGTTCAAGCACAGCGACTGCATCTCCTTGATGAGCACCTTGAAGGACTCGGGGATGCCGGGGCTCGGCAGGTTCTGGCCCTTGACGATGGCCTCGTAGGCGCGCTCGCGGCCCTTCATGTCGTCGGACTTGACGGTGAGCAGCTCCTGGAGGGCGAACGCGGCGCCGTAGGCCTCGAGGGCCCACACCTCCATCTCCCCGAAGCGCTGGCCACCGAACTGGGCCTTGCCGCCCAGGGGCTGGGCCGTGATCATCGAGTACGGGCCCGTGGAGCGGGCGTGGATCTTGTCGTCGACCATGTGGGCCAGCTTGAGGATGTAGGCGTAGCCCACCGAGATCGGCTGGTCGTAGGCCTCACCGGTGCGCCCGTTGAACAAGATGACCTTGCCGTCGTTGTCGCCGGCCAGCATGCGCTCGCCGTGGGCGCCGTCGACGTTCAGGCTGGCGAACAGCGCCTGGATGGTCGGGCGGTCCTTGGTGCGGTCCGACTCGTCCCAGTGGGCGCCGTCGAAGGACGGCGTGGCCACGTAGACGGCCGGCTCGGTGCGCGGCCGGGTCTTGCGGTAGGGGCGCGGGCCGGTCTCGTACTGGTCGTCGTGGCCTGAGGTCCCCACAGCCGGGTTCACCTCGACGCCGCTCCAGCCGTAGCGGGCGGCGTAGCCCAGGTGGCTCTCGAGGATCTGGCCCACGTTCATGCGGCTCGGCACGCCGAGGGGCGACAGGATGATGTCGACCGGCGTCCCGTCGGCCAGGTAGGGCATGTCCTCCTCGGGCAGGATGCGCGAGATGACGCCCTTGTTCCCGTGGCGGCCGGCCAGCTTGTCCCCCTCGGCGATCTTGCGCTTCTGGGCCACGTACACCTTGACCAGCTGGTTGACGCCGGGCTGCATCTCGTGGTCCTCGTCGCGGCTGTACACCTTGACGTCGATGACCTTGCCCGACTCGCCGTGGGGCACCTTGAGGGAGGTGTCGCGCACCTCGCGCGCCTTCTCACCGAAGATCGCGCGCAGGAGGCGCTCCTCGGGGGACTGCTCGGTCTCGCCCTTCGGGGTCACCTTGCCCACCAGGATGTCGCCGGGCTCGACCTCGGCCCCGATGCGCACGATGCCGCGGTCGTCGAGGTCGGCCAGGATGTCGTCGGGCAGGTTCGGGATGTCGCGGGTGATCTCCTCGGGGCCCAGCTTGGTGTCCCGGGCGTCGATCTCGTACTCCTTGACGTGGATCGAGGTCAGCACGTCGTCGCGCACCAGGCGCTCCGAGATGATGATGGCGTCCTCGTAGTTGTAGCCCTCCCACGGCATGTAGGCCACGAGCAGGTTCTTGCCCAGCGCCAACTCGCCGCGCGAGGTCGAGGTGCCGTCGGCCAGTAGGTCGCCGGCCTTCACCGTCTCACCCCCGAACACCAGGGGCTTCTGGTTGATCGACGTGTCCTGGTTGGAGCGCCGGAACTTGTTGAGCGTGTAGGTCTTCTTGCCCAGCGCCCGCCCGTAGCGGTCCACCGCGCTGCGCTCGTACTCGACGAGGATCCGGTCCCCGCTCACCGAGCGCACCACGCCGTCGCCCTCGGCGACCAGCACGTCGCCCGAGTCCAGGGCCGCCCGCAGCTCCATGCCGGTGCCCACGAAGGGGGCCTCGGGAGTCACCAGGGGCACGGCCTGCTTCTGCATGTTGGCGCCCATCAGGGCCCGCTGGGCGTCGTCGTGCTCGACGAAGGGGATCAGCGAGGTCGCCACCGAGATGATCTGGCGGGTCGACACGTCCATGAGCTCGACCTCGTCGGGTGCGACGTAGTCGATCTCCGAGGTGGTCGACGAGGACCGCGACGCCGCGCCCACGCGCACGCCGGTCCCGATGGGTCCGCGCCGCACCAGGACCCGCTCGGCCTTGATGCTGCCGTTCTCACCGATCTCGGTGTTGGCCTGGGCGATGACGTAGCGCTCTTCCTCGTCAGCGGTGAAGTAGCGCACCTCGCCGGTGACCCGGCCGCCCTCGACGACCCGGTAGGGCGTCTCGATGAAGCCGTACTCGTTGATCCGGGCGTAGTTGGCCAGGTACCCGATGAGGCCGACGTTGGGGCCCTCGGGCGTCTCGATGGGGCACATGCGCCCGTAGTGCGAGGAGTGCACGTCGCGCACCTCGAGGCCCGCGCGCTCGCGCGAGAGGCCGCCGGGCCCCAGGGCCGACAGGCGGCGCTTGTGGGTCAGCCCCGACAGCGGGTTGTTCTGGTCCATGAACTGGCTCAGCTGGGAGGTCGCGAAGAACTCCTTGATCGCCGACATGACCGGGCGGATGTTGATCAGGGTCTGGGGCGCGATGGCCTCGACGTCCTGGGTGTTCATGCGCTCGCGGACCACGCGCTCCATGCGCGAGAGGCCCGTGCGCAGGGCGTTCTGGATCAGCTCGCCCACGCTGCGGATGCGGCGGTTGGCGAAGTGGTCCTGGTCGTCGATGTGGTAGTCGGTCTCCTTGGCCGTGCGGTCGCGGGCCAGGTTCAACAGGTACGTCGCGGTGGCCAGGACCTCGGCCTTGGCCAGCACGAAGAGCTCGGCGTGGGGCTGCTCGAGCACGTCACCGAACAGCTCGACGTTGCGGGCGAGCTCGGCGCCGAGCTTGCGGTCCAGCTTGTAGCGGCCCACCCGGGACAGGTCGTAGCGCTTCTCGGAGAAGAAGGCGCCCTCGAAGTACTGGCGCGCCGCCTCGACGGTCTGCACCTCGCCCGGACGGGCGCGGCGGTAGATCTCGAGCCAGGCGGTCTCCTGGCTGGCGCGCTGGAAGCCCTCGGGCGAGTCCTCGATGCCGTACTTCTCCATGTGGCGCAGGATCTCGGTGTGGGCCTTCTTCCAGTCCGCGCGGTACTGGTCGTCGAGGAAGTCGAAGTGGGCGACGAACTTCTCGAAAAACGCCTCGTCGATCGCGGGGTCGAGCGCCCGCAGCAGCGAGAAGATCGAGACGCGGCGCTTGCGCGCGATGCGGGCCCCGGCGTTGGCGGCCTTGTTGCGCTTCTCCTCCAGGTCCACCTGGAGCCACTCGCCGCGGCTCGGGTGGATGGTGCCCTCGAAGGCGACCTTGTCGTCCTTGCCGGGCTGGAACAGCACGCCGGGCGAGCGCACCAACTGGCTGACGACCACGCGCTCGGTGCCGTTGATGATGAAGGTGCCCTGCTCGGTCATGATGGGGAAGTCCCCCATGAAGACCGTCTGCTCCTTGATCTCCCCGGTCTCGGCGTTGAGGAACCGGGCCCGCACGAAGACCGGCTGGGAGTAGGTGGTCGCGCGCTGGCGGCACTCCTCGACGGTGAACTTGGGCGGGCTCTTCAGGTCCGCGTCGTCCGGGTCGTACTCCAGCTCCAGGCTCAGGCGGCCGGTGAAGTCGGTGATCGGGGAGATCGACGCGAAGGCCTCACGCAGCCCGTCGCGCATGAAGTAGTCGAAACTGTCCCGCTGGATCTCGAGGAGATCGGGCAGAGGGTAGGCCTCGCCCAAGGCGGAGAAGCTGAAGCGGTCCGGGCTGGTGATCCGTGGCGTCAACGGTCAATCCTCCGATAGGTGGGCGAACCAGGTGAAACCGGCCACGCGGCATCCAGAGCGACGTTTGGGGACGACGAAGCAAGACGCAGGGGCACGGTTTTTCGAGTCTAGTGCCAACTTGCGCCGACGTGCAAGTAGGGCGTCACTACTGGACGCCCGGCCGCCGAGCGGCTGGCGCTACCATAGGCAACTTCCGTGCCGGGGTCAAGTACCCCGGCCACGGCGGCGGGGCCGGGCCCCGCCGCCGTGCGCGGGCCTACTTCAGCTCGACAGTGGCGCCAGCGGCCTCGAGGGCCGCCTTGGCCTTCTCGGCGTCGGCCTTGGAGACCTTCTCCAGGACGGGCTTGGGAGCGCCGTCGACCAGGTCCTTGGCCTCCTTGAGGCCGAGGCTCGTCAGGGTGCGAACCTCCTTGATGACCTGGATCTTCTTCTCCCCGCCGCTCACCAGGATGACGTCGAAGTCGCTCTTCTCCTCGGCCGCCTCGGCCTCGGCACCGTTCCCGCCCGCGGCGGGCGCCGCGACGGCCACGGGGGCCGCGGCAGTGACCCCGAACTTCTCCTCGAACTCGCTGAGCAGCTCGCTCAGCTCGATCACCGACAGCTCAGCGATGCCGTCGAGAATCTGCTCCTTGGTCAGTGAACCCATGATGCTCCTTTAGTTGTGATCTTGATTTCGGACGGTGCGGCCTAGGAGGCCGCGTCGGTGGACTCGTCGGCCCCGGGGGTCGCCTCGGCGACCTCGGCGACCGGCTCCTCGGCCGCCGGAGCGGCCTCGACTGCGACCTCGGGGGCCTCAGCGACCTCGGCGACCGGCTCGTCGGCGACCGGGACGGCCTCGACTTCGGCAGCGGCGGCCTCGGCGACCGGATCGTCGGCGACCGGGACGGCCTCGGCTGCGGGCGCCGCCGGGTCACCGCCACGCGCGTCGCGCAGGGCGGCCAGCCCGTAGGCCAGGTTCTGGGGCAGGGCCTTCAGCAGGCCGGCGAAGGTGCGCATCGGCGCGGCCAGCATCCCGGCCACCCGGGCGAGCAGCACGTCGCGGCTCGGCAGGTCGGCCAGGGCCACCAGGTCGGCGGGGGTCAGCGCGTGCCCGTCGAGCACGCCGCCCTTGACGATGAGGGCCGGCGCCTCCTTGGTGAAGTCGCGCAGCGCCTTGGCCACGGCCGAGACGTCGCCGTCGACGAAGGCGATCGCGGTCGGTCCCTCGAGGTAGCCGCTCAGCGGTTCGATGGCGGTGCCGGCGATCGCCCGGCGCACCAGGGTGTTCTTGAACACCTTGTAGTCGGCGCCGAGCGCCCGCAGCCGGCGGCGCAGGGTGGAGATCTGGGCGACGGTGAGCCCGCGGTACTGGGTCACCACGGCGGTGCTCGTCGCGTGGGCGCGCGCGGCGACCTCCTCGACGACGGCGGCCTTGTCGGCGTGGGCGATGGCCATGGTGCTCCTCTCCCGGACGCGGTCCGGATCGGGCCGTGACATCCGGAGGAACTCCCATCCCTCGTCAGGCGGACCAACGGTCCATTACGGGTTTCCCCACCGGATGTCTTCGGCGACTTGCGACTGTGGCGCCTGGCGGCGCGAGTGGACAGCCTACTGGCTGGCCCTTCGGACCCGCAACTCAGGCGGGGGTGGTGACCTCTTCGAGCTCGCGGGCGTGGGCCGGGTCGATCTTGACCCCGGGACCCATGGTCGACGAGAGGGTCACGCCGAGCAGGTAGCGGCCCTTAGCGCTGGCCGGCTTGACGCGCACCAGCTCCTCGAGCACCGCGTGGACGTTGCGCGACAGGTCGGCCGAGGCGAAGCTCACCTTGCCCACGCGCAGCTGGACGTTGCCGACCTTGTCGGTGCGGTACTCGACGCGCCCGCCCTTGAACTCGGTGACCGCCTTGGCGACGTCCATCGTGACGGTGCCGGTCTTGGGATTGGGCATGAGCCCGCGCGGACCGAGCACCCGGCCGAGCGACCCGACCTTGCCCATCAGGTCCGGCGTGGCGATGGCCACGTCGAAGTCCAGGAACCCGCCGGCCACGCGGGCCACCAGGTCGTCGGCGCCGACCTCGTCGGCCCCGGCGTCACGCGCCTCCTGGGCGGCCTCGCCGGCGGCGAAGACGACGATGCGGTTGGTCTTGCCGGTGCCCGCGGGCAGCGAGAGCGTGCCGCGCACGATCTGCTCGGCGCGCCGGGGGTCGACCCCCAGGCGCACGGCCAGCTCGACGGTCTCGTCGAAGCCAGCCGAGGAGATCGCCTTGACCTTCTCGATGGCGTCGGCGACCGTCAGCAGCGCCGTGCGGTCGACCTGGGCCAGGGCGTTGGTGTACTTCTTGCCGTGCTTCACTGTGCTCTCCTACCCCACGACCGCGATGCCCATGGAGCGCGCGGTGCCCGCCACCTGGCGCTTGGCCATGTCGAGGTCATCGGTGTTCAGGTCCTTCAACTTGGTCGACGCGATCTCGGCGACCTGGGCGTCGGTGATCGAGGCGACCGTCTCGCGGCCGGCGGTCTTGGCGCCCTTGGGCAGCCCCGCGGCCTGGCGCAGCAGCACCGGCGTCGGCGGCGTCTTGAGCACGAAGGTGAAGCTGCGGTCCTCGTAGATGGTGATCTCCACGGGGATCACGGTGCCGCGCATCGACTCGGTGGCCGCGTTGTACTGCTTGCAGAACTCCATCGTCTGGATCCCGTGGGGCCCCAGGGCCGTGCCCACCGGCGGGGCGGGTGTCGCCGCGCCAGCGTCCAGCTGGATCTTCACCACGGCGGTGACCTTCTTGGCCATGCCTGTCCTCTCCTTACCTAGAGCTTCGTGACCTGCGTGAAGTCGAGCTCCACGGGGGTCTCGCGGCCGAAGATGTCGACCAGTACCTTGACCTTGAGTTGGTCCTCGTTGATCTCGGCCACGTGGCCCGAGAACGTCGCGAAGGGGCCCGACTTGATCTGCACCGTGTCGTTGATCTCGAACTCGTGCGTGGGGCCGCGGCGCTTGGGCACGACCTCGACGCCCTCGACGTGGGGCCGGATGATGTTGTCGACCTCTTGGCGCGTCAGCGCCGTGGGCCGGGTCTTCTCGGCGCCGACGAAGCCGGTCACCCCGGGCGTCGAGCCGATCACGTAGAAGATCTCGGGGTCCGGCTCGCAGCGCACCAGCAGGTAGCTGGGGAAGACCCGCTTGGAGACGGTGACCTTCTTGCCGCCCTTGAACTCGGTGACGTCCTCTTCGGGCAGGTAGACCTCGTAGATCCGGTCGGCCAGCTCGCGGCTCTTGACGATGTTGTTCAGCGCCCCGATGACCTTCTGCTCGTGGCCGGCGAAGGTGTGCACGATGTACCACCGGCCGGGCCGGTCGAAGGCGCTCTCGATCTCGGCGGGCGTCTCTTCGAGCTCGACGTCGAGTTCCTCGTTCTCGGGGACGGACAGGTCGCTCATGCTCACCGCTGGAAGAAGAAGGTCACGAACTTGGAGAAGCCCGCCCCCAGGCCGAAGATCAGCGCCGTCATGAAGACGAGGACGCCGAAGACGATCGAGGTGTAGTTGATGACCTCGGGGCGCTTGGGCCAGGCCACCTGGCGCATCTCCTCGCGCACCTGGCGCAGGAACTCGCGGACGTGGGTGCGCTCGGCGCGCCGGCGCTGCAGGTCCTGGGCCGACGTGGTCCGTCGCGCCGAGGTGCCCTCGGTGCCCACTTGGCCCTGTTTCTGCATGAGTCGCTTCTGTTCGCGGTTCATCTCGTCTTCCTCACGTCCCGCCCCGAGCAGGGCAGGAGGGACTCGAACCCCCAACCCCCGGTTTTGGAGACCGGTGCTCTACCAATTGAGCCACTGCCCTTCGACCTCGCGGTCAAGGGAGTCCAGCCTACCATCCCGGGGCCCCGGGCCTCTAGCGGGTCTCCTTGTGCATGGTGTGGCGCCGGTCGAACCGGCAGTACTTGCGCATCTCGATGCGCTCGCGGTCGTTCACCTTGTTCTTCATGGTGATGTAGTTGCGCCGCTTGCACTCCTCGCACGCCAGCGTGACCTGGACCCGCTTCTCGTTCTTGGCCATCGCTCCTCTCCTGTCATCTGCCTGGTAGCGGCGGCGGGAGTCGAACCCGCGACACCACGATTATGAGCCGTGTGCTCTAACCACCTGAGCTACGCCGCCTGGCGAGCCCTCTGTCGGGATTGAACCGACGACCCCTTCCTTACCATGGAAGTGCTCTACCACTGAGCTAAGAGGGCGCACGCCGTCGCCGACGCAGTGCGCCAGTCTACCTGGTGACCAGCACCTCTTCCACCCCGGGAGGGCCCACTACCCTGGACCCATGCGCATCCGGCTGGTCGAGGTGGCCGACGCCGAGGCCCTCCGGGCCATCTACAACCCCGAGGTGACCGAGACGACGGTCACCTTCGACCTGGTCCCGCGGTCGCTAGCCGAGCAGGAGGCCTGGATCGAGCAGCACCGGGCGACCCACCCGTGCCTGGTCGCCATCGACGACGAGGGGACCATCGGCGCCCCGGGGGCGCGCGACGAGCGGGTCATCGGCTTCGCCGTGGTGTCGCCGTTCCGCAACCGACCGGCCTACGCCACCACCGTGGAGAACTCGGTCTACGTCCACCGCGCCGCGCGGGGCCGCCACGTCGGCGAGCAGCTGCTGACGGCGCTGGTGGCCCTGGCCCAGGAGTCCGGGTTCCACGCCATGGTCGCCCGCATCGTGGGCGAGAACGAGGGATCGATCCGCCTGCACGAGAAGTGCGGGTTCACCCTGGTGGGAACCGAGATCGAGGTCGGCCGCAAGCACGGCCAGTGGCTGGACGTGGTCGAGTACCAGCGCGTCTTGAGCGTGCCGGGGCGCCCGGGCGCCCCGGCGTCCTAGCCCTCGGCGGCCGCCGTCAGCTCCTCGGCCGGCGCGGCCTCCTCGCTGGCCCACGACCACTGGGTCCAGCGGCCCATGGGCACCACCAGCACCCCGCCGAGGACCGCCACGGCGCCGGCCAGCAGCAGCGGGTTGCCGTGCGCCAGCCCCGCCAGGAGCTGGCGCCCCCCGGGCAGGCCGATGAAGGGGCCGGTGATGGACAAGAAGAGCAGCCAGAAGTGCTCGCGGCCCCGGTAGCTGGCCGCGAGCAGCATCAGCCCCCACGCCAGGTACCAGGGCTGGACGACCGGCCCGAGCTCGACGACGAGCAGCAGCGCCACGGCGAGCGAGCGCACCCAGCCCCGCTCCTGGGAGCGCCACAGGAGCCACAGCGTGAGGCCGGCGGCGACCAGGAGGCCGGTCACCCGCGCGGCCGAGAGCACCGAGCGCACCGAGATCGCCTCCAGGCCGATGGCGTGCAGGCCGTTGCCGAGCGCCATCCCGAGCGCGGTGGCCGGCGCCGCCCACGAACGCACCGTGCCGTTGGACAGGAGGTTGCGCACCCAGCCGAAGCCGAAGCCCGCCATCCACGACGAGACGACCAGCGTCGCGATGAGCACCACCCCGGCCTTCAGGGCCGGCACCACGCGAGCGCGCACCGTCGCGCCGATCCCGGGCCAGGTCCAGGCGACGAAGGCCAGGCCCACGGCCGCGGGGGCCTTGACGGCGGTCGCGGCCGAGCACAGGGCCAGGGCCCACCACGGTTTGCCCCGCACGGCGAAGGCCACGCCGAGCACCAGCAGCGCCGTCATGGCCGCGTCGTTGTGAGCCCCGCCGATCAAGGTGAGCAGCACCAGCGGGTTCAGCGCGCCCAGCACGAAGGCCTCGCCCGGGTCGCGCTTGAGGCCGCGGGCCAGCATCGCCAGTCCGAACCCGATGCCCACGACCGCCGCCACCTCGAGGAGGCGCAGGACGAGGACCGTCACCAGCTCGTTGTGGCCGGTCAGGCGCGTGATGGTGCCGTCGAGGAACAAGAAGAGGGGCCCGTAGGGGGCGGGGGCGTTGCCCCACATCGGGTCGACCGGGTTCACGTAGGGGCTCGAGCCCAGGGTGAAGGGCCCGTAGATGTAGGGGCTGATGTGGTAGCTGGTCATCTCGCCCTGGGCCGCGTAGCTGAAGACGTCGCGCGAGAACATCGGCGGCGCCACCAGCATCGGCAGGCTCCACAGGACCAGCATCACCCACAGGGGACGCAGCGGGGCCCCCGGGTGGATCTTCATCACCTCGGCCAGGCGCAGCCACACCCGCATCAGCAGGACCAGCCCGCCGTAGGTCAGAACGATCGCCACCAGGTACTTCGTGACCGAGGGCGTGCCCACCAGGGTGGTCGAGGGCTCGCCGAAGAACCACGTCCCGGCCATGTCGAGCTTGAAGGGCGAGTTGGTGAAGGACCCACCGGCCAGGATCAGGCTCATCGCGAGCAGGCCCAGCAGGGCCGGCTGCCAGAGGAACGACCAGCCGGCGAAGGGGCCCGGACGGAAGCGGCCGAGCGGGGTGTAGCGCCGCTCCAAAGCGGCAACCGACGTCTCGAATCGCGTGGCGACCCGCTCGTAGAGTCGGCGCACGCCGGCTCCTACGACCCGGATGCGACGCACACGACTCCTCTCCGCACCCGGACCCTCCGGGAGCGCACGTCACCGGTCGCGCTGCAGCGCGACCGGTGGTCTGGTGGGCCGGGAGGGATTTGAACCCCCGTAGGCAAAGCCGTCTGGTTTACAGCCAGATCCCATTGGCCGCTCGGGCACCGACCCGCGCAGCATCCTACTGGACCCCACGTCGTGCTTCCACCCGTCCCCGCGATGCACCCGCCGTAACATGGGCCCATGCCCACGTTCGACGTCGTCTCCGAACTCGACACCCAGGAGGTCCGCAACGCGGTGGACCAGGCCAATCGGGAGGCCACGACGCGCTTCGACTTCAAGGGCACCGGGGCGCTGATCGAGATCGGCGACCAGGAGCTGACCCTGAGCGCCTCGACCGAGGACCGCCTGGCCGCCCTCTACAGCGTGCTCCAGGACAAGTTCGTCCGGCGCGGCATCTCGCTCAAGGCCCTCGACCCGGGCCGCGTCGAGGAGGCCGCCAAGGGCACCGCGCGCCAGCGGGTGGGCCTGCGCGCCGGCATCAGCGCCGAGGTCGGCCGGCAGATCAACAAGCTGGTCAAGGACCTGGGGCTGAAGGGGGTCAGCTCCTCGGTCCAGGGCGACCAGGTGCGCGTGACGGGCAAGCAGCGCGACGACCTGCAGACGGTGATCGGGCACCTGCGCGAAGCCGACCTCGTCGTGCCCCTGCAGTTCACCAACTTCCGCGACTAGCGGCGCGCGTCCTCGGCGACGGTCTCGGGTGTGGACTCGGGCGGGGTCACGTGGAAGATGCGGTTGAACACCATCATCTTCAGGATCCAGAAGAGCCCGAAGCTCACGAGGTTCGTCGTGGACACCAGCCCGGTGTTCACGATGTGGGGCCAGGTGTGCTCCTTGACCTGCTCCTTGGCCCAGGTGGCCCCGAGCATCGACACCGCGATGCCGAGGAAGGACATCGTCCAGAACGGGACGATCTCCTTGCGGAAATGGCTCCGGCCACGCTTGCCCCAGGTCCAGGTCCGGTTCAGGTAGTACGAGGGGACCGTGGCGATCAGGTTCCCGGCCACGGTCGACTCGATGACGCCGGTCAGCAGGTGGAAGCCGTAGATGATCGAGATCGCGGTGAACGAGACGATGGTCGAGATCACCGACACCGAGGTGAAGCGCACGACCTTGCGGCCTTGGTGGGTCCGAGACCAGGCGTGCACCGCCCGCAGCCGCTGAATCATCCCGTCCAGTCTACCGGCCAGGGGGGCCTCATGGTCGCCAGTGACACAATGGGGCGATGACGACCGCCCTGGAGGACCTGCTCGCCCTGCTCGACATCGAGACGATCGAGGTCAACACCTTTCGGGGCCAGCATCCCCACGAGGAGCGCCTGCGCACCTTCGGGGGCCAAGTGGCGGCCCAGGCCCTGATGGCAGCCGGCCGCACCGTGGACCACGGGCGCGTGCACTCGCTCCACTCGTACTTCTTGCGCCCCGGCGACCCGACGCTGCCCATCCTCTACGAGGTCGACCGGATCCGCGACGGGCGCAGCTTCACCACGCGGCGCGTGGTCGCCATCCAGCACGGGATGGCCATCTACAACATGCAGGCCAGCTTCCACGACGACGAGCCCAGCCTCGAGCACCAGTTCCCCATGCCCGACGCGCCCGATCCCGAGACCATCCCGCCGCTCGCCGATCGCCTGGCCGAGGAGCCCGTGGTCTTCGACGCGTGGTTCAAGCGCCAGCACCCGATCGACCAGCGCTTCATCGGCGAGCTGCCCTGGAGCCCGAACCGGGACCGCGAGCCGCGCCAGCGCCTCTGGATCCGCGCCGACGGCGACCTCTCCGCCCTCGACCCGCTGGTGCACGCCTGCGTCGTCACCTACGCCAGCGACCTCAGCCTCTTCGACGCGATCCTGGCGCCCCACGCGGTGCGCTGGGACGACGGCACCTTCATGGGGGCGAGCCTCGACCACTGCATGTGGTTCCACCGTCCGGTGCGCGCCGACCACTGGCTGCTCTACGACACCGACTCCCCCATCGCCCACGGGGCCCGCGGACTGGCCCGCGGCTTCCTGTTCGACCGCGACGGCGAGCTGTGCGTCTCGATGGTCCAGGAGGGTCTGGTGCGCGTCATCGACCCCACCCGCGTCGCGAGCGCGCCGGGGGACCCCCGGTAGGCTCGCGCCATGGACCTGACTGACGCCATCGCCGACTACGCCGCGGCCACCGCCGTGTTCATCGAGGTCGCGCGCCGCATCGAACCGGCCGACCTGGATCGCCACGCCGCAGGCGAGTGGTCCTCCCGCCAGGTCATCCACCACCTGGCCGACGCCGAGATCGAGGCGGCCAGCCGGCTCCGGCGCCTCCTCGGCGAGGCGTCCGGCGCTCCCCTGCTGGCCTTCGACGAGGCCGGGTGGGCGACGACGCCCGCCTTCGACTACGTCGGTGCGCCCGTGGCGCCGTCCCTGGCGATCATCGAGGCGCTGCGCACCTCGGCGCTCGACATCCTGCACCGCCTGACGCCGGCCGACCTGGAGCGGCGCGGCGAGCACAGCGTGCGCGGGTCCTACAGCGTCGCCGACTGGATCGCCGGCCACACCGAACACCCCCGCGTGCACGCCACCCAGATGCTCGAGGCCCTCGGCACCGAGGGCTGAGGGCGGGCCCGCCGCCGAGCGGCGGGCCCGCCTCCGCTAGCGCTGGTCGATCGCGACGTAGTCGCGCGCGTCGGCTCCGATGTAGAGCTGGCGCGGGCGGATGATCTTCTGGTTCTGGTCCAGCAGCTCCTGGAAGTGGGCCAGCCACCCCGAGGTGCGCGGGATCGCGAAGAGCACCGTGAACATCTCGGTCGGGAAGCCCATCGCCTGGTAGATCATCCCCGAGTAGAAGTCCACGTTGGGGTAGAGCCGCCGGGAGATGAAGTAGTCGTCGGCCAGGGCGATCTCCTCGAGCTTCAAGGCGATGTCGAGCAGGCGGTTGCGCCCGGTGACCGCGAAGACCGAGTCGGCGGTCTGCTTGATGATCTTGGCGCGCGGGTCGTAGTTCTTGTAGACCCGGTGGCCGAAGCCCTCGAGCAGCACGTTGCCCTTCTTGACCTCTTCGATGTAGTCGGGGATGTTCTCGTAGCTGCCGATCTTGGCCAGCATCTTGAGCACGGCCTCGTTGGCCCCGCCGTGGCGCGGGCCGTAGAGGGCGGCCGTGGCCGCGGCCGTGGCGACGTAGGGGTCGCCGTGCGAGGACGCCACCGTGCGCATCGACGTGGTGCCGCAGTTCTGCTCGTGGTCGGCGTGCAGGATGAACAGGATGTCCAGGGCCCGCGCCAGCACCGGGTCGGCCTCGTAGCGCGGCTCGGCGACCTTCCACATCATCGACAGGAAGTTCTGCGTGTAGCCCAGGCCGTTGTCCGGGTACACGAAGGGCATGCCCACCGAGAACCGGTGCGCGGCCGCGGCCAGCGTGGGCATCTTGGCGATCAGGCGCACCACCTGCTTGTGCAGGACCTCGGGCTCGAAGAGCACCTTGGAGTCGCGGTAGTAGGTCGACAGCGCGGCGATCGCCGACACCAGCATGCCCATCGGGTGGGCGTCGTAGTTGAAGCCCTCCAAGAACCGCTTGCGCACGTTCTCGTGGATGTAGGTGTGGTAGGTGACCTCACGCTTCCACGCCTCGAACTGCTCGGTCGTGGGCAGCTCGCCGTAGTTGAGCAAGTAGGCCACCTCGAGGTAGGTCGACTTCTCGGCCAGCTGCTCGATCGGGTAGCCGCGGTAGCGCAGGATCCCGGCCTCGCCGTCGAGATAGGTGATGGCCGACTCGGTGGCGGCCGTCGCCGTCAGGCCCGGATCGAAGAACCAGACCCCGGGCACAGCCTTGGTGAAGTCCTTGGCCGCCACACCTCCGTTCCGGATAGGGATCTCGTGGGACTCCCCGGTCCGGTTATCGATGACGGTTATCGATTCAGTCACGATGTCCTCATTTCCAATTCCGACCCCCAGCCATCGTAGGCTCCCGGCCTACCCCCCAGTACCCGAAGGCGCCACCACGAGCCGGTAGCGTCGCACGGTCGGCCAGCGGCCGCCCGCGGACACCCCGTTGAGCGTGAGCACGAGGGTGCCGTGCGACCCCGGCGCCAGCGCGTAGGTCCCCAGGGAGAACCCGATGGAGCTGAGCGGGCCCAGCGTGGCGCGCTGGTGGACGACGTGGATGAGCGCCCCGGCGGCGTTGGTGATCGTCGCCGTGAGCGCCACCGGCTGGTAGGTCTCGGCGGCGTTGGTGACGGTCGCGGCCAGCGAGGTCGAGGGCGAAGGGATGAGCAGCAGCTCGCCCGCGGGCGCCGGCAGAGGGGTCGGCGTGACCTCCACCGCGCTGATCCCGGCGCTGCGGTGCAGCTGCAGGGACGGCGAGGCGGCCAGGGTCGCCAGCGTGGTCGGGAGCGCCAGGTTGGCGACCAGCGTCGTCAGCGCCGCCAGGTGCACGAGCCCGGGCTCGTGCACCAGGCCGAAGCGTGCGCGTGACCAGGTCGCCGCCGTCGACTGGAGCCCCGACTGGGCCGCCGCGAGCGTCCCGCCCGACGCGCTGAGGGCCACCCAGGGCAGGCGGAGCGCGGCGGCGACCGCGTTGAGGACGGTCGCCGCGTCGTCGGCGCGCTCCTCGGTGGTCTGGGCGACCACGACGTTCAGCTGGTGGGCGATCGTCGGGCGGCGCAGCAGCGCCGCGTCCTGGGTCCACGCGGGCAACGCCGCGGCCAGCTGGCCCAGACGGGCGGTGAAGACGACCCGGGTCAGCGAGCCCCCGTGCTCCAGCAGGTAGGCCAGGCGGCCGTCGAAGGCGTTCTCGCGAGCCACGAGGGTGTTGACCAGCAGCCCGAAGGACCGGTTCTCGCTGCGGCGCACCGAGCGCGCGCCGTGGGCCGCGCGCGACACGTCCGCGGCGAAGCCGATGGCGACGACCGTGATGGCCAGCGCGGCCACGGTCCACGCCCTCGCACGTCGCCGCTGGCGGGACCAAGCCACAGGGGTCCAACCTACTGGGGCGCGTCCCCCTCGTCAGCACTGGGCTCGACCACTTCGGCGTCCAGGGCCCCGGTGTCCTCGTCGTGCCCGGGCAGGTCGCCCCAGCGCTGGGGGGTCAGCCCCACGGGCAGCGTCGGCACCTCGTCGGTGGTGCCCAGCACGCGGGCGGCCGGGGCGACTCCCAGGCCGTGCAGGCTGCGGGCGACCGGCAGCAGACGCGACTCGACCGAGCCCACCAGCTTGTTGAAGTGGCGCGTCGCGTCGTTCAGCGACTTGCCGAGCGCCCCCAGGTGCTCGGCGACCACGCGGACCCGCTCGTAGACCTTCTCGGCCTCGGCGCGGATCTCCTCGGCGTTGACCGTGGTGCGGTGCTGGCGCACCACGGACTGGACCGACCACAGCAGGGCGAGCAAGGTGGTCGGCCCCGTGAGCAGCACCCGCGCGCGCGTCGCGGTCGTGGACAGCTCGGGGTCGACCGAGAGCGCCGTGGCCACGGCGGCGTCGCTGGGCACGAAGCAGACCACGAACTCGGGCGAGGCCTCGAGCGACGACCAGTAGGCGCGGTCCCCGAGCGCGCGCACGTGGAGCCGCAGCGCCTGGGCGTGCTCGCGGTAGCGGGTCTCGCGCACCGCGGGATCCTCGGCGGCCAGTGCCTCCTCGAAGCGGTCGAAGGGGAACTTGGCGTCGATGGCCACCTCGGCACCCGGCAGGTGGACCACGCAGTCGGGCCGGCGACGGCCCTCCTCGGTCGCCGTCGTCACCTGGAGGTCGAAGTCGATCTTCTCGACGAGGCCGGAGGCTGTCAGCACGTTGGCCAGTTGCACCTCGCCCCAGCGACCCCGCTCGCTGGAGCGGCCGAGCAGCTGGTTCAGCCGGGAGGTCTCGCCGAGAGCCTGCTGCTGCACGTTCAGCAGGTCGTCGGCGCGCTGGCGGACCTCGCTGAGCGCGCTGACGTGCTCCCTGTCGTAGTCGGCCAGGCGTCGTTGGTAGCTGTCGAGGGCCTCGCGCAGGGGACCGAGGGCCACCTCGAGGCGGGCGTCGCGCTCGCGCTGGAGCTCTCCTTGGGCGCTGCCGAAGCGCTCGACCGTCGTGGCCAGGACCCGGCCGGCCAGGGCCTCGAAGCGCTCGTCAGCCTCACGCGACTGGCGCTCGTGGTCGACGCGCTCGCGCTCGGAGGCCTCACGCACGTGGCCCAGCTCCGCCTGAGCGACCGCCACCTGCCCGCGCGCCTCGACCAGCTCGGCGCCCTGGAGGCGCAGGCGCCGCTGGGCCGCGAGGCCCGCCGCCAGCGCCCCGACGACCACGCCGACCACCAGCCACACAATCACCACGCGGGGACCTCCTCGTGCCCGTCTCCTAGCGCGGAGGGTAGCCTGTCGCGGTGACGCGACGGTTCGGGTTCCCCGCACGCTTGGCGCGTCCGCCCGTGTCCGCACCGCCGCCGCTCGGGGTCACGCCCCGCATGCGCCCACCCCTCGTCCAGGCCTTCGCCCTGGTCGGAGAGGCGATGGCCGAGGCCACCCACGCCCTGCTGGCCGGAGACCGCGAACTGGCCATCCGTGTCGTCGAGTCCGACGTCGTCGTCGACGACCTCGTCGAGGGCGTGATCGGAGAGGCCGAGGCCGAGCTGGTCGGGGGCGGTGCGCTCGCCCCCACCGACCGCCAGGAGCTCCTCGACCTGCTGCGCATCCTGCCCGAGATCGAGCGCAACGGCGACCTGGCCGAGCACATCGCCCGGCGGGCGGCGCGCGGGCTGGGGTCCGAGATGTCGCCGCGCAGCCGGGGCCTCGTCGAGCGCATGGGCGAGGTCGCAACCGTGATCTGGCGCCAGGCGACGGACGTCATCCTGGACGGCCGGGGCGACGCGTCCTCCATCGAGGACGTCGACGACGAGCTCGATGAGCTGCACGTGGCGCTGATCGCCGAGCTCACCTCGGGGTCGATGCCGGTGCCCGTCGCGGTGGAGGTGGCGCTGCTGGCCCGCTTCTACGAGCGCTTCGGGGACCACTGCGTGAACCTGGCCCGGCGCCGCTTCGGGCGCGACAGCATCGACTGATCGCCCGGTTGGGAGTCGCCGGCGACCACAATGGGGCCGTGGCTCGCGAGCACCGGCACGAGGACCTCGGCGTCGAGCGCCTGGAGACCTTCTCCGACAGCGTCCTCGCGGTCATCATCACCCTCACCGCCTTCGAGCTGCGCGCCCCGGCCCACCCCACGCTCGCGGCGATGGGCCACGTCGCCCCCACGCTCCTGGTGGACGCGGCCAACTTCCTGTTCCTCGGCATCTACTGGAACAACCATCACCACCTCCTCCGGTCCGCCTCGCGCATCTCGGCGGCCATCATGTGGTCCAACCTGTCGCTGCTGTTCACCCTGTCGCTGATCCCGGTGATGACCCAGTGGGTCGGGGCGCAGTACCGCTCGACCGCGCCGGCGATCACCTACGGCATCGTGGCCCTGGCCGCCGCGACCTGCTACCAGCTCCTCACCCGGGCCATCATCCGCGCCGAGGACCACCCGCACGTCGCGCGGGTGGTCGGGCGCGGGATCAAGGGCATGCTGTCCATCTTCGGCTACGCCGTCGGCATCGGGCTGGCGTTCGTGAGCCCGTGGCTGGGCTACGCCGCCTACGTGGGCATCACGGTGCTGTGGCTGGTCCCGGACCGGCGCTTCGTGCGCGCCGCTCACTGAGCGCGGAGCGCCTCGGCGATCTGGATCGCGTTGAGCGCGGCCCCCTTGCGCAGGTTGTCCCCGGTGACGAACAGGCTCAATCCGTGGGCCACCGTCGTCGCGCGGCGCACGCGGCCCACGTAGGACGGGTCGCTCCCCGCCGACAGTCGCGGCGTGGGCAGGTCGCTCACGACGACGCCGGGTGCCCGCTCCAGCAGCGCGATCGCCTCTTCGGGATCGAGGTCGCGCGCGAAGGAGGCCGTGATGGACAGCGAGTGCCCGGTGAACACCGGCACGCGCACGCACGTGGCGTCAACGGCCAGGTCCGGGATCCCAAGGATCTTGCGGCTCTCGTCGCGCAGCTTGCGCTCCTCGCCGGTGTCACCGGAGCCGTCCTCGACCAGTGCGCCGGCCAGGGGCACCACGTTGTGGGCGATCGTCATGGGGAACTTGTCGCCCGGCACCAGCGGCAGCGCGGACCCGTCGAAGGTCAAGACGCGCACGTCGCGGTCGCGCTGGGACTCGAGCTGGTCGAACAGCTCGTCGACCCCGGCGCGCCCCGCGCCGCTGACGGCCTGGTACGTGGCCACGACCAGGCTGCGCAGGCCCGCCGCGGCGTGGAGGGGTTGAAGGACCGGCATGGCCGCCATCGTCGTGCAGTTCGGGTTGGCGACGATGCCCTTGGGGATCGAGGCCAGGGCGTGCGCGTTCACCTCGGGCACCACCAGGGGGACGTCGGGGTCCATGCGCCAGGCCGACGAGTTGTCGATCGCGATCGCGCCGGCGGCGGCCAGGCGCGGTGCGATGGTCCGCGACGCGGTCGCCCCGCACGACATCAGGGCGATGTCGATGCCCGCGAAGTCCGCCTGGTCGGCGTCCTCGACCGGCACCGCCTCGCCGTTCCACTCCAGCGTCGAGCCGGCCGAGCGCGCCGAGCCGAACAGGCGCAGGGTGTCGACGGGAAAGTCCCGCTCGCGCAGGATCGCGCGCATGACGGTCCCGACCTGCCCGGTCGCCCCCACGATCGCGACGCGCATGCTCACTCCCCCCGCACGGCGTCGAGCCCGAAGGCGGTGTGGAGGTGGCGCACCGCCTCGGCCACGCGGTCCGCGCGCACGACGCAGGAGATCCGGATCGAGCTCGTCGAGATCATCTCGATGTTGATGCCGTTGGACGACAGGGTCTCGAACATCAGAGCGGTGATGCCCGGGCTGGACTTCATGCCGGCCCCCACGATCGACACCCGGCCGATCTGGTCGTCCGAGCTGACCAGCGCGGCGCCGATCTCGGCACGCACCGTGTCGCAGACCTCCCGTGCCAGGGTCAGGTCGGTCTTGGCCACGGTGAACGAGATGTCCGTCAGCCCGTTGGTCCCGGTGTTCTGGACGATCATGTCCACGTTGACGCTGCGATCGGCCAGCTCGCGGAACAGCCGGGCGGCGACGCCCGGCCGGTCCGGGACCCCCCCGACGGTGATCTTGGCCTCTGAGGTGTCGTCGGTGATCGCCGACACGACTGCCTCCTCCATGGTGGGGTCCTCCTCCACAATCCACGTCCCGGGCTCCCACGTGAAGCTGGAACGCACGTGCAGCGGCACCCGGTGGCGCCGCGCGAACTCGACCGAGCGCAGCATGAGCACGCGCCCGCCGGTGGCCGCGATCTCGAGCATCTCGTCAAAGGACACCTTGGCCAGGCGCCGCGCCTTGGACACGACGCGCGGGTCGGCCGAGAAGACGCCCGTCACGTCGGTGTAGATCTCGCACACGTCCGCGTCGAGGGCCGCGGCCAGGGCCACGGCCGTCACGTCGGACCCGCCGCGGCCCAGCGTCGTGATGTCGCGGTCGGTCGACACGCCCTGGAAGCCCGCCACCACCGGCGTCAAGCCCTCGGCGAGCGCCTCGCGCACGCGGTCGGGGCGGATCTCGAGGATCTTGGCCCGCGTGTGGTCCGTGTCGGTGATGATCCCGGCCTGGGATCCCGTGAAGGACGCCGACTCGACCCCGTGGTCGGCCAGGGCCATCGAGACCAGGGCCATGGAGATGCGCTCGCCGGCCGTGAGGAGCATGTCGAGCTCGCGAGGCGGGCGCGTCGGTGAGACCTCGCCGGCCAGGCGCAGTAGGTCATCGGTGGACTTGCCCATGGCCGACACCACGACGACCACCTGGTCGCCGGCGGCCCGGGTCCGGGCCACGTGGTCGGCGACCGCGCGGATGCGCTCGGCGTCGCCGACGGAGGTGCCCCCGTACTTCTGAACCACCAGCGCCATGGGTCAAACTTACTTGACGACCTGGACCCCCCCAGCGGGCCCACTAGTCTCGCACCCATGGCGACCGAGAAACGAGCCCGGCAGAAGGCGGCCCGACGCGACAAGATCGAGGCGCTCCAGCGCGCGGCCAAGCGCCGCCGCCAGGTGCGCAACGCCACGATCGTGGTCGTGGTGGCGGCAGTGGTCATCTTGAGCGCGGCCCTCCTGTTCACCCACCACTCCCCGAGCTCGACGGCCGCGGACACGAGCACGACGACGACCGTCGCGTCGTCGACGACCACGACGACGACCGCCGCGGCCAAAGGCGCGCAGGCCCGGGCCAATGCCCTCGCCGTGAAGGCGGGATGCCCCGCGGCCACGACCACGCGCGTCAACACGCTGTCGTGGCCGAGCGCCCCGGCGATGAGCATCTCCAAGACGACGACCTACTACGCCCACGTGGCCACGACCGCGGGGAACTTCGTCATCCGCCTCGACAGCGCCACGGCGCCCATCACGACCAACAACTTCGTGTTCCTCGCCCAGCACCACTACTACAACTGCGTGATCTTCCACCGGGTGATCCCGGGCTTCGTCGTCCAGGGCGGCGACCCGACGGGCACCGGGACCGGCAGCCCCGGCTACACCATCGCCGACGAGTACCCCAAGTCCGGCAGCCCCACCTACCCGCTGTACTCGGTGGCGATGGCCAACACCGGATCGCCCCACACCGGGGGCAGCCAGTTCTTCATCGTCTCGGGCCCTTCGGGCGAGTCGCTGCCGAACCAGTACTCGCTGTTCGGCCAGGTGATCTCGGGCCAGTCCGTCGTCCACACCATCAACGACTTCGGCTCCCCGAGCGGCACGCCCACCGTCGTCGAGCGCATGCTGACCGTCACGATCAACGAGGCCCCATGACCCAGCCCATCCCCAACCCCGACGGCACCAGCGAGCGCCGCATCCGCTTCGACGAGGCGCCACCGATGGTCATCGACCCCACCCGGCGCTACCAGGCGACCATGACCACCACCCACGGCACCTTGGAGCTCTCGCTGAACCCGGCGATCGCCCCGGTGACCGTCAACAGCTTCGTGTACCTGGCGCGGTTCCACTACTTCGACGGCATCATCTTCCACCGGGTCATCCCGGGCTTCGTGCTCCAAGGCGGCGACCCGACGGGCACGGGGACCGGTGGCCCGGGCTACCGCTTCGCCGACGAGCTACCGGCCGCCGGCCGCTACGAGCTGGGCTCACTGGCCATGGCCAACGCGGGACCCAACACCAACGGCTCGCAGTTCTTCATCATCTCGGGTCCCGACGGGGTGCGCCTGCCGCCGCTGTACTCCCTGTTCGGCCAGGTGGTGGCCGGCCTCGACGTGGTGAGCGCCATCGACGCCCTGGGCAGCCGCTCGGGCGCGCCGCGCGAGGTGGTGACCATCGAGTCGGTCACCGTGCGCGAGCTGGAGGACTAGCCCCCCGCCCTACAGCAGCCGGCGCTCGTGGGCCCAGTGCGAGAGCTCGTGGCGGCTCGACAGCTGCAGCTTGCGCAGCACCGACGACACGTGGCTCTCGACTGTCTTGACGGCCACTCCGAGCTCGACGCCCACGTCGCGGTAGCTGAAGCCTCGCGCGATGAGGCGCAGGACCTGGCGCTCGCGCGGGGTCAGCGAGTCGAGTTCGGGATCGGTGCTGGTGCCCGCGGGCAGGTCGCGGAAGGCGTCGAGGACGAACCCGGCCAGGCGCGGCGAGAACACCACCTCCCCCTGGGCCACCGCCCGCACGGCCTCGGCCAGGTCGGCGGCCGCAATCGTCTTGGTGACGTACCCGCGCGCGCCGGCGCGCACCAGGGAGATCACGTCTTCGGGAGCGTCCGAGACCGACAGGGCCAAGAAGGCGATGCCGGGATCGCGCGCCCGCACGCTCTCGAGGATGGCGCGCCCCCCGCCGCCGGGCAGGTGCACGTCGAGCAGCACGACGTCGGGCCGCCGCTCCAGGATCATGGCGATCGCGGCGTCGACCTCGTCGGCCTCGCCCACGATCTCGGCCGCCTCGCCGAGGGCCGCCCGGATGCCGGCGCGGATGAGCTCGTGGTCGTCGACCAGGAACACCCGGGGCCTCACGGCGCCCCCCGGTGCAGCTCCAGGGCGACCTCGGTCCCCTCCCCGGGCGAGGAGCGCACGTGGGCCTCGCCACCCACGCGCGTCAGGCGCTCGATGATCGAGTGCGCCACCCCGTGGTGGTCGGCCCCGACGGCCCCCGGGTCGAAGCCCCGGCCGCGGTCGCGCACGTACAGCGTCGCCTCGGTCGCCGAGACCTCGGCGTAGACGTTGATCTCGGGGGCGCCGGACCACTTCGCGGCGTTGGTGACCGCCTCGCGCGCCGCACCCAGCATCGCCGCCAGTCCCTCGTCGAGCGGCTGGTCGCCCACCGTCACCACCTCGACGCGGACGGCGTAGTCGTCCTCGACCTCGCGCTGCAGCGCCCGGACGCGGCTGGCGAACGTCTCCCCGTCGGGGGGGGACTCCCCGAAGAGCCAGACGCGCAGCTCGCGCTCGGTCTTGCGCGCCAGACGGGTCACCTCGGCCGGATCCTCGGCCGAGCGCTGGATCAGGGCCAGCATCTGCAGCACCGAGTCGTGCAGATGATCGGCGACGTCGGCGCGGGCCTGCGCGCGGTGGCGAGCGCGGCGCTCCTCGGCCAGCTCGCGCACGGTCTGGACCCACCACGGGGTGAGCAGGATCAGGAGCCCGGCACCCATCACCACCAGTCCGATCAGGGCGCCGGTGAGCGAGGACTGGCCCACCGGCCCGAACCGCGTCCCGATCGTCTGGTTGGACGAGGCCAGCACGTTGAGCCCGACCACGACGGCGGCCGCGCCGACGCCGACGCGCAGCGCCCGGGCACCCCAGCCGCGCGAGCCCGCCACCCGCACCACGGGCACCGCGATCGAGGTCTGCAGCCCGCGGCGCTCCTCGCTGGAGGCTCCCCGCCACACCAGCAGCCCGCCGAGCGCGCTCGGCAGGACCGGCCAGAGGGTGCCGACAGCCACGCGGTGGGTGGCCGCCGCGACGGCCACCAGGGAGACGCCCACGACGACCGCCGCCGCGCCGACGGCCCGGCGGTCGCGGGCCTCGGCGAGCACCCGCCGGGCGATGGCCTCGTCCTCGCCCCGACGCACGACCAGCACCCAGGCCGCCATGTAGGCCACCAGTCCGAGTCCCCCGACGAGCACGGTGAGCAGCCACAGGACGCGCACGACGCTGATCCGCACACCGAGGCGCACGGCCAGCCCCGCGGCCACGCCCCCGAGCACCGCCCCCTCGGCCGCACGGCGCCACGGCGGCACGGCGATCCCCAGCTGCGGCCGGTCGCCCGAGGGTGCGGCGTCGGGTGTGGGGTGCGAGGTGGTCACGATGCCAGCAGTCTGGCACCCGACGCGGCCGGTTGACCCTCCGGGAGATCCCCGAGGCGCACCCCACTCCTGGGGGTGTCGGGGAGGGGCGCGCCCGATGGATGCGCCAGAGGTCGAGCCCTAGCCTGCGGGCCATGAGCGACGTCCCCGACCCCGCCCCCGCGGCGCCCTCCACCCCACCCGGACTGAGCCGGCCCCGGGAGGGCCGACTGGTGGGCGGCGTCGCCGCCGGGCTGGCGCGGCGCTTCCAGATCAGCCCCACCGTGGTGCGGGTGGCCTTCGTCGTGGGAACCCTGCTGTGGGGGGCGGGGGCCATCGCCTACCTGGCCCTGTGGGTCCTGCTGCCGCGCGACGACGGCGTCGCCCATCCCGAGCGCAGCCGCCTGGCCGGCGTGGCCGTCGTGGTGATCACGGTGGCGACGGTGGTCCTCGTGGCGCGCCGGGGCGCGGTGCCCGTGGGCCGGGCGATCCTGGCGGTGGTCATCGTCTCGGTCGTGCTCGCGCTCTACGACACCGTGCGGGCCCGCCGCAGCGGCTGGCGCCTGCTGCGCGGCGCGCTGGTCACGGTCCTCTCCGCGGCGCTCGCCGCGAGCGTCCTGGCCCTGGCCGTGGGCCCGGTGTCCGGGGTGGGCCTGCACGGGGGTGTCGGGGTTCGCGTGTGGCGACCCGTGGTGCTGGGGCGCACTGCGTCCACCGGGCTGCTCGTCGGCTCATTGACCGTCGACCTGCGTCACACGCGGCTGCCCGGATCCCTCGACCTGCACGTCAACGTCGACGTGGGCCGCATCGTCGTCTGGGTGCCCCCCCGCGACCGGCTCGTCGTCGACGCGACGTCCGGCATCGCCCGGGTGCTCACGCCGCCGCCGGTGTCCCCGCACGCCACGGCCGGCGCGGCGACCATCGTCGTGCACGTGGGGATCGGGGTCGGCCAGGCCGAGGTGGTGCGCTAGGGCCCGACGTCCTCGAGCCGCGCGGGTGCCGCCCCGCGGGTGACCTCGACGTCCGTCGCGACCGCCAGGGACCAGCGCCCGGCCTCCTCGCGCACGATGCCCGCGGGCCCCACCACCACGAGTGCGGTGGCCGGGGCGAGCAGCGCCCGCGTGCGCGCGAGCTGGGCGGGCGATGCCGGGACGGTGAGGGCCACCGCGGCCCAGCGCCCGAGCCCGTTCGTCGGGGCGCCACCGCGCGGGTCGATCATCACGGTGCCGAGCACGGTCGCGACCTCGCCGAGCGCCACCAGTTCGGCGCGCCCCAGCGCGTCGAGGAGCGCCGTGTGGCGCCAGACGCTGCGGGCGTGCAGGGCCGAGCCCTCGACGAGGACGACCGCGTCGGCCCGCGCGACCCGGGCGACGAGCCCGGGGTCCTGCGCGCTGGCCCGATCGGGTGCCTCGAGCCCCTCGACGTCTCGCCCGAGCGCCGCGACCAGGCGCGCGTGCGCCCGGGCGGTGCCCGAGAACGTCGCCGGCGTCAAGAGGGCGACGACGTCGGCGGTCGGGTCGGGCGTCCACCACCCCGCGAGCGCCCCGAGCGATCCGGCGACCACGGTGGCCATCGGTCCAGTTTTCCACCCTCGAGACGTGGGCAGTACTATCCAGCAATGAACTTCCGAACCGTGGGGATCGTCGGGTCGGGCATCATGGCGGCGGGCATCGCCGAGGTGGTGGCCGCCGGCGGGGCGGAGGCGATCGTGCGGGGACGGCGTGCTGACGCCGGCGACGCCCTCCTCGCCGTAGTGGATCGCTCGCTGGCTCGCCAGGTGTCGCGCGGCACGCGAGAGGGCGACGAGGCGGCCGCCATCCGGAGCCGGATCCGGGTCACCACCGAGATCGAGGACCTCGCCGGGTGCGACCTGGTGATCGAGTCGGTGGTCGAGGACCTCGACGTCAAGCGGGTCCTCTTCGCGGAGCTCGACGAGGTGACGCGTCCTGGGGCGATCCTGGCGACCAACACCTCGACCCTGTCGGTGATCGACCTGGCCGTCCAGACGAACCGGCCCGAGTTGGTCTGCGGCATCCACTTCTTCAACCCCGCCCCGACCATGGCGCTGGTCGAGGTGGTGCGGCCCCTGACGGCCTCGGACGAGACGGTCCAGGCGGTCAGCAACTTCGTCGTCGCCTGCGGCAAGGAGCCCGTCGTCGTCAAGGACCAGGCGGGCTTCGTGGTCAACGCCCTGCTCTTCCCCTACCTCAACAACGCCGTGCGCCTGCTCGACCAGGGAGTGGCCTCCCTCGAGGGGATCGACACCGCGATGCGCGGCGGCTGCGGCTTCCCGATGGGGCCCTTCGCCCTGCTCGACCTGGTGGGTCTGGACACGTCGGTGGCCATCCTCGAGACGCTCTACGCGGAGTTCGCCGACCCGAACTACGCACCCGTGCCACGCCTGCGGCGCATGGTCGCCGCGGGACTCCTGGGCCGCAAGAGCGGCCAGGGCTTCTACCACTACGCGCGATGAGCGAGGCCCGACGTCCCTGGGTGATGCGCACCTACTCGGGCCACTCCACGGCGGTCGACTCCAACGCTCTCTACCGCGCCAACCTGGCCAAGGGGCAGACCGGGCTCTCGATCGCCTTCGACCTGCCCACCCAGACCGGCTACGACCCGGACCACCCGGCCGCGCGCGGCGAGGTGGGCAAGGTCGGCGTGCCCGTGGCGCACCTGGGCCACCTGCGCGAGCTGTTCGCCGGGATCCCCCTCGACCAGATGAACACCTCGATGACCATCAACGCCACGGCGGCGTGGCTCTGGGCCCTCTACCTGGTCCTGGCCGAGGAGCAGGGCGTCGACCCGGCCGCACTCTCGGGGACCACGCAGAACGACATCGTCAAGGAGTACCTGAGCCGGGGGACCTTCATCTTCCCCCCGGACCCCTCACGCCGCCTGATCGTCGACATGATCGCCTACGGCATCGACCGGGTCCCCGCGTGGAATCCGATCAACGTGTGCAGCTACCACCTCCAGGAGGCGGGGGCCACCCCGGTCCAGGAGATCGCCTACGCGCTGGCGACAGCCATCGACGTGCTGGACGCCGTGGCCGCCTCGGGCAAGGTGCGCCCGGCCGCGATGCCCAAGGTGGTGGGCCGCATCTCCTTCTTCGTCAACGCCGGCGTGCGCTTCGTCGAGGAGGTGGCCAAGGTCCGGGCCTTCACCGCGCTGTGGGACGAGATCTGCCGCACCCGCTACGGCGTCGACGACCCGGTCCTGCGGCGCTTCCGCTACGGCGTCCAGGTCAACTCGCTGGGCCTGACCGAGCAGCAGCCCGAGAACAACGTGGCCC
>JAJYBR010000002.1:0-282385 GCA_021778895.1 Actinomycetes bacterium
GGGGCGGGCCGGGCCGCCGCGGCGGCCACGGCGCGCGACAGGCCGAGGGCCCGGGCGCGCCCGGCGGCGCTGAGGCGGACGTTGCGGCTGGACAAGGCCAGGCCGTCGTCCTCGCGCACGATCGGGCAGGCCGTGACCTCAACCGCGAACCCGAGGTCGGCGACCATCTGGCGCACCATGGCGAGCTGCTGGAAGTCCTTCTCGCCGAAGTAGGCCCGGCCCGGGCCGGTGACGGCGAAGAGCTTGGCGACGACGCTCGCCACGCCGTCGAAGTGGCCCGGACGGTCGGCCCCCTCCAGGTGCTCGGTCATCCCGCCCACGTGCACCGTCGTGGCCACGGGCGCAGGGTAGGTCGGCCACATCTCCTCCAGGCTCGGCTCGACCAGCAGGTCCACGCCGAGCGCGGCGGCCCGCTCCCGGTCGGCCTCGGGCGTGCGGGGGTAGACCCGCAGGTCGGCGGCGTCGTTGAACTGGCGCGGGTTGACGAAGATGGTCAGGACCACGTAGTCGCCCCGGGCCTGCGCGGCCCGCACCAGCGAGTCGTGGCCCGCGTGCAGGGCGCCCATGGTGGGCACGAGTCCGACGGTGCGACCCCGCTGGCGCGCGGCCTGCGCCGCGTGGCGCCACGCGTCGAGGTCGCTGACCGCCTCCATCAGGCCGGCAGGGACACGTCGCGGTCGCGCAGCGCCAGGGCCTCGCGGGCCAGGGCCACGTAGGTGTCGCGCTCCTCGGGCGGCAGCGCGGCCAGGTGCGCGTCGATGGTGGCCATGTCGCCACGGGAGGCCGGGCCCGTCAGGGCGGCGCGCGGGCCCCGCGCGGCCGCGTCGTCCAGGGCCTGGCGCGACAGGTCGAGGAAGTCGGCCAGCTCCAGCCCGCTCAGGCGCGCCAGGCGCTCCACGTGGCCCAGCAGGGCCACCAGGTGGTTGGCCGCGACGGCGGCGGTCGCGTGGTAGAGGGCGCGGCGCTCGTCGGGGACACGGATCACGCGTCCTTCGAGCGAGGCCACCACCTGAAGGACCAGGTCGTCGCCGGCCACCGCGTAGGTCGCCCCGACCAGGCGGTGCGCGCCGACGCGCGGCGAGGACAGCACGGCCAGCGGGTGCAGCGAGGCCACGCGCGGGTGCCCGGCCAGCGGCGCCAGGGTCAGCGAGCCGGCGATGTGGGCCACGACGCGCCCCGCGTCGGGCGCCAGGCGCGCGGCGGTCTCGGCGACCGCGTCGTCGGGCGTGGCCAGCAGCACGAGGCGGGCCGGGCCCACCGCGGCGAGCTGGTCGTGGTGCACCAGGCGCACCCGGTGCCCGTGGGCACTCAGGGCGCGGGCGAAGGACTGGCCGGCACGGCCGACCCCGACGATGGCGATTTCCATGGCTCCCCCCGTTCCGGCCCCGAAGGTGCCGTTCGGTCACTCCACTTCGTCGAGTGTACCCAGCACGGCGACCTTCCCGCCCGCGTCCGCCACGGCCGGCGCCGAGACCAGGTCCGGTGCCAGCTCGCGCCACGGCACCAGGACGAAGGCGCGCTCGAAGGCGCGGGGGTGCGGGACGGTCAGCTCGGGGTCGTCGCTGGTGTAGCCGTCGATCCAGATCACGTCGACGTCGAGGGTGCGGGGCCCCCAGCGGACGGTGCGCTCGCGGCCCCGCGCGTCCTCGGCGCGCCGGGCCCGCTCGAGCAGCGCGGCCGGCGGCGCCTCGGTCGTCACCTCGACGACCAGGTTCCAGAAGTCCGGCTGGGCGACGCCGCCGACCGGCTCGGTCACGTAGACCCGCGAGACCCGCACGGGCTCGCCCGCGGCCACCGCCGCGACGCCGGCCACCAGGTGCGCGCGCCGGTCACCCAGGTTCGACCCGAGGGAGAAGAACGCCCGCCTCACCGCTGCACGCGGCGGCGCACGCCGACGGTCGCGACGTCCTCGACGACCGGGGGGCGCAGTTTGCGCGCCGTCACCGTTACGGCCTCGAGCTCGCCGTCACTGGCCAGCACCGCCCGGGCCACGTGGTCGGCCAGCGCCTCGAGCAGCTGGAAGCGGCCCTCGCTCGCCACCCGGGCCGCCAGGGCCAGGACCGCGCCGTAGTCCGTCGTGGCCGCGACGTCGTCGACCTGGCCGGCGCGCTCCAGGGGACGCTCCAGGTCGAGGTCCATCTCGACGGGCTGCTCGCGGTGGCGCTCGTGCTCCAGGACGCCCACCACCACCGACACCCGCAGGCCGCGCAGCTCGATCCGGTCGCTCACCGCGGCCCCCTCCTCACGGTGCCTCGGGCAGGTCCGAGAGCATCGCGCGGCCGTCGGGGCCGAGCGAGCGCCGGAAGAGCCGCTCGACGAGGGCGATGGCCGGGGGCACGGCCACGGTGCCGCTCCAGACCAGGTAGCCCGCGACCACTCCGAGGATGCGGTCCGAGACGTCGTCACCGTGCAGGAGCGTCACCTGGCCCGAGGCCGCCGACGCCGCCAGGTCCCGGTAGCACGCCGACAGCACGTCGCGCTGGCCCGAGCCCGTGCGCAGGCCGTAGTGGACGCTCACCATCCCGTGCGCCTCGTAGGCGGTGGCGTTGGGCCACAGCGGGAGCAGCGAGACGATCCGGGTGAAGCCCTGGTGCTGGAGCCAGAGCAGCTCCTCGTCGCGGCGGACCCGCCGGTGGACGGCGGTCGAGCCGCCGGGCCGCTCGGCGACCGCCAGGCGGCCCCGGTAGACCCAGGTGAAGCCCCGCGGCTCGATCCCGACGGACCACTTGGACTTCACGCGACCGCCTCGGAACGGCGCCCGACCAGCAGGTCGCGCGCCTGGGCGGTCGCCGCGACGTCGTGGACGCGCACCAGGTCCACCCCGCAGGCCATGGCCCACGTGGCGGTGGCGAGGGACGCCTCCAGGCGCTCGGCGACGTTGGCCGTCCCGGTCAGGGTGTCGAGGAAGCGCTTGCGGCTGGTGCCCACGAGGACGTCGGCCCCGTAGCCGTGGGCCAGGGTCACGATCTCGCCCAGGTGCCCGAGCAGGGCCCAGTTCTCGTCGGCGGTCTTGGAGAACCCGATGCCCGGGTCGAGCCACAGCCGGGGGACCCCGGCGCTGCGCGCGCGCACCGCCCGCTCCTCCAGGAAGGCCACGACCTCGCCGACGATGTCGGGGGAGGTCGGCGCCTCGGGGGTGGTGGCGGGCAGGCCCCGGCTGTGCATGGCCACGATCCCGACGCCGAGCTCGCCGGCCAGCTCGACCAGCTCGCCGGTGACGTCATTGATGATCGTCGCCCCCGCCGCGACGGTGGCCCGCGCCACCTCGGGCTTGGACGTGTCGACCGAGACCACGACCTCGCCGGCCAGCGCCGCCACGACCGGCACCACCCGCGCGATCTCCTCGTCGGTGCTCACCAGGGTCGCCCCCGGACGCGTCGACTCCCCGCCGATGTCGATGACGTCGGCGCCGGCCACCCGCAAGGACCGGCCGCGCTCGATGGCGGCGAGCGTCGTCGGGGTGCGCGAGTCGGGGAAGAAGGAGTCGGGAGTGACGTTGACGATCCCCATGACGCGGGGGCTCAGCGCCACGGGGAGCGCCTCTGGTGGATGTACTCGAGGGCCTCGGCGCGATAGGCCGGGTCGTCACGGAAGATGCCGCGCACCGCCGAGGTCACGGTCGTGGCTCCGGGCTTCTTGACCCCGCGCATGGACATGCAGAAGTGCTCGGCCTCGAGCACCACGATGGAGCCGCGCGGATGCAGCTCGTGCTCGAGCGCCTCGACGATCTGGGTCGTCATCCGCTCTTGGACCTGCAGGCGCCGCGCGTAGCCCTCGACGAGGCGGGCCATCTTGGACAGCCCGGTGATGCGGCCGTCGGGCCCGGGCAGGTAGGCGACGTGGGCCTGGCCCACGAAGGGCAGCAGGTGGTGCTCGCACAGCGACGTGAAGGCGATGTCGCGCACCATGACCATCTCGTCGTGCCCGGCCTCGAAGGTGACGCGCAGGTGCTCGCCCGGGTCGGCCTCGATGCCCTCGAACAGCTCGACGTACATGTCGGCCACCCGGCGCGGCGTGTCGACGACGCCCTCGCGCTCGGGGTCCTCGCCGATCGCCGCGAGCAGCTCGCGCACCAGGCGCTCGACGCGCGGCCGGTCGACCACTAGACGGCGCCCACGTAGGTGTAGATGGCGTCCAGGTTGCGGTAGCGCTCGGCCACGTCGAGGCCGTAGCCCACCACGAAGGACGGACCGATGGAGAAGCCGACGTAGCGCAGGTCCTGCTCGACGCGCTGCTCGCCCTCCTTGAGCAGCAGCGCGCAGACCTCGAGGCTGCGCGGCTCGCGCGCCCCCAGGTACTGGCGCAGGTAGTTGAGGGTCAGGCCCGAGTCGACGACGTCCTCGATCACCAGGACGTCGCGTCCCACCAGGTCGACGTCGAGGTCCTTGACGATGCGCACCACGCCGCTCGTCTTGGTCGCCGCCCCGTAGCTCGAGACGGCCATGAAGTCGACCTCGACGGGCAGCTCGATCGCGCGCATCAGGTCCGACATGAAGTTGACGGCCCCCTTCAGCACCCCGACCAGCAGCGGGGGCCGCCCGGCGTAGTCCCGCGTGATCTGGGCGCCCAGCTCGCTGACGCGCTGGGCCAGCTCCGCCGACGACACGACGACCTCCCCCAGATCGTGCGCCGCCCAGTGCGCGTCCACGGCCGCATCCGCAGGGGAGTCCATGTCGGCAAAGCGTAGCGGAGCGGGTCCTCAGCCTCCCTCGTCGAGGCGGAGACGCCGCCCCGAGCGGCTGAGCCGGTGGCCCCCGCCGAGCTCGGCGGCCCGCGCGTGCCCCTCGACGACCGCGATGGCGCGCTCGACCTCGGCCGAGGAGGGCGGATGGCGCTCCTCGTCGAGGCGCAGGCGCTCGCGCAACCAGCGCCGCAGGCGGGCCCGCGGCCAGCTGGTCAGCTCGCGGCAGTCGACCTCGCCGAGGGCCCGCGCGTCGGCCGCCACCTCGTCGAGCCACCGGCGCTCCTCGGCCAGCAGGCCGGCCTGGCGCGCGAGCAGCGGCACGACGTCGCGCTCGGCCACCGCGTCGAGCAGCGGCACCACCTGGTGGCGCACCCGATTGCGCACGAAGCGCAGGTCGTCGTTGGACTCGTCGTGGGCGAACGGCACGCCCGCCGCCTCCACGAAGGTGCGCAGCGCGGCCCGCCGCAGGCCGATCAGCGGCTTGGTCGGGTCGCCGACGAGGGGGCTCAGGCCATCGACGCCCGCCCCGCGCAGCAGGTTCACCAGGACCGTCTCGGCCAGGTCGTCCATGGTGTGCCCGGTCAGCGCCCCCGCGGGCAGCAGCCCGCGCCGCGCCGCGCGCGCCCGGGCCTCGAGATTGGGCCCCGGCGCGACGGCCGTGCGGTGGATGGTGACCGGCGTGGCGAGGCGCTGCCCCATCTCGGCGACCAGGGCGGCGTCGCGGACGCTCGCCGCGCGCAAGCCGTGGTCGACGTGGTGGACGTGCACCTCGAGGCCCGCCGCTTGGGCCAGCAGCCACAGGCCGACTGAGTCCGGCCCGCCCGACACCGCCAGGTCGACCGCCGTGCCCGCCGGCGGGAAGCGGCACAGCGCCAGCAGCGCCTCGGCGGGGTCGCCCACGGCGCCAGGCTAGGCCGCGACGCGCTGGCCGTGGACCTGGCCCACGCGCGAGCGGACCCGAGCACCCAGGTAGGCCAGCGACGCCAGCGCCGTGATCCAGAAGCTGGTCGGCCCCCCGATCCAGATGGCGAGCGCCAGGCCGATCCACGAGGACGCCAGGGCCAGGGCCATCGCCAGGACCAGCGCGCGCGCCGGCCGGCCGGTGAGGGCCGCCGCCGTGGCCGCCGGCGCGACGAGGAGGGCGAAGACCAGCAGCACGCCCACGATCTGGATCGCCACGACCGTCGTCAGCGCCAGCAGGCTCATGAACAGCACCGAGTAGGCCATCGGCGAGACGCCGCGCACCGCGGCCGACTGCGCGTCGACCGACACGAACAGCAAGGGTCGATAGACCAGAGAGACCGTGAGCAGCACCGCCGCCGACAGGCCCGCCACCAGCCAGACGTCCCCCGTCGTGACCCCGAGGATCTGTCCGAACAGGATCGAGTACGTCGCGTTGGCGTAACCGCTGTAGAGCGAGATGAAGAGCACACCGAGTCCCAAGGCGGCCGTCAGGGTGACCCCGACGACCGCGTCGCGGTCGTCCAGGGAGGCGCCCGCCAGGCCGATCACCAGTCCGGCGCCGAGACAGAAGACCAGGAGACCCGCGACGGGGGCCAGGCCCAGCAGCACCGCACCGGCGGCCCCGGCGAAGCCGATGTGGCCGATGGCGTGGGCGGCGAAGGCCTGGCGGCGCAGCACCACGAAGTAGCCCACCGCCCCCGCGGCCAGCGACACCGCGGTGACCGCGTAGATGGCGTTCTGGACGAAGGAGAAGCCGAGCAGCGTCGTCAGGCTCATCGCGTCACCTCGTCGTAGACCTCGTCCAGGTGGGCGTGGGGGTCCTCGTTCTCGTGGACGTGCCCGTGGGGGTGCGGGTGGGCGAACTCCTCGTCGAGGCCCACGATCACGCGGCGCCCCCGGGCCGTGTGGACGATCTCGATGGGATGCCCGTAGAGCTCGCTCAGCGTGGCCTCGTTGACCACGTCGTCGGGGCTGCCGCAGCGGACGTGGCCGCGCGCGATCCACACCACGCGGTCCACGATGGGCGCCAGCGGGTTGAGGTCGTGGGCCACGACCAGCACGGCCGCGCCCGTCTGGTCGCGCACCAGGTTGATGAGGTCGACGACCTCGGCTTGGGCGGCGAGGTCCAGCCCAGCCAGGGGCTCGTCGAGCAGCAGGAGCTCGGGGCGAAAGACGGTGGCGTGCGCGATGGCGATGCGCTGGTGCTGCCCGCCCGAGAGCGTGCGCAGCGGCCGATCGGCGAAGGTCGTCGTCCCGGTCAGGGCGAGGGCGCGCGCCACGACGTCGGCCCGGGCGCGGTCGCGCCGCCACCCGACGGTCGGCCCGTCGTAGCCGAGGCCCACGTAGTCGCGGCCCGTCATGGTGGACAGGGTGTCGGCCGCCCGCGACTGGGCCACGTAGCCGACCCGGGGGTCGCCTCGGTGGGGCGGCGCCCCGAAGACCGACACCGCGCCCGCGCTCAGGGGCACCAGGCCCACGACGGCGCGCAGCAGCGTGGACTTGCCCGCCCCGTTCGGTCCCAGCACCGCGGCGACCGCGCCGCGCTCCAGGCGGAACGTCGCGCCCTGCCAGATCACGCGGCGGTCCAGGGTGACGGCGGCATCGCGAACCTCGAGAACACTCATGGTGCGCATCCTTCCTTTTGCAGGGCGTGGCGAATCGCGCCGATCACGTGGCGCAGCTGGACCACGTCGCTCGGGGCCGTCAGCGTCTCGGTGACCCGGACGACCGGCACCCCGTGGGCCTGGGCCACCCGGACCATCTCCTGGGTGAGCGGCGTCGCCGTCTGCACGTTGTCGACGAGCAGGGCCGGGTGGTGGGTCAGCTGGACCAGGGCCAGCGCCAGGTCGTGGATCGAGGGGTCGACCGAGTTGCCAATCGCCAGGCGCAGGGGCTCGGGCGTCACGATGCGCAGCCCCATCGCCGAGACCAGGTAGGTGGCGACGTCCTCGGTGGCCGCGACCGGCACGCCCGCACAGACCCGCTTGATGGCGCGGACCTGGCCGGCGAGCTGCGCCAGCTCGCCCGAGACCTGCCGCGCGCGGCGGGCGATCGCCGGGCCGCTCGGCAGCGACGCCAGGCGGGCGGCCAGCGCCGCGACCATCCGGCGCGCGGCGGTGAGGTCGTAGAAGAGGTGGGGGTTCTGGCCCGTCGAGACGTGCATCAGGTGGGCCACGTCGATCACGGCGACGGGCTGGGACCGCGCCGCGACCAGCTGGGACAGCCACGCGTCGTAGCCGGCGCCGTTCTCGATGATGAGCGTCGCCTGGGCGACGTGCGTGGCGTCCGCGGGCGTCGCCTCGTGGTTGTGGGGGTCGGCGTTGGGATCGCTCAGCAAGGAGACGACCTTCGCGTCGGGTCCCACGACCGCACGGGCCAGCGCGGCCCACTCCGAGACGCCCGCGACGATGACGGGGCGTGCGGGTTGGGGACGGCTCGCCCCGCCGGCCGCCGGCCCGGCGGCCGGGGTCAGCACACTGGCCGCGCCCAGGGCCAACGCCCCGGCCGCGGCCACGACCACCCCGCGTCTCCAGACTGGAATCATTCCACATATGTTATCTGGAATCGTTCTGTATTACAAGCGCAGGGGACTACACTGGCCCCGTGGCCACCGAGCGCAACACCGCCCAGCGGCGCGCCATCCTCGAGGGACTGGCCCGCACGGCGGGCTTCATCAGCGCGCGGGACCTGCACGCGGCCGTCGGGGGCCAGGGCACCACGGTGTCGCTGGCCACCGTCTACGCACAGTTGCGCCGCCTGGTGGAGGCCGGCCAGGTCGACGTGGTCATGACCGAGCGCGGCGAGAGCCTCTTTCGCCGCTGTGCGACCGATGCCCACCACCACCACCTCTCGTGCCGGGAGTGCGGGGCGACCGTCGACATCGACGCACCCCTGCTGGAGCGCTTCACCGCCGAGCTCGGCGAGCGCACCGGCTACGACGACCTCTCCCACGTCCTCGAGCTGACCGGGCGGTGCCCCGCGTGTCGGGCCCAGTGAGCGCCACGGGCGCGCTGCCCGTCCTGGACCTGCCGGCGGCCTGGACGCCCGGCGTGCGCGCCTTCGTCACGACCCGCGCCGGCGGGGTCAGTGCCGCCCCCTTCGACACGCTCAACCTGGGCGACCACGTGGGCGACGACCCCGCGTCGGTCGCCGAGAACCGGCGCCGGGTCGCTGCCGCGGCCCGTGTGGCCCCGGTCTCCCTGATCACCATGGACCAGTGCCACGGCCGCGAGGTCGCCTGGGCCGCCCCGGGAGCCCCGGCCCCGGCCGACGCGCTGGTGTGCGAGCGCGACGACCTGGCCCTCGCGGTGCTGGTCGCCGACTGCCTGCCCCTGGTGCTGTGCGACCCGGAGTCCGAGCGCTTCGCCGTCGTACACGCCGGGTGGCGCGGCCTCGACGCCGGCGTGCTCGCCGCGACGCTCGCCCACTTCGCGGAGCCACGCCGCGTGTTCGCGGCGATCGGGCCCGGCATCTCGCCCGCGCGCTACCAGGTGGGCCCGGAGGTCGCGGCGCGCTTCGCTGACGTCCCGGGCGCCCTGGCGCCCGACGCGGGCGACCGCTCGCGCCTGGACCTGGTGGCCGTGGCGGTCGCCCAGCTCCACCAGCTGGGCCTGGCCCCCGACCAGGTGCACCGGGTCGACGCGGCCACCGACGACAACGCCCTCTTCTTCTCGCACCGCGCCGGGGCGCCGACCGGCCGGGTGGCCCTCGTCGCCCGTCGCGACCCGGGGGCGTCGTGAGCCGCTCGCGCGCCGAGGTCTTCGCCTACCGCGGCCTCGAGGTCGAGGCCGACGTCCTGCGCGCCCACTACGACCTCGACGGGCGCGCCTTCGTCGAGGAGGTGGCCTTCGAAGGGGTCGGCGACCTGCGCGCCCCGGCCCCGCGGGCCGGGGCCACGCTGTGGTACCTGGTGGCTGGCCTGTCGTACCTGAAGGCCGGGGCGGCGCGCCACGTCGACCTCACCGCGACGCCGGTCGGTCCGGCCGGCCGCGCCCTGCTCGCTGCGGCCATCCGCGACGGGCTCGGCGAGTTCGCCGTGCGCAACGACCTGGACCTCTCCGACGTCGAGGTCACCGGAGGCGCGCCCCTCGTGGCGGCCCTGGCCGCGGGGGACCCCCGCCGGGTGTTGGTGCCCTTCGGCGGCGGGATCGACTCGGTCGTCGCCTTGGAGGAGCTGCCCGCCGACCTCGACCAGGCGCTCTTCATCGTCAGCCCGGCGAGCGGCCCCTTCGCCGCCCTCGAGGCCACGGCCGGCGTCACCGGTCGGCCCGTGGTGCGCGCGTCGCGCCGGCTCGACCCGGCCCTGACCTCCGACGCCAGCCTGTGGCGCGGCCACGTGCCGGTCACGGCCATGGTGACGCTGCTGGCCGCGACCGCCGCGGCGGCGAGCGGGCGCGGCGGCGTCGTGATGAGCAACGAGCGCTCGGCCTCCGAGCCCAACCTGGTCCGGGCGGGCCGCCCGGTCAACCACCAGTGGAGCAAGTCCTGGGACGCCGAGCAACTGCTCGGCGCGGCCCTGGCCGAGTCCGTCGGCGACGCCCTGGTCGTCGCCAGCCTGCTGCGCGACCGCTCCGAGCTGTGGGTGGCCGAGCGCTTCGCGCGCCTGCCCCAGTACCACGAGGTCTTCCGCAGCTGCAACCGGGCCTTCGCCCAGGACCCCGCGCGCCGCGCGACCACCTGGTGCGGCCAGTGCGACAAGTGCCTGTTCGTCAACCTGGTGCTGGCCCCCTTCGTGGCGCGCGACCGCCTGGCCGCGATCTTCCACGGCGAGCCCCTGGCCGACCCGGCGCGCCTCGACCAGCTGCGCACGCTGGTCGGCCGGGGCGCCGAGCCCAAGCCCTTCGAGTGCGTGGGCGACCCGGCCGAGAGCGCGGCCGCCCTGCGGCGCGCGGTGGCCGCGCCCGCCTGGGCGGGCGTCGCGCACCTCGCCGCGCTCGCCGCCGAGCTCGGCCCGGTCCCCGACGCCGACCTGCTCGAACCCGCTGGAGAGACCCGTGTTCCATCCCACTGGCTTCGCTGACCTGGCGGGGCGCCGCGTGGGCGTCCTCGGCTACGGCCGCGAGGGCCGCGCGACCGAGGCCCGGCTGCGCGCGGTCGGCGCCGAGGTCGTGATCGTCGACGACGACCCCTCGGTCGGCGTGCTGGTGACGAGCACCGGGGGCCTGGCGGCACTGGCCGCCTGCGACGTGGTGCTGAAGGGCCCGGGCATCGCGCGCCAGCGCGCCGACGTCGTCGCCCTGCGCGAGCAGGTCCCCGTGACCTCGGCGCTGAACCTCTGGTTCTGCGAGACCGACCTCTCGCGCGTCATCGCCATCACGGGCACCAAGGGCAAGTCGACGACGACCGCGCTCGCGGTCCACGCCCTCACGTGCCTAGGCGAAGAGGCCCGCGCCGTCGGCAACATCGGCCAGCCCCCCTACGACCCGACCCTCGCCGCGTGGTCGGGCTACACCGTCGTCGAGGTCTCGAGCTACCAGGCCCCCGAGATCGAGCGGGCGCCCGCGGTCATCGCGATCACGTCGCTCGGGTCGGACCACCTCGACTGGCACGGCTCGCTCGACCAGTACCACGCGGACAAGCTCTCCTTCACCCGGGCGGCCGGGCCCCACGTCACGGTGATCGCCGACCAGCCCGAGCTGATCGCGCGCCGCGACCTGCTCGGCGGCGCCGTCGAGGTGGCGGGCCCGATCGGGCTCGCCAGCGCCTTGCACCTGGCCGGCGCCCACAACGACGGCAACGTCGGCGTGGCCGTGGCTGCCGTGGCCGCACTCCTCGGGCGCCCTCGCGAGGACGTCGCCGCCGCGCTGGCCGCGGGCGCGGCGAACTTCGCGCCCCTGGCCGGGCGCCTGAGCGTCGTGGCGACCGAGGACCGCCCCAGCGGGCAACTGCGCTACGTCGACGACGGGCTGGCGACCGCACCCCTGCCGGCCGTGGCCGCGCTCGCGGTCTTCGCCACCGAGCCCGTCGCCCTGATCGCCGGGGGCCACGACCGCGGTGTCGACTACGCCCCGCTGGCCCGGGCTGTTGCCGATCGGGACGCGCCCACCCTGGTCGCCGTCATGGGGCCGGCCGGCACCCGCATCGCCCAGAGCATCCGATCGGCCAGCGCGGACGTCGCGGTCGTCGAGGTCGAGGACCTGGACCAGGCCGTCGCGCGGGCTCGCGACTTCCTCTCCGCGGGTGGCGTGGTGCTGCTCTCGCCCGCCGCGCCGAGCTTCGACCGGTACCGCAACTGGGAGGAGCGCTCGGCCGACTTCGCCCGCGCAGCACGGGACGCTGGGAGCCTGGGAAGGGATTCGAACCCTTGACCTGCGCATTACGAATGCGCTGCTCTACCAGCTGAGCTACCCAGGCGCGCAGGACACACTACCGCACGGGCTCCGCGGGCCGTCTAGGCGGAGGCCAGCCCGATGAGCAGGTCGCTCAGCATCAGCACCTCGTCCATCGAGGTCGCCAGGCGCCGGTGCGTCTCGGCGATCAGCTCGAGCGCGACCAGGCTGGAGCGGGCGCGCGACGTGCCGCGCGGCCCGGCCGGGTCCTCGAGCGCCTCGACCAGCCGGTCCCGGTAGACCTCCGAGAGCACGCGCAGTCCCCAGGCGATCTCCTCGACCCGGAAGCGCCGCTGCTCGCGCCGCTGGCTCGCCTCGATCTCGCGGCGCGGCGTGGCCCGCGCGCCCACGGCCTTCTCATCCTCGCGGCGCCGCGCGGTCTCGGCGCTCTGCCAGGCGACCAGGGGCGCCATCGCGGCGTCCAGGCCCCGCTCGATCTCGTCGACCAGACCCATCACCGCGCTCAGCTCGCCGCTCAGGCGCGACGGGATGCCGCGCCAGCCCGCCAGTCGCTCGGCCAGTGCCGGGTCGCGCACCAGGACCCGCGCCCGACGCAGGTCGCCGTTGGCCGCCGCCGCGGCCGCCTGAGCGGCCGCGGGATCAGCGCCCTCGGCCTCCAGCGCACCGACCAGGGAGTCCGGGCTGAGGGCCCGCCACCGGATCACCACGCAGCGCGAGACGATGGTCTCGAGGCCGGCGGGCAGGTCCCGTGCGGTGAGCAGGAAGATCGTGCGCTCGGGGGGCTCCTCCAAGGACTTGAGCAGCGTGGCCGCCGTCGCGGCCGCCCCGGCGACCGAGAGCTCGATGTCCTCGATGATCACGATCTGGTACCCGGCGCCCAGGGGCCGGCGGCGGGCCACCCGCTCGGCCTCGCGCAGCTCGTCGACGCGCCAGGTGGTGCCGGCCCGCTCGATCACCGTCACGTCGGCGTCGACGCCCTCGAGCACGCGCCGGCACGTCTCGCAGGTGCCACAGCCCGCGTCGGGGCACTGGAGGGCGGCCGCCATGGCGGTCGCCGCCTCGTGCAGGTCGACGCCCGGCGGCCCCACGAGCAGGTAGGCGTGCACCGGCCGGCGCACGTGGTGACGGACCTGCTCGGCCGCGCTCGCCTGGCCGACGAGCCGGTCCAGGACGTCAGGCACCCCGCCACCCGCCGGCGGCCAGCACGGCGTCGACGGCGGCGTCGACCGCCGCGAGGTCTCCCGACCCGTCGAGCACCACCCAGTGGTCGGGGTCGGCCGCCGCCAGGGCTTGGTAGCCCGCGCGCACGCGCTCGTGGAAGGCCAGGTCCGCCGACTCGAAGCGGTCCTGGTGGTCGCGCCGCCGCCGCTCGTCGGCGACCTCCGGCGCGATGTCGAGGAGCACCGTCAGGTCGGCCCGGCACGAGCCGATCGCCAGGTCGGTCGCCGCGCCCACCAGGGCCAGGTCGAGGCCGCGCCCGTAGCCCTGGTAGGCGATGGTCGAGGCAGCGAAGCGGTCGGCCACGACGGTCGTGCCCGCGGCCAGCGCCGGCTCGATCACCGTGGCCACGTGGTGGGACCGGTCCGCGAGCATCAGGAGCGACTCGGTGGCCGGCGCCATGGGCGTGGCCGCGTCGAGCAGCCACCGGCGCAGCTCGGCGCCCAGGTCGCTGTCACCGGGCTCGAAGGCGAAGCGGGCCCCGAGGGCCGCCGCCACCCGGCGCGCCTGGGTCGTCTTGCCGCACGCGTCGATGCCCTCGAAGACCAGGAACCGCCCCCGGCTCACGACGCGCTCTTCGGGCGCCGCGCCGCCGTCGCCCGGCTTGGGCGCTTGGCCGCGCGCGCCGCGGTTGACCGCGTGGCCTTGACCACCTTGGCCGTGCCCGGCTTGGGTGCGGCCGCGCGCGGTCGCGCGGACCGCGGGGCTCGCGGCTCGGCGTTGCGCCGCTCGGCCAGCAGCTCGCCGGCGCGCTCCAGCGTGATGGTCTCGGGCGTGTCGCCGACGCGCAGCGTCGCGTTGCTCTCCCCGTCGGTCACGTAGGGGCCGAAGCGTCCCGTGCGCACCACGACTGGCCGGTGGGTCACCGGGTCCTCGCCGAGCTCGCGCAGGGGTCCGGCCGCCGCGCGCCGGCCGCGCGCCTTGGGCTGGGCCAGCAGGGCGACGGCCTCGTCCAGCGTGACCGTCATCACCTGGTCTTCCTCGGCCAGCGAGCGCGTCTCGGAGCCCCAGGTCACGTAGGCGCCGTAGCGGCCGTGGTTGACCAGCACCGGCTCGCCGTCCGCGGGGTGGCGGCCGAGCTCGCGGGGCAGGGCCAGCAGCGCCAGCGCCTGGTCCAGGGTCAACGTCTCGGGCGACATGCTCGCCAGCAGCGATACGGTCCGGGGCTTCTCGGCGCCCGCCTCGCCGCGCTGGACGTAGGGGCCGTAGCGGCCGGTCTTGACGAGGATCTCCTCGCCCGAGGCGGGGTCGAGGCCCACCACCCGGTCGCCCGAGGGCGCCTCCAGCAGCTCGAGGGCGCGCGCCACGCTCAAGGTGTCGGGCTCGGTCGCCTCGGGGATCGAGACGCGGTCCTCGCCGTGGACCAGGTACGGGCCGTAGCGGCCCGAGCGCACCGACACCGCCAGGCCGTCGGGGGCGACGCCCAGGGGGAGCGAGTTGATCGCCGCGAAGTCGAAGTCGCCGGCCTCGCGCGTGGCCCGGTGCAGGCCGCGGCGCGCGAAGTCGCTGTCGGCTGCCGGGTCGCCGAAGTAGAAGCGGCGCAGCCAGGGCTCGAGGTCCTGGTGCCCATCGGCGATGGCGTCGAGGTCGTCCTCCATGGCCGCGGTGAACTGGTAGTCCACCAGGTCGGGGAAGTAGGCCTCGAGCAGGTTCACCACCGCGAAGGCCCGGAACGTCGGCACCAGGGCCTTGCCCTTCTTCCACACGTAGCCGCGCCGGTCGATCGTCTTCATGATCGACGCGTAGGTCGAGGGCCGGCCGATCCCGAGGTCCTCGAGCTGCTTGATCAGCGTGGCCTCCGAGTAGCGGTCGGGCGGCTGGGTCTGGTGGTCGCGGGCCTCGGCGCTGCGGACCGCGACGGCGTCGCCCTCGCGCAGCGGCGGCAGCAGGCGCTCCTGGTCGGCCAGCTCGGCCTCGGGGTCGTCGGACCCCTCGACGTAGGCCCGCCGGAACCCCGCGAACTCGATCTGGAGCCCCGTGGCCACGAGCTCGACCGTCTGGTCGGGATCGCTCAGCGTGGCCCGCAGGCGCACCCGGCGCTGGCGCAGGCGCGCGTCGACCATCTGGGAGGCCAGCGTGCGCTTCCAGATGAGCTCGTAGAGCACGCGCTCGTCGCCACCGAGGAGCGCCTCGGCCTCCTCCAGCGTGCGGAAGGTCTCGCCCGCGGGGCGGATGGCCTCGTGGGCCTCCTGGGCGTTCTTGACTGAGCGGTCGTAGCGGCGCGGGGCACTGGCCACGTACTCGGACCCGTAGAGCTCGGTCGCCATGTGGCGCGCGGCCTCCAGCGCCTCGCTGGACAGCGTGGTCGAGTCGGTGCGCATGTAGGTGATCCAGCCCTGCTCGTAGAGGCGCTGGGCCGCCCGCATGGTGCGCTCGGGGTCGAAGCGCAGCTTGCGGCTGGCCTCGATCTGCAGCGACGAGGTCATGAAGGGTGGCTGGGGGCGCTGGACCCGCGGCGTCTCGGTGATCGAGGCCACCTGGCAAGGTGCCCCCACGAGGTGCGTCGCCAGGCCGGTGGCCTCGGGGCCCCCGAGAGCCACGACCGCCTCGTCGACGAGCTGGCCGCGCGCGTCGAAGCTCTTGGCGCTCGCCAGCGCGCGGCCGTCGAGCAGGTCGACCCGCGCCTCGAAGGTGCCGCCGTCGACCGCGGCGCGCACGACCACGTCGTGCCAGCTGGCCGAGGCGAAGGCCATGCGCTCGCGCTCGCGCTCGCAGACCAGGCGGGTGGCCACTGACTGCACGCGCCCGGCCGAGCGCGCCTTGTCGACGGCCCGCCACAGCACGGGCGACACCTCGTAGCCCACCAGCCGGTCGAGGAACCGGCGCCCCTCCTGGGCGTCGACCAGGCGGTTGTCCAGGTCGCGCGTGTCGCGCACGGCCCGCTCGATGGCCTCGGGGGTGATCTCGTGGAAGACCATGCGCCGCACCGGCACCTTGGGGTGCAGGACCTCGAGCAGGTGCCAGGCAATGGCCTCGCCCTCGCGGTCCTCGTCGGTCGCGAGGTAGACCTCCTCGACGCCCTTCAGGGCCGCGCGCAGCTCGGTGACCACCTTGGTGCGGTCCCGGCTGACCACGTAGACCGGCTTGAAGTGGTCATCGGGGTTGATCCCGAGGCGGGCCCAGGGCTCGGACTTGACCGCCGCGGGGATCTCGGCGGCGCTCTGGGGCAGGTCGCGGATGTGGCCCACCGAGGGCTTGACCACGAAGTCGGCGCCCAGCATCCCCTGGATGCGCGTGGCCTTGGCCACGGACTCGACAATCACCAGTGCTCGCGCCATTCCTACCTCGTCACCGCGCCGTGGCTCCTCGGGAACCCCTTCGGGAGGGTGACCCTACTCCTCAGCGGGCGGAGCCGCGACGATCTCGTACTGCGGGTTGAGGATCACGGCCTCGCGCCGCAACGAGGTGACGGTCCCGCGGACCAGGAGCCGCGTGCCCCGCTCGATGCCCGGAACGGCGCTGCGGCCCTGGAAGACCAGGGTCACCGAGCCCGACGGGTCGGCGATCACGCAGCGCAGCTCGTGGCTGCCGCCTTCGTGGTTGATGGCGATCGCCCGCACCCGCCCGGCGATCTCGGCGTTCTGGCGCTGGCGCAGGGCACCGATGGGGAAGGCGCCGCTGGAGCGCTGGGCCAGGCGCACGTCGGCCTCCAGGTGGGCGTCCTCGCGCACGCCCCCGCGCACCACCTGCTCGCTCACCGGCTCGTTGGTGGTGACCCCGGCCGCGGTGCGGGTCGGGGCCATGCGGTAGGGGATGATCGTGGCCGCGGTGCGCGGCACGTGCATGACGGCGCCGGCGATGGCGTCGGCGGTGCGGTCGTGCAGCAGGCGCTGGAGGCGCGAGGAGTAGCCGCGGCGCGGCAGGATCACCATGCAGAAGACGTCGGGGTCGCGCACCACGTCGGCCACCAGCTCGAGGGCCGCCCGGTCGACCCGGCGGTCCTCGCACTCGACGACCTCGAGGGGGATGCGCGCCGACGCCGTGTTGGCCGCGCCCCAGGCCTGCTCCAGGCGCTTGGTGACCATGGGGTCGATGTCGAAGTGGACCGCGCGCACCGAGTAGGCGTTGAGCGTGGACACGTAGCGCAGCGCGCGCTCGGTCACCAGGTCGTAGTGGTCGACGAACACCACGACCCGGTTCATCCGGATCGAGGACAGCGAGCGGGCGCGGCTGGACTCGAAGGCCTGCTCCTCGAGCTCGTACTGGCGGTTGAAGCGCACCAGGCCCCAGTACATCAGGGGGCCCACGACGACGATGATCCACGCGCCCTCGGTGAACTTGGCCAGGATGAAGATCAGCACCACCAGGGCGGTCACCGTGGCCGAGGCCGCGTTGGCCACCACGCCGAAGCGCCACCGGCCTTGGCGCTCGCGCAAGTGGCGGGCCACCATCCCGGCGCCCGCCATCGTGAACCCGGTGAAGACCCCGATGGCGTAGAGGGCGATCAGCGCGTTGACCTGGGCCCGGAAGATCAGGATCAGCGTCAAGGACACGATGCCGAGGACGATGATCCCGTTGGAGAAGGCCAGCCGGTGGCCGCGCTTGGTCAGCTGGCGCGGCAGGTACCGGTCGGTGGCGACGTAGTTGGCGAGGAACGGGAACCCGTTGAACGAGGTGTTGCCCCCGGTGTAGAGGATGAGCAGCGTCGCGAACTGCACCAGCAGGAAGATGAAGTGCCCGCCGCCCGAGGCACCGAACACCGCGCGGACCTCCTGGCTCACGACCGTCGGCGTGCCCGCGGCGTAGGGCAGCGCGTGTGTCCAGGCCGCGAGCAGCGTGGTGCCCAGCAGCAAGAAGGCCAGGACCGTCGCCATGACGACCAGCACCTGGCGGGCGTGGCGCGACTCGGGGCGCCGGAAGGAGGCCACGCCGTTGGAGATGGCCTCGAGCCCGGTCAGTGACGACCCCCCGTTGGCGTAGGCCCGCAGCAAGGTGAGGAAGGCCAGTCCCATCAGGAGGCCCGACCCGCGCTCGCCCAGGCGGTGGTCGACCAGCAGGTGGGCCGCGGGCTGGGCGACGTGGTGCAGCGAGCCGAGCGCCTTCTTGACGTAGCCCACGACGATCGTGATGCCGAGCATCGCGATGTAGAAGTACGTGGGGAAGGCGAAGTAGCTGCCCGCCTCGCGCAGGCCGCGCAGGTTGCCGAAGATCAGGATCACGACCACCGCCACGGTGATGGGCACCGTGTAGGGGGCCAGGTTCGGGAACGCGCTGGTCAAGGCGGCCGTGCCGGCCGAGCACTGGACCGCGACGGTGACGATGTAGTCGATCAGCAGGGCCACGGCCGCCACCTGGGCGATGCGGGGGCCGAAGTTGTCACGCGCCACCACGTAGGAGCCGCCGGCCGTCGTGTAGTACTTGATCACGTCGAGGTACGAGGTGGTCACGAAGAAGAGCACCCCGAGGATGACGAACATCACCGGCACCACCAGGCTGAAGGCGGCCAGCCCGATGAAGGGGGTCATCTGGACGAGGATCTCCTCGGTGCCGTAGGCCGACGACGAGATGCAGTCGGGGGCCAGGACCCCGAGCGCCACGGTGCGCCCGAGCCGCTCGGCGCCCAGCTGCTCGGTGACCAGCGGCCGGCCGAGCAGGACACGCTTGAGGCGGTAGCCCAGGGTCTCGGGGTAGACGACCGACACGTTGGCGTGCGACGTGAGGACCGGCGTGTTGCTGGAGATCTGCTTGTCGGCCTCAGACACCAGCAGAACACTAAGCGATCCCGCTCGCTCAGTTGCGGCCCGCGAAGAACGTGTGGTCAGATGGTCCCCGTGCACGTCATCGTGGTCGGCTGCGGCCGTGTGGGGTCCGAGTTGGCCATGGGCCTGGCCGACACCGGCCACTCCGTCGTCATCGTCGACAAGAACCGCGACGCGCTGCGCCGGCTGACCCGTTACCACGGCAAGACGCTGGTGGGCTCGGGGTTCGACCGCGACATCCTCTTCAAGGCCGAGGCGCGCCACGCCGACGCGCTGGCCGCCGTGACCAGCGGGGACAACACCAACATCCTGTGCGCGCGCATCGCCCGGGACACCTACGGCATCAAGAACGTGGTCGCGCGCATCTACGACCCCCAGCGCGCCGAGATCTACCTGAAGCTCGGGATCCCGACCGTGGCGACGTCGCGCTGGACGACCCAGCAGGTGCGCCGCTGGCTGCTGCCCTCGGACGACTCCATCGAGTGGTCCGACGGTGCGGGCACGATGCACCTGGTGGAGCGCATCGTCCCCGACGCCCTGGCCGGGCGGCCCCTCAGCGAGTTCAACCGGGGCGACCGGGTGCGCGTCGTCGGCCTGGTGCGCGGCGGCTCGGGCCGCATCGACGTGGAGGGCCTCTTCGCCCAGGAGGACGACACGCTGGAGTTCCTGGTCACCGCGGCCGGCCTCGACGAGCTCGATGCGCTGTTGCAGCGGAGGACGCCGTGAGGGTGGTCATCGCCGGCGGCGGCTCGGTGGGCACGGCGATCGCCCTGGACCTCCTGGACCGGCACCACCAGGTGACGCTGCTCGAGCAGGTCACGACGGTCGCCGAGCGGCTCAAGACCCTGCTGCTCGGGGTGAACGTGATGGCCGCGGACGCCTGCGAGTACTCCTCGCTGGTGGCCGCCGACCTGCGCAACGTGGACGTGGTGATCGCGGCGACCGGGGACGACGAGGACAACCTCGTCGTGAGCTGGCTGTCCAAGCAGGAGTTCGGGGTGCCCCGGGTGATCGCCCGCATCAACAACTCGCGCAACGCCTGGCTCTTCAACGAGAGCTGGGGCGTCGACGTGTCCGTGTCGACTCCCGCCCTGATCACGTCCCTGGTCGACGAGGCGGTCGAGGTGGGCGCGATGATCAACCTGCTGGACCTGGCCGACGGGCGGATGCGCCTCATGGAGGTGACGCTGGCCTCGGACTCGCCGGCTGTGGCCAACGAGGTCACCCTGGACGACCTGCGCCTGAGCGACGCCGTGCGCGTGGTGGCCGTGGTGCGTCACGACCAGCCCCTCACGCCCACCCCCTCGATGCGCTTCCAGGAGCACGATCACGTGATTCTCCTGGCCCGCGCGGAGGCGGCCGAGGAGGGAGCCGAGCCCTTCGTCGGCTAGGACCCAGCCGTAGCATGGGGCCGTGAGGGCCGCTTTCTTCGACTTGGACAAGACGGTGATCGCCAAGTCCTCCCTGGTCGCCTTCGGTCCCCAGCTCCACGCGCGGGGCCTGCTCCACCGGCGCACGCTGGTGCGCGCGGTCGTGACCCAGATGCTGTTCCTGCGCTTCGGGGCCGACGAGGACCGCCTGGCCAAGATGGGCCGGGCCGTGCTCAAGGTGACGCGGGGCTGGGACGCCGACGAGATGCGCGAGCTGGTCGCCTCGACCCTCAACGAGGTCATCGAGCCCCTGGTCTACGCCGAGGCCCGGGCCCTGATCGACTACCACCGCAGCCGGGGCGACGAGGTGTGGCTGGTGTCGAGCTCGCCGAGCGAGGTCGTCGAGCCCTTCGCCGCCCTCCTCAACATCACCGGGGCCATCGCCTCGCGGGCCCGTATCGACGCGGAGGGCAAGTTCACCGGGGACATGGACTTCTTCGCCCGGGGCGCCAACAAGGCCGTGGCCATCGTCGAGCTGGCCGAGCAGCGCGGCATCGACCTCGCCGAGTCCTACGCCTACTCGGACTCCGAGACCGACGCCCCCATGCTCGAGGCCGTGGGCCACGCCTACGCCGTCAACCCCGACCGGGCCCTGGCCCGCCTGGCCCACGACCGCCAGTGGCCGATCCTGAGCTTCACCCACCCGGTGCGCGCGGCCAGCGGCTCGCGCTCGCGCACGCCGTACCTGGTGAGCGTGGTGATCCTGGGCCTGGCGGCCGTGCTCGGCCGCTCGCGCGCGCGCCGGCCCTGAGACCGGGGGCCTAGAGGGTCAGCAGGTCGCGCGCCCCGGTGTCCGAGGACGGGTGGCGCAACTTGCTCATGGCGCGGGCCTCGATCTGGCGGATGCGCTCGCGGGTCAGGTTCATCTCGGCGCCCACGTCCTCGAGGGTGCGGATCTCGCCGGCCCCGTCGAGGCCGAAGCGCATGCGCAGGATCTTGCGCTCGCGCTCGTCAAGGGGCTCGAGCAGCTTCTCGATGGCCTCGGGCATCATCTTGACGGCGGCCACGTCGAAGGGCGACTCGGCCGAGCGGTCCTCGACGACGTCGCCGAGCTCGGCGTCACCGTCCTCGCGCAGCGGCTCGGACAGCGAGATCGGCTCGGAGCGGAAGCGCAGCGCCTCGATGAGCTTGTCCTCGGGCATCTCGCACTCGTCGCACAGCTCCTTGATGGTGGGCGGCCGACCGAACTTGAGCTCCAGGCGTGACTGGGCCTTCTGGACGCGGGCCAGGGTGTCGCCGGCGTGCACCGGGAGCCGGATGGTCCGGCCGGTGTTGGCGATGCCGCGGGTGATCGCCTGGCGGATCCACCACGTGGCGTAGGTCGAGAACTTGAAGCCCTTGCGCCAGTCGAACTTCTCGACCGCGTGCATCAGACCGAGGTTGCCCTCCTGGATCAGGTCCAGCAGCGGCAGCCCGGAGGCCTGGTACTTCTTGGCGATCGACACGACCAGGCGGAGGTTCGACTGGACGAAGTCGCGCTCGGCCTGCTCTCCGCGGTGCACGGTGCGCCGCAGCGCCTGGCGCCGCGTGGGGGCCAGCTTGACCTTCTTGTCGGCCTCGGCGGCCTCGATCTCGCCCCGGGCCTCGCGGCCCTCCTCGATGAGCTGGGCCAACTGGACCTCATCGTCCTTGGTCAGCAGGGCGTACTGCCCGATGTCGGAGAGATACAGACGGACGAGGTCCTCATCGTCGCGGTCGACGCGATCCTTGGCCATGGTCTCCTTCCAGAGGCTCCACCTAGACATCTCGGTTATACGGAGCCGCGCAACCTCCGATCGGCGCTCCGGACATCCGCTCCAGCGGGCCTTCTAGCCTACTGGCCCGCTCCCCGCCTTTGACCCCTACGCGGGCCGGAACCCGTTGGTGATCGGCATGCGCCGGTCCCGGCCGAAGGCCTTGGACGTGATGCGCACCCCGGGGGGCGACTGGCGGCGCTTGTACTCGGAGGAGTCGACCAGGCGCACGATGCGCACCACGAGCTCGGGGTCGTAGCCGAGGGCCACCATCGCCTCGGCCGTGAAGTCGCGCTCGACGTAGAGCTCGAGCAGCGGGTCGAGTTCCTCGTAGGGGGGCAGCGACTGGTCGTCGCGCTGGTCGGGGCGCAGCTCGGCCGAGGGGGCCTTCTCCAGCACGGTCTCGGGGATCGGCTCGGGGTCGCCGTCGCGGCGCGCGCGGGCGTTGCGGTGGCGGCACAGCTCGTAGACCAGGGTCTTGGGCACGTCCTTGATCACCGCGAACCCGCCCGCCGAGTCGCCGTACAAGGTGGAGTAGCCGGTCGCCATCTCGGACTTGTTGCCCGTCGTCAGCACGATCGCCCCGGTGGCATTCGACAGCGCCATCAGGATGACGCCCCGGATGCGGGACTGCAGGTTCTCGTCGGTCAGGCCGGTCGGCTCGCCCGCGAGCAGGGGCGCGAGCACGTCGGCCAGGGCCGCGTGCACCGACTCGATCGGCACCTCGGCCAGGTCGATGTCGAGGCGCTCGGCCACCGCGGCGGCGTCGCTCAGGGATCCCGGCGAGGAGTACCGGCTGGGCAGCGCCACCCCGCGCACCGCCGCTGCCCCAACCGCGTCGACGGCGATCGTGGCCACCAAGGACGAGTCGATCCCGCCCGACATGCCCAGCACGACCGAGCGGAAGCCGTTCTTGCGCAGGTAGTCCCGGGTGCCCACGACCAGGGCCTGGTAGATCTCGGCGACGTCGTCGGCCGGCTCGGCGACCGGCCCGCGGCGCGGCGCCGGCGGGGCGCCCAGGGTCTCGATCGGGACGCCGACCGGGGAGGCCGCCGCCTCGACGTCGACGACCAGCAGCGCCTCGTCGAAGGCGCCGGCACGCGCCAGCACCTCGCCTCGGGCGTCCACGACCACGCTCTGGCCGTCGAAGACCAGCTCGTCCTGGCCGCCCACCAGGTTCACGTACGCGATGGGGCAGCCGACCTCGCGCGCGCGCTCGACCAGCATGCGCTCGCGCTCGACCCGGCGCCCGCGCGCGAAGGGCGAGGCGTTGGCGACGACCAGGAGCGTCGCGCCCTGGGCGGCCAGCTCGGCGGCCGGACCGGCCGCGGCCCACACGTCCTCGCAGATCAGCAGGCCGACGGCCACGCCGCGGACGTTGACGATGGCGTGGGGGCCGACCCCGCGGCGAAAGTACCGCCGCTCGTCGAAGACGTCGTAGTTGGGCAGGAGGCGCTTGGTTGCTGTGGCCACCACGTCGCCGCGATCCACCGCCACCAGGGCGTTGGCCACGCGGGGGTGGTCGGGGCCCTCGGGCACGTCGCGGCTGTCCCCCGAGGCGGCGAGCTCGACGCTCGGACCCTCGGGCAGGACCGTCCCGATCAGGGCCGCGGGCCCGAGACCACTGGCCACGACCGCCAGGGCGGCGCGGGCCGACTCGATGAACCCCTCCTTGAGCAAGAGGTCCTCGGGCGGATAGCCCACCAGGGCCAACTCGGGGGTCACCATCAGGTCGGCGCCAGCGGCCGCGGCCGCCGTGCGCAGGCGGCCGATCGTCGCGACGTTGTCGGCCAGGCCTCCGACCACCGCGTTCATCTGGGCGAGTGCGAGGCGGACCACCGGCACGTGCGAAGCCTACCGGCACGCCCGCGCAGGCCCCCAGAGGAGTCCGCGCGAGTTTCACACGGGGTTAACACAACGCGGTGCGCCGGCGAGTCGCGACCGCCAGACTTGAGGGGTCGCGAGGGGCGCGACCGACGTCAGCACTGGAGGAGCCGAAGTGGCGTACCAGGCCGAGTACATCTGGATCGACGGGGCCGAGCCCACGCACGGTCTGCGCTCGAAGACCAAGATCGTCGCCGACGGCAAGAAGCCGCCGGTGTGGGGCTTCGACGGGTCGAGCACCAACCAGGCCACCGGCAGCTTCTCGGACTGCGTGCTCCAGCCGGTCTTCACCTGCCCGGATCCGCTGCGCGGGCCCAACGACGTCCTCGTCATGTGCGAGGTGCTCAACGCCGACCTGACCCCGCACCCCACCAACACGCGGGCCGCGGCGGTCGCGGCGGCCAAGAAGTACGCCAGCTTCGAGCCGATGTTCGGGATCGAGCAGGAGTACACGTTCTTCCAGGACGGCCGCCCCTACGGCTGGCCCGACGTGGGCTTCCCCGCCCCCCAGGGCCCCTACTACTGCGGCGTGGGCGGGAACAAGCTGCCCGGGCGCGACATCGTCGAGGCCCACACGCTGGCCTGCCTGCGCGCGGGCCTGGCCATCGAGGGCACCAACGCCGAGGTCATGATGGGCCAGTGGGAGTTCCAGGTCGGGGTCCTCAGCACGGTCGCCGTGGGGGACCAGCTCTGGACGGCCCGCTGGCTGCTCCAGCGCATCGCCGAGGACTACGGCGTCGACGTCAGCTTTGACGCCAAGCCCGTCCAGGGCGACTGGAACGGGGCGGGCGCCCACACCAACTTCTCGACCAAGCAGATGCGCGCGGCCGGCGGCTTCGACGCGATCATCGCGGGCTGCGAGGCCCTGGCCACGCGGGCGCTCGAGCACGTCGAGAACTACGGCGTGGGCATCAAGGACCGCCTGACCGGCGCCCACGAGACCGCCCCGTGGTCGTCGTTCTCCTACGGGGTCTCGAACCGCGGCTCGTCGGTGCGCATCCCCGGAGCCGTGGCCCGCGACCAGCGCGGCTACCTGGAGGACCGGCGCCCCAACGCCAACGCCGACCCCTACGTCGTGGCGCGCCTGATGGTCGAGACGATCTGCGGGGCCGCCACGGCGCCGCGCCGGGCCCCGGCCGCCAAGCCGGCGCGGGCCGCCGCGCCCGCCCGGACCAGCCGAGCCGCCACGGGCGCGAAGGCCGTCGCGCGCCGCTAGGGCGGCCCCCGAGCGTGGGGGTGCAACAATGAGCAGCGTGCAGAGCCAGGCGCAGTACGTGCTGCGAACGGTCGAGGAGCGGCGCGTCCGCTTCGTCCAGCTGTGGTTCACCGACGTGCTGGGGCGCCACAAGGCGTTCCACGTGACCCCGGCCGAGCTCGAAGACGCCCTCGACCAGGGCATGACCTTCGACGGCAGCGCCATCGACGGCTTCTCGCGCACCAACGAGTCCGACGTCCTGGCCCGGCCCGACCTGACGACCTTCCAGCTGCTGCCCTGGTACCACGAGGGCGACGGCGTCGCCCGGGTCTTCTGCGACATCCACAACCTGGACGGGACACCCTTCGCGGGCTGCCCGCGCCAGCAGCTGCGCCGGGTGCTGCGCGAGGCCCACGACGCGGGCTACACGTTCTTCGTGGCCCCCGAGGTGGAGTTCTTCTACTTCGCGGACCCCCCGATCAACTCGGCCCCCCAGCCCATCGACAACGGCAGCTACTTCGACCTGGCCCCCGACGACACGGGCAGCCAGCTGCGGCGCCGCAGCGTGCTGATGCTCGAGGAGATGGGCATCGGCGTCGAGCACGCCCAGCACGAGGACGCCCCGGGCCAGTACGAGATCGACTTGCGCTACACCGACGCCCTCTCGATGGCCGACACCGTCATGTCGGTGCGCTTCGTCGTCAAGGAGCTGGCCCGCCAGGCCGGCGTCTTCGCCAGCTTCATGCCCAAGCCGCTGTCGTGGACCCAGGGGTCGGGCATGCACACCCACCTGTCCCTGTGGCGCGACGACGAGAACGCCTTCATCGGCGACGGCCCCTACGGGCTGTCCCCGGTCGCGACGCACTTCCTCGCGGGCCTGGTGCGCCACGCGCCCGAGATCACCGCGATCACCAACCAGTGGGTCAACTCCTACAAGCGCCTGGTCCCAGGCCAGGAGGCCCCCTCCAATGCCGACTGGGCCCGCTTCGACCGGGCCGCGCTGGTGCGCATTCCCTCGGTCAAGCCGGGGCGCATCGACTCGACGCGTCTGGAGTACCGCTCGCCGGACCCGGCCGCCAACCCCTACCTGGCCTTCGCGGTCATCCTGGCTGCGGGCCTGCGCGGCGTGGTGGGCGACTACGAGCTGCCGCGAGAGGGCGAGGCCGTGGGCCGCCTGCCCCAGTCGCTGGCCGAGGCCGTGGACCTGATGGAGACCTCGTCGCTGTTGCACGAGACCCTGGGCGAGCACCTGGTGGAGTGGTTCTTGCGCAACAAGCGCGCCGAGTGGGACGCCTACCGTGGTCAGGTGACGCCATTCGAGCTCGAACGGTACCTCCCACTGCTGTGATCGACGTCGTCCTGTGCGTGCCGTCCTGCGAGGGACCGATCCGCAAGGCCCTCGAGGTCACGGGCGTCACGCCGGCCGTCGCCAGCTCGGGGCGCCTGGCCGAGGTCAGTGCGCTCGAGCCCGCGGGCGGCTTCGCCGGGGCCGTCATCAACGCGGCCGGGTTCCCCTTCACCGAGGCGATGAACCTGTGCCGCCAGCTGCGCCACCGCACCACGTCGGTCGGGCCGATCATCCTGCTCGTGGACCACTACCAGCTCGACGACCTGACGTTCCGGGAGGACCTGTTCGACGACTTCGTCGTGGGGCCCTTCGACGTGAGTGAGCTGGCCACGCGGCTGCGGCACCGGCTGCGGCGCGCCGGCAACGAGTCGGTGGCCGCGCGCGTGGAGCACGGCGACTTGGCGATGAACCTGGAGACCTACCAGGCCACGATCGCCGGCCGCGTGATGGACCTCACGTACATGGAGTACGAGCTCCTCCGGTTCCTCGCGACGAACCCGCAGCGGGTCTTCACCCGGGAGACGCTGCTCAGCCGGGTGTGGGGCTACGAGTACTACGGGGGGGCGCGCACCGTGGACGTCCACGTGCGGCGCTTGCGGGCCAAGCTCGGCGAGGAGCACGCCCACCTGATCCAGACGGTGCGCTCGGTCGGCTACCGCTTCGGCGTGCCCGAGCGCGAGGACGGCGACTAGGCGCTCAGTGCGCGGGCGCGTGCGCCCACAGCTCCACCTCGGCGCGCGCGCCGAGGGGCAACTCGGCCACGGCGACCGCCGAGCGCGTGGGACGCGGGACGCTGAAGGTCTCGACCCACACCTCGTTGCAGGCGTCGAAGTCGTCCATGGACACCAGGAACAGCGTGGCCTTGACGACCTGGTCCAGGGAGGCTCCGGCCTCCTCCAGCACGTGCTGGGCGTTCTCTAGGGCCTGGCGCAACTGGCCGGCGGCACCGCCCTCGGCCATGGTGCGGACCTCGCGGTCCGGCAGCAGGCCCAGCTGGCCCGAGATCACGACGAGATCGCCCGCGCGACGCCACGGGGAGTAGGGACCGACAGTCATGGCGCCTCTCTAGCTGAACGAGTTGCCGCACCCGCAGGTGTGGGTGGCGTTGGGGTTCGCGATGTGGAAGCCGGCGCCCTGGAGGCCGTCGGAGAAGTCCATGATCGACCCGGTCAACAACTCGGCGCTGGCGCCGTCGACGGCGACCGAGACGTCACCGAAGTCCGAGACGATGTCGTCGTCGGCGATCTCGGAGTCGAAGAACAGGTCGTACTGGAAGCCCGAGCAGCCCCCGGACTTGACCGCGATGCGCAGCACCAAGCGGTCGGTGGACTCCTCGGCGGCGATGAGCTCGGCGACCTTGGCCGCCGCGTTCGCGGTCAGCGTGATCGGCTCGGCCACGGCGGCCTGGGGACTCGTGGTGACGTCGGTCATGGCACCTCCCTGGTGTGGACCCATGGTACCGGGCGCCGCGCGCACCCGTGCCGGTCCCGGTAGCGTCCCGGTGTGGGACTCCCCGACGACATCCGCGCCCGCCTGGGCGACCTTCCCGACCCCGAGCTCGGGATCTCCGTCGTCGAGCTGGGCATGATCGGCGCGATCACGGTGGGGCCCGAGGGCGACGCCGTGGTGTCGGTGGCCCTGACGACGGCGGGCTGCCCCCTGCGCACCCAGATCACCCGCGACGTGCGCGAGACCGCCCGCCAGGTCGCCGGCGTGCGCGCTGTCCGGGTCGAGTTCTCCGAGATGGGACCGGCCGCCAAGCGCGCCGCCCTGGAGCGCGTGCGCTCGGCGGCCCAGGACCGCAGCGCGCTGACCAGCCTCGCGCCCGCCGTGCCGGTGCTGGCCATCGCCTCGGGCAAGGGCGGCGTCGGCAAGTCCTCGGTCGCGGCCAACCTGGCGGTCTCGCTCGCGCGGCTCGGCCACGTCGTCGGGGTGCTCGACGCCGACGTGTGGGGCTTCTCGCTGACCCGCCTGCTCGGGGTCACCGGTCCCGTCGAGGCCACCGGGGGCCGGATGCACCCGGTGCGCCAGCGCGTGGGCGCCGGCGAGCTGCGCGTCCTGTCGATGGGGCTCCTGGCCGAGGACGGCCGCGCCCTAGCCTGGCGGGGCCTGATGGTTCAGAAGGCGGTCGCCCAGTTCCTCGAGGATGCCGACTGGAGCGGGATCGACTACCTGGTCGTCGACACGCCCCCCGGGACGGGGGATATCCCCATGACGCTGGCGCGGCTGCTGCCGCGCCTGGGCTTGGTGCTGGTCACGACCCCGAGCCGCGCGGCCAGCCGGGTCGCCGCCCGCAGCGCCGACTTCGCACGGGGCCACCACCTGCGGATCCTCGGCGTCGTCGAGAACATGGCGCCGCTGACCTGCGCCCACGGCGAGGTGCTCGCCCCCTTCGGCGCCGGCGGCGGCCAGAGCCTGGCCGACGAGCTCGGGGTCCCGCTCCTGGCGTCGATCCCCCTGCAGGCGGCCCTGTCGGCGGCGGCCGACGAGGGACGCCCCCTGGCCCTCGACGAGCCGGCCGACGGCGAGTTCCTCGCCCTGGCGCGCCGGGTGCGCGACGACCTCGCCCCGCCGCCCGGGCGTGCGGGATGCTCGGCCCGCCTGCTCGACGCGCTGGACCGCGCCGTCGCAACCCGCTGAGCCCGCGGCCCCGCGCGGGGCGCTGGGGCGGGTTCGCGCGGGTCAGTCGTCGTAGCCGGGCTCACCCGGCAGCGTGATCCAGGCGTGCCCGCCGCGCTCGCGCAGGTGCGGCTCGACGCGCGTGATCGGTCCCAGACCCTCCGCCCAGGCGAGCGCGGCGGCGACGTCGGGCAGCAGGGCCACCTGTCGCAACGTCTGGATCGTCGGCAGGATCAGGGTGAACGTGCCGCGCGCGCCGGCCGCGAGCGCGTCGACGGGGCGCACCCAGGTGTGGGCCACGGTCTCGCCGCGGTCGTGGGCGGCCACCTGCTCGGGGGGAGCGGGGACCAGGAAGAAGCGGGTGTCGTAGCGCCGGGGCTGGCCGAGCGGCGTCACCCAGTGGCCGATGTAGCGCATCTGGCCCACGTCGAGGCGCAGCCCCTCGCTGGCCAGGACCTCGCCCAGAGTGCTGCGACGCTCGTTCAACGCCGCCTGCCAGACCGGGAGCGCGTCGGGGTCGGCGGCCGGGGCGTCGGCTAGCAGCAGGCCGGCCTCCTCGAAGAGCTCCCGGGCGGCGGCCACGAAGTAGGCCAGCCCGCCCGAGGCGACGCCGAGGATCCGCGACGCGGTGGCGTCGTCGAGACCGGTCACGCGCGCGTCGAGGGCGCCGTCCTCGGCGTCGAGCGCGCCTCCGGGGAAGACGTGCGCACCGCCCACGAACTCGCTGGCCGGGTTGCGGCGCACCATCAGGACCTCGAACCCGTCGGGTCCGTCGCGCAGGGGCAGGATCGTGGCGGCCGCGCGGATCACCAGGGGGTCGGCCATGAGCCAACCTACCGCCGCGTCGATGACCGGCACCCCTGCGCCCCGCACTACATTTGGGGAGATTCGCCCCGCCCGAAGGAGCAACGTGGCTAAGAGACCCCCCGCCAAGCGCCCACCCGCGCCCGCCACCGTTGGACGGCCCGCCGGCCTGTTCACGTGGCTCGCCATCGGCCTCGTCGTCTTGGTCGTCGTCGCCCTGGTCGTCATCAAGGTCGTCTCGGGCACCTCGAGCCCCACGGCCTCGACCTTCACTCCGACCAGCGCCAGCGTGGCCAACGAGCTGGCGTCGGTCCCCGCCTCGGTGTTCAACACCGTCGGCGTCACCTCCCCAGCGGTGCCGGTCTCGGCGCCCATCCCGCTCAAGGGCCAGCCCGAGCTCACCGGCAAGAGCTCGACGGGCGCCATCGTGCCCGAGGTGTTCTATCTCGGCGCCGAGTACTGCCCCTACTGCGCCGCCGAGCGCTGGCCGACGATCATCGCCCTCAGCCGCTTCGGCACCTTCAGCGGGCTGGGCGACATGATCAGCTCGACGCGCTCGGTCGAGCCCTACCAGGGCACCCCGACGTTCACCTTCGTGCGCGCGCACTACCGCTCCCGCTACGTGGCCTTCGCGTCGGTCGAGCAGTACACCAACGTGTGGGACAGCGCCGTCGGCTTCTACTCGACGCTCCAGACGCCGAGCAAGGAGGAGGCCGCCGTCTTCAAGAAGTACGACACCTCCAAGTACATCCCGGGCATCTCGGCCTCCCAGGACTACTCCATCCCCTTCGTGTCCCTCGGCAACCGCTACCTGATCTCGGGGGCCAGCTACACGCCCCAGCTGCTGGCGGGCTTGTCGCGTGACACGATCGCGGCGGGCCTCGCCAGTGCCTCCAACCCGGTGACCGTGGCGATCGTCGCCGCGGCCAACTACGACACCGCGGTCATCTGCTCGATGACCAAGGACCACCCGGGCAACGTCTGCACCAGTCCGGGCGTCGTGGCCGCCAAGAAGGCCCTGCACATCTCGTGAGTCCGGCCCCGGGACCCGTCGCGCGATGGGTCCCGGTCGTCACGCTGCTGCTCAGCCTGGCGGGTCTCGGCGTCTCGGGCTACTTGACGTTCACCCACTTCGCGGGCACCCGCTACCTGGCCTGCTCGGCGACGGGACTCGTCGAGTGCGGCGTCGTCACCACCTCCCCGCAGTCCTACATCCTCGACATCCCGGTGGCCGTGCTCGGCCTGATCGACTTCGTCGCCCTGGTCGCGCTGATGACGCCGGGTGCCTGGCGCTCGACGCGCGGCTGGGTCCACTGGGCGCGCCTCGCCCTGGTCACGGTCTCGATGGCCATGGTCCTGTGGCTGGTCGCGGCCGAGATCTTGATCATCGGGCACATCTGCATCTGGTGCACCGCGGTCCACGTGATCACGTTTGCGCTCTTCGCGATCGTGCTGGCCTTCAGACCAGTCCTGGACCTCGCAGCAGTCCCCGACGCTCCGACTCGGTGAGTCCACCCCAGATCCCGTGACTCTCCTTGAGGGTGAGTGAGCTCTCCAGGCAGGTCGTCCGCACGGCGCACTCGACGCAGATCCGCTTGGCCGCGGCCTCGCGCGAGCGGCGCTGATCGCGGGCCTCGCCGGTGTCGGGGGCGAAGAAGAGCGACTGCTCGCTCCCCCGGCATGCTCCCTGCTGGCGCCACGGCGCCGCCTGCACTGTCACTGCCCATCCCCCACGAGGGGGCACACTAGCCAGCGCGACGGTCCGGGGCAAGGGGCGTTGTGGGGCTGGACTACGCTGAGCCCGTGGCCACCGTCCTCATCGTCAGCGACCTGCCCGCACTGCGCGCCGAGCTGCGCGCGACCCTCGAGGGCCCCGAGATCGAGATCGACGAGGTCGAAACCGGCCGTACCGCCCTGGATCGCGTGCGTGAGGGGGGCATCGACCTGGTGATCACCGACATGCAGGTCGGGTCCATGGGGGGCATGGCCATCACCATGGAGATGCGCAACGAGGAGTCCTACGGGGCCGCCGAGTCCGTGCCCGTGCTGATGCTGCTGGACCGTCGGGCTGACGTCTTCCTGGCGCGGCGCGGGGGAGCCGATGGCTTCCTGGTCAAGCCCCTGAATCCGCGCCGCGTGCGCGAGGCCGTGCGCGCGCTGCTGCGCGACGAGACCTACGAGGACGACTCGTGGCGTCCCGCAACCGTCCGGGTGGGCACAACCGAGTGAGCGACGACCGGCCGCGGCGGTCGGGTCTGCATCTGCGAGGAACACGCCATCACCCCCGGGAGGACCGCAGTCCGAGCCCCGAGGCCCGGGCGATCCACGCCCGCGTCGACCAGTTGGCGACCCGCGAGCTCCGCGACGTGATGACCCCGCGCACCGACGTGGTCTTCCTCACCATCCCGGTATCGCCCGAGGCCGTCGCCGAGGCCGTGCGCGACACGGGCCACTCCTGCTTCCCCGTCGTCAACGACGAGCTGGACGACATCGATGGCGTGCTCTTCGTGAACGACCTGTTCCGCTCGACCACGGTGCGCCGGGCCATCGGGGTGTCGCTGCCCGACGCCGAGGAGATCGCGCGCAAGATCCGCCGCCCGCTTCTCCTGCCCGAGACGCTCGACCTCCTCGAGAGCCTGCGCGAGATGCGCGACCAGCATCGGAGCTTCGCCGTCGTCGTCGACGAGCATGGCGGCGTCGCCGGTGTGGTCTCCATCCGCGACATCCTCGAAGAGCTCGTCGGCGACTGGAGCGACGAGTTCGACCGCGAGGATGAGCCCGCGATCCTGCGCATCCGCGAGGGGCGCTGGCTGGTCGATGGCCAGACCCACGTGGATCGCGTGAGCGAGGAGCTGGGTCTCGACATCCCCGAGGGGGACTACGTCACCCTCGCCGGGTTCGTCCTCGACCTGGCCGGCGTGATCCCCCAGCCCGGCGACATCTACAGCGCCGACGGGTGGAGCTTTCGCGTGCAGTCGATGGACCGGCGCCGCATCAGCGAGATCGTCGTCGAGCACCACCCCGACGTGCCGAATCCCGCCGACGAGCCCATCGTGTGAGATTGGCCGAGCGGGGCCCACCGACTAGGATGGCCCGGTCGCGGGGCTACCCGCTACGGGCTGTGGCGCAGTTTGGTTAGCGCGCTGCGTTCGGGACGCAGAGGTCCCCGGTTCAAATCCGGGCAGCCCGACCACCATGGCAGTGCGGCCGTGGTCGATTGCCCCCATCGTCTAGCGGCCTAGGACACCACCCTTTCAAGGTGGCGGCACGGGTTCGAATCCCGTTGGGGGTGCTCTTCTTCCTTCCTGGTCAGAGTGCGTATCTCGGCGAGCGCGCCAGGCCCCAGCGACCACTTCCATAGCATCTTCCATAACTTCGCCGTGCCCGGGGCGTCCCAAGAGGTCCCATAACTGCGGCGAGTGCACGCGGGCGTCGGGCAGGAACCCGTCCTGTCCATGAACACGACAGCCACCACCAGCCACCCCGGTCCCGACCGGTTCCTCACGGTGCCCGAGCTCATCGAGCGCTGGCCGATCGGGCGCAACTCGACCTACGCGCTTCTAAAAAGCCCCGATTTTCCGCGGGCCCTGGTCTTGCTGCGCCAAACCAACGGCCAGGCGCGCTCCATGGGCTACCTCGAGGCCGACATCCGGGCCTTCGAGGAGGCCCACATGGTGCACGCGAGCGAGCTCGAGCTCGACGTCGAGCCCGACGCGGACGCTCCAGCCGGCCTGCCGCCGGCCAAGCGGGCCCAGCCACGCCGGAGGACCCGCTGATGCCGGCCAAGGGATCTACCGGCACCACCCGGCGCCCGCCGCTGCGAAGCGACCGCGGCGTCAAGCTCTACGCACCCACGTTGTCGAAGCCCTATTTTCGTGTGGTCGCGGCCGGCCAGGTCGAGCGCACGAGCGCTCCCGTGCCACTCGAGCACCTCGCCGCGAGCGCGGCCGCCAAGTTCGCGGGCCGCGACCTCGACGCCGTGACGGTGCGAGCGCGACGCGAGGCCGACGATCTCTTCGACCAGATGGTGCGCTGGGCCAAGCATCAGACGAGCCCGACGCGACGAGGCGAGCGCACGGTGGACGCCCTCTGTGACCGACGGCTCGAGGAGTTGCGCGCCAAGGGGCGGGCGCGCTCAACGATCGATCTCAACGAGAGCCTGATGCGCCTCTACGTGCGTCCGGCGATCGGCCACGTCGAGGTCGCGGACTGGAGCCCGGAACACTCACTCGCCGTGCTGAACGCAGCGCGTGAGACCTGTGGGGCCGAGCGCGTCGCCGACCTCGGCAAGGTGCTGCGCAGCCTCGTCACGCTGGCCCATCGCAAGCCGCTGTGGCTCTCGCGCGACGAGGACCCGATGGAGGGAGTGGAGTTCCGCGTGCGCGCCACGAGACAGGGCGAGAGCGTCCACTACGTGCCCATGAAGGAGCGCCCCTCGACCGACCAGGTCGAGTCCCTGTCCACCTCGATGCAGGAGGTCGGGTGCTCGACCCAGGCCTTCCACGACGGCCGGCCGACGACGCGCGTCACCGTCGACCGGGGGTGGGGCTGGCTGTTCACCCAGACCATGGGCAAGTGTGGACCTCGCTTCGGCGAGGGGGTGGCCCTCACCGTGACGAGCGTGGCGCGCCCGCTCGCCGAGGTCCTCTCGGCGATTGAGGAGGACCTCACGCTCAACCCGGCCAGTCGGGCGGCGCGGCGCAAGGCCGTCATCGACCTGCCCCACGGCTACGCCATCGATCCCGGGCGCCGCCTGATCAACATCTTCGAGACAGTCGAGTGGGAGGGCTCCACGCCCTACATCGCCCCGCCCGAGGAGCGCGCCTCGGGCAAGGCGCCCAAGTCCGAGAAGGAGCGCTGGACGATTTACCCGGCGAGCCTCGTGAAAGCGATGGCCGGGCGCTGCGCCGAGCTGCTCGAGCGCTTCGGGCCCGAGCTGGGTCCCCACGCGCTGCTCTTTCCCGCCGGCGACCACTACTTCGTCCAGGTGCCCTTGGACCCGCGACGGCCCTCACGGGGCACGCGCTGGCAGGACCAGGACTGGTGGAGTCGCAGCCACTTCCGAAAGACGATGTACCGCAACGCCGCCGCCCGGGCGGAGGGGTGGCCAGACACACCGAACTTCCCCTTCGAGAACCTGCGCCACCACTTCGCTACCTGGGCCAAGCGCCACGGGTACCCGGACGAGCTCATCAGCCACTGCATGGGCCACGCCACGGTCGACTACACCCAGCGGCGCTACTTCCGCACCGGCGCCGACACGATTCCCGACGGCATGGCGGCTTCGGAGGGACTATAAGGCGCCCGTGCCAGACGCCCGGCTTTACCGAACGAACCCGGCAACCAAGGGCCCACAATGTCCGCGTAATGCACGTTCTCAGCTCTGCCAATGCGCCGGTGGTATGGCGTGGCCTTTTTGGAGATCATCGGGTCGCACGATGAACCACAGCGGGCATCACGTAGACCATTCATGACGAGGACAATCGATGCACCGAACACTTCGCTTCGTGTGACGGGTTCCACCTAGATTTGACGACATGACCAGATTGGAGATCCTCACCCCGCCCGCACGCGTGCGCGGTCTCGTTCCTGGTCACGTGGTGGAGATTCTGAGCGCCCGCCCCCGGGGTGGTGACGCCCTCGAAGTCACCTACCGATCCGACGAGGGTGAGCTCGGTTCCCAGTTGCTCTACCGCGCCGACGAGGCTCGCCTGGAGCTGGTCGAAGCGGACGCCCGAGACTTCAGGGCCGACGGCGAACTCTTTCGCCTCGTCGCCGAGGCCCATCGCATCAGCCTCGCGCACCTCTTCGATCCGCTGCTCGCGGTGCACACCTCGGTCGTCGAGCCCTTGCCCCATCAGATCACGGCCGTCTACGAGCTGATGCTGCCACGCCAGCCGCTGCGCTTCCTGCTGGCCGATGACCCGGGCGCCGGCAAGACCATCATGTCGGGTCTCTTCATCAAGGAGCTGGTCGTGCGTGGCGACGTCGAGCGCTGCCTCGTGGTCTCACCGGGCTCTCTGGCCGAGCAGTGGCAAGACGAGCTCTTCTCGAAGTTTCAGCTGCCCTTTGACATCTTCACCAACGAAAAGGCCGAGGCAGCGCGAAGCGGCAACTACTTCAGCGAGCACCACCTCGTAATCGCGCGCCTCGACAAGCTCTCACGTGACGAAGAGCTCCAGGAGAAGCTCTTCGCCCCCGGCGTGGAGTGGGACCTCGTCATCTTCGACGAGGCCCACAAGCTCTCGGCCTCCTACTTCGGGCGCGAGGTGAAGTACACCAAGCGCTACCAGTTGGCCCAGCGCCTCGGCGCGCGCGCCCGGCACCTGCTGCTACTCACGGCGACTCCCCACGCGGGTAAAGAGGAGGACTTCCAGCTGTTCTTGGCCCTGCTCGACCCCGACCAGTTCGAGGGGCGGCCCCGCGCGGGCACCTCACCGGTCGACGTCACCGACATCATGCACCGCGCGGTGAAAGAGGACCTGCTCACCTTCGAGGGCAAGCCCCTGTTCCCCGAGCGCGTGGCCGAGACGATCCCCTTCGCGCTCAGTGAGGACGAGGCCGAGCTCTACGACGCCGTCACGGCCTACGTGCGCGAGCAGTTCAACCGTGCCGACGAGTTGGAGAACAAACGGCGCGGCACGGTGGGTTTCGCGCTCACCGTCCTCCAGCGCCGCCTCGCCTCCTCGCCCGAGGCGATCCTGCAGTCCCTGCGCCGGCGTCGCGATCGCTTAAGCGCTCGACTCGAAGAGGAGGCGCGCCCCACGACGCCGCTGCAGGGACGAAGCCTGGACGAGGACGAGCTCGACGAGCTCGACGAGGCACCCGATACCGAGTTCGACGCCGAGGAGAGCGAGATCCTCGACGAGGCGACCGCCGCCACCACGACCGCACAGTTGCGCGAGGAGATCGCCGCCCTCGAGAGGCTAGAGGCAGTGGCACAGCGTCTGCGGGTGCACGGGCGCGACGCTAAGTGGCAGGCGCTCGCCGGCGTACTCGGCGAGATCTTCTCTCCCGGCTCTTCCCCCATGGCCGATGAGCACGCCAAGCTCGTCGTCTTCACCGAGCACCGCGACACGCTCAACTACCTAGTTGAGCGCGTCTCGAGCTACCTCGGTCGCCCTGACGCCGTCGTCGCGATCCACGGCGGAGTGAACCGCGCCGAGCGCGCCGCTCGCCAGGAGGCCTTCACGAACGATCCCCGCGTTCAGGTTCTCGTCGCGACCGACGCGGCGGGCGAGGGCATCAACCTCCAGCGGGCCCACCTCATGGTCAACTACGACCTGCCCTGGAACCCCAACCGACTCGAGCAGCGCTTCGGGCGCATCCATCGCATTGGCCAGAAGCAGGTCTGCTACCTCTGGAACCTCGTCGCGGGCGAGACCCGCGAGGGCGAGGTCTACCAGCTGCTGCTGCGCAAGCTCGACGAGGCCCGGACCTCGCTCGGCGGACAGGTCTTCGACGTGCTCGGCAAGCTGAACTTCGACGGGCGGCCCTTGAAGGACCTGCTCATCGAGGCCATCCGCTACGCCGACCTACCCGAGGTGCGCGCCCAGCTCGACCAGGTGGTCGCCTCCGCGCTCGACGTCGAACACCTGCGCCGACTCATCGCCGACCAGGCTCTGGCCAGCGAGGCCATGGACATCGCCAACGTATTTCGGGTTCGCCAGGAGATGGAGTTGCGCGAGGCCCGCCGACTCCAGCCGGGACTCATCGAGAGCTTCTTCCTCGACGCTTTTGCGCGCCTCGGTGGCCGCTACTACGAACGCGAGCCGCGCCGCTTCGAGATCACTTTCGTGCCCGCCGACCTTCGGCGCCACCGCAGCCGCACCTCCTCGCGTGAACCGGTCCTCGAGCGTTACGAGCGCGTCGTCTTCTCCCGCGAGCTCATCGCGCCCCCCGGCGAGGTTCGCGCCGCCTTCCTCGCCCCCGGACACCCCTTGCTCCAGGCCGTCATCGACCTCACGCTCGCTGCGCACCGGACCTTGCTCGACGAGGGTGCCGTCCTCGTCGACCCCCGTGACGCGGGACTCAGCCCCCGAGCGCTGGTCTTTCTCTCGCACCAAGTCCGAAACGGCCAGATCACCGTAAGTGGTCGACCGCGCGTCATCTCCGAGCAGCTCCTTTTCGTCGAGGTGGACGCCGACGGACACCAGCGCGCGGCAGGTGACGCCCCCTACCTCGACTACCGCCCGCTCGCCGCCTCCGACCCGTCTCCGGGCGAGATCCTCGCACGGCCCGAATGCGCCTTCGCGCGCAGAGACGTCGGTGACCTGGTGATGGACTACGCGGTGACGACCGTGGCCCGCGAGCACGCGGACGCGGTGCGTTCACGCATGCGAGCTCGTGTCGAGCGCACGGCGCTCGCGGTGCGCGATCGGCTCACCAAGGAGATCGCCCACTGGGATCACCGCGCCGCGACTCTGCTCGAGCAGGAAGCCACGGGCAAGGTCAACGCCAAGCTGAACGCCCGCGAAGCCCAGCGCCGGGCCGATGAGCTAAGCGCACGCCTGAGCGCCCGTTTGGCCGAGCTCGAGCGCGAAGGCGACGTCGCCTCACTCGCGCCGCGCATCGTGGGCGCGGCCCTCATCATCCCCCAGGGGCTGCTCGATCATCTAGGCGGCGTCGCCCCGGCGACAACGACCACGAACGGCGTCGATCGACTGGCCGTTGCCGCTCGGGCGCGCGAGATCGTGATGGATCGCGAGCGCGCCATCGGTTTCGTGCCCGTTGACCGCGAGTTCGATCACGTCGGCTACGACATCGAGAGCCTCAACCCCGCGACCGGTGAGGTCCGCTTTATCGAGGTGAAGGGCCGCGTCGACGGCGCCGGCCAGATCACCGTCACGCGCAACGAGCTGGTGACGGCGCTCAACCGTCCAGAGCAGTTCATCCTCGCCGTCATCGAGTTCGCGTCCGACGGCTCGTATCGCGAGACCTACCTGCGTGCGCCCTTCCACGACAACCCGAGCTTCTCGGAGATCTCGCGGACTTACGATTTAGCAAAGCTCATCGCCGAGGGCGTGCCCGATGTCGCGTGAGCTAGACCCGCAAACTCATACCGAGCACGAGGAGTGACGTGGCCCGCAAGCTGATCGAAGTCGCCCTGCCCCTGAAGGCGATCAACGAGGCCTCGGCCCGCGAGAAGTCCATCCGCCACGGGCATCCTTCGACCCTGCACCTCTGGTGGGCGCGTCGTCCCCTGGCCGCCGCTCGCGCGGTCCTCTTCGCTCAGCTCGTCGACGATCCGTCGGCCCACCCCGACCTCTTTCCCACCGAGGAGGATCAGCACGTCGAGCGCGAGCGGCTCTTTCGCATCCTCGAAGACCTCGTCGTCTGGGAGAACACGACGAACGAGGACGTGCTGCAGCGCGCCCGGGCCGAGATCGAGCGCTCCTGGCGTCTCACCTGCGTCGAGCACGCCAACGACCCTCGCGCCGCCGAACTCTACGACCCCGACGTGCTGCCGGCCTTTCACGACCCGTTCGCTGGTGGCGGCGCCATACCCCTCGAGGCCCAGCGCCTCGGACTCGAGAGCTACGCCTCGGACCTCAATCCCGTCGCCGTCCTCATCAACAAGGCGATGATCGAGATCCCGCCGCGCTTCGCCGACCGTCCACCGGTCAACCCCGAAACCCGCCAGCGCACGACAACCGGCGCCTACCGCGGCGCCCAGGGTCTGACCGAGGACGTACGCCACTACGGCACGCTCCTACGTTCCCTCGCGCACGAGAAGCTCTCCGCCTACTACCAGCCCATCCGCGTCACGCCCGAGATGGTCGAGCGCCGCCCCGACCTTCGCCCCTACCAGGGCCAAGACCTCACGGTCATCGCATACCTGTGGGCGAGGACCGTGAAGAGCCCCGACCCCGCCTTCCACGATGTCGACGTCCCACTCGTCACTTCCTTCGCCCTCTCTACGAAGTCGGGCAAGGAGGCCTGGGTCGAACCGATCATCCACGATGACCGCACTGGCTACCGCTTCGAGGTCCGGCTCGGCCCGGTTCCCGAGAGCGCCAAGTCGGGCACGAAGTCTGCTCGCGGGGCGAACTTCGTGTGCCTCCTCTCCAACTCAGCGATCCAGCCTTCCTACATCAAGGGGGAAGGTCAATCAGGACGGATCGGCGATCGTCTCTTAGCGATCGTGTGCGAGGGAGCTCGCGGGCGCATCTACTTGGACCCCACCGATGAGCAGGAAGAAGTTGCCCGATGTGCGGCACCGACGTGGCGACCGGAACTCTCGCTGCCTGACGATCCTCGCAACTTCTGGACCAAGGACTACGGCCTCACGACCTACGGCGACCTCTTCACGCCACGCCAGCTGCTCGCTCTCACGACCTTCTCCGACCTACTTGACGATGTGCGGGGGGTGGTACGGCGCGACGCGGTGGCGGCGGGGCTCCCCGACGACTCCAGCGGACTGGCCGACGGCGGAAACGGGGCTCGTGCGTACACCGAAGCAGTCGCTGTCTACCTCGCGTTTCTCATCAGCCAGCTATCCAACAGTGAGAGTTCTATCTGTCGCTGGGAACCTGGAAACCAACAAGTTCATGGAGTCTTCTCTCGTCAGGCCATACCGATGGTTTGGTCGTTCGCGGAGACGAATCCTCTTTCGACTTCAACTGGGAGCTTCTCTAACCTGTTGGAACGTCAAGTTAAGGGAATGCTCTCCCTAATGGCTGGTGGATGTGGTGAAGCGAAGCAACTTGACGCCCAGCACCAAACCTTGACCAAGGACAAGGTCGTCTCGACCGATCCGCCCTACTACGACAACATCGGCTACGCTGACCTTTCGGACTTTTTCTACGTATGGCTACGACGTAACCTGGGTTCAACGTTCCCGGAACTCTTCGCGACGGTAGCGACGCCGAAGGCCGAAGAGCTCGTGGCGACGCCGTATCGGCACGGCTCGAAGGAGTCAGCTGAGTCCTTCTTCCTCGCCGGCATGACCGAAGCGATGGCGCAGCTAGCGGAACAGGCTCATCCCGCACTCCCCATCACCATCTACTACGCCTTCAAGCAGTCCGAGACGACGACGAGCGAAGGGACCACGTCCACAGGCTGGGAGACGTTCCTCGAGGCCGTCGTCCGAGCCGGCCTCGAGGTATCGGGCACGTGGCCGATTCGAACTGAGCTCTCGAATCGGATGATCGGGCTAGGCACAAACGCCCTCGCCTCCTCGATTGTGCTGGTGTGTCGGCGACGTCCAGTAGCAGCGACGCCAACAACGCGCCGCGAGTTCGTGGCGCGACTTCAGCAAGAACTCCCCCAGGCACTGCTCCTCCTCCAAGAAGCGGCCATCGCACCAGTTGACCTTCAACAGTCCGCCCTCGGTCCCGGCATGGCGATCTACACCTCGTACCGCGAGGTTCTCAACTCTGACGGGTCCCGGCTCGCTGTGAGAGAGGCGCTCGCACTCGTCAACGAGACCCTCGACGCCGTGATCGCCCAGCAGGAAGGTGACTTCGACCCTGACACTCGCTGGGCGATCAGCTGGTTCGAGCAGTTCGGCTTCGAGCCCGGCGACTTCGGGGTCGCCGAGACTTTGTCCAAGGCCAAGAACACCTCAGTGGCGGGTGTCGCCGCTGGCGGTATCGTCCGGGCTGACGGCGGCAAAGTCCGATTGCTTAAACCCACCGAGCTCTCCGCCGAGTGGGATCCAGTGAAGGATGCTCGGCGGTCGACTTGGGAAGCGCTTCACCACCTCATCCGCGTGTTGGGTGAAGGTGGCGAGGCAGAAGCAGCAGAGCTCGTGAGTGCACTCGGCTCGACGGCCACGACTGCCCGCGAGCTCGCCTACCGGCTCTACGTCGTTTCCGAGCGGGCCGGTCGCGCCTCCGACGCCCTCCTCTACAACGGCCTCGTCCAGAGCTGGACCGAGATCCAAGTTCAGGTGGGGTCTACCACGTCCGTATCAAGCCAAAACCAACTGTTCTAAGGCGAGCCATGGCGACGACGAATCGAGACCGCATCAATCGAGCCCTTGACCTGCTTCGCGATGGACTCGGCCCATTCGTCGAGCGTGAACTGCTGCGCGTGAGCAAGGTCGACGCCACGACCCTCGCCGAGCGCTACCTGCCCGACGACCGGATCAACCGAGGCAAGGTCCCCTCGGAGTGGGACGCCGGAACACTCCTGAAGGCCATGTGGGACGCCTGGCAGCCGGTCTTTCGCACCACCCTCGGTCCGAGCGAGCGCAGCCTGGTGTCGGAGTTGCGCACCACGCGTAACCACGCCGCGCACCAACAGCCCTTCAGTTTCGACGACACCTACCGCGCTCTCGACTCGGCCGAGCGACTCCTCAACGCCGTCTCGGCGCCCGAACAGGCGGGCGAGATCGCGCGCTCCAAGGGCGAGCTGCTTCGCTTGCGCCACGAGGAGCAGTCACGGGCCGAGCGCAAGAAGGCGGCGGACGCAACCGTTTCGTCACAAGGCTCGGTCCAGCTGCCGGCGTGGCGCGACGTCGTCGCCCCCCACGACGACGTCGCCCAGGGGGTGTACCAAAACGCCGAGTTCGCGGCCGACCTTTGGCAGGTCTACCTTGGTGGCGCCTCCTCGGAGTACCAGGACCCGCGAGAGTTCTTCGCCCGTACTTACCTGACCGAGAGTCTCCGGGCGCTTCTGCGTGGGGCCTTACGACGTCTCTCAGGCACGGGTGGAGATCCGGTCATCCAGCTGCAGACCAACTTCGGCGGCGGCAAGACCCACTCGATGCTGGCCCTCTACCACTTGGTTTCGGGAGCGGAGGTCTCGACCCTGCCCGGAGTCGAGGAGATCGCGAAGGAGGAGGGGCTCAACGCGCTACCTGCGGCTCGGCGGATCGTTCTCGTGGGGACCAAGATCTCCCCGGCCACGCCCTCGGTCAAGCCCGACGGGACGGTCGTGCGCACACTCTGGGGCGAGCTCGCCTACCAGCTCGGCGGGGCCGAGGCCCACGCCCTCATCGCCGACGACGATGAGCACGCAACCAGTCCCGGTGACGTCCTGCGCACCCTCATGGACACGTTCGGACCCTGCGTGATCCTCGTCGACGAGTGGGTCGCCTACGCCCGCCAGCTCCATGACGACTTCGATCTCGCCGGAGGCTCCTTCGACACCCAGTTCACCTTCGCCCAGGCCCTTACCGAGGCCGCCAGCGCGGCGCGGGCGTGCCTCCTCGTCGTCTCACTGCCCGCCTCGGACACCGGGTCGAGTGCCGGTGAAGACATCGAGGTCGGTGGTGAGCGGGGTCGAGCTGCGCTCGCGCGACTGCGCAACGCGGTCGGACGAGTGGAGACGTCCTGGCGACCCGCCAACGCCGAGGAGAGTTTCGAGATCGTGCGCCGACGACTCTTTAGCCCGCTCAGTGGCCGCGAGCAGTTCGTCGCGCGCGACGCAGTCGCCACCGCCTTCGCCCAGCTCTACCAGGCGAACGCGGAAGCCTTTCCGACTGAGTGTGGCTTTCCCGAGTACGAGAAGCGCATCCGCGATGCCTACCCGATCCATCCGGAAGTCTTCGACCACCTCTACGGCGACTGGTCCACCCTGCCGAAGTTTCAGCGCACTCGCGGCGTGCTGCGCCTCATGGCAGCTGTCATTCACGCGCTGTGGACGAGTGGCAATCGTGATCCGCTGATCCTGCCCGCACACCTGCCCCTCGACCACGACGCCGTTCGCAGTGAGCTCACACGCTACCTACCGGACAACTGGAACCCGATCATCGACGCCGACGTGGACGGCCCCTCGTCGCTTCCCGCACGCCTCGACGAGCAGGTGCCCGAGCTGGGTCGCTACCTCGCCGCTCGTCGCGTGAGTCGAACCGTCTTTCTCGCCACGGCTCCCACTACCCAGGCCGCCAACCGGGGGGTCGATGACCGCCACGTCCGGCTGGGGGCCGTCATGCCCGGCGAGCCGCCGGCCAAGATCACCGACGCTCTCCGTCGCCTTACTCAGGCGGCCACCTATCTCTACAACGACCAAGCCCGCTTCTGGTTCGACACGCAACCGACCGTGACCAAGCTGGTGGCCGACCGGTCGTTGCGCCTCCAGCGCGACCAGCCCGACGATGTTCTGCGCGAGCTGCGCCGTCGCGTAGAGAACGCGACCGGCCACGAGTTCCCTGGGGTCCACAACCTCCCTCAGAGTGGCGCCGACGTCCCGGACCTGCCCACGACGCGCCTCGTCACCCTGCGGCCCGAAGACGCGTACCTGCGCACCCCCGACGACGACAGTCCAGCCCAGCGCCGGGCCCGAGAGCTGCTCGAGTCTCGCGGCACGGCGCCGCGGACCTATCGCAATACCCTCGTCTTCCTCGCACCGGACCAGTCCCGCTACGACGACCTGAAAGTGGCGATCTGTGACTACCTCGCCTGGATCGAGGTGCTCGACGACCATGAGACCCTTAACCTCACGCCCTCCCAGGTGCGCCAGGCCGAGACTCAGCGTGACGCGGCCACGCGACGGGTGGACGCTCAGGTGCCCGAGACCTACCAGTGGTTGATCGTGCCCACTCAAGCCAGTCCGAAGGACCCGCTCGTCCTGAGCGCCCAGAAACTATCCACTTCAGGTGCGCTCGACGCTCGCGTGAAGCGCAAGCTCGTGCAGGACGGCCTTCTGGCTCCCGTCCTCGGAGCCACCACTCTGCGCCAGGAGCTCGACCGAGTTCCCCTCTGGCCGAGTGACGCCAGCTCAGTTGCCATCGCTCGACTGGTCGAGTACTTCGCGAGCTACCCCTACCTGACGCGCCTCAGCGAGCCGAGTGTCCTTTACCGAGCAATCGAATCCGGAGTGAGCCAGCTCATGTGGCAGACCGACACCTTCGCCTACGCCGAAGGGCTGGATAGCGCTTCGGGGCGCTACCTCGGGCTTCGCGGCGGTGAATCGGTCTCGGTCCAGGACGGGGACCCGGGACTTGTGGTTCAGGCCGACGTCGCCGCGGCTCAGTTCGAGCGTGAGACGCCCACCGTCTCCAGCCCCGACACTCGTGACGCTTCGGGCCAGGCTAACTTCGGACTCGAAGCCCAGGGCGCAGAGCCGGCGACTACGACGCCAACCGGCCCGGCACTCCCGCGGCGCTACCACGCGACCGTTCATCTCGACCCCCAGCGAGCGAGTGAGGTCACCCGCGTCTACCAAGAGGTCGTCTCGCACCTCGTGAGTTCGTCCCTCGACGGCGTCACCGTCAAAGTGACTCTCGAGATCGAGGCTACGAGCACTGAGGGATTCTCCGACGCTCTGGTCCGCATCGTCAGCGAGAACGGCACCACGTTGAAGTTCTCTCAGCAAGCCTTCGAGGAGAACTAGCCCCTCGGACCGACCGTGCACCCGACGGCCTCGTGTCACGAGGGGTGGCTCTTGAGGTGCAGTCCGCCTGAACCCCTACCGGGGCGTCGAGGCCTTCGGTCAAGCTGGCACAGGTTAGAGGGGAACCCGCGCTCAGCCCGGGTTGCGCCGCACTCCGCGCCGCGGACGGTCATCTCCATGCCGAGAGACCTGCCTTCGACGTACAAGTTCACCGTCACCAGCGGCGAGCGCACTGTATCCCTGCGGGACGCTGTTACCGCCGTGTGGAGCGGCCAGGCGTCGCCGAACGACTTCGAGGTCGAGATTGCCCCCGTCATACCTCAGTCGCCTAGCTATCTCAGGGGCCGAGAGGTTGAGTACTCGAACCAGAGTCCCCAACCTCTCGTGTCACACGGCTCATCTACCACTGAGGTATGACCGTGCCGACTCCGACTACGTCTGCCGCGCCGTGGCGGGGCTTCGTTGACCCAAGAGGACTCCGCCTCGCTCCGGATTTGCAGGCACGTCTCGATGCCGGGGAACACATCCTCTTCGGCGGTCGATCCTCCTCCAGCGGTAACAAGGGCCGTGATCTGGCGGCGCGGGACGTGCTCGCGGCGGCAGAGCAGTTCGCCGAAAAGACCGGGCTGGACTTTCGCCCCGTCATGCCTTCACTCGAGGAGATCACGCTCCGCCTGGCAAACTGCCGCTCCGAGAGTTTTGACGGAGGGGACGGTCAGCGATTCTCGTGCCGGTTTCTCCTCATCGACCTCATTGCGGAGGCTCAGATCGCCCTCCTCGTCGCCACGTCGTCAGGCGCCAAGATCACGGTCGATGACGACCAACCATTCGTCAAGAGGGCCGCCCAGGAGTACAAGCGGGTGGGCGCCGCCATCTTCTCCGTCAAGGAACTCGATCGTGGTGGTCGCCAGGACTGGGCACTCGCGCCCCTCATCATGGCCATTCAGGCGAACAATGGCGCGCTATCGGACGAGATCGGCTGCGGTCCCATCGACGAGGGCCGCTCCATGATTGCCTTCGTTCAGGGCACGAGCGCCAAGAAGATGGCCATGGGGATGCCCAAACGGACACGACGAGAGCAGCGGAACCGAACCGGCACCGAGATGGTCGGCGGGCAGGTGGCCTATCACCTCAGTTCACCCCCGCCACCCGGCTTTGGCGTCTGCTGGCTTCGGGGAGCGGCGACCAATCCGACCGAGCGAGTGCTCTACCTCGACACCGAGGCGTGTCGCCCCGCCGAGAGCGCCGTTGCATCGGGCCTCGGCTCGGTGCGCTACCCCGACGGTCACCCCTCGGCCGGGCAACTCGTGGATCAGGTGGCGAACGTCAGGTACGCACTCACCCACTATGGTCGCCCTGGTTACACAAAGCGCTCAATCGTTCTCGAGTTGGCCGCTCGCCACTACTCCACCGTGATGCTGCGGGGCAATCACTCCCCGTCGACCACCATCAGTACGGATGACGGCACCAAGGTGCTCGACGCGATCATCGACAATCTCGAGGTCTACGAGTTCGGCGTTCTGAGTCGCAACATCGGCTCTGGGATCGAGCCTGTCGAGATCTCCGGATGCGTGCCCCCAGACGGACCGTGGGCCAGTCCGGGGGACTTCGCAAGGATCCGCGCCTCCCTGAAGGAGACCGACGCGTCGACGGCACAGGAGGTGTACCTCACCTTCTCTGGACTACGTGTGGCATACAACGGTTCGCCAGCCGTGATGCTCTCGGGGAAGAGGACTGGCACCGGACGTCAGCGGGACGAAACCCCGCGCTACCGCTTCGCGCGGGCCGATGGCTATCCCCACAAGGTCCGCTCCGTAGCTGAGAGCCGAAAGGTGAGCGCCCAGGCCTTTGCCGAGAGCATCGTCCAGGGGATCCTCGCGGTGGATGGCGTGTCTCTCGAGGCCTTCGATCCCGAGCGGTTCGGTGAACCGCGAGACACCAAGCTCGACCAGTTGCGAGCTCAGCGCACAAACGTGCTGGCCAGTCTGGACGCTCTCGCCAAGCGCACCGCCGCCCTCGAGAAGCGCCTCTTCGAGATGGGAGAGGACGGCGAACTCGTCCTGAGGGGCGCACTGCTCGCAAGGGTCCAAGAGGACTACAACCACATAGTTGAGCAAGAGCAGCCCGAGCTGGCTAATCGCCTGCGCCTCGTCGAGCACGAGGTGGCCGAGCGTGAATCCCTGCTGCCCCGCTCGACGCCTGCCGATCAACTTTTGCACCTCGTGGCGTCGCTGCGAGATTCCACCGATCGGAGCTACCGCGGCCAGTGGCTGGCGAGTCTCCGACAGGTCGTCTTTACGTCGAGCCTAAAGTTGGTCGACGGCCTACAGGTGCGAACCGTCAGTTGGGAAGGGCTCGTCGTGCTCGAGGCCCGAGGAGAGGAGTTCGCCATCCCCTTCGCCGGCGACTACGAGTACGGCGTTCGCCTGCGCAATCGCGAAATGACCCGTGGCCTCGTAGATCGGGTCCTTGATGCCCTTCGATCTGGGATGCCCATCAGTGCTTCCGAAGTGAGCCGGCCGACCTTGGTCATTCCCTCCGTGGCCGCCGCGCTGGGCGTCCCCACCTCCCACATGGCCCTCAACGGCTGCCGGGACCCGCGCGTGCTCAGAATCGCGGTCGCCATCCTCGAATCCCCGGACAGGACTGACGCCGATGTCGGTATGACCCTCTCAGAGAGCGAGGCTCTCGTCGCCCGCATCCGCACTGTTCACGGCGGCGAGGCCGCCTTACGATCTTGGATCAAGTCGCCAGATCCCGTCCACGCGGCGTTCTACGCCGTGGCTGCCGCCAACGGCGGGAGGGTAACTGCGGAGCACGTCCTTCGCCTCGTCCCTTCGACATCGCTTGGCCAGATCTACAACGTTGCGGGGGAACTGCGCCGCTCCTCATCGCGATGGTCCACCCAACGCAAGAAGGGCTACGTCCTAGCCCCCTGTGCCTGTGGCTCGTTCGCAGCAGATCTGTTAGAGATCCCGGAACCCGTTGGTGCGGTGTGTCTCGACTGTCGCACCGATGAGTCCGGCCTCGAGTGGCCGGCCGAACCCTATGACGAGTACCGCTCCCGGGTTCTCTAGATTGCTTAAGGCGTCGCCCCTCATGATCATGGACGCACACGCTCGTCAAGCGAAGTGGTCACGCATGTACTGCTCTCCGACCTCGAGGTTCACTCCGGCGATACCGACGAGGAAGCGGCACCGTTCGCGCTTGGTGTTCTCATCGCCGGTTCCGAATCGTGACGTGGGATGCTTCCTCTTCGTGGCCATCGTCGCATAGCACTGGGTCTTCGCACGAGTGAGCGCAACGTACAGCAGACGACGCTCTTCGTTGACATCCGCGTCATGGAACGGCATCTGCTCATTCTCGACGCCTACGACGATCGCGGTGTCGAAGGTGAGGCCCTTGGACTTCGCCATTGTCATCAGCCGCACGCCTTCGGCCTCCTTGAGGGCCTCGTCAGCCCCCTTCGGCTCAAGCTGAGAGAGGAAGCGTGTCAGGGGTACCTCTGGTTCGATGACTGGTCGCACCAACTCCAGAAGGCGCACCGCTTCATCGCTCAGCGCAGGGATGCCCAGCTCAGTAAGCCACGCGCCCGTACTTGCCTCTTCCAGCACCCAGTCCGTCCACGAGGCGCCAGGGTGACCGAGACGCCAGGCTTCGATGTCGGCGTGCGCCGTCGCGAGTCGGCGCTCAACGACCTCCATAGTGCCGGCAGCGGCGCGCCCGATTCGAGGACCCACGCCGGAGAACCCCGCGTCACGCAGACGCCTCAGAGACTCAGCGAAGCCCTCCGACGGACCACACTGGTCATAGGCCGCTTCAGCCACCTCCACGTTCGTTCCGGTCACGGGTCCGACGAGTGCCCACCACGCGAGGGCGTCGTTCGAGTTGTATGCCAACTGGCCCAGTGCGATCACTGCCCGGAGGCGCAACGAGGCCAGAGCTGTCTTCACCCATTCCACATTGGCCAGAGTCAGCCCTTGAGCCTCAAAGTAGGGCCGCAGCACCTCGGCCCAGGTATCCGCCTGAGTGCGCACCAACACCGCCACCTTGGCGCTGGGGTCTTCCTGCAGGCGAGAGGCCGCAACCTGGGCCACGGCAGCGGCTTCAGCATCTCCGTTCTCGAAGCGCAAGTAAGCGAAGGTTCCCGGCACGGCGCCGGCAGCGGTGCTGAGCGGAGGTCGAGCAGTCCGATCTGGGGCCGCCCCGATCACTGCTCCCGCGACTGCAACGATGTTCGCTCCGAACCGTCGGGTTTCGGTCAAGGTGTAGTCCTCACAGCCAGCAAACCGACTGTCGAACTCCCGGATGCCCGCGGGGTCCGCGTAGCGCCACCCGTAAATCGACTGGTCCTCATCGCCGATGGCCATGACTCGAACACCCTTTGAGGCAAGGGCTTCAACGAAGGCGACGTCAGCCGCGTTGAGGTCCTGGAACTCGTCGACGATGAGGAGATCCACCTCGGGTTCAACGTCGCCTCCGAGGTCCTCGATCGCCTCCTTCGCTCGGAAAGAGAGCTCCGCGAGCAGTGTGTAGCCGAATCGCCGACGGTGCTCGTCCCAGAGACCCATGTAGTGATCCCGAAGCGCCGGATCGATCGTCGCGAACGGCGTCGCCTTGCCGTAGAGGTCCTGCCACTGGGCGGCCATCTCCCGCTCAAGGTCCTTCACTCTCTTCACCCTGAGGCCTCTGTAGCCAAGGTCGCGGAGGAGATGAGCCTGGTGCTCGTGGATCAGCTCAGTCACTTCCCAGCTGTCGGCGATGCGGATCGGCGCTGGCAGAGCGCGACTCCCGAGGTCGAGCAGCCACGTGAGGGCGTAGGACGCGACGGTCGCGGGCTCGTTGACGACGTTGTCAAGCCCGTGCTCCGCAAGCGTTCCCGCGAACTCCGCAGTAGCAGCGCGAGTGAACGTCAGCATCTTCGCTCGTACCTCTTGCTCATGGAGCTTGCCCAACAGCGCGATCGCGGTCAGAGACTTACCGGTGCCGGGACCGGCCTGCACCCGCCCGTGCTTGGTGGTGTCGTGATCAGCAACCCTCCTCTGCGCTGGTGACAACATGGTCTCGTCGAACGGCATCTAGTCTCCTGTGCTGGTGATCTGCCAGCCGCGTAAGGTGACCGGACCCGCGGAGTCCGGCCAGTTGCTGGTGGATCCAGAGTGGCAGACGTCCGTCCACAACCGGTGTATGCGGTCGCCGCAACTTCCGCGCCAGTGCGCAAGACGTACCGTGCTGAATCTCTGATTCACGAGATCCGTACAACTCGAAGACACCCGTGAGGCAGGTTCCGGCTTGAGCGAAGAGCCCCCGGGGCCCGGTCATCCACCGAGCTCCGGGGACTCACGGCCTACTCGTGCATCTGGGGCCACGAGCGCCCGCGGTACAGCACATCCCGCGTGCAGTTGAGGGCCGTGGCGAGGGCCACTACGTCCTCAAAGCCGCTCACGTGCACACACCGCTCGGCGCCACTCTCGGAGGTCAGCGTAACGGGGTACGTACCGTCACTCGACCGCTCATTGACGGTAATCATGCCCGTCTTCCAATGATGAAGTTGAACCATTCTTGGTCTCCTTCTTGATAGGGCCAGTCCCAACGTCCGGGCCAGCGGCGCCATCGCGCCGCCACCTGCTATGGCGAGTTCTCGGCTCCGCTACATCACTTTTTCGAGACTTTTTCGCCACCCACGTAGAAGTCGCTACGACCACTTCACGCCCCCGGCGCTACACACGTCCCATGACGAAACCGCACCCGACTTGGGTGCGGGCCACTCCGGAAGGTGGCGAGGAGTCCGAAGGACCTCAGCAGGGCGTCATGTCCCGGCTCGCCCACCCGATACGCCCCCATCTCAAGCGACTCCCGCCATGCGTCTTGGATGACGGTGCAAGACAGGACCAACACGGCATCGTCTCGAGGCGCAAAGGGTCCTCTTGTCGCAGTCGAGCGCTACGGTCGACGCGATGTCCCCATTCATGCCGACCTGCGACGCTCGAGCCAAGTGCGCCCGCGGGCGATGCGCTGCTTGCAGGTCTGACCGCGCCGGAGCGTTCTTCCATAACTCCGCCATAACTTTGCTCGTGTTGCGACGTGTGAGAAGGTCCCACCAGGACCTTTGCCTTTCGGCACGAAAGGACCGCGACGCTGACGTCGAACCGCGGCCAAAGGCCAAGTCACCACTGGCTTCTCACGCCACAGCCCAACGCACGACTGGCGATTGGAAGAGGTCGCAGCCCCGCCCAACATCTCGATCTGGGCCCTCCTTGAGGTCAGGTTTTCAACCCTTTCAAGGTGGCGGCACGGGTTCGAATCCCGTTGGGGGTGCTCACGATCGTCCCTGGTCACGCGCATAATCCTGTCCGGCACCCTGACCTTCGAGGCGACTCACGCGGTCCACACCAGCGAGATCGACCTCGCAGATCGCGAGGACTCGGTCCGGTCTCCGGCCCAGCGCTCCTTGTCCCCCCCGGGCTCCACGGGCACCCCGCGCCGGGCCCTTCGGCGCAGCGAGCCGCACCACCGAACCTCCCGGCGCCTCTGTGGAGATGCGCCGAGAGGTTCAGTCGACATCCTCGTACTGCATAGTCTCCCAGGAGCGGGGCGACGCAACGAAGGGCAGATCCTGTTGGAGGAGATCAGACTCTCGAGCCGGCGCCGCCAAATGGGCCAGAGCCTTGAGCTGCTCTCGAGTGCGGGGCCGACGCCTCGTGGCGAGTCCGGTCCGGACTTCTGGATCACCTGTAGCGGTGTGGAGAGCCCTGACGCCAATGTCGCCCTCGTCGAGTCGCACGACCCCGCGACCTTGCGACACGTGCTCGGGGTCATTGACGAAACCAAGCTGCCCGTCACCCTGGTGCTCGCGGGATCCGGACGCGACGTCGACTTGGGCGACGACTGGCGGCACCAGGGCGACATGCCGCTGATGGAGATCTCCCTTTCGAACCGAGACTTCGCGCGCGATGGCCGCGTGCGCGCGGCCTCGTCGTCCGACGTCGACGCCATCAGCGAGTTGCTGGCCAGTGCTTACTCCATCAATCGCGAAGAGAGCGACGCCGTCGCGGCCTTCGCTGCATGGGGCCGTACCGACGGCACTTTCTGGCTGCTCGTCGACGAGCGTCCCGTGACGACTGTCTTCACCACGGTCATCGACGATGCGGTGTGCGTGTGGAGCCTGGCCACGCCCGAGCCCTACGCCCGGCGCGGGTACGCCCGCGCACTTCTCGATGAGGTCCTCGCTCGCGCCCGCGACGGCGGCGCGCGAATCGGCATCCTCGCCGCGACGCCCGCCGGCGAGCTGCTCTACACGCACACGGGCTGGCGGACGATCGAGACGTGGCAACTCTTCACCCGCTCACCCGCGACGCCGTGACCACTGACGTGCCCCCCGTTCGTTGGGCCATCTTGTGATAGGTGGGCCTGCCCGCTCTCCCTCACGCGACAGCTGCCCGACATCACCTGGCGCCCCATGAACGCTGCGCGGTTCTGACCGGCTTCGTGCGGAGATGGCACGCCTGCGCGCACGGTTCCTTGATGAATGGGCCGGCCTGACAGCACCAAGATGAAGGCGGTACCCTGCGTGTAGGGCCTCGAGGAAGGAGGCCGACGATGACCCGCCTGATCCTGGTGGTCGTGGTGGTAGCCCTCGTGGTGGTGGCGATCCGGCGTCCTTGGCATCGGTCCTCCAAGGCACCAACAGCGGACGCGGCACGAGAGCCCACGCCAGAAGGTGCCACCTCACAGGTCCGGCAACCGCAGATCGACCTCGGGCCGTCGAGGGGCTCATTCTCGCACCAGCTCGAGCGCTGGCGCCGGGCTGGCCTCATCACCGAGGAGCAGGCGGCGGCGATCACTCGCCTCGAGTCACCCGAGTCGTCGGTCGCGAACGCACCACGGTCCGCTGCCATCGCCGAGACCGTGGGCTACGTGGGAGCGATCCTCGCCGTCGTCGGGCTCGGGCTGATCGTCGCGCGCTACTGGGCCAACCTCAACACGCCGGTGCGGCTCGCCGGAAGCGGTGCCCTCGCGCTCACACTCGGACTCGGTGGCGGGTGGGTGTCCGAAGCGGCCGGCGCGTCGTGGCGGCGACTGCGCTGGTTCCTGTGGCTGGCCAGCACCGCAGCCGCCGGACTCTTCGCCTACGTCGCGACGCGGGCCACCAGTTCGCCACCGCCACGTGCTGAGGTCGTGGTGCTCGTCACGGCGCTCGTCGTCGGGACCTTGAGCTTCGTCATGTGGCGGGGACGCTTCCGTCCGATCCAAGAGTTCACGACCCTCGGCGCGGGCGTCGTCGCCCTCGGTGCAGTCTCACGACTCGTCGGCACGCCGACCTGGATGTCCGTGGGTGTGTGGCTCGGAGCCGTCGTCGTGCTGGCCCTAGCCATAAGCCACTTGGTTCCCACGCGCATCGTCGCCGAGATCGTCGGGGCCATCGCCCTCTACGTGGCCGCCATCATGCTGATCAACCACAGCATCGGGCCCGGTGGTCTCCTCAGCCTGGCGGGTGCCCTGGCGCTGCTGGGGGTCGCCGCGGCGCCGCGTCTGGTTCGGGTCCGGGGTGAAGCGCTGCTCCTCACGGTGACGGGGGCCGTGGTGCTCGCCCAGACCGCGCCGCCGACACTCAGCTACTTCGCCGAGCATGCCGGCCTCGCGACGGGCGGGCTCGTCTGGCTGTTCGGGGCGAGCGCGCTGCTCATCGGCGCCACCATGCCAATGCGGGGGGCGCGCCTCACCCGCTGGGCGGGATCGCTGACCGCTCTGGGCGGCGCCGCGATCATCGCCGCGGAGTACCCGGATCGCGCGCCCATCGTCGGCTTGGTCACGGCCGTGGGTCTGCTGGTGCTCGGAACGCGACCCGACGAACTCGGAGAGTCGGTCATCGGCGCCATCGGACTGCTGGTGAACGTTCCCTGGCTCATCGTTCGGCTCTTTCCTGGCCAAGTGCGTGCTCCGCTGGTGACGCTCATCACGGGCGCCCTGTTCGTGGTGCTCGCGCTCGTGCTGGCTCGCGAGCACTCCCGCGCACCGCACGGTCACTCACCGGGGGGCCGGTTGCGGCACTAGGCCGGCGGAGCTGGTTGCTCGCATCCAACCCGTTAGCACCCCGCTTCGAGAGAAAGTGCCCGCGACGAACTCAGCGACGACGGTCTCGCGGTCGCTGCGAGTGTCAAGGAGACGTGCCATCGACTGCCTCCATGATGCGATGCGAAAGGTGATCCATCTAGTGTCAATGCGATGAAGGCCTACGTGGCCGTGACGGACCCTGACTGGTACCGCTACCTCGCGGCGCGGCCCGAGATCCGGGAGGCCAACTTCTGGCGCCCGTACGGCGGACGCCAGTTCAAGGTCCTCGACCCAGGCGAGCCCTTCATCTTCAAGACCAAGGCTCCTGACAACTTCCTCGTCGGGGGTGGCATCTACGAGGGTTTCGTCTCGTTGCCCATCTCTCGCGCGTGGGAGATCTTCGGCGAGGGCAACGGCGTCGAGAGCGCCGATCGCCTCATCGCGCGCATCCGCTCGATCACCCGTGAATCCAGAGAGCAGATCGGCGACCGAGAGATCGGGTGCATCCTCTTGCGCGACCTCCATTTCGTCTCTGCCGACGAGAGGATCCCGACTCCGTCTTCCTTCACGAGGAACACGGTTCAGGGTCGGGGCTACGAATGCCCCGGCGGAGACCCGGTCATCGACGCGATGGCCCAGGTCCTCCTCGGACAGGCCGACGCTGTCGACCTCTTCTCCGGAGAGAATGCGCCGCTCGGGCCGACGCGCGGCGAACCTCGACTGGTCACACCCCGACTCGGCCAGGGAGGTTTCAAGGCACTCGTCGAAGAGGCGTACGGGCGCCGATGCGCGGTCACCGGTCACCGGATCCTCCCCACGCTGCAGGCGGCGCACGTGCTCCCCGTGGCCTCCGGCGGCCAGCATCGGGTCGACAACGGGATCTTGCTGCGCTCCGACGTGCACACCCTGTTCGATCGCGGGTACTTGGGAGTCGACGACCGGTACCGGCTTCGCGTCAGTCCCCGTTTGAGATCGGAGTTCGGCAACGGCGAGGAGTTCTACTCCCGCGAGGGCTCGGTGATCTCCCTGCCCTCCCGCGTACCCGAGCGACCCTCGCCAGACTTCCTGACCTGGCACCTCGCCCACGTGTTCCGCTGAGTGTCTCTCGCTCCACGGGCCCGTGCCGCGACGGCGTGCTCCCCTGCGTCGAGAACCCCGTGATCCCTCCGTGCTCTGCCGCGGAGTGCGGGCGGCACGCCTCCATGCAACCCGGTGCGACGCTCCGATCGCCTCGTCGTGCGACACCACCGATGCTGCCCCGAACGACCCGTGGCGACACGCCGGCCCACGAAGCGCGGACGCGCACGGCAAGATACACAGGACGGATCACGACGGAGGCGCCATGAAGTTGAGCAAGGACCTGCTGTCAGAGCTGCGCGTCGAACCCGGCGAGCCCGCACGGCTGGACCGACGCAGCACCGAGCACGTGCGCGCCAACTGGCCCGGGGAAGGCAGCGGTCACGAGGCCGATGAGCCCCGCAAGCAGCTGGCCCACGAGGATCTGGCGGCGTTCACCCGGGAGCTCGAAGGAGCCCAGGAACTGCTGTGGGCCTCCGGGACGCACGCCGTGCTGATCGTCCTGCAAGCACTCGACGCCGCCGGCAAGGACGGGACCATCAAGCACGTCATGTCGGGGGTCAACCCGCAGGGGTGCCGCGTCGTCGCCTTCAAGCAGCCCTCGGCGACGGAGGCCGCCCACGACTTCCTGTGGCGGGCCAACGCCGCCCTGCCCGCCCGCGGCGAGTTCACCATCTTCAACCGCTCCTATTACGAGGACGTCCTCGTCGTGCGCGTGCACCCCGAGATCCTGGCCAAGGAGCACGCCGCCCCCGAGACCAACTCCCACTTCTGGCGGCGCCGCTACGACGACATCAACGCCTTCGAGCACCACCTGCACCGCAACCACACGAGGATCGTCAAGATCTTCTTGCACCTCTCGAAGGACGAGCAGCGCCGCCGCTTCCTCGACCGGCTCGAGGACCCGGCCAAGCGCTGGAAGTTCTCCAGTGCCGACCTGGTCGAGCGCGGGTTCTGGGACGACTACCAGAGCGCCTACGAGGAGGCCCTGAGCGCCACGTCGACCTCCTGGGCGCCGTGGTACGTGGTGCCGGCGGACCACAAGTACGAGCTGCGCGCCCTCGTGGGGGGCATCATCGTCGACGCCATCGACCAGCTCGACCTGCGCGCCCCCGCCGTCGACCCCTCGCGCGCCGACGACCTCGACCGGGCCCACCGGTCCCTGCTCGCCGAGGGCTGACCGCTCCGGCGCGTCGCGCACGCCGGGCCGCGGCCCGATGCTGTCGTGTCAGCGCGCCGTTGGGAAGGCCAGGCTGGCCTCGGAGGCGGCGGCCGGTGCCGGCCAGCGCACGGTGACGGCCTTGGACCGGGTGTAGAAGCTGACGCCTTCGGGCCCGTAGATGTGGCGATCCCCGAACAGGGAGTCCTTCCAGCCGCCGAACGAGTAGTACGCCAGGGGCACGGGGATGGGGACGTTGATCCCGATCATTCCCACGCGCACACCCCGATGGAAGCGTCGCGCGGCCTCGCCGCTCGAGGTGAACAGGGCGGTCCCGTTGCCGTAGGGGTTGGCGTTGATCAGCGCGATCGCCTCGTCCACGTCGGCCGCCCGCACGACGGCGAGCACCGGCCCGAAGACCTCCTGGCGGTACACGTCCATGGCGGTCGTCACGCGGTCGAGCACCGTCGGCCCGACGAAGAAGCCGTTCTCGTGGCCCGCGACGACGAGCCCGCGCCCGTCGACCAGGACACGGGCACCCTCCTCGGCGCCCCGCGCGATCAGCCCCTCGATGCGCTGCTGGGCGCTGCGCGTGATGACCGGTCCCATCTCGCTGTCCGGAGCGCGACCGGGCCCGACCCGCACGGCCCGTGCCTGCTCGCCGACCTGGTCGAGCACGGCGTCGCCGTCGGGTCCCACGAGCACGGCGACCGAGACCGCCATGCAGCGCTCGCCCGCCGAGCCGAAGGCCGAGGCGACCAGGTGGCCCGCGGCGAAGGCCGGGTCGGCATCGGGCAGGACCACCGCGTGGTTCTTCGCCCCGCCGAGGGCCTGCACCCGCTTACCCGCCGCCGTGGCGCGCTCGTGGATGTGCCGGGCGATCGCCGTCGAGCCGACGAAGGAGATGGCGGCCACGCCGGGGTGGTCGAGCAGCGCCTCGACGGCCGTCGCGTCGCCGTGGACGACGTTGAGGACCCCGTCGGGCAGGCCCGCCTCCTGGGCCAGGCGCGCGAGCAGGACCGACGCCGACGGGTCGCGCTCGGAGGGCTTGAGGATGAAGGTGTTCCCCGTGGCGATCGCCAGGGGGAACATCCACATCGGGACCATCGCGGGGAAGTTGAAGGGCGTGATGCCCGCCACCACCCCGAGGGGCTGGCGATACGAGAAGAGGTCGACGTCGCTGGACACCTGGTCGGAGTAGTCGCCCTTGAGCAGCGTCGGCACCCCGCACGCGTGCTCGATGACCTCGAGACCGCGCTGGACCTCGCCGCGGGCGTCGCTGAACACCTTGCCGTGCTCGTCACAGATCACCCCGGCGAGCTCGTCGAGGTGCGCGTTGACCAGCTCGCGCAGGGCGAACAGGACCCGGGTGCGCTGGCTCAAGGAGGACTCGGCCCACGAGAGGGCCGCCTCGGTGGCAACCCGCACCGCTTGGTCGACCAGGGCGTCGCTGGCGAAGGGCACCTGCGCGGTCTGCTCGCCGGTGGCGGGGTTGCTCACGGGCCCGGTGCGCGCCTCCGGCTCGGTGACCTCGCGTCCGCCGATCCAGTGTGCGATCGTTCTCATCTCAACCCCCAGAAACGGGCCCTTGCGGGCCCGCGTCGCCAGCGTAGGCCCAAAGCCCGGGGTAGCGTCAGCAGAGATGGGGGCTCGCCTGTTCGGCTGGGGCACCGAGAGCGGCGACCTCTCCGCAGCCGAGGCGCACGCCCTGCTGGACCGGGTGCGCCCCTGGCTGGCCGTGACCGAGCCCGTCGACCCGCCCACGCTGTCCGAGGTCGACCTGGCACCCCCGCGCCTGGCGCCCGCGGGACCCGTCAGCGCCTGGTTGCGCACCGACCCGCTGGCCCGGGCAACCCACACCTACGGACAGGGCTACCGCGACCTCGTGCGTCGCCTGGAACGCCGCTTCGCACCGGCCCCCGACGTGGTCGCCGTGCCGCCCGACGAGAACGGCGTCGTGGCAACCCTCGAGTGGGCCGACGCCCACGACGCCGTGGTCGTCCCCTTCGGCGGCGGGACCTCGGTCGTCGGTGGCATCGAGGCTCCCTCCGACGACCCCCGGCCCGTCGTCAGCCTCGACCTCGAGGGACTGCACGGCGTGATCGAGGTGGACACGGCCTCGCGGGTCGCGCGGTGCCGTGCCGGCACACGGGGCCCCGACCTCGAAGCGGCCCTGGCCCCCTACGGCCTGACCCTGCGCCACTTCCCCCAGTCCTTCGAGTTCTCGACCGTCGGCGGCTGGCTCGCCACGCACGCCGCCGGGCACTACGCGACCGGACCGACCCGCATCGACGACGCCGTCGCGTCGCTGCGCGCGGTCACCCCGCGCGGCATCCTCGACACCGGCCGCCACCCCAGCTGGGGCGCGGGCCCGGACGTACGGGCCCTGGTGCTCGGCTCCGAGGGAACCCTCGGGGTCATCACCGAGACGTGGCTGCGCGTCGTCGCCCGGCCCACCTTCCACGCCCGGGCGGTCGCCCGCTTCGCCGACGTCGAGGCCGGCATCGCCGCCTCGCGCGCCATCGCCCAGTCGGGCTTGCGCCCGGCCAACGCCCGGCTGCTCGATCCGGTGGAGGCAGCGGTGTCGGGCGCCGGAGACGGGAACGAGGCCCTCCTCCTGCTCGCGTGCGAGTCCGCGGACCACCCGGTCAGCGGCGAGATGACCCGCTTGCGCGAGCTGGCGGCCGACCACGGCGCCAAACTCCGTGACGGCGTCGGGCGACCCGACGCCCCGTGGCGCGACGCGTTCGTGCGCGCGCCCTACGCCCGCGACGTGCTCGTGCGCGCCGGCCTCTTGGTCGAGACCTTCGAGACCGTCACCACGTGGGACCGGCTCGACACCTTGCGCCACGCCGTCGTCGATGCCGCCGCGGCGGCGCTCGCCGCCTCGGGGTCCCCGGGCGGGCTCGTGAGCTGGCGCCTGACCCACCTGTACCCCGATGGCGCCGCCCTCTACCTCACGGTCCTCGCTCCCGCTCGCGCCCGCGACCGGGTCGGGCAGATCGACGAGGTCCGTGCGGGCCTGCTCGCGGTCCTGGCCGACGCTGCGGCCCCGGTGACCCATCACCACGCCGTGGGCCGCGTCCACCAGCCGGCCCACACGGCGAGCAGCCCGGCGCTCGCCACCGCTCTCCTGGTGAGCGCGAAGGCCGTCCTCGATCCGCGCGGACTCCTCAACCCGGGGGTGCTCGTCGCCTCCTCGCGCCCTGGTCACCAGCCCCGGGACCACGTAGGGTAGGACACCCGGAGGGAGCCATGCGACACGAGACCGACCTGGCCACGACCGACACGCGTGGCCCCGTGGAGATCGCGCCACGCGTCTACTGGGTCGGCTCGCTGCGACGCGACGAGCGGTTCCAGACCCACGCGTACCTGCTCGCCGCCGGCGACCAGTCCGTCCTCATCGACCCGGGCTCCCCGCTGACCATCGAGGCCACTCTGGCCAAGGTGCGCCAGGTCCTCGACCCGCACTTGATCCGCTGGGTCGTGTGCCACGACGCCGATCCCGACGGGTGCGCGAGCCTGCCCGCGCTCGACGACGTGGTCAGCCCGAGCGCGGCGGTCGTCACCGAGTGGCGGGCAGCCGCTCTGTTGCGCCACTACGGTTCGCGCCTGCCCCTCCACCTCATCGAGGAGCACGACTGGGCCCTCGACCTCGGCGGCGGGCGCCAGCTGGAGTTCACCCTCACGCCCTACCTGCGCTTCCCCGGGGCGCTGTGCTCCTACGACACCGCCAGCCGCGTCCTGTTCACCGGTGACCTCTTCGGCGGCCTCACCAGTGGCGAGCATCTCTGGGCGGCCGACGAGTCCTACTTCGAAGCGGCCCGCGCCTTCCACGAGCACTACATGCCGAGCGGGGACATCCTGCGCGCCGGCCTGGCGACGCTCCAGCGCCGCTGGCGGCATCCCGAGGTGATCGCGCCCCATCACGGACAGGTCATCCCGTCGCGCCTCATCGCACCGATGTTCGAGCGCCTGAGCACCCTGGAGTGCGGCATCTTCCTCAACGCCCGCGACGACCTCGACCTCGGCGCCCTGCTCCAGGCCGCCGCCATGGAGCGCAAGCTCGAGCACGCGCTGCTGGCCAGCGCCTCTCTGCCAGTTCTGGCCGAGCGCGCCCTCGGCGTCTTGCGCGAGCACCTGCCCGTGATCGGGCTCGAGGCCTACGTCGTGACCGAGGACGAGGGACTGGTGCTCTTCGCCGACGCGGACCAGTTCGCGGGCACGCCGATAACGGCCAATCCCCACCGCTCCAGCGAGCCGTTCCTGTCGATCGGCGGCGACGGCACCCTGCCGCCGACCCGGGTGTACCTCCTGCTCGCCGAGGACGCCGAGTTGCCTCGCCAATTCGCGACGGCCCTGGTGCGCCTGGCCGAGCCCATCCGCGTCGCCTTCATCGAGCATCTCCAGCAGCGCCGCGCCCGTCAGGATCACGAGCGCATGCTCGCCGAGACCATGACCGACCACCTGACGGGTTTGCACAACCGGCGCATTCTCGATGAGCTCTACGCGGCGAGCGACCCCGGGGCCATCTTGATGATCGACCTCGACCGGTTCAAGCCGATCAATGACGCCCACGGTCACGACGCCGGCGACGCAGCGCTGCGCGAGGTGGCTGCGGTGATCCACGCCAACATCCGCAGCCGGTCGGACCTCGGCGTGCGCTACGGCGGCGACGAGTTCCTGGTCGTGCTGCGCGAGGCCGACGAGACGTTCGCCGTGCAGGTCGCCGAGCGCATCCGCCGCCAGATCGAGCTCCTGACGGTGCGCGGGTACGAGATCGGCCACCTGTCAGTCAGCGTCGGCGTCGCCCTACACTCGAGCGGCGAGCCCCTGGAGGTCGCGATCACCCGGGCGGACCAGGTGCTCCTGGCCGCCAAGGTTGCGGGGCGCAACCGCATCGCAACGGCGTGGTGAGCGCCAGAAGGTAGGAGAAGGCATGCGATTCACCGACGCGGTCATCGAGGGCTTCCGTCGGGCCTTCGATTTCCGGGGCACCTCGACGCGGCCGGCCTACTGGTGGTTCTTCCTGCTCGACGTCCTGGTGAGCCTGGTGGCCGACTTCGGGCACGCCCCGACGCTGGCCGGGATCTGGGAGCTGCTGCTCCTGATCCCGCTGCTGTCGTGCGGCGTGCGGCGCCACCACGACGCCGGCCGCTCGGGCTGGTGGATCCTGACCTCGCTGGTGCCCGTGTGGGGCTGGGTGCTGCTGGCCTACCCGACCAAGATGGTGGACAACCGCTACGCCGGTTCGGGGTCGATCGACTCCCCCCACGGCGGGTCGACGCCCGTGTGCCCGACGTGCGGCCACCGCTCGATGCCCGGCGAGCGCTACTGCACCAGCTGCGGCACGCCGCTCCTGCCACCGCCGCGCTGAACTCCGCGAGCGTCACGGTCCGGTCGTAGGCTCGCCCCCAGACGGGAGGCGCCATGACGGGAGCGATCTTCGCGGTGGGCTTGGTGGGCTTGGTGATCGCGGTGATCGCGGCCGGCGTGCTGCTCACGATCGTGCCGATGTGGCGGATCTTCCGGCGCGCCGGCAAGCCCGGCTGGGCGGCGATCGTCCCGATCTTCAGCCAGTACACGCTCTGTGAGGTCGTGGGACGTCCGGTGTGGTGGCTGATCTGGCTCCTGATCCCCTACGTCAGCATCGTGTTCTGGCTGATCTTCGCCATCGACCTGGCGCGGTCCTTCGGCCGCTCGACCGGCTTCGGCGTCGGCATGTGGCTCCTGCCGATCATCTTCGTGCCGATCCTGGGCTACGGCTCGTCCCCCTACCTCGGGCCCCGAGCCGTCGGCCCCGGTCTCGACGACCACGTCCGCACCGGCTACACGACGTGCCCGACCTGCGGGCGCCTGCCCCTGCCCGGTGAGCGCTTCTGTGCCCAGTGCGGGACCGCCGTCGGGAGCTGACTAGCCCCGCGTGGCGCCCGTGAACCGCGGCCGCCCGACGGCGCCCGCGACGATGTGCTCGATCCAACTGGCCGCCTCGAGCAGCTGCCACTCGGATCCCGGGCGCCCGAGCAGGGCCGCGCCGACGGGGAGCCCGCCGGCGAGACCCAGCGGCACGGTCGCGATCGGCCAGCCGGCGATGGCCGCGGGCATGGTGGCGGGGCTGGCCGCCGCGTGGTCGCCGAGCACCAGGTCGCACTTCCAGGCCGGGCCGTAGAGCGGCGCCAGGAGCACCTCGACCTGGTCGAGGGCGGGCTCCAGGCACGTGGTGCGAGCCCACGCCAAATTGCGCTCGCGCGCCGGGCCGTAGAGGGCCCCGGCGCGCCCGCCCGTCGTCAGGGCCCGCTCGAACAGGTCGTGGCCGAAGTGGCGCATCTCGATCTGCGGGTGCGCGTCCTCGTAGGCGACCACCTCGGCCAGGGACGCTACGCCCTCGCCGGGCCGTCCCGCCAGGTACCCCGACAGGTCGTCGACCAGCTCAGCCAAAAGGACCGTGAGCTCGTCGTCCTGCTCGGTCTCGCCCGGCACGGCGACCGCGCGGGCGACGACCGGGTGCACCGCCGCCAGTTCCGCGACCACGGCATCGAAGAGGGCATCCGTCGCGGCGTGCCCGGTGCGCCAGGTGGTCGCGACAGCCAGGCGCGGAACGCTCGGGGCGGCGGGTGCCGTGCCCGTCAGGACCGACAGCAGGAGGCGCACGTCTTCCACGCTGCGCCCGAGGGGCCCCGGGCTGTCCTGGCTGGCGCTGATGGGCACCACGTGCTCGGCCGGCACCGCGCCGACGGTCGGCTTGATCCCGACGAGGCCGCACAGGGACCCCGGACACATGATCGACCCGTCGGTCTCGGTCCCCACGGCCAACGGCGCCAGGCCCGCCGCGACCGCGGCGCCCGAGCCCGAGGACGAGCCTCCCGCCGAACGGTCCAGGGCGTAGGGGTTGGCGACCAGTCCACCCGTCGCCGAGTACCCGCTCGTCGATCGCGTCGAGCGGATGTTGGCCCACTGACTCAGATTGGTGCTGGCCAGGATCACCGCTCCCGCCTCGCGCAGTCGCGACACCAGGGGCGCGTCACGGCTCGGGCGGCTCACGAGGGCGCTCGATCCGGCCCACCCGGGCAGACCGACAGCCTCGATGTTGTCCTTGATCACGACGGGCAGCCCGTGGAGGGGCCCGCGGGAGCGCTTCGCGCGGGTCTCCTCGTCGCGCTCGGCGGCGACCGCCATGGCCGCCGGGTCGAGGGCCGCCCACGCGTTCAGACCGATCGACCCGGCCGGGTCGTCGATGACGGCCGCCCGTTCGACCAGGGAGGACACCAGGTCCGTGGAGCGCACGTCGCCGCGCGCCAGCGCGTCGCGCAGCGCCACGGCGCCTTGCCAGGCCAGGTCGGCCGAGGCGGGGTGGGGATCGGGGGGCCCGGAGACCGGGCCGGTCGCGACGTCGCTCATCGCCGCAGCGTAGCGGCGTGGGTCCGCCCAGGCCCGCCGAGTACGCTCGAATCCGCGAGGAGGGGACATGGGCGAGAACGCGCATCCACCACGGGGCCTGCTGGCTCCGGTGACGGTGGCCGTCCCACCGGGCGTCGTCCCGGAGGACGACCCGCGTCGCGGCGAGCTGCGCGCGTGGCTGGCGGCCCATCCGGAGCCCTCCGCCGACGCGCTAGCCGACGCCGGCCTGGTCGCTCCGGCCTGGCCGCATCCCTGGGGGCGTGGCGCTGACGCCCTCGAGCAGCTGCTGATCGACGACGAGCTCGAGCGGGCCGGGGTCACGCGCCCGTCGAACCCGATCGGATTGGGCTGGGCCGGCCCGACGATCCTCGAGGCCGGCACCGAGGAGCAGAAGCAGCGCTGGCTGCCCGGCATCCTGCGCGGCACCGAGATCTGGTGCCAGCTGTTCAGCGAGCCCGACGCGGGCAGCGACCTGTCCTCCCTGCAGACCCGGGCGGTGCGCGACGGCGACGAGTGGGTCGTCAGCGGCCAGAAGGTCTGGACGACCTACGCCCACCTGTCACGGTGGGGGATCCTCCTCGCGCGCACCGGTGAGCCCCCGGGGCGCATCAGCTACTTCATCTGCCCGATGGACGCCCCGGGCGTCGAGATCCGTGCGCTGCCCGACATGACGGGCCTCCACGCCTTCAACGAAGTCTTCTTGCACGAGGTGCGGCTGCCCGCCGACGCCCTGCTCGGCGCCGAGGGCGACGGGTGGCGCCTGGCCAAGGTGACTCTCTCCAACGAGCGCACCGCGCTGTCGGGCGAGGGCGTCCTGTGGGGCCGCGGCCCGACCGCCGCCGACCTGGTGGGCGTGGTGCGCCGCCTGGGGCTCTCGCCCGCACCGGTGCTGCGCGACCGACTCGTCCAGGCCTGGATCCACGGCGAGGTCCTGCGCCTGTTGCGCTTGGGGATGCTCCACGCGGCCGTGGCGGGACGGGCGCCGGGTCCCGAGGCCAGCCTGCGCAAGGCGATGGCCGACGACCACGGGCAAGAGGTCATGAACCTGGCCGAGGACCTGGCGGGAACGGCGGGCCTCCTCGCGGGCCGGGGCCCGGGGGGCCTCGACGGCAACGCCGGCGACGAGTGGGCCTTCGGCTTCCTGTACGCGCCGGCGCTCACGATCGGCGGGGGAACCTTCGCCGTCCAGCGCAACATCATCGCGGAGAAAATCCTCGGGCTGCCCCCCGAACCACGCGCCCGGTGACGTGCTAGACCCAGGGCCATGGACGTCCCGACCGGCCCCGGCAACCCCTGCTGGCTCGACCTCATGGTCCCCAGCCTCGACCAGCACGAGGCGCTGCGGGCCTTCCTGACGGCGCTGCACGGCTGGGAGTGGCAGCTCGGCGGCGAGGAGAGGGGCTGGTACTCCCAGGCCACCGTCGAGGGTGATCCGGTGCTGGGACTCGGCGTCAGCGCTGACGCCACGGCGCTGCCTCTGGTCCACTTCGCGGTCGCGGACATCGCGGCGGCCGCGGCCCGCACCGAGGAGCTGGGCGCGACCGTCCTGATGGTGCCCCAGCAGGTCGGGGATCTCGGCACCACGGCGATCGTGCGCGACCCCCTGGGGGTAGCGACGGGGCTGTGGCAGGCGGGATCCTTCGCCGGCTTCGGCCGGATGTTCGAGGTGGGCACGCCAGGGTGGTTTGACCACGTGTCGCGCGACGGGGCGGCCGCGGCCGCCTTCTACTGCGGGCTGACCGGGGCCACGACGATGTCCCCGGACCCCGCCATGCGGATCCTGGCCCACGGGGAGCGGTGGTTCGCCAGCCTGACCGAGGAAGCCGACGCCGGCGACGGGCAGTGGATGCCCGTCTACATCGCGGCGGACCTCGACGCCGCACGCGCGACCACCGTGGCCCACGGTGGCACCGTGCTGATCCACGAGATGCCGGTGCCAGGCAGCGTCATCACGGTCGTCGCCGACCCGGTGGTGCACGCCAGCTGGACGCTGATGGCTCCCGGCGCGCCCTGAGCCAGGCGTGAGAAACTAGACCATGACCACCCGACCCACCATCGTCGTCTGCGACGGGGACCAGACCGGCCAGGAGCTCCTCGAAGAGGCCCTGCGGGTTCTTCGTCCCGAACTGCTCGGCATCGAGGTGGACCTCGTCCACTTCGACCTGTCGCTCGCCCACCGGCGCGCCACGCGCAACGCGGTCGTCTACGAGGCGGCCGCCGCCATGGTGGCCCATGGCCTGGGCCTGAAGGCGGCCACCATCACGCCGCCCGAGATCGGCGGGGTGGGCTCGCCCAACCGGATCCTGCGCGAGGGCATCGGCGGCTCGGTGATCGAGCGCACCGGGCGACGCATCCCGGGCGTCTCGCCGGTCGTGGCGACCAACCGGCCCATCGTCGTCATCCGCATGGCCGTCGGTGACGCCTACGGCGCCGAGGAGGGACGCGACGGGGGCAGCGGCGAGATGGCCGAGGTGGCCTGGCGCACCGAGCGCATCGAGCGCGCGGTGTGCCGCCACGTGGCCGAGTACGCCTTCCAGGCGGCCGACCAGCTCGACGGCATCGTCTACGGCGGTCCCAAGTGGACGGTCTCTCCCGTCTACGAGGGGATGCTGAAAGAGGAGATGGACGCGGCCTCGGCGCGCCACCCCCACGTGACCTACCGGCCCACCCTGATCGACGCCGCCTACGCCGGCTTGCTGACCGACGTCCACGAGCGCGCGCTGGTGATCCCGTCGCTCAACCGTGACGGCGACTGCCTCAGCGACCTGGTGCTGGCGATGTTCGGCTCGATCGCCGGCGCCGAGTCGGTGCTGCTGGCCCTCGATGAGCGCCTGCACCCGGTCGTGGCCATGGCCGAGGCGCCCCACGGGACGGCCCCCGCCCTCGAGGGCAAAAACGTGGCCAACCCGATGGCCATGCTGCTCGCCGAGGCGGCGCTGCTGGACCAGGCGGCCATGCTGCTCGACGACCCGGCATTTCGCGTGGCGGCCGGGCGCCTGCGCACCGCAACCCTCGACGGCGCCGCTGACGGCGTGCGCACCTTCGACCTGGGCGGCGAGGCCTCGACCAGTGACGTCGTCGACGACGTGATCGCACGGCTGCGCGCCACCGCGTCCTGAGGACTTTTGGCCTCACTGTCGCGATACCCCACCGGGTATCCTGACAGCAGGAGGTGGTCGACAATGAAGAAGAACGAGAGCACCATCGATCGGGTCATCCGCCTGGTGCTGGCGGTCGTGGCCGCGATCGTGGCCATCGCAGTGGGCTCGGGCAGCGTGGGGGGCATCATCCTGTGGGTGGTCGCCGCCGTCTTGGCCGTCACGGCCGCCACGGGGTTCTGCCTGATCTATCTGCCCTTCGGCATCAGCACCCGCAAGACGACACCGCACACCCACTGATCGGCCGCCCCGGATGACACGGGGTGCCGCGCGTGCAGCAAGAGAGACCGACCTCGCGAGATGACAGATGTCGGCCTTCGGCGGATGACCGCGTCGGCGCCGGACCGGAACAGCAGCTCAGGGGGGGGAAAGCCACTGCTCCAGGACGGTCACCGCGCGGTCACCCTCCATTGACTAGCGAGCGCTCGCCGCGTTACCACGCCGCGTCGCCCGCCAGATGCCCAGGCGCACCGCCCGCCCTCGTGAGCGGTGCGACCTCGGAACTTCACAGCTGCCTGCACCGGTGTCGGTCAGGCAGCCTGCGCCGACGCGAACCGACGTGCTGCGGTGCGCGTCAACCGCCTCACGTGTCGGAAACACCTAATCGACTGGCTAACTCTGCAGTCCGCAGACATCCATATAAGTGTTCAGGACGGCGAGGCACATGCCGTAGTCGCCGAGGGGATTGTTGACCGACATCGCGAACCACATCCCGGAAGTTGGATTGCCATTTGCGTCGAAGTGGAGGGACGAAGCGTTCACATGGGTCATGTTGAACGCACCAGTCAGATCGTAATGACCGTGAGCTGAGGGGCCGGTAGTTGTGGGAGCTGCGGAGGCGAGGCCAGTGCCGAGGAACACGGTTCCGGCCAAGGCCAGTGCGGGGATGACGGCCAGGAGAGCCTTGGTCGTTTTCATGGGAGGATTCCTCCTTGTCTTGGGGCGGCCGAGACCGCCATGTGCGCGATCGGCTGCAGTGTTCGCGTTGCCTCGTGGGAGCCGCCGAGAGCTTCAATGGCGGCGCCGGAGCGAGCGGGATCGAACGCCCAGCCTTCCAGGATGATGGCCGTGGTGTGCTGGTCCGCCGCCAGTGAGACGGTCGTCACACCGAGGCGCGCAAGCGCCTCGATGGCTGACGAGCCGATCGGCACATCGGCCGATTCTGTCGGTACCAGCAACACCAGATGTCCCATCGGCGACGAACCCTACGGACCTCGTGAGAGCGGATCATCCGGCAGGTCCCTCATCTTGGTGCGAGAGCAGCGCCGCCAGCTCGACGCGGTTGCGGGCGCCGAGCTTGGCCAGGATGTGGGAGACGTGGCGCTCGACGGTCTTTCGCGACAAGAACAAGGTGGCGGCGATCTCGGGGTTGGTCGCCCCCCGCACCACCGCATCGGCAATGTCGCGCTCGCGCTCGCTGAGCTCGGCCGGTGAGGTGGTCGGGCCCCGGCGCCACGTGTGCACGCCGAGTCCGCGCAGGCGGGCCTCGGCCAGCTGGAGCTCGCTGCGCGCACCCATCTCGTCGGCCTCGCCGGCCACCCGCACGAAGGCGCGGATGCCCGCCGCTCGGTCCACCTGGGCGAGAGCGGCCGCGGCGTCGAGCTCGATCCACAGGCGCATCAGCCGGTAGCCGATCGACTCGGCCGCCTGGGCGGCCTCGGCAAAGAGAGCGGCGCTGGCGCCCGGGTCGCGCCGGGCGATCAGGAGGGCCTCGATGTAGGCGCGGCGGACGGTCGCCCCTCCGGGGCGCGGGTCGGGGTGCGTCACGTCCCAGTGCTGAGCTGCGTCCGCTGCGGCCTCGACCGAGCCGATCCGCGCACAGGCCTCCGCTGCCTCGAGGGTCGACTCCCACAGGCACCGCCGGCAGCCGGCGATGCCCGCGTCCACTGCGACGGCGTCCCGGAGTGACGGCAGGTCGCTGGCGTCGGGCGACACGAAGCGGCCGACCAGGCCGATGTGGAGGGTCCGGATGACGAGGCGGAAGTGGGGGTCGGCTTCCGCCGCGATCAGGCCCTCGAGGGCCGCGATGTTCGACGGGACGTCGGTACGGCTGGCCTCGACCGCGTGCAGCACCGCCCGCAGCTGGGAAATCGTGAAACGGCGAGGCGGGCCGACCCGCTCGGCGAGCGCCACTGCTTCGTGCAACAACTCCGAGGCCTCGTCGAGGCGGCCGAGGTGGTGGTCGATCCATCCGACCCAGTGAGTGGCCTCCACCTCCAGACCGGGCAGCGTCAGGCGGCGGGACTCCTCCAGCGCCCGGCGGGCCCGAGGCTCGGCAGGTCGCGGCAGCCCCTCCAGCTGCAGCAGTGAGAAGATCCCGTCACAGGCCGCCGCGAGGACCTCGGCGGGCTCGCGCGCGGCCCGCTGGATCAACTCGGCGCACTGATGGACGGTGCCGGCATCGGCGCGGCGGATCGCCGCGTCGAGCGTGACGCGGACGGCCCGGGTGTAGGCGGCGCACTCCCGGTCCCCCAGCATCGTCGTCCCGCCAGCCTCATCGACCAGCATGGTCGCAGCGGTCCACGCGCGCTCGACGAGCGGCTGGGCCTCCCCGGCCTCTTCCTCGAGCCACAGCAGGGACTGCGCGTCCAGGCAGTCGGCCTCGATCGACAGCACCGGGTCGTGGGTGCCGACCTCCCGGACGGTGGCCGCGAACGCGTGCACATCGAAGGACCGCCCCAGCTTGAGAGCGGCTTCGGCCGCAGCGAGTGCCGCCCGCGCCCGCTCCGCGCCGGCAGCGGCGCGGTCGGTGAGCGTCGACCACCTCTCCAGCGCCATCGCCCAGGCGCCCAGCTCGGACGCGAGGACCGCCACCTCCTCTCGCAGAGCGCGTCCTCGAGAGTCGCTCGCGGCGTCCGCGATCTGGCCGAGCAGGACCAGCCCCTCGGTGCCGACGAGCCGCCGCTGGGGTGAGCGCACGATCCGCAAAGCGAGCTCGCTGCTGTCGAGCCCCGCAGCCAGCCGGTGCTCCAGCGCCTTCATCAGCCGGCGGACACTCTCGCCCGCCAGTGTCTCGAGCCACTCCGCCAGGCGGCGATGCATGCGGATCCGGGCGTCGTCGGCGAGCTCGGTCGATGCCGTCTCGCCGATGAGGTCGTGGGCAATCGAGACGGACGCACTGCGTTCGAGCACGAGGGCTCGATTGACGAGCTCTCCCACGGCGTCGCGCACACGACTGTTCGGCCACTCCAGCAGCTCGCCGATCCCCTCCACGCTGAGGGGGTAGGCCGCCACCAAGATCAGCTCGAACAGCGCGGCCGGATCGGCGCCCAGATCGGCGCAGCGCGCACGGATGACGTGCCGGGGCGAGAGGTGACTCGTGTCGTCGCCCGACGCGTAGTCCGCGGCCAGCGCCGTCATCCAGAATGGCGATCCCGCCGCCCGGCGCCACACCTCGGTCGCCCCGCTCGACCCGAGGCCCGGAGCCAGGGTGTGCAGCAGCTGGACACCGTCGGGCTCGTCGAGCGGCCCCAGCTCGATCTGCGAGAAGTGACCAGCCGGGAAGGCCGTGGCGCATTGGGCGGCGAACGACGCGGACCCCGGTGCCGGCCGGCTGGCGCAGAGCACGAAGATCGGTGCTCCCGCACTGGTGGCGGCCACGGCGAGGTAGTGCAGGAGCGAGAGGGTCTCCCGGTCGGCCCACTGCAGGTCGTCGGCGACGATGCCGATCGGACCGACCTGCAGCACGCAGCGGAAGGCCATCTCGAACAGGCGCACGAACTCGGGGGCCAGCGGCCGCGCCGCTTCACCGACGAGCAGCGCGTCGAGGCGTTCACCCACGGTCGGAACGCGGCTGAGCTCGCGCAGCATTCCTCCCGCCGCGCCCAGGGCGATGCCGCGCGCGTTCTGGTAACCCTGGATCCGCAAGCAGGGCCACTCCAGGGCTTGGACCACTTCGGCGAGCAGCCGTGACTTGCCCACGCCGGGCGTGCCGACGACCACGGCTCCGCCGGGACCCCCGCTGGCGACCGCCGCAGCCAGTGTGCTCAGCTCGTGCAGCTGCGCCGCCCGACCGACGAACGGCCCCGCCGGCCGTTCCGCGCCGGTGCGCCCCGTGCCGTCACGCTGCGTCGGACGCGACACCAGTGCCGCCAGCGATTGACCGGAACGGAGGGAGAGTCAGTCCGAGATGCCATGACCGGTCCGGAGACCACCTGAGCCATTGGGGCCGTACATCATCCCGTCGTGACGTCCCGACGCCCGCAGAGGCGGCGTCTCGCTGGACTAGGCCCCGAATCATCTCGATTCGGCCCGAGCATACCCAACACGCGCTGATCATCCAGGAAGATCCGTATCCCACGCTCCAGCACTCGACGGCGCGTCCCGGGGCACGAGCGACCGCCCGCGACATCTCCAACCGGTCGAAGGACGGACCGTCCAGCGCGTCACCGTTCCCGGGGAGGGCACCCGCCGTCCGACCGGCAGGTCCGCGACCCGGGGGTCAGCGCCGCGCCAGGGCCGCGTCCACGACCGCGCGCAGTTGCGGATCGCGCGCCGCGCGGATCACCGCCACCCCGGCCGCTCCCGCCTCGATGCACGCCGCGGCCGTCGTCGCGTCCACACCCCCGATGGCGATCACCGGGACCGAGACCGCCTGGCAGATCCGGGCCAGCTCGGCCAGACCCAGCGGTGGCGCGGCGTCGGCCTTCGAGGGTGTCGACCAGATCGGCCCGACCCCGAGGTAGTCGGCATCGGCCACCACAGCCTCGTCGAAGGTCGTCGCGGAGCGCCCGAGGAGCAGCCCGCTGGCCCGCGCGCGCTCGGCCCCCGCGTCGCCCTGGCCCAGGTGCACCCCGTCGGCCCCGAGGGCCAGCGCCGCCTCGACGTCGTCGTTGACGACGAAGAGAGCCGCCAGATCCCGGAATCCCCGGCCGCGCGCGATGAGTTCGTCGGTGGGCACCTTGGCGCGCAACTGGATGACCGTCGCCCCCGCGGCGAGCGCCCGCTCGGCACCGGCCAGATCCTCGACCAGGGCGTGCACCCTCACGCCAGGCGCGCCCGCTCGTCGAGGGTGTCCGGGTCCAGCCCGGCCAGAGCATCGAACAGCCGCACCTGGAAGGTGCCGGGACCCGGCGCGCCCACGGCGGCGTCCTCGCCGGCCACGCCCAGGGCGACCAGGGCGGCGACCGCCCCCTCGAGGGGGGACGGCGCGACCGCGAGGAAACAGCCCGTGAGGGCGCTGGCCACGCAGCCGGTGCCGGTGATGGTGGCCAAGCGCGGATCGCCGTTGGCGATCGCCACCACGCGGTCGGTGCTGGCCACGTGGTCGACCGGCCCGGTCACCGCCGCCACGACCCCGTAGCGCCGGGCGACCTGCGTCGCCAGGTCGCCGGCGTCGAGGGCGTCCATCGACTCGACGCCGCGCATCTGGGCGCGCACGTCGACGAGCGCCGCCATCTCGCCCGCATTCGCGCGCACCACGGTCACGGCAACTTCGTCGAGCAGGCGGCGCGCGGTCGCGGTGCGAAAGGCCGTCGCCCCGGCACCGACCGGGTCCAGCACGACGGGGACGCCGTGCTCGCTCGCCGCGCGGCCGGCCAGCACCATCGCCTCGATCCACGGAGCGCTCAGCGTCCCGATGTTGAGCACCAGCGCGCCGGCCATGGCGACCATCTCGGCCACCTCCTCGGGCGCGTGCGCCATGACCGGCAGGGCACCCAAGGCCAGCGTGGCGTTGGCCGTCTCGTTCATCACCACGAAGTTGGTGATCTGGTGGACCAGAGGCCGCCGGGACCGCATCTCGCGCAACTGCCCACCGATGTCCATGCCGCCTCCCGTGCCGTGTCGGGGGACTCTAGCAAGGCGCGCGGCGCACCAGCACCGCTAGCCTGCGCTCATGGACGACCTTCGCTGTGAGATCGACCAGCCCCTGGCCGACGTGGAGCCACGCGTGCGCGCGGCCCTGGCCGCCGAGGGATTCGGCATCCTGACCGAGATTGACGTCGCGGCCACGCTGCACGCCAAGCTGGGGGTGGACCGAGCACCCCTGCGCGTGCTCGGGGCCTGCAACCCCGCCCTGATCAACGAGGCGCTGGCGCGCGACCCCGACGTGGCTCTGGCCCTACCGTGCAACGTGGTCCTCGAGGCACTCGACGAGAACACGACCCGGGTCGCCATCGCCGACCCGGCGCAACTGATGGACGACCCGCGCCTGGCCGACCTGGTGGCCGACGCCCGCCAGCGCCTGCGGCGCGCCCTCGACGAGATCACCTCGTGAGGTGCGGCCCGCGAGCCCGGCGCAGGCCGTGGGCGGGCCGATGAACTGGTACGACGAGCGCGTCGCCCCGCGCCTCATCGATGCGGTGTGCTCCTGGGGGGGCCTCGAGCGCTACCGGCGCGAGGTCACCGCGGGCCTGGCCGGCACGGTGCTGGAGATCGGCTTCGGCTCGGGCCGCAACCTGCCCTACTACCCCGCGAGCGTCACCCACGTCTACGCGGTGGAGCCCTCGCCCCAGGCCTGGCACGACGCCCAGGCGCACGTGGCGGCCTTCCCCGGCGTCGTCGAGCTCATCGGGACCGAGGCCGCCGACCTCGCGCTGCCCGACGCCAGTTGTGACCACGTTGTGAGCACCTTCACCCTGTGCTCGGTCGCCGACGAGCGGGGAACGGTCACCGAGCTGGCCCGGGTCCTGCGACCCGGCGGGACGCTGCGCCTGGTCGAGCACGGTCTCGCCCCGAGCCCCCGCGTGGCGCGCTGGCAGTGGCGCCTCGACGGGCTCGAGCGGCGGATCGCCGGGGGCTGCTACCTGACCCGGGATCCCGTCGCCGCATTGACGCGCGTCGGCTTCGAGGGCCGCTGGTCGCGCTCGGGATTCCGCGTGGCCCACACACCGTGGAGCTACGTCACTGTCGCCGAGCTGGCCCGCCCGAGCTAGTGATCGCCGCCGCTCACCCGGTGGATCGCGGCGTGGTCGGTCTTGTCCGTGCTCAGCGGTGAGCGGTCGAGCACCTCGACCTCGTGCTCCCGCTCCCGGATGGCGTGGGCCAGGGCGTCGCGCAGCCGGTTGCGCGCGATGATCCGGTCCGAGGCGCTGCGCGCGTGCATCTCGGCCACGCGGTAGCGGTGGTTGGCCACGGCGATGGCGTGCGCGAAGACGGCGTCGATGTGCGTCATCACGGTCGTGTAGTCGCGGTGGGCCTTGTTCCCGCCCGCGCCCACCGGCCCTGCCAGACCCAGCGATGCCACGACCACCGTGGCGATCGCCATCGCTCGTCGTGCTGCTCCCATCTGGACCTCCGCGCGCAGCGTACCCGGCCGAGTTGAGAGGGCGCTGTGAAATGCGTGCCGTTCTCGTGTGAGCCGACGGCGCTAGGTACGCTTCGCACGTGAGCGAACACACGACGATCCTGGTGGTGGACGACGAGGTGGGGGTGCGCGAGCTGCTCGGCGACGCGCTGCGGATCGCCGGCTACCAGACCGTCCTGGCGGCCGACGGCGCGGCCGCGCTAGCCGCCTGGCACCGCGAGCACGTCGACCTGGCGATCGTCGACATCAACCTGCCCGACGTGGACGGGTTCAGCTTCGTCGAGACGGTGCGCGCGGCCGACACGGCGACCCCGATCCTCCTGCTGTCGGCGCGCGACGCGCCCGTCGACGTCGCGCGCGGCCTGCGCGGGGGGGCCGACGACTACGTGCGCAAGCCCTTCAGCCTCGAAGAGCTCCTGTTACGGGTGGCCGCCATCCTGCGGCGCACCGCGCCGACCGAGGACGGGCGGATCCTGCGGTGCGGCCCCCTGGTGCTCGACGCCGACCGCCACGAGGTCCACGTGGGCGACGAGCCCGTCGAGGTGTCGGCGACCGAGTTCCGCCTGCTCGAGGCGCTGATGGCCAAGAAGGAGCGCGTCCTGACGCGCGAGCAGCTGCTGCGTGACGTGTGGGACATCACCTTCGAGTCCGAGACCTCGGTCCTCGACACGTACATCTCGTACCTGCGCAAGAAGATCCACCGCGACGGGTTCGCGCCCATCACGACGGTGCGCGGCGTGGGCTACAAGCTCGTCGAACCGCGCGCGTGAGACTGTTCAGCCGTCTGACGCTGCTGCTGGTCGCCGTCACCACCCTCCTGGCCCTGGTCGTGGGCGGCTACGCCCTGGCCCAGGCCCGTCGCGCCCAGTTCGTCACCTTGGACGACGCCATCCGCACCGTCGCCACGGCGGGCATCCACCGCCCGGTGAGCGCGCTGTCCGACGCCGTCAACCTGGTCCAGCAGGACAACTTGAACCTGACCCTGGTGGTCGTCAGCGTCAGCGGCCAGGCGACCGTCGTGACCCAGGGCGCGACGCCCCTGCGGGCGAGCCCGACGCTGGCCGACGCGCGTGCCGCCCAGGACGCGACGCGCAGCTCGGCCGACCTGCCCGGCTTCATCTACCGGGCCATCCCGATCGGCGGTGGCGACTTCCTGGTGATCGCGGGATCGACGGCAGCGATCAACGCCGCGAACGGCACCCTGGTGATGCGCACCGCCCTGGTGGCCCTGGGCGCCGTCATCATCACCGTGCTGTCCGCGCGACTGATCCTGGGGCGGGACCTGCGCACGTTCGCCGCGCTGACCGACTTCGCGACCGCCGTCGCCGACGGGGACCTGGAGCGGCCCACCCCGCCGACGGCCACGCCCAGCCGGGACGTCCGCGCCCTGGCCGCGGCGCTCGCCGACATGGTGGCCACGTTGCGCACGACCATCGCGACCGAGCAGCGGGCCTCCGAGACCATGCAGCGCTTCGTCGGCGACGCCTCCCACGAGTTGCGCACACCCCTCACCGTGATCCGCGGATCGGCCGAGTTGCTGGCCCGGCCCGGGCTCGACGCCGAGGTGCGCGACCGGGCCGCCGCGCGCATCAGCCGGGAGTCGGCCCGCATGAGCGTCCTGATCGACGACCTGCTCTTCTTGGCCGAGGTCCGCGAGGCCCCCGAGCGGGCCTCCGAGCTGATCGACGTCAGCGCGCTGGTCGGGGAGGCGGCCCGCACCTTCGCGCGCGACCATCCCGATCGCTCCGTCGCGATCGACGTGGCACCCGGGGCGGTCGTCCAGGGACGCGCCGACTACCTGGAGCGCCTGGTGGCCAACGCGCTGGCCAACATCGAGCGCCACACCCGGTCGAGCGACGCCGTGGCGATCGCGGTGCGCGGCGACGACCCGATCCTCGTGCGCATCGAGGACGCCGGGCCCGGCCTGCCCGACGGCTCGTACGGCTCGGCCCCCGAGCAGTTCGTGCGCTTCGACCCGTCGCGCTCCCGAGCGACCGGCGGCTCGGGCCTCGGAATGAGCATCATGGCCGACGTCGCCCGGGCCCTCGGCGGGAGCCTCACGACCGAGCCGAGCGTGCTGGGGGGGCTGGCGCTGGTGGTGCGGCTGCCCGCGGCTAGGGCGTCGGACGCTGCTCCAGCAGCGCCAGTCGCCGGGTGAACTCGTCCTCGTCGATCTCGCCCTTGGCGAAGCGCAGCTTGAGCGTCGCGACTGCGGCGCTCTCGGAGAAGGGACCCGGACCGTGCATCATCGCGTGGTCGTGGTGGACACTGCCGCGGAAGTGTCGCAGCGACATCAGGACACCGAGCACGATGACCGACCAGAACAGGATCATGAAGATGACCATCACGATCCACCATCCGTGCCCGGGCCCCATTCCGTACTGCCAGTGGCCGACCCACATGGGGACCTCCTTGTCCTAGTGGCAGGGTAGACCCGGTTTGTGCGGGCTTTAGCCTCTTCTTAGCGCCTTCCTGGAGACCGGTCGGCTCGACGCACGAGGCGAGCCCGAGGGCCGTGGTGCCCGGTACGCTCGCCCGATGGACTACGAACTGTCCCTGACGGTGCTCGACTGCCCGGAGCCCGCGCGCCTCGCCGCCTTCTACCACGATCTCCTCGGCGGGGAGATCGCCGTCGAGGCCGACGGCGGCTGGGCCGAGGTCGTGCCCGAGCGCGGGGGCGCGCTGGCCTTCCAGCGCGTGGCGCACTTCGTGGCCCCGACGTGGCCCGAGGGCCCGGTGCCCCAGCAGCTGCACCTCGACCTGCTGGTCGACGACCTCGACGCCGGCGAGGCCGACGTCCTCGCGCGCGGGGCCCAGTTGGCGCCGGTCCAGCCCGGCACCACCTTCCGGGTCTTCCTCGACCCGGCCGGACACCCCTTCTGCCTCGTCTTGCGCCGCGAGGACGGCGACTGAGACTGCGGGTCGGCGCCGCAGCCGTCCGGGGGCTCACGCCGCTGCCGACCCCGCGTCGCCTGCACTAGACTGGCCCTCCGCGTCGTCGGGTCATCCCTCGGCGCCGTGGACCTGTGGTGCAGCTCGGAGTGCACGCCGCCCTGTCAAGGCGGAGGTCGCGGGTTCAAATCCCGTCAGGTCCGCTCGGCACCCTCGGGTGACGAGGTTTGGTCGAGTAGCTCAGTTGGTAGAGCACACGCCTGAAAAGCGTGGGGTCACCGGATCGACGCCGGTCTCGACCACCAGAACCTCAGGCGCCTTCGAACGGCAGCCCGAGGTCGCCCGCGGTGAAGACGCTCACCGCCTCGAGGCCCTGGGCCGCGGCCAGCGCGCCGACGGTCCCGCCCCGATCCACCAGGGCGACCAGGCGCACCACCGTCGCCCCGAAGTCGCGCACCACCGCGGCCGCCTCGAGCAGGCTGGTCCCCCGGGTCACCGCGTCCTCGGTGATGACGACCCGGTCACCGGCCTCGAGCCAGCCGGCGATGCGGCCCCCGCCCCCGTGGTCCTTGACCTCCTTGCGCACCGAGAAGGCCCGCAGCGCCCGCCCGCGCGTGGCCGCCACGCCGGCGGTGATGAAGGTCACCGAGTCGGCGCCCATCGTCAACCCGCCGAGCGCGGTCGCCGAGTCGGGGACCAGCGCGAGCACCAGCTCGGCCACGTCGACCATGACCGCCGGGTCACAGACGGTGCGCTTGGCGTCGATGAACCACGACGAGGTGCGCCCGGACTTCAAGGTGAAGGTCCCGTGGGCCACCGCGTGGGCCAGCAGGTGGTCGCGCACGCGCTCGCGCGCACTCATCGCACGTGCACCTTTCCCGTCCCGGGCGTGACCTGGCCGACGCGGGCCGCCGGGATGCCGGCCGCCTCGGCGACGGCCACCGCCGGGGCCGCCGACTCCGGGTCGGTCACCAGCACCAGGCCGAGTCCGCAGTTGAAGACCCGGACCATCTCGGCGGTGCTCACCGGGCCCCGCCGCTGGATCTCGAGGAAGATCTCGGGGGTGTCGACGTGGTCGAGCTCGACGACCGCGTCGCGGTCCGGGGGCAGCACCCGGGCCACGTTGCCGACGATCCCGCCGCCCGTGATGTGGGCCGCGGCGCGCAACGCGTCGCCGAGGGCCGCGCGCACGGCCAGCACGGCGGGCGCGTAGATCACCGAGGGCGCGAGCAGCTCCTCGCCCAGCGTGTGGGGCGCCCCGGGGTAGGCCGGGGCGGCCAGGTCGGACCCCTCGCCCGCCAGCACCCGGCGCACCAGGGAGAAGCCGTTGGAGCGCAGGTTGGGCGAGGCCAGGGCGACCAGGGCGTCACCGTCTTTCACGCGGGCCGGGCCGAGCTCGGCGCCGCGCTCGAGGACCCCGACGGCAAATCCCGCCAGGTCCACCTCGTCGGGCGCCATGACCCCGGCGTGCTCGGCCGTCTCGCCACCCAGCAGCGCGGCCCCGGCCGTGCGGCAGCCCGCGGCGACGCCGGCCACCAGGGCCGCCTCACGCTCGGGGTCGAGGCGCCCCACCGCCACGTAGTCGAGCACGAAGAGGGGCTCGGCGCCCAGGCACACCAGGTCGTCGACCAGCATGGCGACGAGGTCGATGCCCACCGTGTCGTAGCGACGCAGGCGGCGCGCGATCTCCAGCTTGGTCCCCACGCCGTCGGCCGAGGCCACCAGCACGGGGTCGCGGTAGGCGCGCGGGACGCCGATCATGCCGGCGAAGCCGCCAATCCCGCCCAGCACCTCGGGGCGCGTCGCGGCGGCGGCCAGCGGCGCGAAGCGGGCGACCGCCGCGTCCCCGGCCGCGATGGAGACGCCCGCGGCGTCGTAGGTCAGCCCGCCGGAGCCCACGTCGAGCAGCCGGCTCACCAGCGCCCCCGACTGGCGCCCACAGTCACCGGCACCGGGGCCGGGTAGTTCCCCGTCAGGCACGCGTCACAGCAGCCCTCGGCCACGCCGACCGCCCGGCGCAGGTCCTCGAGCGAGAGGAAGGCCAGGGAGTCAGCCCCGACGAACGCGCACATCCCGGCCAGGTCGAAGCGCGTGGCCAGCAGCTCGTCACGCGTGGGCGTGTCGATGCCGTAGTGGCACGGCCAGCCGAAGGGCGGCGAGGAGATCCGCAGGTGCACCTCGCGCGCGCCGGCGTCGCGCAGCATGCGCACCAGGGCGCGTGTGGTGGTGCCGCGCACCACCGAGTCGTCGACGACGACCAAGCGCTGGCCGGCGATCGTGTCGCGCAGCGGGTTGAGCTTGCGGCGCACCCCGGCCGCGCGCTGGTCCTGATCGGGGGTGATGAAGGTGCGGCCGATGTAGCGGTTCTTCACCAGGCCCTGGCCGAAGGGCGTGCCCGAGGCCTGGGCGTAGCCCTCGGCGGCCGGGATGCCCGAGTCGGGGACGCCGATCACCAGGTCGGCGGCGACCGGGGCGGTCGCGGCCAGGAGCGAGCCCATGCGCCGGCGCGTCGAGTGGACCTGGTGGTCGAGCAGGTAGGCGTCGGGACGCGCGAAGTAGACGAACTCGAAGATGCACAGCCGCTGGGGGCCGGCCGCTGGCTCGAGGAGGCGCGTCGAGTCGGCCCCCGCGGCACGCAGGGTGACCATCTCGCCCGGGGCCACCTCGCGCACGAAGGTCGCGCCCATGACGTCGAGCGCCGGGGTCTCGGAGGCGACGACCCAGCCCGCCGGCGCCTCGGCGGGGCCCAGGCGCCCCAGGCACAGCGGCCGGAAGCCGTAGGGGTCGCGCACGGCGTAGATCGCGTCGGCCTCGGCGACGACCAGGGAGAAGGCGCCCTCGGCGCGGCGCAACACGTCGTGGAGCGCCTCGGGGAGGGTCGCCCCCGCCTCGACGACGCGCCCGATGAGCTCGGCCAGCAGGTCGGAGTCCGACAGGAGGCTGCGCGAGTCGAGGCCGGCGGCGTCGGCCAGCTCGTGGGTGTTGGTCAGGTTGCCGTTGTGGGCCAGGGCGAAGCCCGCGGGCCCGGCGGACCGGAAGGCCGGCTGGGCCGCCGTCCAGTTGGCCGACCCCGAGGTCGAGTACCGGGTGTGGCCGATGGCCAGCGAGCCCTTCAGGGCCTGGAGGGTGTTCTCGGTGAAGACGTGGCTGACCAGCCCGTTGTCCTTGACCACGGTGATCTGGCGGCCGTCCGAGGCGGCCATGCCGGCCGACTCCTGGCCCCGGTGCTGGAGCGCGTAGAGGCCGTCGTAGCAGCCGTGGGCGACGTCGCGGCCGGGCGCGACCACCCCGACGACCCCGCAGGCCTCCTTCACCGGCGCACGGCCCCCGAGAATGTCGCCGCCTTCACTGGTCCAGTCTCGCATACCGGACGCCCGACCACGACGGCTGGGCTGACTACGCTGCTTTCGATGATCGACCTGCACACCCACTCGACCTACTCGGACGGCTCGGATTCGCCTTCCGAGTTGGCCCGTCGGGCGCGCGAGGCCGGGCTGCACGCCATCGCGCTCACCGACCACGACACGATCGCCGGTCACGAGGAGATGGCGGCCGCCTGCGCGACCGAGGGCGTCGACTTCGTGCCCGGCCTCGAGGTGTCCCTGCGCGACACCGAGTTCCCCAAGCGCCTCCCCGACGGCTCGACCATCGCGCGCAACGTGCACGTGCTGGCCTACTTCGTGCCCGCGGATCCGACCCACCCGATCCACGAGAGCCTGGCCGAGCTGCGCGCCGACCGCGACGTGCGCAACGTGGAGCTGGTCGCGGTGCTGCGCGAGCAGGGCTTCACGCGCCTGGACCTCGACTACCTGGCGGGCCTGGCGGGCTCGGTGCACTCGGTCGGGCGCCCGCACTTCGCGCGCGCCATGTTCGAGCTGCACCCCGAGATCGTGGGTCCGCGCACCGTGGAGTCGTGGAACCAGCTCTTCCGCGACTGGCTGGGCGTGGACGGCCGCGCCTACATCCCCAAGGCCTCCATCACCGTCGCCTCGTTCCTCGAGGCCGTCGCCGGCTCGGGCGTCGTGGTGTCGATCGCTCACCCCCTCGACAACTACCTCGACGACCAGCCCCTCGCGGCGGCGTCCCGGGTGATGCCCGCCGTCTTGGAGTCCCTGGCCGCCCGCGGCGTCACCGGGGTCGAGGCCTACTACGGCAGCCTCGACGAGGCGACGCGCCAGCTCATGGTCCACCTGACCCGCCAGGCCGGACTGGTACCGACGGGCGGCTCGGACTACCACGGCAGCTACAAGACCGACATCGCCCTCGGCCGCGGGCGCACCGGCGATCTGGCCGTGCCCGACAGCGTGCTCGACGAGCTGCGCCGCGCCCACGCCGCGGCCCTGGTGTCCTGAGCCATGGGCGCTCCGCGCCTCGACGTGCTGACCTGAGGGGCCCGTGCCGGCACGTCACCGACGACGCGGGGTCCACCGCGGCGCGTGGGGCAGCGCGCTGGCCCTCTTGGTCGCGGCGAGTGCCCTGATCGCCTGGTCGGCGTCGCGGGACCCCGCAGACCCGGGGGCGACCGCGACGACCAGCGCGCCCCCGTCCACCGCCACCACCACGTCAGTCGCCGTGACGACCACCGCGCCCGCGCCCGCGACGACGGCACCACCGCGGGCCCGCATCCAGAACCCCTTCACCACCCCGGCCGCGCGGGCCTTCCTCGCGGGCGTCACCGGCAACCTGACGGCCGGCGTCTACGACCTGACCAGCCACGTCACCTACCTCTACCGCCCCGGGATCCCCGAGTACACGGCCTCCTTGGTCAAGATCGACATCCTGGCGACCTTGCTCCACGAGGCCCAGGTCGCCGGCCACCCCCTGAGCGCGCGCCAGCAGCGCTTCGCCACCTCGATGATCGAGGCCTCCTCCAATCCGGCCGCCTCGGTGCTGTGGGCCCAGGCCGGGGGCCGCGACGCGGTGGCCGCCTTCGACCAGGCGGTCGGCATGACCCAGACGATCCCCAGCTGGACGTGGGGCGCCATCGCGACCACCCCGCGCGACCAGCTGCGGCTGCTGCGCGTCATCACCCAGCCCAACGCGCTCCTGGGCCCGGCGGCCCGGGCCTACGAGGGGTCCCTCATGGCCCAGGTCGTGGGGTTCGAGCGCTTCGGGGTGGGCTGGGGTGTGCGCGCGGGGGCAGTCGTCGAGATGAAGGACGGCTGGTACCACGAGCCCCGCGTGGGCTGGCAGGTCAACAGCGCCGGCCTGGTGCGCGAGGGCGCGCGCGCCTACCTGGTCGCGATGATGATCAATCGCGGGCCCTCCGAGGGCGCCGACATGACGACGCTGACCACGCTCGCGCACCTCATCGACCAGGGCCTGCGGCCCTGATCAGCCTCCCTCGGCCGCGTAGGTGCCGGCGGTCGTGGGGAACAGGGCCTTGACGACCTTGAAGTGCGAGACGTCGGTCGTGCCGTCGGAGTGCAGGTTGATCAGGGCGTCGCGCAGGAACTTCTCGACGCCGACCTCGAGCATCGCGCCGTAGCCCCCGTGGAGCTCGACGGCGTGCTGGCACACCGCGACGATCTCGCGGGCGGCGAACACCTTGGCCATGTTGGCCAGCGCGTCGACCTCGGGCCAGCCCTCATCGACCGCGCGCGCCGCGTGGCGCAGGAGCGCGGCCACGGCCTCGAGGCGCGTGGCCATGTCGGCGATGCGCCAGGCGACCGCCTGGTGCTCGATGAGCGGCCGGCCGCCCTGGACGCGGTCGTGGACCCAGGCGACGGTCTCCTCGTAGGCACCCAGACCGATGCCCAGGCTCTTGGCCGCGACGAGCACCTTGCCGGGGCGAAAGTAGATGCCCGCCTGGGCGAGCGCCACCCCCTCGACCAGCAGGTGGTCGGCTGGCACGGCGCAGTCGGTGAAGGTGATCTCCCCGTTGTTCATGAAGCGCCCGCCGATGGTCTCGTTGCAGCGCGTCACCTCCAGGCCCGGCGTGTCGCGCGGCACCAGGAACGACGAGGTCCCCCGCGACATCGGCTGGTCGTCGTCGGTCGTGGCGTAGACGACGTAGAGCGTCGCGTCGTAGCCGTTCGAGATGAACTGCTTGCGCCCGTTGATCACCCAGGTGTCGCCGCGGCGCTCGGCCCGGGTGTCCATGTTGGTCGCGACGACGTCGTAGGGGAGCCAGCGGTCCGAGGCCCCGCGCGGCTCGGTCAGGCAGTGGGCCATCAGGAACTGGGGCTCGGCCAGGTAGCGCGCGAACCAGTGGGCCTGGAGCTCCTCGGTCGCGAAGCGCCCCAGCAGCACGCTGATCTTCCAGTTCTGGACCAGCTTGTCGGCCAGCCCCGAGTCGCCCCGGGCGATCTCGGCCGCGACCATGGCCAGGGTCTGGGAGGCCGTCGCCGGGTCGAGGGGGACGCCGCCGAAGCGCTCGGGCACCCCGAGCGCGCGCAGCCCGGCGGCGTCGGCCTCCTCGAGCAGGTGCGGGGCCAGGCGTCGGGTCGGGTCCATCTCCCACTCGCGCAAGCGGTCCGCGGCGATGAAGGGCCGCACCACGGTGTCCACGTAGCGGCGCACCGTCTCGCGCATGGCGCGCTGCTCGTCACTCAGATACGACGCATCGGCAACCATCGTCCCTCCCCCCGGGGTGACTCCGGCTTGGACCCTACGCCAGGTCGAGGGCCTCGGGGAGCGCGCGGTCCCGGCGGGTGGCCAGGGGTGCCAGCGCCACGTCGAGGGGGCCGACGCTGATGCGGTCGCCGCCCGCGGTGCCGAGCACCTCGGCGTCCACGCCGGCCGCCCGCGCGCGCGCCAGCAGGCCGGCCGCGTCACTCGTCGCCACGACGAAGCGCCCGGGATGCTCGCTGAAGAGCTCGGCGGGCTCCGCCAGCGCCACGCGCACGCCGACACCAGCGACCACGGCCATCTCGGCCAAGGCGACGGCGAGTCCCCCGCCCGCCACGTCGTGGACCCCGTGCAGGCCCCGGTCCTCGCCGGCCGTGACGGCCGCCACCTCGGCGGCCACGAAGGCACTGGCCGCGCGCGACGCCGCGTAGTCCGGGAGGACTGGGCGGCCGCCCCGGGCTCCGTGCAGCGCCGCCCAGGCGGTGCCGGCCAGGGGGAACGGTACCGCACCGGCGGCCCGGCGCGACCCGACCAGGACCACCGCGTCGTCGGCGCGCAGGGCCCAGCCCGGGGGCGGCGCGACGACCTGGTCGACCAGGCCCAGGACCCCGAGCACCGGGGTCGGGTCGATGTCGACGCCGCGCGACTCGTTGTAGAGCGAGACGTTGCCGCCGATCACTGGCAGGTCGTAGGCGCGGCAGGCCTCGGCCAGCCCGTCGACGGTCTCGGAGAGCTGCCACATGACCTCGGGGTGCTCGGGGTTCCCGAAGTTGAGGCAGTTGACGACGGCCTGCGGGGTGGCGCCCACGCAGGCCAGGTTGGCCACCGACTCGACCAGCGTCAGCGCGACGCCCCGGGCCGGGTCGAGCGCGCACCAGCGCGGGTTGGAGTCGGTCGTCAGGCCGAGCCCGCGCTCCGAGGCGGGCAGGCCGGGCCCGCCCAGGCGCAGCAGCGAGGCGTCGCGGCCCGGGCCCACGACCGTGTTCAAGAAGAGCTGCGAGTCGTACTGCCGGTAGACCCAGGCCGGGTCGACCAGCAGGGCGGCCAGGTCGGCCGCCGGGTCGACCAGGGCCGCGGGGTCAGGTTCGTCGGCCCAGCGGGCGGCCAGACCCGCCGGCTCGCGGCGGGGCCGGTCGTAGAGCGGCGCCTCGTCGGCCAGCGAGGCGGCCGGCATCTCGGCCAGCACCGGCCCGTCCAGCCCGTCCCGCACGCGCAGCCAGCCCACGGTGCGTCCCGCCGCGTCGGACTCGGCGCCCCGCACGCGGCCCACGACCGTCGCGCGGACCTCCCAGCGCGCGCACAGCGCCGCCACCGCCCCCCAGCTCTCCGGGGTCACGATGGCCAGCATCCGCTCCTGGCTCTCGGAGGTCATGATCTCGGCGGGGTCCATGCCCGCCTCGCGCAGGGGCACGGCCCGTACGTCGACGTCCATCCCGACCCCGCCGCGCGCGGCCGTCTCGGAGGTCGCACAGATCAGCCCGGCGCCCCCGAGGTCCTGGATGCCCACGACCAGACCGGCGTCGAGCAGGGCCAGGCACGCCTCGATGAGGCGCTTCTCCTCGTAGGGGTCGCCCACCTGGACGCTCGGCCGCTTGGCCGCGTCGGCGGCCTCGGCCCCGAAGCCCGCCGAGGCCAGCACCGAGACGCCGCCGATCCCGTCGCGACCGGTGGTCGAGCCGAGCAGGACGGCCAGGTTGCCCGGGCCCGAGGCGATGCCCAGCACCAGGCGGCTGACCGGCAGGGCCCCCGCGCACAGCACGTTGACCAGCGGGTTGCCCGTGTAGGTCGGGTCGAAGGTCAGCTCGCCGCCGACCGTCGGCACGCCCACCGAGTTTCCGTAGCCCGAGACCCCCGCGACCACGCCCTCGACGAGCCAGCGCTGGCGCGCGTCGTCGGGCGGGCCGAAGAAGAGCGGGTCCATCACGGCGAGCGGCCGCGCGCCCATGGTGAAGACGTCGCGCAGGATCCCCCCGACGCCGGTCGCGGCTCCCTGGTAGGGCTCGATGGCCGAGGGATGGTTGTGGCTCTCGATGCGCACCGCGACGGCGATGCCGTCGCCCGCGTCGATGACCCCGGCATTCTCGCCCGGACCGACGAGGACGCGCTCACCGGTCGTGGGCAGCCGGCGCAGGTGCAGGCGCGACGACTTGTAGGAGCAGTGCTCGCTCCACATCACGCCGTAGCAGGACAGCTCCAAGAAGTTGGGCTCGCGCCCGAGGACCTCGACGATGGCGTCGAGCTCGTCGTCGGTCAGCCCGAGGGCGCGGTGCGGCGGCTCCTGGGTCACCACTCCAACCTACGCGACCGGCTGCGAACCCCGCGAAGCCGGGCCTAGCGGTCGACGAGGGTGCCGGCGAAGGTGGCGCTGCTCGCGTGGCCCAGCCCCAGAGCGACGCCCAGGGCGTCGGTGAAGTCCGGGCTGGCGCGCCGGGCGGTCCCGGCTCCCGTGACGAACTGGCAGCCGGTGGCGTCGTAGGAGACGGGCCGCACCGTGAGCGCTCCCCGGGAGGGGTCGGGCGCGAGGGAGAACTGCAGCGTGTAGGTCACCCCGAGGTCGATCGGGCAGTTGAAGACGCCTCGGGGGACGGGTGGCAGGGCGCACAGCGCCGCGGCCAGGGTGCGCACCTCGGGGACGCGCGCGCTCCAAGCAAGTGCCGGGAAGGCGAAGCGCTCCGGGTTGAGCGGGCGGGATCGCGTGACGCGCAGGCGCTCGACGCGCGCGGCCAGCGGCCCGTCGCACAGGTCCACCGACCCCACCGCACGCGCGCTGCGGTGCCCCCCGACCGACGTCGCCGAGCCGGCGCAGATCGCCGCACCCGCCGGGGCCGCGGCCACCATGAGGCACGCTCCCAGGGCCGCCAGCCGCATTGATCGCACACCGCCCCCCTTATACGCACACCCGGCACTTTCGCACCACCAATGCCCCGTTCCCCCATTCTGGCGCGTGACGCGGTCGTATGGGTGTTGGGAACCGATAGCATGTCAAGAAAATTACTTGCGTTTTATGCATCAAAACAGTAGAACGTGATTAAAGTGACAGTTCGTGACACGTTGGTGTCAATGCGCACTCGGCATTTGAATGGAGCAACATGGCAACGACAACTCGCAAGCCCGCAGCGAAGAAGCCCGTAAAGCGGCAAATGTCCGATGAGCACAAGGCCAAGTTGGCGCAGGGGCGCCTCGAGTATCGGGTGGTCAGCCGCTACCTGGAGGCTGTGGCTGTGGGTAAGGGAAAGCGCGGCCGCAAACGGACACCCGAGTCCATCAGCATGCTCATCGCCCGGATCGACCAGCGGCTGGCCACGGCAACGCCCATCCAGCAGCTCGAGCTCGTCCAGCGCCGCATGGATCTGGTCGCGGAGCGCGAGCGCCTGAGCGCACGGGTGGACCTCGACAAGCTGGAGGCCGACTTCGTGAAAGTCGCCAAGTCCTACTCCACCCGAAACGCCATTACGTACAGCGCATTTCGCGAACTCGGCGTCCCCGCAGAAGTTTTGCGGCGCGCCAGTGTTTCGCGCTCAGGCCGCTAAGACGGTCGACTCGATAAACGCGCTCAGCAGGCCGCGTCCATCGGCGCTGCCGAGCAGTGACGACATCGCGCGCTCGGGATGGGGCATGAGCCCGACCACGTTGCCGGCCGCATTGGCGATGCCGGCGATGTCCCCGCGCGACCCATTGGGATTGTCCTCGTAGGTCAGCACGACCTGGCCGCCCGCGACGAGCTGCGCGTAGGTCGCGTCGTCGCACGTGTAGGCGCCCGAGAAGTGGTTGATCGGGATCACCAGGCGCGTGCCCACGGGCGTGGTGCGCGTGAGGACCGACTGGTTCGACGAGACGCGCAGGGCGACCGGGCGCGAGATGAAGGTCAGCCCGGTGTTCTGCTGCAGGGCCCCCGGCAGCAGGCCGGCCTCGGTGAGGATCTGGAAGCCGTTGCAGATGCCCAGGACCGGCCGGCCCTGGGCGGCCGCGTCGGCCACCGCTCCCATCACCGGGGAGAACCGGGCCAGGGCCCCGGGGCGCAGGTAGTCGCCGTGGGCGAACCCGCCGGGGAGCACCAGGCCGTCGTAGCCCGACAGGTCGGTCTCGGCGTGCCAGACCAGTTCGGCCGGGGCTCCGAGCTCGCCCAGAGCGCGCACCACGTCGTGCTCGCAGTTCGAACCCGGGAAGACGAGGACGCCGACGGGCCTCACGAAACGTCCCCGCGCACGCGCGCGTCCTCGATGACGGGGTTGGACAGCAGCCGCGCGGCGAGATCGGCCGCGATGGCGCGGGCCGCCGCCTCGTCGGGCGCCTCGACGGCGAAGAGGAACGTCTTGCCCGCGCGCATGCGGTGCACCCCGGAGAACCCCAGGGCCGGCAGCGCGCGCTCGATGGTCGCCCCGGCCGGGTCGGCGATGCCCTCGCGCAAGGTCACGTCCACTTGCAGGGCGAACTCCACCTACGCACCGTACCAGTCGCCTAATGGGCTCCCGGTCACGAGCTCGTAGGCGCGCTCGTAGCGCTCCTGGGTACTCGCGATGACCTGCGCGGGAACGGGAGGTGGCGGCGGCTGGCGGTCCCAGCCCGCGGCGTCCAGCCAGTCGCGGAAGGGCTGCTTGTCGAACGAGGGCGGGACCTCGCCGCGCCGCACCTCGCCCGCGGGCCACAGTCGCGAGGAGTCCGGAGTCACGACTTCGTCGCACAGGACCAGCTCGCCTTCCAGCACGCCCAGCTCGAACTTGGTGTCGGCCAGCACCAGGCCGCGGCTCGCCAGATCGGCGGCGGCCTGGGTGAAGAGGCGCAGGCACACCGCGGCGGCCGCCTCGTAGGTCGCGTCGCCGACCCGGGCGCGCGCCTCGGCCCGGCTGAGGTTCTGGTCGTGGCCCGACTCGGCCTTGGTCGAGGGCGTGAAGATCGGCTCGGGGAACGGATCGGTCAGCTCCATCCCGGTGGGCGCCGGGTCCCCGTGCACGGTGCCGTGCTGCCGGTACTCCTCGTAGGCGCCACCGGCCAGGCGGCCGCGTACGATGCACTCGAGCGGCAGCATCTCGGCGCGACGCACCAGCATCGCGCGGCCCGCCCAGCCCGCCTCGCCCGCCAGGGCCGGCACGGCGCGCTCGATGACCGCGGGGTCGCAACTGACCAGGGCCGCGGGCACGTCGGCGAAGCGGCGCACCCAGTAGTCGGTGATGCCGGTCAGCACGCGGCCCTTGCCGGGCACCGGCTCGGCCATCACGACGTCGAAGGCGCTCAGGCGGTCCGAGGCGATCATCAACAGCTGGTCCTCGCCCACCGCGTAGAGGTCGCGGACCTTGCCGCGGTAGCGCGGCGCACCGAGGGCATCACTCACCGCCATGTCAGAGCCTCCACGAATCGGGCGCGGTGCGCGAGCAGCCGCTCGGGGTCGAACACGCGGGCCAGGTCGGCCTCGCTGAGACCGAGGGTCCCCTCGGCGGCGACCGCGGCCAGCGAGCGGTCCTCCTCGACGGCGCGGCGCGCCGCCGTCTGGACGGCGCGGTAGGCGTCGTCGCGCGACCAGCCCGCCTCCACGAGGGCCAGCAGCAGGGACTGCGAGAAGACCAGGCCTCGCGTCCCTTCGAGCAGGTTGACGCGGGCGCGCTCGGGGTGCAGCACCAGGTCGCGGGCGAGCGCCGTCGCCTCGCGCAGCATGTAGACGGTCAAGGTCAGCGCGTCCGGCAGGACGATGCGCTCGACGCTGGAGTGCGAGATGTCGCGCTCGTGCCACAGGGCGACGTCCTCGAGACCCGTGGCCAGGTAGCCGCGCAGCACGCGGGCCAGACCGCACAGGCGCTCGGCGCGCACCGGGTTGCGCTTGTGGGGCATGGCCGACGAGCCCTTCTGGCCCGCGGCGAAGGGCTCGGAGGCCTCGCCGACCTCGGAGCGCGCCAGGTGGCGGATCTCCAGGGCGAACGACTCGACCGCCGTGCCCAGGGCCGCGCAGGCGTAGAGGACCTCACCGTGGCGGTCGCGCGCGATGACCTGGGTCGCGGGCACCGGCGTCAGGCCGAGGGCCGCGCACACGTCGGCCTCGACGACCGGGTCGATGTTCGAGTAGGTGCCCACCGCCCCCGACAGCTTGCCGACCGCGATGGCCGTGCGGGCGCGCGCGGCGCGCTCGCGGTCGCGGTCGACCTGCAGGGCGAAGAGGGCGAACTTGGCGCCGTACGTCGTGGGCTCGGCCGCCATGCCGTGGGTGCGCCCGGTGATGGGCCAGTCGATGGTGGCGACGGCCCGGTCGCCGAGCGCGTCGCGCAGGGCGGTCGCCTCGGCGACGACCACGTCCATGGCCCGCGTCATCACCGCGCACCAGGCGGTGTCGACCACGTCCGAGGAGGTCAGGCCGTAGTGGACCCAGGCGGCCTCGGTGCCACCGATCGCCCGCTGGACGACGTCGACGAAGGCCGCGGTGTCGTGGTGCGTCACGGCCTCACGCTCGGCGACAGCCGCGACGAAGGCGGCGTCGATCACCGGCCGGCGCGCGCGCAGGGCCGCCGCGTCGGCGACCGGGATGACGCCGTGGGCGGCCAGGGACTCGGCGGCCAGCAGCTCGACTTCGAGCATGGCCGTGAAGCGGGCCTCGTCGGTGAAGAGCGCGGCCACGTCGGCGGGGGCGTAGCGGCCGATCATGCGGCCCCCGCGGCGATGTCGTGGCGCCAGACCATGCCGGGCAAGTCGATGCGGCCGGCCGCCTCGTAGGCGCGCGCCCGCGCCGCGGCGAGCGTCGGCGCGTGCGCCGTCACCGACAGCACGCGGCCCCCCGCGGCGACGAATCCCCCCGACCCGTCCGCACGGGTCCCCGCGTGGAAGACCACGACGCCCTCGAGCGGGTCGGCCAGCTGGCCGTCGGCGCCGAGGCCCGAGATCGGCCCGCCGGGCTGGGGTGCCTCGGGGTAGCCCGGGGCGGCCAGCACGACGGTCACCGCGGCGCCCGTGCCGTTGGCCGGCGCGTCGCTCACGCGGCCGGCCGCGGTCGCCGACAGCGTCGCCAGCAGGTCGTCGCGCACCAGGGGCACCAGGACCTGGGTCTCGGGATCGCCGAAGCGCACGTTGTACTCGAGGAGCTTGGGCCCCTGCTCGGTCAGCATGAGCCCGGCGTAGAGGACCCCGCGGTAGTCGATGTGGCGCCGGCGCAGCTCGGCCAGGGTGGGCGCGACGATCTCGTCGTCCACGCGGGCCCGGGTGGCCGCGTCGAGGGCCAGGGGGGCGAAGGCGCCCATGCCCCCGGTGTTGGCACCCCGGTCCCCGTCCCCGACCCGCTTGAAGTCCTGGGCCGGCACCAGGGCCGTGGCGCGTTCGCCATCGCACAGCAGCATCAGCGAGCACTCGGTGCCCTCGAGGCCCTCCTCGATCACGACGCGGCGCCCGGCCTCCCCGAAGGCCGCGCCCGAGAGCTTGGCCCGCACGTCGGCCTCGGCCTCGGCGCGGCTGCGCGTCACCAGGACGCCCTTGCCCGCGGCCAGGCCGTCGGTCTTGATCACGTAGGGCGGTGCCATCGACCCCAGGTAGGCGAGCGCCGCATCGACGTCGTCGAAGGTGCCGTGGGCCGCCGTGGCGACGCCCGCCGCGGCCAGGAACTCCTTCAGGTAGGCCTTCGACCCCTCGAGACGGGCCCCGGCCGCGCCGGGGCCGAGCACGGCCACGCCGCGCGCGCGCAGCTCGTCGGCCAGGCCCGCGACCAGGGGCGCCTCGGGACCCACGACCACCAGGTCGGCGTCGATCGCGGTCGCCGGCGCACTCGTGCAGGCGATCCCGTGGGCGGCGATCCCGTCGTTGCCCGGGGTCACCACGACGTCGGCCGACGCGCTCAGCCCCCAGGCCAGCGCGTGCTCGCGGCCCCCGCCGCCCACCACGACGACGCGGATCACGAGGGTCGCACGAACTGGTCGCGGCCCGGTCCGACGCCCACGACCGAGATCGGCACCCCGATGGTCGTGGCCAGGAAGTCGACGTAGTCGCGGGCGGCCGGCGGCAACTGGGCGGCGTCGGTCACGCCGGTCAGGTCCTGGTGCCAGCCCGGCAGCGTCTCGTAGACCGGGGTGACCTCGTGGAGGACCGACTGGTGGTAGGGCGGGTAGTCGTAGCGCCGGCCGCCGGCCTCGTAGGCGACGCACACCTTGATCTCGTCGAAGGCGTCGAGCACGTCCAGCTTGGTCAGGGCGATCTCGGTCAGGGAGTTCAGGCGGCGCGCCTGGCGCGCCAGCACCGCGTCGAACCAGCCAACCCGGCGGCGGCGCCCGGTGTTGGTCCCGAACTCGTGGCCGCGCGCGACCAGCGCGTCGGCCAGGTCGCCGTCGAGCTCGGTCGGGAAGGGACCGGCGCCCACGCGGGTCACGTAGGCCTTGGCGATGCCGACGATGGCGGTCAGGTCGCGCGGGCCGAGGCCCGAGCCGGTGCAGGCCCCGCCGGCGACCGGGTTGGACGACGTGACGAAGGGGTAGGTCCCGTGGTCGAGGTCGAGGAACGTCGCCTGGGCGCCCTCGAGCAGCAGGCGCTCGCCGCGGGCCAGGGCGTCGTGGAGGAAGCCGACCGAGTCGCCGATCATGGGGGCCAGGCGCGGCGCGTAGTCGTCGAGGTAGGTCGCGGCCAGCTGATCGGCCGACAGCGGGAGGCGGTTGTAGACGCGTGACAGGAGCTGGTTCTTCTCGGTCAGGGCGACGTCGAGCTTGGCCCGGAAGATCTTGCGGTCCAGCAGGTCCTGGACGCGCAGGCCGACGCGCCAGGCCTTGTCGCCGTAGGCCGGCCCGATGCCGCGCTTGGTCGTGCCCAGGGCGTTCTTGCCCAAGAACCGCTCGTTCAGCCGGTCGAGCTCCTGGTGGTAGGGCATGATCAGGTGGGCGTTGCCCGACACCAGCAGGCGCGAGACGTCGACCCCCTTGGCGCTCAGCGCGTCGATCTCGGCCAGCAGGACGGCCGGGTCGACGACGACGCCGTTGCCGATCACCGGGGTCACCCCGGGGTACAGGACGCCCGAGGGCACCAGCTGGAGGGCGAAGGCCTCGCCGCCCACGACGATGCGGTGGCCGGCGTTGTGGCCGCCCTGGTAGCGCACCACCACGTCCATGTCGGCGGCCAGCAGGTCCGTGAGTTTGCCCTTGCCCTCGTCCCCCCACTGTGTTCCAACGACGACGGTTGCGGGCACGGCACCCCCAGGAGGACTCGGCGGCTACCGGTCAAGCGTACTGGACGGCGCGCCGGGCCTCGTTCGCTCAGCCGGCTTCGACGGCGGCGAACCACGCGGCGACCTGCGCGCGCGAGGCCCCGGCCGCGAGCAGCACCCGCAGGGCGACGCGCGCGTGGCGCGCGTCGAGCGATCCGGCGGGGATGAGTCCCCGGGACAGCAGGTCGACCTCGCCTCCCGGGTAGCCGTAGGTCGAGGTGAGCACGGGTCCCGCCCCGGTGCGCGAGGCCAGCACCACGGGACCCCGCTCGACGAGGTCCGCGAGTACGGAGACCAGGACTTGGGGCACGTGCCCACCCCCGACCCCCTCGACGACCACACCGGCGTGTCCGAGGTCCCCAAGGGCGCGCACCACGCGCCCGTCGTCGTCGAGGCTGATCGAGACCAGCGCCACGGGCGGGAAGGGCGGCTCGGGGTGCCGGCCCGGCAGACCGGGCAGGGCCGGCACGCGGGCGCGCAGGCGCACGCGTCCCTCGACCACCTCGCCGAGGGGCCCGAGGGACGGTGAGGTGAAGGAGGCCGGGCTCGCGGTGTGGTACTTGCGCACGTAGCGCGCGGCGTGGATCTGGTCACCGAGCACGACCAGCGCGCCGAGATCCGCGGCCCCCGGTGCCGCCGCCACCCGCAAGGCGGCGAGCAGGTTGGCAGCGCCGTCGCTGCCCGGCACACCCGGTGGCCGCATGGCACCGGTCACGACGACCGGTCCGGGTGGGGCGAGCAGGTCGAGGGCGAAGGCCGCCTCCTCGAGGGTGTCGGTCCCGGTCACGACGACGGCGCCCACGGCACCGTGGTCGCGCGCGGCCCCGATGCGCTCGGCGACGGCCGCCAGGTCGGCCAGCGTGACCTCGACCGAGGGCACGCGCGCCAGGTCGTGGACCTCGAGGGACACGCCCGCGGCGGCCGCCAGGCCGTCGAAGAGCTCGCGGGCCCCGAGGGTCGGATGGACGGGGGCCCCGGCGGGGCCCGCCGAGGCGATCGTCCCGCCGAGCGTCACCACCACCACGCGCGGGGCGTCGGCGGCGGTCGCGGTCACCCGCTCAGGCTAGCCAGCGCCCCCAGCGAAGACGATCTGGCCGTCGCGCACGTCGACGCGCACGGTGTCGCCCTCGTGGTACTGCCCGGACAGCACGGCCAGGGCCAGCGGGTCCTCGACCTGGCGCTGGATCACGCGCTTCAGGGGGCGGGCCCCGAACTGCGGGTCGTAACCGGCGTCGGCCAGGTGCGCGGCCGCCGCGTCGCTCACCTCCAGGGCGAGGCGGCGCTCGCCCAGGCGGTCACGCAGGTGGGCCAGCTGGATGGTCACGATGGCGCGCAGGTCGTCGCGCTCCAGGGCCCGGAACCGGATGATGTCGTCGATGCGGTTGACGAACTCGGGCCGGAAGAACGTCAGCGGGTCCCCGGGCAGGTTGCTCGTCATGATCAGGACCACATTGGTGAAGTCGACCGTGCGGCCCTGGCCGTCGGTCAGGCGGCCGTCGTCGAGGACCTGGAGCAGCAGGTTGAACACGTCGGGATGGGCCTTCTCGATCTCGTCGAGCAGCACCACCGCGTAGGGCCGCCGGCGCACCGCCTCGGTGAGCTGGCCACCCTCCTCGTAGCCGACGTAGCCCGGAGGGGCGCCCACCAGCCGGCTGACCGAGAAGCGCTCCATGTACTCGCTCATGTCGATGCGCACCATGGCCCGCTCGTCGTCGAAGAGGAACTCGGCCAGCGCCCGGGCGAGCTCCGTCTTGCCCACGCCGGTCGGCCCGAGGAACAAGAAGGAGCCGATGGGACGGCGCGCGTCGGCCAGCCCCGCCCGCGAGCGCCGGATGGCGTTGGCGACCGCGCCCACGGCCTCGTCCTGGCCGATCACGCGGCTGTGGAGGAGGTCCTCCATGTGCACGAGCTTGTCGACCTCGCCCTCGAGCAGCTTGGCGACCGGGATGCCGGTCCAGCGGCTGACGACCTCGGCCACGTCCTCGGCGTCGACCTCCTCTTTGAGCAGGGCCCCGTCGCGCTGGAGCTCGGCCAGGTCAGCGGTGGCCTGGTCGATCTCGCGCTCGAGCTCGGGCTGGCGCCCGTAGCGCAGGGCGGCGGCCCCGGCCAGGTCGCCCTGGCGCTCCAGGCGCTCGGCCTCGGTGCGCGCCTCCTCGGCGGCGCCCTTGGCCTCCTGGATGCGCGCGATGGCCTTCTTCTCGCCCTGCCAGCGGGCCGCCAGCGCGTCGGAGGCCTCACGCTGGAGCGCGAGCTCCTCTTCCAAGCGCTCGCGGCGCTCGGCCGAGGCCGCATCGGTCTCGGCCGCCAGGGCCACCTGCTCGATCTCGAGCTGGCGGATGCGCCGGATGATGACGTCGAGCTCGGTGGGCATGGAGTCGATCTCGATGCGCAGGCGCGACGCGGCCTCGTCCATCAAGTCGATCGCCTTGTCGGGCAAGAAGCGGTTCACGACGTAGCGCTGGGAGAGCGTGGCCGCGGCCACCAGGGCGGCGTCCTGGATGCGCACCCCGTGGTGGACCTCGTAGCGCTCCTTCAAGCCGCGCAGGATCGCGATGGTGTCGACCACCGAGGGCTCGCCGACGTAGACCTGCTGGAAGCGCCGCTCCAGGGCGGCGTCCTTCTCGATGTGCTGGCGGTACTCGTCGAGCGTGGTGGCGCCGATGAGGCGCAACTCGCCGCGGGCCAGCAGCGGCTTGATCATGTTGCCCGCGTCCATGGCGCCCTCGGAGGCACCCGCCCCCACGATCGTGTGGAGCTCGTCGATGAAGCTGATCACCTCGCCCTGGGCGTCGGTGATCTCGCGCAGGACGGCCTGGAGGCGCTCCTCGAACTCCCCGCGGTACTTGGCGCCGGCCACCATCGCGGCCAGGTCGAGGGCGATCAGGCGCCGGTCGCGCAGCGACTCGGGCACGTCGCCCTCGGCGATGCGCAGGGCCAGCCCCTCGACGATGGCGGTCTTGCCCACGCCGGGCTCACCGATGAGCACGGGGTTGTTCTTGGTGCGCCGCGACAGCACCTGGATGACCCGGCGGATCTCGTCGTCGCGCCCGACGACGGGATCGAGCTTGCCGGCCCGCGCCAGGGCCGTGAGGTCCCGCCCGTACTTCTCGAGCGAGGCGAAGGTGTCCTCCGGGTTCTCGCTCGTGATGCGGGCCGACCCGCGGATCGAGCGCAGGGCTCCGAGCAGCGCCTCGCGCGTCGTGCCCAGGCGCTCGGCCCACGCGACCAGGATGTGGTCGACCGACAGGTACTCGTCGCCCAGCTCGGCGCGCAGCGCGTCGGCGTCCTCGAGGCCCTGGCGCGACTCGGCCGACAGGCCCGGCTGGGACCCGCCGACGGTGCGGGGCTCGGCGGCGACCTGCTCGGACAGCGCGGCGGTCGCGGCGACCGGGTCCACGCCCGCGGCGCTCAGGAGCGGTCGGGCGATCCCCTCGGTCTGGCCGAGCAGGGCCAGCAGCAGGTGCGCCGGGGTCACGTAGGGGTTGCCCGCGGCGGCCGCCTGGGTCGAGGCGGCCTGGAAGGCCTCGCGCGTCTTGATGGTCCAGCGTTGGGGATCGAGGCTCACTACTCTCCTTGGCGACGGCGGTGCGGCGTGACGAAGAGAGCCAGCGCGCTGCGCACCGGGACCAGGTCGCGCCGGTAGGCCCGATGGGTGGCCTCGACGGCGGCCCGCCGCTCGACCTCGAGGTCGTGCACGCGCTCGCGGGTCTCGGCGAGCTCGTGCTCCAGGGCCAGGATGCGCTTGACGCCCTCGAGGTTGACGCCCTCGGCGGTCAGCTCCTGGATGCGGCGCAGGGTGTCGAGGTCCTGGTCGGAGAAGCGCCGCGAGCCGCCGCGGGTGCGCTGCGGGCTGAGCAGCCCGGTGCGCTCGTAGTTGCGCAGGGTCTGGGGGTGGACCCCGGCCATCTGGGCGAAGACGGAGATGACGTAGCGGGCGGGGAGCGGCTCACGCATCGTCGCTCTCCAGCGCCGTCGCCAGGCGTTCGACCAGCCCGCGGGCCTCCCGGGTGAGGTCGGTGGGCACGATCACGTTGACCGTCACGAGCAGGTCGCCGGCCGCGTGCTTGGGCGCGGCGGGCACCCCCCGCCCGCGCACGCGCAGCGTGGTGCCGGGCTGGGTCCCGGGGCTCAGGCGCACCGTCACCGGGTCGTCCAGCGTGTCGACCTGCACCGTGGCCCCGAGGATCGCCTGGGTCACGGGGACGTCGACCGTCGTCGTGACGTGGCGGCCCCGGCGGCCGAAGCGCGGATCGGGCGTGACGTGCACGTCGACGAACAGGTCGCCCGGCGGGCCCCCCCGCACGCCCGGCGCCCCCTTGGCCTTCAGGCGGATCCGCTGGGCGTCGACCACGCCGGCGGGCACGCGCACGTTGACACGTCGCGAGGACGGCTCGTGGCCCGTGCCGTGGCAGGTCGGGCACGGCGTGACGATCCGGCCGCCGCGGCCCTGGCAGACCGGGCAGACGCTCGACATGGCGAAGGGGCCCTGGTCGGCCTGGATGAACCCGGAGCCCCCGCAGCGCTCGCAGGTCACGAACCCGGTGCCCGGGGCGGCTCCCGAGCCCCCACAGGTGTGGCAGGCGTCGGTGGAGGGCAGCGTCACGGTGGTGGTGACGCCGTTGACCGCGTCGCGGAAGCTCAGGTGCAGCGCGGTCTCGAGGTCCTGGCCCCGCTGGCGCTGGGGACGCCGGCCGCCGAAGAGACCCCCGAACAGGTCGCCGAGGTCCCCGATGTTCCCGCCGGCGTGGAACCCCCCGGCCCCCGGCCCGCCGAAGCCCCCGGCTATCGGGCCGAGCCGGCGCACCTCGTCGTACTCGGTGCGCTTGGTCTTGTCGCCCAGGACGTCGTAGGCGGCCGAGATCTCCTTGAAGCGCTCCTCGGAGCCCGGATTGGCGTCGGGGTGGTGCTGCTTGGCCAGCTTGCGGTAGGCGCGCGTGATCTCCTGGTCGCTGGCCGTGGCCGACAGGCCCAGGATCTTGTAGTAGTCCTTCTCGAACCACTCGCGCTCGGCCATCGAGTCCTTCCTAGCCCCGCACGCGCACCATGGCCGCGCGCAGCACCGTTCCGCGCCACTGGTAGCCCGCCCGCAGCACCTCGGCCACGTGCTGGTCGCCGCCCTCGTCGTCCGCCTCGTGGCTCACCGCCTCGTGGACCGTGGGGTCGAAGGACACCCCGGTGGCATCGATGCGGTCGAGCCCCTCCTTGGCCAGCGTCGTCACGAGCAGGTCGCGCGTCTGGCGCAGGGCGACGGCCTCCTCGCTCTCGAGCGCGCCGAGGTGCTCTTCGGCCAGGTCGAGCGCGTCGAGGACCGGCAGCAGGGCGCGGACCAGCGAGCCCGCGGCCCGGTCCGCGGCCTCGTCGGCCGCGCGCACCACGCGCTTGCGGTAGTTCTCGAAGTCCGCCTGCAGGCGCTGGAGCGCGTCGATGTAGTCGTCACGCTGGCGCTCGGCGTCGTTGCGCTCGTCGACGACCTCACCGGACGCGACGGGCAGCTCGGCCTCCTCGACGACCATCAGCTCGTCGTCGGCGTGCGGGACCGCCCCGGTCGTCTCGGCGTCGCTCACTTCTCGTCCACGATCTCGGCGTCGACGATCTCGTCGTCGTTGGCCGTGCCGGCCGCCTCGCCGCCCCCCGGGGCCGCGTTGGCGTTGGCCTTGGCGGCCTCCTCGTAGAGGCGCTGGCTGAAGCCCTGGCTGGCCGTGAGCAGCTTCTCGGTCGCGCCCTGGATCGCCGCGTTGTCGGTGCCCGCGAGCGCCTCCTTCAAGGCGGCGAGTGCCGACTCGACGTCGGCACGCTCGGTGCCCTGGAACGACTCGGCCTGGTCCTTCAGCAGCTTCTCGGTCGAGTAGACCAGCCCGTCGGCGTTGTTGCGGATCTCGGCCTCCTCGCGGCGCTTGCGGTCGTCCTCGGCGTGGGCCTCGGCGTCGCGGACCATGCGGTCGATCTCGTCCTTGGAGAGGGCCGAGCCGCCGGTGATGGTCATCGACTGGGTGGCCCCGGTCGCCAGGTCCTTCGCGGACACGTGGACGATGCCGTTGGCGTCGATGTCGAAGGTCACCTCGATCTGGGGCACGCCGCGGGGCGCCGGGGGGATGCCCACCAGCTGGAACTTGCCCAGGGTCTGGTTGTAGCTGGCCATCTCGCGCTCACCTTGGAGCACGTGGACCTCGACGCTGGGCTGATTGTCGTCGGCCGTGGTGAAGGTCTGGGACTTCTTGGTGGGGATCGTCGTGTTGCGCTCGATGATGCGGGTCATCACGCCGCCCTTGGTCTCGATGCCCAGAGACAGCGGGGTCACGTCGAGCAGGAGGATGTCCTTGACGTCGCCCTTCAGCACGCCGGCCTGGACGGCGGCGCCCACGGCCACGACCTCGTCGGGGTTCACGCCCTTGTTGGGCTCCTTGCCGGTGAGCCGGTTGACGAGCTCCTGGACAGCCGGGATGCGCGTCGAGCCGCCGACCAGGATGACGTGGTCGATCTGGCTCACGGTGAGGCCCGCGTCCTTGATGGCCTGGTCGAAGGGCGACCGGCACCGCTCGACGAGGTGCGCGGTCAGCTCGTTGAAGGTGGCGCGCGTCAGCTTGATGTCGAGGTGCTTGGGGCCCTCGGCCGTGGCGGTGATGAAGGGCAGGTTGATCTGGGTCTCCTGGAGGCTGGAGAGCTCGATCTTGGCCTTCTCGGCGGCCTCCTTGAGGCGCTGGACGGCCATCTTGTCGTGGCTCAGGTCGACGCCCTCGGTGTCCTTGAAGGTCTTGACCAGCCAGGCCATGACGGCGTCGTCCCAGTCGTCGCCACCCAGGTGGGTGTCCCCGTGGGTCGACTTGACCTCGAAGACGCCGTCGGCGATCTCCAGCACGGAGACGTCGAAGGTCCCCCCGCCCAGGTCGAACACCAGGACGGTCTGCTCGGCCGACCCCTTGTCCAGCCCGTAGGCCAGGGCCGCGGCCGTCGGCTCGTTGACGATGCGCAGCACCTCGAGGCCCGCGATCTGGCCGGCCTCCTTGGTGGCGGTGCGCTGGGCGTCGTTGAAGTACGCGGGAACCGTGATGACCGCCTGAGTCACCGTGTCGCCCAAGAACGCCTCGGCGTCGCGCTTCAGCTTCATGAGGATGCGCGCGCTGATCTCTTGGGCCGTGTACTTGGTGCCGTCGATGTCGATCGACCAGGACTCGCCCATGTGCCGCTTGACTGAGCGGATGGTGCGCTCGGGGTTAGTGATGGCCTGGCGCTTGGCCACCTCGCCCACGAGGACCTCCCCGGTCTTGGAGAAGCCCACGACAGACGGCGTGGTGCGCCCGCCCTCGGCGTTCGGGATGACGACCGGCTCGCCGGCCTCCAGGACGCTCACTACCGAGTTCGTCGTTCCCAGGTCGATGCCAACTGCCTTGGCCATGGTGCTCCTTCGTCGTGACCGCGCTAGTCCATCCACCGCGGCAAGATTCGCTCAACCAGTATACGGACTTGAGCCTCATCGTGTCAAGAAAGTGGATAGCACTGGTTACAACTCTGGCCCATCCCTGGTCAGGTGCCCCTTCCCCACGGTGATCGATCCGCCAACGGCTCAGACGCGGCGGCGGGCGACCAGCTCTCCCTTGCCGATGGGCACGACGACGGCGTCGACGCGCTCGTCGGCGAGCACCGTGTCGCGGAAGGGGGCGAGCTCCTCGGCGTGGCTGAGGATGTTGTCGGCCACCAGCAGCCCGCCGGGCACCAGGGCGTCGGCGATCTCGTGCCAGACGTCGAGGTACACCTCCTTTTCGGCGTCGAGGAAGCAGAAGCCGATCGCGGGCCCGGTGCTCAAGAACTCACGGGCGTCCCCGACCACCAGGTCGACCACGTCGGTGACCCCGGCGACGGCGAAGGTCTCGCGGGCCCGGGCGGCCTTGGCCTCGAGCACCTCGTAGGTCGTGACGTGGCACCCGCGCTGGCGGGCGGCCAGCGCCAGCCAGAGCGTCGAGTACCCCGCGCTGGTGCCGATCTCGACCAGGGCACCCTCGGGGGCGCCGGCGGCCAGGAGCGCGAGGAACCGCCCGGTGTCGGGCGGGATCTGGCGCAGGCGCTCGGGCCGGGGCGTCCCGTCGTGGCGGTCGAGAGCGTCAGCGGATTCGAGCGCCCGCATGCGGGCGGCGATGGCGGGTGGCAGGTCGTGGAACATGGCCCCAGCCTGGCATCACGCGCCAACCCGTGCACCGCACCGGGTTCGGCCATCTCACTACGCTGGGGGCGATGCCCGATCTCGTGCTGCTCCGCCATGGTCAGTCGACCTGGAATGCGCTGAACCTGTTCACCGGCTGGCAGGACGTGGACCTGAGCCCCGAAGGCGAGGCCGAGGCGGTCGCCGCCGGCCGCCTGCTGGCCGCCGCCGACGGGCTCGACCTGCGAGTCGTGCACACGTCCCTGCTCACCCGGGCGATCCGCACCGCGGAGATCGCCCTGCACGAGGCCGGCCGCTCCTGGCTGCCGGTGCGCCGCTCGTGGCGCCTCAACGAGCGCCACTACGGCGACCTCACCGGGCGCGACAAGAAGGAGACGGCCCAGCGCTACGGCGCCGAGCAGCTCCACGCGTGGCGCCGCTCCTACGCGGTGCCACCGCCCGTCCTGCCCGAGGGCGACGACCGCTCGGTCGCCGGCGATCCGCGCTACCGCGACGTGCCGGCCGAGCTCCTGCCGCGCACCGAGTGCCTGAAGGACGTCGTCGCCCGCGTGACGCCGTACCTGCGCGACGTGCTGAGCGAGGACCTGTCGCGCGAGTCGGTGCGCGGCGGCGCCGTCTTGGTGGTGGCCCACGGCAACTCGCTGCGCGCGCTGCGCATGGTCCTCCAGCACATCGACGAGGCCGACATCCCCGACCTCGAGATCCCCACCGGCATCCCCTATCGCATCCAGCTCGACGACGACCTCGGCGTCCTCAGCGCCGCCTACCTCGGGGACCCGGCCGCGGCGCGCGCCGCCGCCGAGGCGGTCGCGCGCCAGGCCGGCTAGAGAGCCTCGGGCCCCCGCTCGTTGGTGCGCACGCGCACCACCTTCTCGATGCTCGTGACCCACGCCTTGCCGTCACCCACTGAGCCCGTGTGGGCGGCCGCGACGATCGCGTCGAGGACCGACTCCACCTGCTCGTCGGTGCACGCGACGTCGATGCGAATCTTGTCGACGAAGTCGAACTCGTACTCGCGACCCCGGTAGATCTCGATGTGCCCGCCCTGGCGGCCGAAGCCCCGGGCCTGCGTGACCGTCATGCCCGAGATCCCGAGCTTGGTCAGGGCGACCTTCACCTCGTCGAGCTTGAACGGCTTGACGACTGCGGTTACCAGCTTCATGGTCTCTCCTTAGACGTTGTCGGAGTGCAGGTGGCTCGGCGTGAGCAGCGGCTCGCCGAAGGTGGGCTCGGGGAAGGCCTCCTCCTCGTGGATCGCGATGTCCCCCAGGGACAGTACTTCGTCGCTCTCGCGCAGACCACGGAGGACGAGCTTCACGATCCAGAAGATGAACGCGGTCCCGATGGCGGTGTAGCCGATGATCCAGAGGGCCGCCAGGAACTGCTCCCAGAGCTGGTGGAACGAGTGGGTGTAGAACCAGCCGCCGACCGAGAACTGGCCGGCGCCCTTGAAGTGGGACCCGGCGACCCCGTACTCGGTCATGCCCGGGTCGGCGAGCACCCCGACCAGCAGGCCGCCGAGCAGGCCCGCGATGCCGTGGGTGTAGACGACCCCCATGGCGTCGTCCACCTTGGAGAAGGGGCGGACCTTGGACAGGTAGTTCCACGCGACCCACACGACGCTGGCCGCGATCAGCCCGACGAGCATCGCGCCCGTCCCGTTCACCCAGCCGGCCGACGGCGTGATCGCGACCAGGCCGCAGAGCATCCCGTTCAAGGCGCCGAGGAACGTCGGCTTCTTCTGGTCGCTGAACAGCATGTCCATCAGCAGCCACGTCACCACCCCGACCGCCGTGGCGACATTGGTGTTGAGCACGGCGGCCGCCGCGTCCGCGCCGGCGTAGAACGGGTCACCCCCGTTGAAGCCGTTCCAGCCCAGCCACAGGATGCCCATCCCGATGGCCACCATCATCAGGTTGCTCGGGAACGCGTTCTCCCGGTCCTGCCAGCGGCGCGGACCGACCATCCACGCTCCCACGAAGGCCGCCACCCCGGCCGACAGGTGGATGACGTAGCCACCCGAGTAGTCGACCGCGCCCTTGAGCGCGAAGAATCCCCCACCCCACAGGAGCTTCGCGTTGACCGTGTAGATCAGCGTGATCCACAGCGGCACGATGAGCAGCCACGCCTTGAACTTGATGCGGCCCACCAGCGCCCCGAGGAACAGGAGCGGGGTGATCGCGGCGAACACGAACTGGAAGTAGGCCAGGGTCGCCGTGGGGAAGTGGAACGGGATCAAGGTGTTGGCCCCCGAGACCGCTTGGCCCTGCTCGGCGCCCGCCGTCGAGAGCGGCGTGAAGTGGCCGACGAGGTTGGCGAAGAACGACCCGGTCGGACCGAAGTGGGCGGCCGGCCCGAAGGCCATGTTGTAGCCCCAGAGCATCCACACGATCAGGGTCACCGAGAAACCGGAGAAGGCCATCAGCATCGTGTTGACGATCCACTTCTTGCGCACCAGCCCGCCGTAGAGGACGGCGATCCCCGGCAGGTTCATGAGGCCGACCAAGGTTGCGGCCACCAGCTGCCAGGTATTGTCCGCCGGGTTCAGCCAGCTCGGATAGGGGATGTTCGCCGCCAGCATCGTGCTCCTCTCTCCTGGAGGGCGCCGTTGACCTCGGTGTGAGGCCAGTGTCGCAAGCGGGGGTTTCGCCTCTGTTAGTGCCGTGTTTCCGCGCTGTGAACAACGTGACGTCGAGACCCGCGCTCGGCGTCGCTAGCGTCAGCCCCATGAGCACCGCCATCCCCGAGTCCCACCGCGACCTCCTCGGCGCGGCCACCGCCGTCTTGGGCACCATCGGCCCCGACGGGCGTCCCCAACTGTCCGCGGTCTGGTTTCTCGCCGAGGGCGACACCGTGCGGATCTCGCTGCACACCTCGCGCCAGAAGACGCGGAACCTGCAGGCCAATCCGGCCGTCAACCTCTTCATCCACGACCCGGCGGCCCCGACGCGCTACCTGGAGATCCGCGGGGACGCCGTGCTCACCGAGGACGCCGACTACTCCTTCGCGTCGCGGGTGGGCGAGAAGTACCACGCCAACCTGCGCGACTTCGACGGGCCGAGCGGCCGCCGCGTGATCGTGACGATCCAGCCCACGCGGGTCAACGCGATCGACCTGCTCGCTGCCGCGTGATCACGACAGCGAGCGCTCGACCACCTGGCTGATGTCGAGCACGGCGACGTCGTCGCCGCGCCCCTGGGCCTTGACGGCGTCGTCCAGCATGATCATGCAGAAGGGGCAGGCCGTCGACACCACGTCGGCCCCGGTCGAGAGGGCCTCCTCGGTGCGCTCCATGTTGACGCGCTTGCCGATGTGCTCTTCCATCCACATGCGCGAGCCGCCCGCGCCGCAGCAAAAGCCGCGCTCGCGGTGGCGCGCCATCTCGACGGTGGTGACGCCGGGCACCGCGGCCAGCACGGCGCGGGGCTCGTCGAAGACGCGGTTGTGGCGCCCGAGGTAGCACGGGTCGTGGTAGGTGACCGTGCCGGTGAAGCTCACGCCGGGGGTGAGGCGGCCCTCGGCGACCAGGTGGCCGAGCAGCTCGCTGTGGTGGATGACCTCGTAGGAGCCGCCGAGGTCCGGGTACTCGTTCTTGATCGTGTTGAAGCAGTGGGGACAGCTGGCGACGATCTTCTTCGCCCCCACCGAATCGAGCGTCGCCACGTTCGCCTTGGCCATCTCCTGGAACAGGTACTCGTTGCCGAGGCGCCGCGCTGGGTCACCGGTGCACGACTCGCGCTCGCCCAGGATCCCGAAACTCACGCCGGCCCGGTGCAGCATGCGGGCCGTCGAGACGATCTGCTGGCGACCCCGCTCGTCGAGCGATCCGGCACAGCCCACCCAGTAGAGGTACTCGACGTCGTCGGGGATCGTGCCAGTGAAGACGGGCACCTCGAAGTCGAGGGCGCCCAGCCACTCAGTGCGCTTGGAGGACCCCAGGCCCCACGGGTCGCCCTGGTTCTCGAGGTTGCGCAGCAAGAGGGCAGCCTCGGAGGGGAAGCGCGACTCCATGAGCACCTCGTAGCGGCGCATGTCGACGATGGCGTCCACGTGCTCGATGTCGACCGGGCACTGCTCCACACAGCTGCCACACGTCGTGCACGACCACAGGACGTCGGGGTCGATGACCCCGGGCACCAGGCGCTCGACCTCACCCTCGCCGCCGAGCAGCGAGTTGGCCGAGGAGAAGAGGTTCTCGCGCAGGCCCATGATGAGGAGCTTCGGCGAGAGGGGCTTGCCAGTGGTCCAGGCCGGGCACACGGACTGGCAGCGGCCACACTCGGTGCAGGTGGTGAAGTCCAGCATCTGCTTCCAGGTGAAGTCCTTGATGGTCCCCACCCCGAACACGGTGTCCTCGGTGACGTGCTCCATGTCCATGTCGGGCGTCTTGTCGAGGGCCCCGAGGGCCCGGGGACGGCGCGAGAAGGCGATGTTCACCGGCGCCATGAAGATGTGCAGGTGCTTGGAGTACGAGACGAACACCAGGAAGCCGAGGATCACGGCGATGTTGGCCAGGAGGAAGACGACCTCGAGGACGTTCGCCACGCCCAGGCCGAGCGGCGCGAACCAGTGGGCGACGATCTGGGAGGCGAAGGCCCACGGTGAGGCGTGCAGCTCGTTGGCCGCAACGTTGATCGGGCCGCTGAGCGAGCTGTGGTACACGGCGCCGATCGTGCGGGGGAACGGGAAGTGGCCGCTCGCGATCTGGGCGCCGCGGTAGCCGAGCAAGGTGATGATGACCAAGGCGATCATCGCCAGGGTGAACCACGCCGCCTTCAGATGGCTGCCGTAGAAGCGGCTGGCCCGGTCGCGCCGCGAGGGTGCCTGGCGGATGCGGATGATGGTGAAGACACACAGGGACACCAGCACCGCGACCGAGAAGAAGTCCTCGAGGAAGGCCAGCCAGTTGTCCTGGCCGATGAGGGGGATGTGGAAGCTGCGCGAGAAGAGGGCCCCGTAGGCCTCGACGATCGTGGCGAGCAAGATCGCGAAGCCCCACATCGTGAAGAAGTGCGCCACGCCGGGCACGGTCCAGCGCAGGAGCTTGCGTTGCCCGGCGACCTCCACGACCTCGGCTTCCGCCGTGCGCGCCAGGCTGTTGCGGCGTCGGGGTGCCGGTTGGCCCGAACGCACGAGCCGCGAGAGCCACCAGAAGCGCCTTCCGGCGACCGCCCCACCCACCAGCGTGATCAACAGCCCGATGATGATCCGTGCGGCCACGGCGCCCTCCTGGTGCTAGTCCGTCTCGCGGCGGAAGTTCTCGTAGTACCGGCTAGCCGTCGGTCCCCGCTGGCCCCGGTACTTGGACCCCAGCCCGGCCGCCCCGTAGGGGCGCTCGGCCGGAGTCGTCATCTCGAAGAAGCTGATCTGGCCGATCTTCATGCCCGGATACAGAGTGATCGGCAAGTTGGCCACATTGGACAGCTCGAGAGTGAGGTGCCCGTCCCACCCGGCGTCGACGAATCCCGCAGTCGAGTGGATCAGCAGGCCCAGGCGACCCAGCGAGCTCTTGCCCTCGAGTCGGGCCACGAGGTCGTCGGGGAGAGCGACCCGCTCGATCGTCGATCCCAGCAGGAACTCGCCGGGGTGCAGGATCATGGGATTGTCGGGACCCACGTCGATGAGTTCGGTCAGGTCCTCTTGGGCCTCGCGCACGTCGATGACGCGCTGCGAGTGGTTGCGAAACACCCGGAACAGCTGGTCGACGTGCAGGTCCACCGAGGACGGCTGGATGCACTGGTCACCCAGGGGGTCGATGACGATGCGGCCCACTTCCAGAGCCTCGCGGATCGATCGGTCGGAGAGCACCATAGTCCTTGTCACCATAGCCGTTACCGGTGAGTAACTCCGAAGACTACTGGCGCACCCTCGCAGCATCCGGTGCCGACGGAACGAGGATGCCCATCCCCAGGCGCAATCGGACGACCAGATTCTCAGGTCGATAGGTCGGCCGCTCGGACCGAGTCACTAGGGTCCGCGCAGGAAGGGGGAACCATGGACTCTCCTCTGTCGGGCATCGGGGTCACCGTCTTGTTCTGTGCCGATCTCGATGCGAGCACTGCCTTCTACCGCGATGCGCTGGGAGCGACCCTCGTCAACACCGACGCGCAATCGGCCTTCTTGGATCTTGCCGGCAGCAAGGTGCTCCTGCTGTCTCCTGAGGGGGCTGTCGACCTGGTCGACGACAGCATCGCCACGGGCGCGGGAACGCCAGCGACCGGCGAACTCGTCTGCCTCGTCGACGACATCGACGAGGTCGTGATCACGCTGGCCCAGCGCGGCGTCGCCTTCCTGCGCGGACCGGAGGACCGCCGCTGGGGCATGCGCACGGCGCACTTTACTGACCCCGATGGGCACGTCTGGGAACTCGCCCAGAACATCGAGGGCGGTAGCCCGGCCTAGGCACCCCGGCTACGATGGGTGGCCACGCGGGTGTAGTTCAGCGGCAGAACATCAGCTTCCCAAGCTGAGAACGCGGGTTCGATTCCCGTCGCCCGCTCCAAGACGAGTTGGACGTAATCCCTTCATTCGTAAGGGTTTCGTGGTGTCCGCCACGCTCCGTGAGTCACCCCCACTGTCCTCTGCTACCTGCCCGAAACCTGCCCAACGACGCCATGACTCCATCCTTGTTTCCAAAGTCGGGAGCCTCCAACCAACCCAGGGCGATTCAGGGCGTCGTCCCGAGAAGATCACCGCGAGGCAGGCCTGTAATGGGCCACGACCTGTAGTCACGGGTCGGGCTAGCTTCTGATCAAGCCATCGGAGTGAGCAACCTGGTCGACGTCGTCCACCACGCGGTGCGAACAGATCCTGGTAAAGGCGCCCCCGAGGGGCCAGGCGATTCATGAGTCACGCGCCACACAGCAGACGATGTCAACCCTGCCGCAGCCAGCCCCAGGCCGGCTATCGCAACACTTGCAGGCGGTTCAGTCCGAGAACTTCCGGAATCGCCAAGACTTGCGGAACATCAGCAAATGCAGTCCTCACAGGACTTTGAGGACAATGAACAAACTAGTCGCGGTGCATAGAAGACTCACGATTGACACAAGCACAGCGATGCGTGTCAGCTGAAAATCCCAAACTCGATCCAACTCACTATCCATCATGTCGGCGTATTCGCGAATTCGGTTCTCGTAGCGAAGAACGCCCGACTTCTCCGTGATGAGGTGCAGCATGTCATTGACCTCTTCAACGTCCGAGTCTCTCAGGGAGTCCAAGTAGCCTCGTACACGAATGTGGGCTGACTGCAGATTCGAGGTGACCAGCTCACGCCACACCACATGACTTCGAGGAAACAGGCTCCTTCTCTTGGCTGTTTGCCGCTTGGCCTGCTCGGCCCTGATGTCCGTCACCAATGTATCCGCCAGCACAATTCGCTCGAGAGCGTTCTCACACGCGAAGAAGACACCGTGGTCCAGTCCCGCCACGTCGAACTCCGTTCCGAAGTACTCCTTCGCAGAACCGAACCTCTCCAAAAAGAATCCCTGCTGCCGCTCCGCGTAGTCAGCGGTCTTCGTATTGAATGCCACGACGGCGCGCCCATATGCCATCACCTGCAGAAACTCGCGAGAACTCCAGAAGTTGGACACCACCGCCTTGGCTCGGGAACTTGGCACGTGGCGCCATCCTTCGTCGCCCGTCAGTAGACCGTATGTCACACGATGCACTTCGGACTGGAGGGCATCGGACTCGAAGCGATCCAGCATGCAGTCTGGTCCACGCAGCTCGAGAATGCGATAGCCGTAGTGCCGCCCCAACGCTTCCTCACTACAGTCGAAGAACTCGCTCATGCATGAGACCAGCAGATGAGCGATGGACGATCGTCCAATGCCAGCGACTTCGGCCGATCCCTTGGTGGGCGTCTCCCATGAGAGACCACCGTGGCTATGTATCAGGCTGATGAGCAAGTCGACGTCAGCCCGGTCGGCCAGATCGATGGCGAGCGTCTCCATCACGAAGCCCGTGAACATATTGCAGCTGAGCACCAGGGATCCCGAGAGCGTTACGCCAGGGAGCGCGATCGCTGGGGAATCGGCGAAGATGTAGCGGGTGATGTCCCTGGCCATGTCTCCAACTGCCGACTGGATCACGAGGTCGAATTCGCGACCCAGCGGTATCTGGAGACCGACAGGGTTGATCCTGCCTTCACCGAGTCGCTGCTGCACCGCCTGCTCGAGCACCGCCGGATCCCGGTGCCAGGCCAGCGAGAAGCACGCCAGCGAACGTTCGATGTCCATGATCGCCTTCAGCCTTTGGGAAGTCGCTCGGCAATGACAGCCACGTCTCGGAAGCCCTCCGGTGCCCCCGAGGCATCTACGAGCGCGTGGAAGGGCAGTACGTCCGTCACGGTGAAGCCGCTACCTTCGACCGTGGCTACCAGCCGCTCCCGCGTGAAGAAGTGAACGGGCAGTTGGCCCTCAACCGACGCACCCGCCAGTCGCTCGAACGTGTCCCTATCAATAGCAGTCTCCTCCCACATACGTCGCGCATTGAATCGATTCAGTGTGAATCTCTCCTCGGCCAATGCTTCGAAGCAGGTCGCGATGTACAAGAGCCCTCCGGGCCTCAGTTGCGTACTCACGTCTGTCATGATGCCCGTCATGGTGGTTTCGGTGACGTGCTGGAAGACGTGACTTATCAGGACCACGTCATATGGGGCGTCTACGCACCCGTTGGGCCAGTGCTTTGTTACCTTGAATCTGCTTGCAGGCAATCCAATGGCCCGGCACCCTTTCGTGAGGCCGGCGCGGCGGTTGTCGTCAGGCTCAACGAGCCTTCCCCGCTCAAAATAGGGAGCGAGCTGAAAAGCGAGTCGACCCAGTCCCGCACCAAGGTCAAGCACATTTCTCGGTGTCGGAAGCTCCAGGATTCGCTGTGCTAAGGCGAGAATAACGCGCTGCTCCTGGTCAGTCCATTGCTGGAAATCACTGATGGAAGTGATCATCGTTGCGGTGATCTCGTCATTAAGGTCAGGATAGAAGTATTCAGTTGGTTGGGACTCGTGACGGCGCATTGGACCGAGTATAGAGTCACGCCTAACGCCACAGAAACCGGCGGTTCAGCCATTCGTTTCTGCGTTCGGGTCTGGGAGCCTGACCCGCTAACTCGGACAGGTTGGTTGTGGTGATCATGCCAGGAGATCACGGACGTGCGCTTCGAAGGATACCTCGAGCTCGATCGGGCTGACGTTCCCGATCGAGGTGTGTCGGCGGACCGGGATGAAGAAAGCCTCGATCCACTCAAAGATGGCCGCCGCGAGTTCGGCCTTGGTCTCCCAGGTGTCGCGCTCCAGCAACTCGCGCTGCATCGTCGACCAGAAGCTCTCCATCATCGTGTTGTCGACGGACGAGGCAACCTGGCCCATCGAGCCGAGGTGTTGCGAGGGCCGGTTGAATCCACCCTAGGCGCCTCTATCGGCGTGGACGATGCCGCCGGCGTCGGGCTGGCGGCGCCAGATCGCCATCTGCAGGGCGTCGACGACCAACTCGCTGCGCACGTGGTCCGCGATCGACCAGCCCACGATCCGCCGGCTGAAGACATCGAGCACCGCGCCGCAGTAGACGCGTCCGTCGCTCGCGCGGTGTTCGGTGATGTCCGTGACCCAGAGTCGGTTCGGCTCGTGGGGAACGAAGCGACGCTTGACGAGGTCGTCGTGGGTCGCCGGCGCCGCTCGCCGTCCTCGCTTGCGGCGGTGACAGACCCCTTTGGATGCCCGCGCGGCGCATCAACCGCGCGATGCGCTTGCGCCCGACGTGGTGCCCCCGACCAAGACGCAGTTCGGCGTGGACACTCGGGGCCCCGTAGGTTTCGCGGGACAGGGCGTGGATCTCGGTGATCTCGGCCAGGAGCCCCTCGTCGGCCGCGTCCCTCGCCGATGGCGAGCGGGTGTCGCGGTCGTAGAAGGTGGAGCGAGGCAGGTTGAGCACCCGGCAGGTCAGCGCGACGGGGAAGCCCTCGTGCGCCAGCTCTCGGACCAGCGGGAACTTCATTTTGGGCTCTCCTGCCGTTCATGTGGGTAGGTGGGGGCGCTGACCACTGAGTGTGAGCCTCGCGAGGGCGATGAGGGCACCAACGTGATGGAAGCCGAAGGCTCGACGGGCGATGAGTCGTATCTTCGTGTTGAACGACTCGACGAGCGCGTTGGTGAGACCGACCTCGATCGTGGCGATGATCGCCGCTCGGTGGTTGCGGATCTTCCTGGCGAGCTCGGTAAAGGAGGGGATTCGACTGCGCTGAGCCCAGGCGATCCACCGATCCAATGCGACGACGGCCCCGGGGCCGTGACCGGTGACGGCGGTGCGCAACCCCTCCTTCAGCGCCCACGCCCGGTGCAGTCGCGGATGGGTGGCGGCGATGTAGTCGAGTCGAGCCCGGTCCTGGTCGCTCCAGTTCTCGGGATTCTTCCAGAGGGCGAAGCGCGCGTCCTTGAGCACCTTGCCGGCACCGCGGGGCTTGCGGTGCACGTGGCGCGGACGGTGGACGCGGACCTCGTTCCACGTCTCTCGGCGCACTCGGTCGAGTGCCTCGGCCGCCCAGGTGACGACGTGGAAGGTGTCGAGGCAGATGATGGCGTGAGGGCAGTGATCAGCGACCGCGGCGTTGATCCAGGGTGCCCCGTCGCAGCTGACGTGGGTGATCTGCTCACGGCCGTCCTCCCCGAGTCGGTCGAAGAACGCTCCCAGCGTCTCGAGGTTGGCGCCCTTCACGGCGTGCACGAGGCGTCGCCGATCGTGGTCGACCACGACGAGCAGGTAGCGGTGGTGCTTGCGATAGCTGATCTCGTCGATCCCGATGCGCCGCAGGCCCACGAGGAGCTCCTCGTCGCTCAACCCTTCGGCGACGCGGGCCACGATCGAACCGATCGTGCGCCACGTGCAGCGAAGTAGGCGGCTGGCCGCGCTGGCGGACATCTCAACGCCGCACCAGGCGGCGAGCTGCTCGAAGGCACGAGTATGTCGGGCAGCGTGCCGCGCGAACGGCACGCTCGCCACGACGACCCCGTGGTCGGCGCACTCGACCCTGGGCACCGTCGCGACTACGAAGACCTTGGAACGTCCCCAGTCGATCGCTCGCCAGCGGCGCTCGCGCCCGGCGTCATAGCCGGGGCACCGCTCGGCGCAGTGCGGACATCGCCAGCGATGCCGGATTCGCGGTCGAAGGCGGATAACGATGTGGTCATCGACGAGCTCGACTGACTCCACACGAACGCTCCTGGCATCGACGCCCAGCGTCCGGGCCAATAGTCTTTGGGACAGCACGCCGTCTCCTCCTTGTTCTCAGGCTTCAAGCACCCGAAAACCTAAGGCAGGGACGGCGTGTTCTACGTCACTGGCTCCATTCGACCCACACCATTGGCAGGAGAGCCTCATTTTGGGAGAACGTTCTCCCTCGCGAAGAACGCCGACGCGCGCTTGAGGATCTCGATCTCCATGTCCTTCACGCGAAGCTCGCGTCGGAGGCGCACCAGTTCTGCGCGCTCGTCAGTCGTCAGGCCTTCACTGCGGCCTTCGTCCATGTCGGCCTGGCGGATCCAATTGCGCAGACAGCTCTCCGAGATGCCGAGGTCCGCAGCGATCTGGGCGATTGGCTTGACCTTGGCGCGGGCGAGATCGATGGCTCGACGCCGGAACTCCGGTGGGTGAGCACGGGGCATCTGGACTCCTCGCTCAGCTGGGCGTCCCAACTGAAGTTAGGTGTCCGAGTTAGCGGGTCAGGCTCCAGAGCGAATCCAACAACTTCATCGTGTGCGGGGTAATAGTGAGGTGGCACAAGCAGTCATCTTCTATTTGCGCCTGGCCCGCTCGCTACTTAGTGGCGGGCGGACTTTCACCTCATTCAAACCGGACGCGAGTGGCAGATGCTTCGAGCACCGAACCATCCTTCGCCGAGCGCGTGTACACGACGAGGACTCCATAAGAGCTCGTTGGCTCGGGGTAGGCGAGGGTTCTGGCGAACGGCGCCATTTTGCCCATGGATCCACCCATCGCCGTACCTTGAGCGAGGGCTGCCGTCGAGTCATCTTGGTACAGAGCGAGGTTGATCACTGCCTCGAAGGCCGTGCTGCGACCGCTCACCCGTAACGGCGACGAGACCGTCGCGAACTGCTCGGGTACGTCGATCTGCACCTCGCCCGCGATCGAACCGAGGACCCACCAGCTGGTATCGCTCGCGAGCTGGCGCACGAGAACGATCGTCGTCGGCCCGGTCGCGTCGGGTTGGATCGGCACCTCGCCCGAGCGCGAGTCGCCCTGCTGGAAGGACTGGGCCACCGGGCTCGCCATCTTCAGCACGTGACGCGCGAAGGCGAGAGCGGCCGACGTCGGACTCCCGTACCGCAGCGCCGTCGCGGGGTTGGGCCACAAGGACATCCACGTCCCGTCGCCCGTCGTCGTGGTGACCGGTGCCGTGGTCGTCGGCGTCGTCGTGCGCGGAACCTGGTGCAGCGCGTAGCCACCGGCGAAGGCCCCACCCATCAGCACGACCACCAGCAGGATGAGTGACGCGCGTCGTGCGCCGGTCATGACCTCACCCTATGAAAGGGTCCCCGCCACTGCCAAGAGATTGTCCCTATCGCCGCGATCGGAGTTGCCATGGGTGGTCCCGTCCCGTCCCCGCTTGCACCGCAGGTGGACGCGGCGGCTGTGGCGCTGCTCGTCAGGTCTCGCGCGGATCCTCGACGTCTGTGCCTGCGCCGCGACGTGCGCTGGGAGCGACGGGAAGCTGGATGTTGAAGCGGAGGCCCACGATCCGGATGGCGAAGCAGACGATGAATCCGACGAGGGGGAAGACCAGGCTGTGCGAGCCGGCGGCGTGTGCCCCGACCACGACGGCGGCACCCGCGAGCGCGGGCACAGCGTAGAGATCGTGCGTCAGCACGGTGGGGATCTGGCGGAGCAAGACGTCGCGGAGCATGCCCCCGCCGATGCCGGTGATCGCTCCGAGGATGATCGCCTGGGCCGGACCCAGACGGAACTGGATCGCCTTGTCTGCCCCCGTCACGCAGAACAGCGCCAGCCCCGCGGCGTCGAAGACCTGGATGACGTTCCAGATCCGCTCGAGGACCTGCCGGGCGACGAACGTGGCGAGCCCGGCACCCCCGGCGACGGCCAGGTAGCGCCAGTCGCGGAACGTGGCCGGGGGGGATCCAATCAGCAGATCCCGGATGATGCCTCCGGCAACGGCGACGACCAGGGCCAGGACGAGCACCCCGAACAGATCGAGACGCGCCCGGACCGCGGCGAGCCCGCCGCTGAGGCCGAACACGAAGGTGCCGATCAGATTCAGCCAAAGGATCAGCGTGGGGTCGAAGCCCTGGACCATACGTGGCATCCTTGCCCAAAGGAGGTGACCATGTCTATTGACGACGCGATCCAGACCGTCCTCGGTGGGCTCGACGGTCTCACGCCCGATCTCGAGGACTTCTACCGCGACCTCCACTCCCACCCGGAGCTGTCGCTGCAGGAGCACCACACGGCAGACCGAGCGGCCGCGTGGCTTCGCCGCGCCCGCTTCGAGGTCACGACCGGCGTCGGGGGGACTGGCGTGGTGGCGGTGCTGGCCAACGGCAGCGGACCAACGGTGATGCTGCGCGCCGACATGGACGCCCTACCGGTGCAAGAAGCGACTGGTCTTCCCTACGCCAGCGTCGCGGTCGGTACCGACGGCGAGGGCAACCAGGTGTCCGTCATGCACGCGTGCGGGCACGACATGCACGTGACCTGGCTGGCCGGCGCCGCGAGCCTCCTCGCCGCAGCGCCCGACGCGTGGCACGGCACGGTGCTGGCCGTGTTCCAGCCGGCCGAGGAGACGGCGCAAGGTGCGCGAGCGATGGTCGATGACGACCTGTTCCAACGCTTCCCCACACCCGAGGTGGTTCTCGGCCAGCACGTCATGCCCGACGAGGCCGGCCAGATCACACTTCGACCGGGGACGACGCAAGCCGCGGCCGACAGCCTGCACGTGCGCATGTTCGGGCGCGGAGCCCACGGCTCGATGCCCGAGTCGAGCGTCGACCCCGTGGTCATGGCAGCAGCAACGGTCATGCGGTTGCAGACGATCGTGTCGCGGGAGACCGCGCCGACCCAGGCCGTGGTGGTCACCATCGGCGCCCTCGCGGCCGGCACCAAGGACAACGTCATCCCCGACGAGGCAGTGCTGAAGATCAATGTCCGCAGCTTCGATGAGGACGCGCGGCACCGGACCCTCGACGCCATCGCGCGCATCGTCACGGCCGAGGCCCAGGCCTCGGAGGCACCGCGGACGCCGGAGATCACCGCCACCGAGCACTACCCCCTGACCGTGAACGACCCCGAGCGCACCGGCCGCGTGGCCAACGCCCTGCGGGCCCACTTCGGTGACGACCACGTCGCCGAGCTGGCCGCACCGAAGTCCGCCAGCGAGGACTTCGGCACCTACGGCAGCGAACTCGGCGTCCCGTCGGTGTTCTGGTACGTCGGGGGCGTCGATCCCAGCGTCTACCGTGCCGCCCAAGCGGCGGGGCGCATCGCCCAGGACATCCCCACGAACCACAACCCGGCCTTCGCCCCCGTGCTGCACCCCACCCTCGAGACGGGTGTCCGGGCCATGGTCGTCGCCGCCCTCGACGCCCTGGCCACGTGAACACTCGGGCCACGTCCCGGGTCGATGCTGCTACCAGCACCGCACCCACTACCTCCTACGCGGTGAGCCCACGGTCCGGGAACCGGTTCACGCGCTAGGGCGCGGTGTCGTCCGAGACGACCTTCCATCCCGTCGGCAGGTGGACCACGGTAGCCCAGGTCACCGTCGACCCGACGACCGGGTACGGACGATGCCGCACCTGGACGAGGACGGCCGCGTTAGCCGTCTTTGGCACGACACCCGTGTAGCCGGCCCGGCCCCCGCCCGAGTTGAGGCACCAGTGAACACCGGTGCGCTCGAGCACGGGGTTGAGGATCCGCATGCGGTTGCCGATGACGGTCACGGGACTGAGGTGCCGGCGGGCGTAGTACCGCACCAGGGTGGACCGGACAACCGGGCTCACGGGCTTGATGTGCCAGGTCGCCAGAGTCGGGCAGCGCGGCAGCTTCGCGGCCAGCGCCGGGGTGCTGGCCACGGGCAGGACGAGGGGCAGGGCGAAAACGGCTCCGACGAGGGCGGCGACCGGGGCCGCGTGCCCACGGATGGACCGAACGGAAGCATGTCTACCGAACATGGCGCCTCCACTGTGACGAGGCCCCGGGCGGATTTTCCGTCTCATTCGCAAACTACGCCGTGGTGCCCCGGCAGTCCAGTCAGACGAGCGCGATTCCGACTCAAGCTCGCCGCCCGGCGTCGGCACCTCCCCGCGAAGCAGGCGAGGACCGGTCGCTCGTGGATCAGCGGCGACCGGAGGCAGCCTGTTCGAGCATTGCCACCTAGAAGGGTGCCCGAGGACCGTGCCCTACCGCGTTCTCGCGCAAAGCCCGAGCTCGTTCGGCGTCCGTTATGTTGACCTCGTGGGGGTCCCCATCCGACATTTCGTCGTCCTCGGGACCCTTCTCGCCAGCACTCTCGTCACCCTGTCCTCCCGACCCGTTGTCACAGCCGGCGCGACCTCGCCCGGCGTGACGCCGGCGGCGGCGTTGACGTCGACCTCGCTCGGCCTCCACACGCAGATCGACTCGATCGACATGGTCACGGCGACCAGTGGCGTGGCGGTGGCCCGGGATGCCACTGCGGGCGGGCGTCATCGCTTCTACCTGGCGCGAACGACGACGGCAGGAACCAGCTGGCGCGTCGTCGGCTCGCTGCCGTATCCGCCGGTCACCGGGGCGACGCTGACCACGAACCCCACGCTCCACTTCGTGAGCTCGTCGGTGGGCTACGTCTCGACGCCTGCCTCCGGACCGGTCTTCGTCACCACCACCGGCGGTCGCCGGTGGGCGCGCGTCGCCATCCCGGGGCGCTGGCCGACCATTGCGGTGGGTACGTCCACCGTCTTAGTCGTGGGCGACCGCTGCTCTGGCCCGCTGCCCGACTACGGCCCCCTGCAGTGCCCGAGCGCCGTGTCGCTCTATCGCGCCGGTCACGCGACACCGGAGGCCACCTTCGCCGTCCCTGACGTGAGTCCCGGAGGCTGGCGTGCTGCCGTCGCCCTGGCTCTGCCTGCTCCCGCAACGCCGATCGTGCGCGAGGGCGGATCCCAGCCCGGTGCGCCCGGGATCCTGCTTGAGTCGACGAACGCGGGTCGGACGTGGTACCGGCTCGAAAATCCGTGCGGCCAGCTGCTCATCCAGCAGCTCCTGACGCCGTCGCCCCGGCGCTGGCTGCTCTCCTGCTTCCTCGACGGAGGCATGGAGCAGGGGACGAACCGGCTCTGGGCGTCGACCGACGGAGGTCAGCACTGGACCCTCCTGGCGTCATCCGGCGAGCAGCGGTTCTACGTGGGCAACATCGCCGACACTTGGAACACCCTCGCCGTCTCGGGCAACGGTCAAAAACTCTTCAGCGCGGTCGGAGGAGCGGGAGGCGGAGTCGAGGCCAGCCCGGACGGTCGGCACTGGACCTTCGCCCGATTCAACCCGCAGTCCGGTGGCGCACCGGAGTGGATCGACACCTTCGGGGCAACGGGAGCGCTGTTCGGCGCCCAGCTCGGCACGGTGTGGCGGACGCTGGATGGCGTCACGTGGTCGGCTCTCCGGCTGCCCGCGGGCCGCTATCGCGGGCTCTCGATCTGCACGCAGGGTGCGGGGGTCCACGCCGCCGTCGGACGTACCCGGGACGTGCAGGGGACGGCCTACCGCACCGTCGTCTTCACCAACCAGAGCCACGACAGCTGCTACCTGAGTGGAGTCCCCAATGTGCAGCCGGTGGCGGGCGTCTCGCACTCGACTGTCGGGCCCGAGGCCACGGCGAACTCCTCGGTGGGAGGCGGGTACGTGGTGTTGCCCGCGCGAGGGGGTCACGCGAGCATCTCCCTGGCGATGCAGCGTGCCACCAGCGTGCCGCGCGGGTCGTGCCGCGTTCGCTCGGCCACCGGTGCCGTCATCTCCTTTGACCCCCCGTCCCGCTTCTTCGTCTCGTCGGGTGGTCACCCGTGGCCGGTCTGCGCTCTGGTCGCGATGGTGCAGTCGACGGGCGTCGTGCCCACCACGGTGAGAGTTCCGTGGTAACGCGCCCCGGTTTCGTCTCGCTTCGACCCTGACCGCACCCCGTTCGCTCGCAGTGGCCCGCACTCAGCGGTCCTCACATCGCTCGACCATGGGACCTTCCAACGGATCGTGATGCAGACGTCGAGCGGTCGACCCGGCTGGTCCACTAGACCTGGGGCAGGCCGCACGCGCCAGGTTCTGCGCGGGATCGGAGGTGCGCGGCGCCTCGGGCGTCCGTCGTCGGCGTCGTCACGGTCGTCCCTGGTGCTGGCGTGGTCTGGAGGAGGCGAAGATGAGTGTGCGCATCGGGCTCGTGGGCTATGGCCTGGGCGGACGCATCTTTCACACGCCATTCATCCGGGCCGCCGACAACTGCGAGCTCGTCGGTGTGGTCACCCGAGACCCCGACCGGGTCCGTCAAGCCATGTCCGACCTTCCCGGGATCACGGTCCACGCGTCGTTGTCGGAGCTCATAGCCAGTGGCGTCGACGCTGTCGTGCTGTCGACTCCGCTCGCGACCCGAGAGAGTCTCGTCTTGGACGCCGTCGCTCGCGGAGTGCACGTCGTTGTCGACAAGCCCTTCGCTCCGACAGCCGAACTCGGGCAAGAGTTCGCTGACGCGGCCCAAAGAGCAGGCGTGGTCCTGAGCGTCTTCCACAACCGCCGGTGGGATACCGACGTCGTCACCTTGCGCCGCGTGCTCGAGAGCGGAAGCATCGGTCGGCCGTGGCGATTCGAGTCCCGACTGGATTCTCACGACCCGGCCTCCCTGGATCCGGGGCCATCCGGTGGCTTGCTGCGGGACCTGGGAAGTCACCTCGTGGACCGCGCGATCGTGCTCATGGGTCCGGTGCGTCATGTCTCGGCCCAGGTGGAGGGGGTCGATCTCGGCGGCGGTCGCACGGAAGCCGGCTTCGTCGTCTCGTTGGAACACGTCGATGGCGCGAACTCGCACGTCTCGGCGAGCAGGGCCAGTCATCTCGTCTCGCGCCAGATGCGCGTGCTCGGGGATGCGGGAAGCTACGAGTCGGACTTCTCCGACGTGCAGGTGGACGACGTGCTTGCGGGCCGGCGCCCCGAGGGCGACCGTCGCGGGTGGGGCTTCGAGCACGCGGAGCGCTGGGGCCGTCTCTCCACAGTGGACGGCGTGCGAACGGTGCCCTCAGCCCAGGGCGACTACACACTCTTCTACGAGGCGTTCGCTCGGGCCATCACCGAGGGCACCCCGCCGCCGGTGCTTCCGAGTGAGGCCGTGGCCGTTCTCCGGGTCCTCGATGCCGCGAGAACGAGTGCTCTCGAGCACCGCACCGTCACGCTGGGTTGACGGTTCCTCCACCACCAGCAACCCCGATGTCTCGCTAGGGCGCTGACGCACCCGAGACGTGAGTTGCTACCGCATTGGCCGACCCGAGTGCAGGGATGACTCGGTCGCGCGAGCATGCGCTTCCACCGATCCGCGCCCGTGCAGACCGCCGAGCCCGCAGACCAGTTGCGCAATTCGATCTCGCACCCTCAACCGTGCTGGATGCGCGACCTCGTACGAAATGGCAACTGGTCGACTCGAGGTCCAAGTACTCCTGTGTGACGGGTCTGCCAACCACCGTCGAGGCGACGTCTTACGACCTCAGTTCATCTTGGGCGGCAGCGCAGTGGCCAACGTGTCCGCGATGCGAAGGACTTCGTGAGAGTAGAGCAATCCTTCAGCACCGATCATCTGAGAGAGGTGGTGGCCGTGCGTTATCCAGACGCCACCGATCTGGAAGGGCTTGGTAAAGATTCCCCACTCGGCGTCAACGAAACAGAGCGCCCCGTGCACCGAAACTCGAATCTCCCCCAGACTCCGTTGCACCACCGCCAACTGCTTGGCCATGCTCGCGACCTTTGATGTCCTGTCTCGACCCCCAACGTAAAGGCGCTCGTCAGTTTCGAACCACCCGCCTTTGTCCCGTCGTTCTACACGTCCCGAGTAGGTCTTCGCGTCGATCACCCATACTCCTGTGGCAGAAACGGCAATGTGATCGATGTTGGCTGACGAGCCAGGTACGCGCCGATCATTGAGCAGTATCAGTCGGTCCCCCCCGCGACGCCGAAGGTCCTCCGCCAGGCGTCGCTCTCCGGCCGAGCCTGCATCCCAGGATCGCGTCGACTGCGGGTCGTCGAACAGGAACTTGATGACACCCGACAGTCTCCCGAATCGCTCGTCCAGAATCGCCTCACGCTTCGCGTGGCGCCGTTCAAACTCTCGTCCGGCTGACCCACCAGCAACACCAGCATCCGTCTTGGCGGGTGACAGTTCCGGACCCTCTGGAGATGACGTCGCGACGGGCGTCCCCGACGGTCGTGCTTCAAAGCACGTTAGGCACGTGGCAACGTGGGATGTCCGGTCATAGTGTGCGGTACTCCCGGCTGCTAATGCCTTACCGCAACGCGCACATGTTGTCCCATATCGGAGACGAATGCGATCGGTCATTTGACAGCATGCTAGAGCACGGTCCCGCAGTGGAGAACTTGAGGCAGGTGTCATGGGGACGTGCTCATTGCTCAAATCAGTGACCCCGTTAGCGTCGACACTGCCTAGCTTCAAAGCTCGATGACAGAGGTACGGCAAGGCGTCTCGCAGCCATTCGGCGTCCCTTGGCGGGGGCTCGTCGCTACCGCTTTCCGAGTTCAAGTGTTCTATATCGCAAGATCGACGTCCAAGTTCAGTGGAACTCGCTCTGGCTCACAAACGGGGCACCGCCCTGTCACTGCATCGACTCGGCACACGTTAATCTTCCTGCTATCTCCTGCGCCGACGACGGCCACCGCGACCCGACAGCATCGTCACGGCCGCACTGAGGGAGATGACGAGGAACGCCCTGAGCACGGTGGGCGCCCCGGCTCGCACTTCGTCGCCCAACAGACGGCCCCCCGTTCGCGGCGGATTCATGTCCTGGGTCGCGAGAAAGGAGACGATCCGCCGCCGATCCCAGATCTCGACGTCACTCGACTGTGCGAGGTCGCCGGTTGCCATCGTCGGCCTGCCGGTGAAGCCGAGGATCGCGCGGTCCGCGCCGTAGCGCTCCCGACTGGCGACCACTGCGCCAACCATGTCTGTCGCCTTCGTTGAGTGCGAGGTGGTGGCCCGCACGACGATGCGGCTGCCCGAGCCATCGAGCACCAGATGGACACCTGAGCCCACGCCCCTCTCCCCGTGGTACACGGCGAAACCAGCCAGCTCGAACGCAGTCGAGAGCTGCCACTCGAGCTGGGCATCGGTCAGCGTGTCGATGTCCTCGATACCCAGGCGTCGTGACAGCGCGCGTGCCAACCGGTGACGCCCCAGAACTCCCACCACACCGACGAGCGCAGCAACGAGGCCCAGGTTGATGAGGTCGGGGGCGGCGCCACCGAAGTCCGTCGCGACGGCGAGAAGGACGACACCGGCGATCAGCAGCGCCGTCGACGGGTTCCCCGAGATGCGTCGCCAACTCGTGCTGCCCTGGTCGCGACCTCCCGGACCTCGAGTCTCCTTCTCCCCCTGACCTCTACCTGGAGGAGGCCCTGCTCTGGGAGGCGGACCAGAAGCGGATCCCGGATCCTGCGCTCCCGTCGACCCCGGGGGAGACCCTCCTGCCGATCCGTCTTGCCGGCCGGAGCGTGCACCGGCACGCGACCACCCGGAAGCAGCGCCTTCCGCTCCGCTCGCCTGCTCGTCCACGCAGCCACTTCGGTCGTACGCCGCGCGCCGCACCGGATCGCTCAGGACTTCGTAGGCGAGATTCACCTGGCGAAAGAGGGCCTCCGAGCCGCCGGCATCGGGATGGACTTGCTTGGAGACCCGCAGGTACGCCGCGCGCACCTCCTCGGTGGAGGCCGATGGGTCCAGGCGAAGCAACTCGTAGTAGGTGAAGTCCACCACCGGTACCAGCCTCTCCCCGGCCTGTCACACCCGGACAGCCCCACCTCGCTGCAGTGATCGCTGAGGCCACGCGACTGGGTGCGAGACAATCCGACGCAACCCCGTCACGACAAGACGCCCCTGATCGCGCACCGTCCTATTGGCGAACCACTACGTTCGTGCCGTGTCCGCCAAGGAGATCGACGACTACCTGGCGGCGCTCGGCGAACCGCACCGCAGCACGCTCGAGCGCCTGCGTGAGGTCATCATGGAGCTCGAGCCGACCGCCGACCAGGGGATCTCGTACCGTGCGCCGGCGTTCCGCGTCAATGGCCAGGTCGTCGCCGGCTTCGCCGCCTTCAAGAACCATCTGAGCTACCTGCCCCACAGCGGGTCGGTGCTCGACACCGTGGGCGACGCCGTCGCGGGCTACGAGAGATCGAAGGGCGCCCTGCGCTTTCCGGTCGACCGTCCCTTGCCCAAAGCCCTCGTGCGCAAACTGATCGCGGCCAAGAAGCGGCTTCTCGCCCAGCGATAGTCCGTCGCGCCGACGGCAAGCGACGTCCATCTCGTTGGCGCACTGCGCAGCTGCCATGATGCGACAGTGGACCTCGTTCGCGAGCGTGCAGTACGCGCAGCCCTCTTCGCGCATCTCGACTCCGTCGCGGCCATCGCCGACTCACGCGAGATGCCGTGGGACCAGACGGGCTCGTTCACCTTTGCCGGTGAGCGTTTCACTGTCCGCCAGGAGCGGGGCCGGGGCATTAACAAGCCGAAAAACCTCGAGGCGGCGCTGTCCATCACGACCGCCTACACCCCGGTAGGACAGCGGCCTCCGTACGACGACCCGGTCGGAGTCGACGGATTTCAGCGCTACCACTACGAAGGCAGCGACCCGGAGCACTTCACGAATCGCGCGCTACGCGCGTGCTTCACGTACTCGCTCCCTCTCGTGTACTTCGTCGGGGTGGCGCGAGCCCTCTACGCGGCGATCTATCCCATCTACGTCGTGGCCGATGATCCGAAGAAGGCCGAAGTCACGCTCAGCAGCATTGAGATCAGCACTGACGCCAATATCGACCCGGTGATGCGCCAGTACGCACAGACACTGACCCGACGCCGGATCCACCAGTCCCTCTTTCGCGCGGACGTTCTGCGCGCCTACGAGTCGCAGTGCGCGATCTGCCGCATCCGCCACCGCACGCTTCTCGACGCCGCCCACATCATCCCCGACTCCCGACCTGAGGGCGATCCCGTCGTCCCCAACGGCATCGCACTGTGCAAGATCCATCACCGGGCCTACGACGCGAACTACATCGGGATCCGACCCGATGGCCAAGTTCGCGTCCGAGCGGACATCCTCGACGAGCACGACGGACCCATGCTGCGCCACGGATTCCAGGAGATGCACGGGGTGCAGATGCTGACACCGCGCCGCGAGGAGCAACGGCCGGATCCCCTTCGGCTCGAAGAGAGGTTTGCCGAGTTCCTGGACGCTTCCCAGGCTGGCAGCAACTGACCTCGCATCGATCGAGACGCAGCACGCGCGCCGACTCCCCGACGCAGCACCGCGAGTCCCTGCGATGGATGCGGGGAGCCCTGGACGTGTCTAGAGATCGTTGCCCGCGTACGAGAGGTTGAAGCTCTTGTTGGCCAGGGGGAAGTCGGGCACGATGGTGTGGCGCAGGGCGATCGCCAGCGCCGGCCAATTGCCGAACGACGGATCCGTCACCGACCATCGCGCGACGCGCCCACCGGACAGGCTCACGCGATGGACGGCCATGCCGCGCCAGCCCTCGACGATGCCGAGCCCGTCACCGTCGGGACTCGCCGCCGCGTCGAACACGTCGACGTCGTCGCCCTCGGCCCAGCGCACCAGCAGTGCCAGAGCGTCTTGGGCCTCGACCACGCGCTGATCGAAGCGCGCGCGGACGTCACCGGACTCGCCGGTCCGCATCGTCGCGCCACCCGTCAGGGGATGACTGATGCGGGCGTCGACGGCCACCCCGGAGGCGCGAGCGACGACGCCCACGACGCCGAGACGGCGCGCGTCGTCGGACCCGAGTACCGCCGTGCCGGACAGACGGTCCGCGACCACGGTGTTCGACGTCGCCAGGTCCACGAGATCCGCCAGCTGCTCGGCGACCTCGCGGTAGAGGGCGGCGTCGAGGGGCGCTCGCAGGACGCCCCCGCCCGGCGTGATCGCACCGCGGAGGAGCCGGTGGCCGGTCAGGTCGGCGCCGTGGCGCTGGAGCCGCTCGCTGAGGACCAGGGCGCGGGCCTGCACGACCGAGAAGCCGGTGTCGTTCACGATCGCCCCGATGTCGATGACGTGGTGGGTCGCGCGCTCCAGCTCCAGCAGGGCGCTGCGCGCGCGCCAGGCATCGCGCCCGGCCCGCTGCCCGGTCGCCTCCTCGATGGCCAGGGTCGCCGCCAGCCCGTGGGCCACGGCACTGTCGCCGCTCACGCGCTCGGCCAGCTCGAGGAGCTCCTCGGGACGCCGTCCCTCCCCCAGGCGCTCGAGCCCGCGCTGGAGGAACCACAGCCGGGGGGTCATCTTGAGGATCGTCTCGCCCACGACCGAGAAGCGGAAGTGGCCCGGCTCGATGAGGCCGGCGTGGACGGGCCCGACGGGGATCTCGTAGACGCCGGGTCCCTCGACCGCCGTGAAGGGGTATGCCAGGTCGTCACTCCCCAGGGTCGGCCGGGCCGGCGCGCCCCGACGCATCGGGTGGTAGTCCGCGGGCCAGTGGCCGTGGTGGGACAGGGGGCGCAGGGCCGGGTGCCCGACGGGCTCGATGCCGAAGCCGTCGTGCAGGGCCCGCTCGAAGCGCCCGGCGGGAAACGAGATCTCGGCCAGCGACGGCACCGCGGGGTGCTCAGCGTCGAGGGAGACCACCAGGTCCACGCGGTCGTCGGGGGGGCCGGCGAGGAAGGTGTAGACGACGCGCAGCCTCTCGCCCTCGTCGTGGGCGACGATCACGGCGAGCCGGTGCGATGCCAGCAGCTCGCGGGCCCGGGCGACCAGGTCGTCCGCGGACACCGGGAAGACGCGACGGCTCACGACAGCACTCCTGCCGCCGCGTGCAGCAGCGTCGCGAGCGGCCACGCCACCAGGCCGAGCGCCGCACAGACGACCAGTGCGCCGACGAGCGGGGCGATGGCGCGGTGCGGCGCCGGGTCGGCCGCGGGCTCCCCGGGTCCGAGCAGCATCTGGCGCCCCGCGCGCAACAGGCCCGCCGAGACGACCACGAGGAGGGCGAGGGCCAGACCCGCCGCCCAGCCCAGTCCGGCGCCGACCTCGGCGCGGAACATGGCGATCTCGCTCGCGAAGAGGGAGAAGGGTGGCAGACCCGCCAGGGCGACCAGCCCGGCGGCGAGCACGCCGCCGAGGGCCGCCCGCCGTCGCAGGAGCGAGCGGATGTTGGCGATCGTCGTCGTTGACTCGGCGTGGTGGACCTCGCCCGCACCGAGGAACAGCACTGACTTGACCAGGCCGTGGCCCATCACGTGGAGGAGGGCCGCCGCGATGGCCAGCGGGGTGCCGGCGGCCGTGGCCAGCGCGACGAGACCCATGTGCTCGATGCTCGAGTAGGCGAGCAGGCGCTTCAGATCCCGCTGCACGATCACCATCACCGCAGCGACCACCAAGCTGGCGAGACCCAGCACGACGAGCAGCGTGCGCAAGAAGCCCACCCCGAGTGCCGCGTCGGCGATGGTGCGCACGCGCAGGATCGCGTAGAGCGCCACGGTGAGCAAGACGCCCGACATCAGGGCTGACACGGGCGCGGGCGCCTGGCTGTGGGCGTCGGGCAGCCAGGACTGGAGAGGGGCCAGCCCGACCTTGGTCCCAAAGCCCAGGACGATCAGGCCCACGGCCAGTCGGGTGACCTTCGGGTCCAGGTGCGGGGCGAGGGCCCGCAGCCCGGTCCAGTCGAGCGTCGCCGCTCGCGGCCCGGCTCCCGCGTGGGCCGACGCGAAGTACAGCAGCACCAGGCCCAGGAACGCCAGGGCGATCCCGACGCTGCACAGCACCGCGTACTTCCACGAGGCCTCGATGGCGCGACGGCTGCGCTCGTGGCCGACGAGGAAGGTCGTGGCGATCGTGGTCGCCTCGACCATGACCCACACCACGCCGAGGTTGGCCACCAGCACCGCGCCGAGCATGGCGGCGACGAACACCTGGACGAGCACCCCGTACTCGCGCGCGCGCCGGCGGGTGGCCGCATCGCTCGCCACGGGCAGGGTGCGGCCCATCGCCGAGGTGGCCAGGCTCGCCACCGTGCCGATCACGATGACCATCACCGCGCTCAGCGCGTCGACGCGGATGACGCCGCCGAGCTCGTGCACGACGCGGCCGTGGACCGTCGCGATCGCGAGGGCGATGCCGCCACCGAGCACCACGAGGGAGGACACCACGGACAGCACCTCGGCGCGCCGGCCGGGCCGCACGACCAGCAGGAGCAGGGCGACGACCAGGGGAGCCAGGAGGACGGTGAGCGCCATCAGTCGTGGAGCTCCCGCAACTCGTCCAGGGCCACGTTGCCGAGACGCGACCGCATCGTCCCGAGCAGGGCCCGCAGGACCACCACGACGAGGAGCACGTCGAGGCTGCCGCCGAGCTCGACGATGAGGGGCACGCCCGCCGTGAGCAGGAATGTCATCAGGGCGACGCCGTTGTCGATGACCAGGAGCCCGACGACCTGGGACAGGGCGCGCCGCCGGGTGACCAGCAAGAGGTAGCCCGCGAGCACGGTCGCCAGGCCGAGCGGGGCCAGGGCCGCGGCCCGTCCGGGCTCCAGGGCGTGCAGCGGCGCCCCGACGATCACCGCGAGGCCGACGAGCGCGGCCGCCAGCACCAGGGACGAGGGGACGTTGATGAGGGGGGCGCTCTCGCGCGCCCCCGGGTCGGAGCGGGCCACGCGTCCGAGCAGCGTGGGGACGACCCCGGCCTTCACCGCGACGACGAGAACCGCCGTGACCCCGAGCCCGACGTCGTGCTGCGTCGCCGCGGTCGCCGCGGCGACCAGGGCCAGGGCGACTCCCTGGATCCGCAGCAGGCCGACCAGTGCCCGCAGGTCGCGCCGCCAGAGCCCCGCGATCCCGACGACCAGCACCGCCACCGCGGCGAGGTCGATGACCGCTCCCGCGACGCCGGTCATCGGGCCACCACGCCGACGAGGACGGCCAGGCTGGCGACCACGAAGGCGGCCGCCAGCAACTCGGGGACCCGGAAGAGGCGCAACTTAGCGCTGTGGACCTCGACCAGGGCGATGACGACGGCCAGCACGGTGGACTTGACACCCACCATGACGAACCCGCCGGCCAAGGCCAGCGGCGAGCTCGAGGTCGCGAGTCCCCACGGCACGGCCAGCGTCCCCACGAGAGCGAGGAGCAGGCCGAGGCGCATGGCGGCCCCCAGGGTCACCAGGGCGAGGTCGCGCCCGCCGTACTCGAGGGTCATCGCCTCGTGGATCATGGTCAGCTCCAGGTGCGTCGACGGGTTGTCGACCGGCAGGCGCCCGGTCTCGGCGATGACGACGATGAGCAGGGCGAGGACCGCCAGGACGTGGGAGGGGCTGACCATGGCGATGGGAGCACTGAGCCCGTGGGCCAGCAGCACCGGCAGGCTGAGCGACCCCGCGGGCACAGCGAGGGCCGCCAGCGCCACCAGCAATGCCGGCTCGGCCAGGGCCGAGAGCGCCATGGCCCGGCTGGCCCCCATGCCCCCGAAGGCCGTCGCCGTGGCCAGTCCGCCCGCCGCCAGGCTGAGCGACCCGGTGAGCAAGAGGAACACCACGACCAGGGCGTCGGCGCCCGAGCGACCGGCCGTCTGGAGCCCGGCCAGGGGCACCAGTCCCGCCGCCACCGCGGTCGTCACGACGAGGATCGTCGGCACCATGCCCTGGGCCCGCCCGGCCGTCGCGCGGGGGCTCTCGCGGTGCAGCCGCTTGGCCACCTCGCGCAGGGGCTGGCTGATCGGGGGACCGACCCGGCCCTCGGCCCGGGCTCGGACCTTGGCCATCAGTCCCGTGAGGAGCAGGCCACCGAGGGCCACGGCGACCACCTGAACCAGGGACACCAGGTCGCGCGTCATCGCAGCACCACCAGGACGGCCAGCAGGGCCAGCAGCCCGTAGGCGAGGTAGCGGTGCACGCTGCCGTTGGCCAGTGCGCGGGCCCGGCGCCCCAGGGCGTCGGCGCCGCGCACCAGAGGCCGGTAGAGACCGCTCTCGACGGCGTCGGCCACACTGCTCTGGTAGGCGAGGACGCGCTCGATGTCGCGCGACTCGTCCTCGTGGGTGAGCGTCACGTCGACGTCGGGGCGCAGCACGTCGGCGAAGACCCGCTGCACCGGCTCGGCGAAGGACGTCGCGGTGTACTGCATGCGCGCGCTCAGCTCGCGGCGCCCGCAGGCCCACGCCACCGTGCGCCGCACACTGCGCACGCCCACGCGGGCGACCGCCCGCAGGACCAGTCCAGCGCCGACCACGCCGGCGAGGAGCGCCAGGGGCCGCAGGGCACTGGCACTGGCCCCCACGGCGATCCCGCCGATGCTCCCGCGCAGGCCGCGCACGCCCGTCCCCCCGAGATCGGAGACGGCTCGCTCGGCGACCGCGAGGGCCGGTCCGGGCAGGATCCCGAGGGCCAGCGTCGCCAGCGCTGGCAGCGCCAGGGCGACGGTTACGATCCCGCGCGGCTCCCGGGCGCCCCGCGCGCCCTCGCTGCGCGGACGTCCGAGGAATCCGATCCCGAGGAGCTTGACCATGGCGACGGCGGTCAGCCCGCTGGCCAGGGCCAGGGCCACCAGGCCGAGGAGCGTCGCGGCTACCCCGCCGGGGTCCCGGCGGGCCAGGCCCGCGACGAGGCCCTCGATCTCCAGCCACTCGCCGACGAAGCCCGCGGCGAGGGGGACCCCCACGGCCGAGGCCACCGCCAGCGTGACCAGGGAGGCCGTGCGCGGCATGGTCCCGGCGAGCCCGCCGAGCAGGTCGAGGTTCCGGGTGCCCGTCGTGCGCTCGACCAGGCCCGCAGCGAGGAAGAGCAGGGTCTTGTAGGCGCCGTGGGCGCCAAGCAGGATGAGGACCCCGACGACCAGGGTGGCCGCCGCGCGGGGAGCGCCACCGGCCCGCAGCTCGCCCGCCGCGGCGAGGCCGATCAGCCCGAGGCCCATCGCGTCGATGGTCGAGTAGGCGAGCAGGCGCTTGAGGTCGGTCGCCGTCGCGGCGTGCAAGGCGCCGTAGAGGGCGCTCGCCGCGGCCACGACCAGGACCCCGACCCACCACCAGCGGCCGATCGCCGTCACGATCCCGAGGTCGACGCGCGCGATCCCGTAGAGACCGAGGGCGGTCATGGCCCCCGACATCATCGCCGAGACCGGGGTCGACGCCTCGGGGTGGGCGCGCGGGAGCCACACGTGCAACGGGACCGCACCCGCCTTGGAGGCGAACCCGGCCACCGTGGCGACGAAGGCGACGACGGCCGCGGGACCGCGCACGTCGGCCGCGGCCATCCCGACGAAGGAGGTCGTGTGGGCCGCCGCGACCAGGATCAGCAGGCCGAGAGTGATCGCCGCCGCCCCGGCCTGGGTCATCGCGCCGTACCACACGGCCGCCGAGCGCGCCGACGCGCGATCGTGCTCGACCAGCAGCAGCGCGAGCGATGTCGCGGCCATCGCCTCCCAGGCGGCGAGGAACGTCACCGCGTCCCCGGCGGCCGGCACGAGGAGCAGGCCCAGGGCGAAGGCGGCCTGCAGGGCGACGGCCGGCCGCGAGGTGCTGGCCCCGTGCGCGTAGCCGATGGAGAAGAGCGCCGCGGACGTCACGACCAGGGCCACCGTCACCTCGAGGGAGGCGCCCAGGGCGTCCAGGCGCAGGCTGGCCCCCGACAGCGGCAACAGAGCCCCAGTATGCGCGTGCGGCGTCGTGCCGGTCACCAGCGCCGTGATCGCCTCGCCGCCGACCAGCACCCCGGCGAGTGCGGTCAGCGCGTTCGCCCAGAGGACTCGCGAGCGCCGGGGGGCCAGCGCTCCCCCGGCGACCGCCGCCAGGGCGACGCCGAAGCCGGCGAGCAGGAGGGCCACGTCAGCGCCCGCTGAACCGCCGCAGGGCGGCGACGATGTCGTCGGGGCGGGGGGGACAGCCGGGGATCTCGGCCGTCGGTGTCACGACCGCCGACACCGGCCCGACGACGCCGAAGCCGCCGGCCACGGCACCCCCGGTGAGCGCGCAGTCACCACAGGCGATGACGAGCGCCGGCTGGGGCACGGCCTCCAGCGTCCGGCGAAGAGGCCCGGCCATGTTGGCCGTCACCACGCCGGTGACCAGCAGGCCGTCGGCGTGGCGCGGTGAGGCCACGAGCGAGATCCCGTAGCGCGACGCGTCGTACACCGGACCCAGGGCGTTGGCGATCTCCATCTCGCAGCCGTTGCACGAGCCGGCATCGACGTGGCGCAGCTGCAACGAGCCGAAGCCCCGCCGGCGTTCGAGGGGCGTCGGCGCCACTGGTGCCGGCTCGGCCACGCGCGGTGCCACCAGTGCGGCGCTGATCGACCGGCGCGCGCGCCGGGGGCTCTCAGGCGAGCGACGCGCGCGCCTCACGGCGCGTCGTCGAGATGGGCCAGCGTCTCGGCCGAGCGCCCGAGGGTCTCAGCCAGGACCGATCGCGCGATCGCCAGGAAGTCGGCGACGCGCGGGCTGCTCACGCGATAGACGACGGTGTTGCCGACGCGGGTCGAGATCGCCAGGCCGGTGTGGCGCACCACCGCCAGGTGCTGGGAGAGCGACGAGGCCTCGACCCCGATCGCGGCCATCAGCTCGCTGACGGGACGCTCGCGCTCGACCAGCAGCTCGAGGATGCGGATCCGCGTGGGATGTCCCAGCGCACGGAACAGCTCGGCCTTGGCCACGTACAGGGGCTGCTCGGCGGCGTTCGGCATCGCCCGATCGTAGTGCGCACTTGCGAACTTTCGCAATTCATCAAGTGGGCAAGTGTGGTGTCCTCAGGGCAGCAACTGTGGGAAGCGCGCCGCGAGCGGCGTCACGGTGAGGACGTTGCCTCCCGGAGCGTTCTTGCCGCCCCGGCACAGCGCCAGGTGACGGGGCGCGGAGCCGGTGTCGACCAGCACGGGGGCCCGGGGGCCCGCACCGAGGCGCAGTACCAGTCGCGCCGCCGCGTCGGCCACCCCGATGTCGCAGCGGTACTGGGCCACGATGAGGTAGGCCGGCTGCCCGGGGCGCAGGGTCAGGCGGCGGACCGGCACGCGCCGCACGTACTGGGAGACCCGCGCCGGGTGGACGGGCAGCGCGCGTCGGGCAGCATCGAGCAGCGTGACGCGCGTGCCTCCCTCCACGGTGCACGCGGCGGCTCCGACGTTGCGCACGGCCAGGGCGATCGCCCACTCCCCGGTCGCCGGACTGATCCTCGGCCCGGGCACCAGCGCGAGTGCGGTCCGGGGACAGGGTGCGGCACCGGTCGCGCCGCCGCGGGCGCTGGTGACCACGACCAGTCCGACCATCACCAGGAGTGCCACCGCGAGGCGTCGCGCCACGCGACCGACCCTACGACGGTCGGCGGTGGAGCGCGCCTCAGCCGGCTGTCGTGTGGTGCCCGGCCTTCTTCTGCTGGATCATGTGGGTCAGCTCGCGCGGCGTCGGTGCGCGACCGAGCAGCGGGCGGGTGTTGGTCGAGCGGATGCCGTCGATGGCGATCGCCAGGTACCGTCGCCACAGGTCGGGCTGCGCGCTCGCGGTCAGCACGATGACCTCGGCCATCATGGCCACGATGATCGAGAGGTCCGTCGCCTCGATCCCCTCGCGCAGCTGACCAGCGGCCCGCGCGCGGGCGAAGAGCGTCGTGATCACCGGGCGCAGGTGGCGCCGGGCGGCCAGGGCGTCGGAGCGGAACTGCGGCGAGCCCATCACGAGATCGCGCAGGCCGTGGTTCTCCGCCATCGCCGTCCCGAGCTGCACCATGAGCGTCTCGAGCCCCGCGAGGGCGTCCTCGTGGGCCATGGCGGCCTCGGCCACGGCACTCACCTGGGATCGCAGAGCGTGGAACTGATGGTGGAGCAGTTCGTCCTTGCTGGCGAAGCGCCGGTAGATCGTCCCCACCCCGCACCCGGCCTCGCGGGCGATGTCCTCCATGGAGAAGTCCAAGCCCTGCCGGGCCATCACCTGCTTGGTCGCGTCGAGGATCCGCTGCAGGTTGGCCTCGGCATCACGCCGCAGGGGTCGGAGGGAGGGAGTGACCACGGGACCAGTGTAGGGGGAAACGGAATGACACGCTCCGCTTCCCGTTATAGTGGCCGGGTCACTCACCGAAAGGACGACCCGTGACTCCACATGAGGCCCACGAGCACCACCACGCGCGGCGCTGGGCGATCCTCGCATTCCTCGGTCTCGCCCAGCTCATGGTGGTGCTCGACGCCACGGTCGTGAACATCGCGATGCCCACGATCCAGCACGCCCTCCACTTCTCCAACGCCGAACGCCAGTGGATCATCACGGCGTACTCGCTGGCCTTCGGATCCCTTCTCTTCCTCGGCGGCCGCCTCAGTGACGTGCTGGGCCGCAAGGCGACCCTCATCATCGGCCTCATCGGCTTCGCCGTCGCCTCGGCGATCGGCGGGTCTTCGACCAGCTTCATGATGCTGGCCATCGCTCGGGCCGTGCAGGGCGCCTTCGGTGCGGTGCTCGCCCCGGCCGCGCTGGCGATGCTCTCGACGATCTTCGTCGACGCCAAGGAGCGCGCCACCGCGTTCTCCGTCTACGGCGCCATCGCCAGCTCCGGCGCGGCCCTCGGCCTGCTGCTCGGCGGGTTCCTGACCCAGTACGCGTCGTGGCGCTGGACGCTGTTCGTAAACCTCATCATCGCGGCCATCACCCTCACGGGCACCCTGTCCCTGCTGGTCCACTCACGCTCCGAGCACCACGGGACCCTGGATCTGACGAGCACGCTGCTGGTGTCGGCCGGGCTGTTCGGCATCGTCTACGGGCTCTCGAACGCCGCCAACAGCGCCGCCAACGCCTTCGCCGACCACACGGCCGTGCCGTCGCTGGCCTCGAGCTTCTCCAGCACGGCGTCGCTCCTGCCGCTCCTGGCCGGGATCGCGCTGGTCGGGGTCTTCGTGCTGCGCCAGCGACGGATGGCCCACCCGATGCTCCCGCTCGGCGTGGTGACCGATCGCACCCGGGGTGGCGCGTTCCTGTCGATCTTCCTCTCGGCGATCGGCATGTTCGCGGTCTTCCTCTTCCTCACCTACTACCTGCAGGGCACTCTGCACTTCTCCCCGGTGGCGGCCGGCGTCGCCTTCCTGCCGATGCCCGCGGCCATCTCGGTCGTGGCGATCGTCACCTCGACGCGCCTGCTGCCCAAGTTCGGGCCGCGCCCGCTCATGGGGCTGGGGATGCTGATCTCGGCGGCCGGCATGCTGTACTTCACTCGCCTGTCGATCAGCGGCCACTACGCGACCCACGTGCTGCCCGGCCTGATCGTCACGGCGGTGGGCATGGGCCTGGTCTTCGCCCCGGCGATGAACGTCGCCACGTACCGCGTGGGCGCCAACGACGCCGGTGTCGCCTCGGCCACGGTCAACGTCGCCCAGCAGATCGGCGGCTCGATCGGGACGGCACTGCTGAACACCATCGCTGTCTCGACGACGGCAGCGATGATCGCCAGCTCGCGCACGACGGTGTCGCCGACGCTGGAGGCCGCCCGCGCCCTCGTCCACGGCTACACGACCGCCTTCTGGTGGGCGATGGTGATCTTCCTGGTGGGCGGCGTCGTCGCCTTCACGGTGCTGCCCAAGGGCCGGCTCGAGCCCGCGACCCCCGGCGCCGAGCCCGCCCTGGTGCACTGAGGCGCGTGCACCGGGTCGCGGCGGCGCCGCGGCTCGGTGCGCCGCCTACTCGCTCAGGCCGGTGATGGCCGCGAGCAGGCTCTCCACGGTGAACTGGCTCGTCGGGGCGTCGCGCACGACCCGTCCCAGGCGCAGCACGATGATGCGGTCCGTCACCTCGAGGACGTGGGGCAGCGTGTGCGAGATGAACAGCACGCACAGCCCGTGCGCGCGCGCCGACGTGATCACCTTGAGGACCTCGGCCGACTGACGGGCCCCCAGGTGGTTCGTGGGCTCGTCGAGGATGATGACGTGCTTGGCCCAGGCGATGGCCCGCCCGATGGCGACGGCCTGGCGCTGGCCCCCCGACAGCTCGGACACGGTGCGCTGGGTCTGGGGGATCGTGATCCCGACGCGGGCCAGCTGCTCGAGCGCCTCGCGCTCCATGGCGCGCTGGTCGAGGAACCCCAGGCGGCCGAGCAGGCCGCTGCGGCGCCGCTCGCGCCCCAGGAAGATGTTGGCCCCGATCGACAGGTCCGGGGCGAGCCCCGAGTCCTGGTAGAGCGTCTCGATGCCGGCCATCATCGAGTCGTGGGGCGAGCGCCAGTGGCGCAGCTGGCCGTCCACGATGATCTCGCCCGAGTCGGGGGTGTTGACCCCCGAGACCGTCTTGATCAGCGACGACTTGCCCGCGCCGTTGTCGCCCACCAGACCGATGACCTCGCCGCCGTAGGCGGAGAAGCTCACGTCGTGGAGGGCTTCGACCGAGCCGTAGTGCAAGTTGAGGTGGCGCAGCTCGAGGACCGGGGTCCGGGTCTCGGTGGTGGTCACGAGAGCCTCCGCGATCGGCGGCGGAACGTCTGGAGCAAGGCGGCCACCGCGATGAGCGCCCCGACCACCACCTGGATCCAGGTCGGCGGCACGTTGATGAAGATGAGCCCGTCGCTCACGACGGTCAAGACGGCGGCGCCGAGCATGGTGCCCGCCCAGCGCCCGATCCCCCCGGTCAGCGATGCGCCGCCGATCACCACGGCGGCGATGGCGATCAGGTTGGCCGAGTTGCTCACCCCGGTCGTGGCGGCCCCCGAGCCCGAGCGGATGTAGAAGAACATGCCGGTCAGGCCCGCGAGGATCCCGCTCGTCACGTAGATCGAGACCAGGTGGCGGCGCACGGCGATGCCGGCGGCCCGCGCGGCGAACGCGTTGGAGCCGATCGCGAAGGTGTAGCGCCCGTAGGCGGTGAAGTGGAGCACCACGCCCAGGATGATCGCGATCACCAGGATGATGGCGACGAGCCAGGTCACCATCCCGATCCCCGAGGCACTCCAGTAGATGGCGCCCGGGTTATAGCCCACGGGGGCCCCGTTGGAGATGACCAGGGCCAGCCCGGCCCCCACGCTGTAGGTGACGAGCGTCGCCACGAAGGGCACCAGGTCGAACGCCGTGATCAGCAGGGCGCTGAACCCGCCGGCGATCGCGCCCACCAGCGCGCAGGCCAGGGCGCCCACCAGCAGCACCACGGCCTCGTTCACCTTGGCGTTGACCAGCGGCTGGATCCAGCCGGCGGCCACCACGCCCGAGACGGCCGCGGTCGAACCGACGGCCAGGTCGATGCCGCCGGCGACGATGACGTAGGTCTCGGCCAGCGCGATGAGTATCAGTCCCGAGAAGTCGGTGAGGAGGTTCGAGAACTCGCCGGTCTGGAAGAAGAGCGAGTTGTGCAGGCCGAAGAAGACGATCAGCGCCGCCAGGACGACGAAGAGCACGACCTGCTGGTTGGTCAGGGTCCGGCGAAGCCACGACGCCCGCGCTGCGGGCTCGGTGACGTCTTCGGTCTGCGTGCTGTCGGCCACCGATCCCCCTCGCGGATCTCAGGCGCAATCTAGCCACGGCGTCGCGGGGCCGGGGAAGATCCCCCGGCCCCGCGACGGCGGCTCAGCTTGCCACGTACTGGTACTTGGCCAGGATCGCCTTCGGCGTGTTCGGCATCAGCGTGATGTTGCGCAGCGTCTGCAGGTGGGGGACCTTGCGGCCGTGCAGGGCGGCGACCGCGTACTTGATGATGAGCGTCCCCTCGAGCGTCGGCTGCTGGGAGATGATCGCCGACAGCGATCCCAGGCCCCCGGCCGTCATCGAGGCGATGTTGGCGGCGTAGGCGTCGTAGCCGACGATCTTGATCTTGGCTCCGGCCGCGCCCGCCGCCTTCACGGCCGCCGTGGCGCCCTCGGCGTCGGTGCCGTCAACGGCGAAGATCCCGGCCAGGTGGTGGGCCGCGATGTCCTGGGCGAAAGCGCTCTGGGCCACCGACGGCTGGGACTGGCTGACGACGTCGTTGAGCAGCGTGATGTTGTGGTACTTGGCCTTGACCTCGGCCTTGAAGGCCGCCACGCGAGCCGCGTCGGTCGAGGTGGTCAGCGACGACACCCCGATGGCCACGGCGCACTTGGACGACGCCGTGCAGGTCTTCGCGTAGTCCATGGCCTTGGCCAGGGCGTCAGCGGCAGCCTTGCCACCCTGCGTGTTGTTGCCGGTCACCCACGAGGTGATGTTCTTCTGGTACGACGAGCCCGAGTCCACGTTGAAGACCTTGATGTGCCTCTTCACGGCGCTCGCGATGTAGGGGTTCAGGGCCTTGGTGTCGGTCGGTGCGATGACCAGGGCGTTGGGGTGCAGCGCCAGGACCTGCTGGACGACCGGGATCTGGGTGGCGGGCGAGTAGTCGACCGGGTCGCCCTGCCAGATGAGGTTGACGTGGAGCTTCAGCGCCTCGGCGTGCGCCCCCACGTACATCGACTGGAAGAACGGGTCCGCTTCGGCGCCCACAACGAAGGCGATGGTGTACTTCTTGCCCGCAGCCGACGCCACCGACGACGCGCCGCCCACGAAGGCCAGTGACGACGCCATCAGGGTCGAGGCCAGAGCCGCTCCCTGCGCCAGGCGCCACGTTCGAGACTTCATTGCTGGTTACCCCCTTACAACGACCTACGCCCTCCCTGGCCGCGTCGTCCTGCGAGGACGCTAGCGGGCGCTGACATCGTTGTCAATGGAGGGCGCGCAACGGCCCCGGACCAGCGATCTCCCCCGACCCCCGCACGATCAGGCGGGTCGGGGGGGCCTCGCTGCGCGCCGGCTGCTCGTCGCCCTCGATGCGCGCGAACAGCAGCTCGGCCGCGCGGCGCCCCACCGCCTCGACGTCTTGGGCCACGACCGTGATCGCGGGGTCCAGCACGTCGGACAGGTCGAAGTCGTCAAATCCCGCCAGGGCGACACGCTGGGAGAGCCCCCGGGCGCGCAGCGCGTAGACGACGCCCATGGTGAGCAGGTTCTGGCCCGCGAAGAACGCGGTGGGCGGGTCGGGCAGGTCGAGCAGGTGGTCGGCCGCCTCGCGCGCCGCAGAGATCGAGCGCAGCTCGAGCACCTCGAAGGCGTCGTCGTGCGCGATGCCGGCGGCGGCCAGGGCGTCGCGGTACCCGGCGCGGCGCTCGAGCGCCGTCGCGATGCGCGACAGGTCGCCGAGGAAGGCGACGCGCCGGTGCCCGTGGGCCAGCAGGTGGGCGACGGCCTCGCGCGTGCCGGCGCGCGCGTCCACGACGACGGCGTCGGCCTCCAGGTTGCGCGGTGGCCGGTCGACGAACACGACGGGAACACCCGCATCCTGCTCGGCTCCCAGGTACGCGTGGTCCTCGCTGGCCGGGGCGATGATCACCCCGTCGACGCGGTGGCGCGCCATCGCCACCACCAGCTGGTGCTCGCGCTCGGGGTTCTCCTCCAGCGACGCGGCCAGGACCGACACGGCGCGCTCCCGGGCGACCTCCTCGATGGCCCGCAGCACCCGCGCCGAGTAGGGGTTCGACAGGTCCTCGAGCAGCACGGCGATCGTCGAGGAGCGGCCGTCGCGGCGGCGCAGGGCGCGCGCGCCCAGGTTGGGCTGGTAGTTGAGCTCGCTGACGGCCGCGCGCACCCGGCGGGAGAGCTCGTCGACGACGCCGGGCTCGCCGTTGACGACCCGCGAGGCCGTCTTCAGCGAGACGCCGGCGTGACGGGCCACGTCCTTCAGGGTCGCCCGACTGCGCACCCCTGCGGGGACCGGCACCTCGGTCACGTCCCTCCTTCGATGATCCTGGGCAGCGAGACTACACAGCCGGCGCGTCGGCGACCACTGGCTCAGCCGAGGGCCGCGCGGCCCAGCGCGAAGGCGCCCACGATGCCCGAGGCCAGGCCCAGCCCGGGCTCGACCACGTAGCGGTCGACCGCGGTGGTGAGCTCGGGGACGTCCAGGTAGCCGTTCAGGTGGCGGCGGACCTTCTCGCGTACCCGGTCGATCAGGCCGGGCACCGCCATGATCCCGCCGCCGAGCACGATGACCTGCGCGGCCGTGATCGTGGCCACGTTGACGACGGCGTCGCTGAGGTAGCTGCTCTCGAGCTCCCAGGCCGGATGGTCCTCGGGCAGCTGGGGCCCGCCGGTGCGGTTCCAGCGCCGCTTGACGGCCTCGCCCGAGGCCAGGCCCTCCAGGCAGTCGCCGTGGGACGGGCACGAGCCCGCGAAGTCGTCGCCCGCGCGGCGCCGCACCACCATGTGGCCGAGCTCGGGGTGCAGCAGGCCGTGGACGATGCGCCCCCCGACCACCAGCCCGCCCCCGATGCCGGTCCCGATCGTCAGGTAGGCGACGACGTCGCGGCCCTGGCCCGCGCCGTAGCGATGCTCAGCCAGGGCGGCCGCCCCGGTGTCGGTGTCGAAGCCGAGCGGGAGATCGCCGAAACGGCGGGCCACGGCGTCGACCCACGACGCCCCCCGCCACGGGATCTTCGGCGTGGTCGAGGCGATCCGGCGCTGCGAGAAGTCGATGGGTCCAAACGAGGCCACCCCGATCGCCGACAGCGGCGTCGTCGCGTGGCGCTCGGCCAGCCAGTCCATGACGCGCGGCAGGGTGTCGTCGGGTGTCGTGGTGGCCAGCAGGTGGCGGGGGGCGTCGCGGACGTCCTCCCAGGTGCGCCCGACGGCCAGCACCATCTTCGTCCCCCCGGCCTCGATGGCCCCGATCATCGGCTCGCCCATGCCCGCTCCTGACCTCCCGACACTAGGCCGGTGCCACGCGCACGGGACGCGGTCCGGGACCGGCCGCGCGGTGGCCCGCGATGACGAAGCGCCAGGGACGCTCCTGCTCCCGGGTGAGCCCGACGCGTCCGGTGACGGCGACGTCGACCGGCGCGGTCGGTGCGAGCAGCCAGGCCCGGCGGGCCCGCGCCCCGGCAACGAGGGCCCCGCTGTCGGACCCGGTCAGGCCGAGGTAGCGGGTCAGCAGCCCGGGCCCGCGCAGCGCGGCGACCGGGCGCCCGCGGGTGTCGAGTGCCTCCCCGGCGCGCAGGAGGACGGCGCTGGCGTCCCCGCTCGGGCCCGTCACGACGTTCGCGCACCAGTGGACGCCGTAGCTGCGGTAGACGTAGAGCCGGCCGGGGGGCCCGAACATCACCGCGCAGCGCGGTGTCGGCCCGCGGTAGGCGTGCGAGGCCGGGTCGCGGCGTCCCCCGTAGGCCTCGACCTCGACCAGGCGCACGCGCCGGCGCGCCGCCCCGTCGGCGACCACCAGGACCGCCCCGAGCAGGCGCGGGGCGACGTCCTCGGCGGGCGCGGCCAGGTCGAGGGTGGTCAGGCGCGCCATCTTTCGACTCTGCCACAGGGCCCGCTCGGGACCGGGGCGCCCGCCGTGCCAAGATCGACGGACGGCGCGCGTCGGCGCCACGGAGAGGAGGCCTCGTGCGCACCGCTCGCGGCTGGCGACACTGGGTGGCGCGCGCCGTCGCCGCCACCGCCGTGGCGGCCGCGGGGCTCGCGGCTCCGGGGGCGACACCGGCACCGGCGGCGCGCGCGCCGAGCGCCACCTTTCCCAGCCCCTTCGGCGTCGTCTCGCGGGCCATGCTGGCCGAGAACCGCCTCCCCGGCACCACCGCCTGGCGCATCGCCGGCACGCCGCCCGGGCTGATGGAGGGCTTCGCGAACACCGACGCGGCGACGCCCGGCCAGTTGGTCACGCTGTACGTCTCGACCAACGCGCCGACCTGGCACGTCGAGGTCTACCGCATGGGCTGGTACCAGGGCACCGGGGGCCACCGGGTGTGGAGCTCGTCCTCCGTCGCCGGTCACGTCCAGCCTCCCTGCGCGGTGCTCGCCGCGACGCGCACGACCGTGTGCGACACGTGGTCGGCCGGCCTGCGCTTCCACGTGGGCGCGACGTGGCCCTCGGGGGACTACCTGCTCAAGCTGGTGGGCAGCGGCCGCCAGGCGAGCTACGTGCTGCTCACGGTGTGGGTCCCGACCAGCACCGCCACGTACCTGCTAGTGAGCCGCACCCTGACCGAGCAGGGATGGAACACCTTCGGCGGGGCCGACTTCTACCAGGGGACCGGCCCGTGCGCCCCCGGCGCGTCCACCTACCCGCCCTGCAACCGCGCCTACGCGGTCTCGATCGACCGGCCCCAGGCGATCGGCCTGGGTGCGTCGGACTTCTTGACCAACGAGTTCCCCCTCGTCTCGCTGATGGAGCGCCACGGCCTCGACGCCACCTACGTCACCGACATCACCCTCACCGAGCACCCGGGCCTGGCCAGCCACCACCGCGCGGTCCTCTCGCTCGGCCACGACGAGACCTGGACGGCTCCCGAGCTCTTCGGGGTCGAGGCCGCCCAGCGCCGCGGCGTCAACGTGGTCTTCTTCGGGGCAGCTGCGCTCGTGCGCCACGCCCGCCTGGCGGCGGGACCGATGGGGCCCAACACGCTGATCGTCGACTACCGCGACAGCGCGCTCGACCCGCTGAACGGCCACGGGAGCCCGTGGCAGGTGACCGGCAACACCTGGGCCGCGCCGCCGACCAACTGGTCGGCCACCAGCCTGGTGGGTGAGCTCTACGCCGGCTACGTCCTGCCCGGCCAGACCCCGGCCCCGCTGGTCCTGTTCGACGCGGCCCCGTGGCTGGTGCGCGGGACCTCGCTGCACCGGGGCTCGTCGATCCCCGGCATCTACGACTCGGACATCGACCACGTCGTGGCCAGCGCCGCGACGCCGCCGACGCTCCAGGTCCTCGGCCACTCGCCGATCCCCCTCAGCGAGACCTACACCAACCAGGGGGCCTGGGGCGGCTACACCTACGGCGACCTCACCTACCACACGGACCCGACCTCCGGCGCCGGGGTGATCGACACCGGGACGACCAACTGGATCTGCGCCCTGTCGACGTGCGCCGCCACGCCGGCCGCCGGTGCGCTGCTCTCGCACCTGACGACCAACATCCTGGCGTTGGTGGGCGCCGGCCCGGCCGGCCGGGTCGCGCCCGCCGTCCCCAACGTGGCCCAGGTGGTCCCCGCGGGCTCGTGAGTGCGCGCGAATTAGGGTCGCACTCGTGAGCTCCGCCGACCCCTTCGCCCTCCCCCTCGACCAGCTGCGCCAGCGCACCAGCGAGAAGTGGCGGCGCTACCCCGCCGACGTCCTGCCGCTGTGGGTGGCCGAGATGGACGTGGCGCTGGCGGCGCCCGTGGTGGAGTCCCTGGTCACGGCGGCGCGCAGCGGCGACCTCGGCTACCCGTCCCCCGCTCGCTATCTGGAGGCGCTGGCCTCCTTCGCCGCTCGCCACTGGGGCTGGGAGCCCGACGTGTCGCGCGCGCAGGCCGTCGGCAACGTGATGGGCGGAGTGAGCGCCGCGGTGTCGGTCCTCACCGACCCGGGAGACACCGTCGTCGTCAACTGCCCCGTCTACCCGCCCTTCTACTCCTACGTGGCCCGCGCGGGCCGCGTCGTCGCCGAGGCACCGCTCACCCCCGCCGGGCGCATCGACCTGGAAGCCCTGGAGGCCGCCTTCGCCCAGGCGCGCGAGCGCTCGACGCATCCCGCCTACCTCCTGTGCAGCCCGCACAACCCGACGGGGACGCTCCACCGGCCCGACGAGCTCGCGGCCGCGGCCGACCTGGCCCGCCACCACGGCCTGCGCGTGATCAGCGACGAGATCCACGCCCCACTCGTGCTGGAGGGGACGTTCACCCCCCTGCTCAGCCTGGAGTCCGGCCGCGACGCCGTCGCCCTGCTGTCGGCCTCCAAGGCCTTCAACCTGGCGGGCGCGCCCGGGGCGGTCCTCGTCGCTGGGCCCGAGGCCGGGGACGTTCGCAGCCTCTTGGCGACGCGCAGCGTCCCGGGACCGAGCCACCTCGGCGTCGTCGCCCAGACGGCCGCCTTGCGCGACGGCGACGCCTGGCTCGACGCGGTCCTGGCGCACCTGCTCGCCCAGCGCGACCGCTTGGCCGAGCGCCTGACCACCCTGCTGCCCGAAGTGCACTACACCCCCGGGGACGCCACCTACCTCGCCTGGCTCGACGCCCGCGACCTGCACCTGGCCACGCCCGCCGTCGACAGTCCCGCCGAGCTCGACGGGCTCACCGGACCGGCCGCGTGGCTGCTGGCCCACGCGCGCGTCGCCCTGAGCGACGGGGCGGCCTTCGGGACCGGCGGGGTCGGCCACGTCCGCCTCAACTTCGCGACCTCCCCCGAGGTCCTCGACGAGGCCCTCGCACGCATCGCGGAGGCGCTCGGCACGGTTGGCTGACCTGACTCCTGCCGCCGGGAGATCCGCCAGACATACCACGCGACCAGGGGCTGTGCTAAGACCGTCCTAGGTAGAGGGGTTGGCGCGACGCGGTCACCCGTCGGCGGGGTTCGCTCCGTCGCGGGAACTGCAGCGCATACCGGAGCCCCCGTGAGGAGGAAACATGAATGGTCGAGTGAGACGTTGGGTGGCCGGCCCGGCCGCCGTGGCGGCACTGGTTGCGGCCAGCCTGACCGGCGCCACGACGGCACTAGCCGCCTCTACGATGACGGCGACGCCGTCGACGGGCCTGACCGCTGGTCAGACCGTCCAAGTGACCGCGTCCGGGCTGCCGGCCAGCGCCGAAGTGGCAATCGTCGAATGCACGGCGACCGCGACGACGCAAGCGGGCTGTGACGTCACAGGCGCCGTACTGGTGGCGACCGACGCCACGGGAGCGATTCCCACCACGCCGTTCACGGTCACCACGGGAACCGTGGGCAACGGCACCTGTGGCACGTCGGCGGCCGACCTGACCTGCCTGCTGGCGATCGGCTCGCTGACCGGGACCACGCTGGCGTACACGCCGATCACCTTCGCCGCCCCCTCGACGTCCTCCGCGCCCACGCTGACGGCGACGCCGGCGACCGGACTCACCAACAACGAGAAGGTCACCTTGACCGGATCGGGCTTCACGCCGGGCGACTCGCTCTACGCGACTGAGTGCCTGGCCACCGCGACCGGCCCGGCGGACTGCAACCTGGGCACCGCGACGCCGATCACGGTAAACGCGGACGGCACGCTGCCGTCGACGACCTTCACCGTCGTCACCGGCACTGTCGGGGGAGCGACGTGCGGGACGACGGCGGCCGACGCCGCTGCCTGCGTGATCATGGTCGCCAACAGCTCCCAGGGCGACCGGGCCGCGGCTCCCATTACCTTCGCCGTGACCGTGCCGACCACCCCGAGCGTGGCGGTCTCGCCGGCCAAGGGTCTGAAGAACGGCCAGAAGGTCACGGTCACCGGGTCGGGCTTCACGCCGGGCGACGCGGTCTACGTCATCGAGTGCCTGAAGGGCGCGACAGGACAGTCCGGCTGCGACCTGACCACCGCGACCGCCATCACGGTCAACGCTGATGGGACGCTGCCCTCGACCAGCTTCGCTGTGGTGACCGGTGCGGTCGCCACGGGCACCTGTGGCACGACGGCCGCCAACGCGCGCGGCTGCGTCATCGCAGTCGCCAACATCAGCGGGGGCGACGCCGGCGAAGCGCCGATCGCCTTTGCCGTTGGTGCCGCCAAGCGCTTCTTGCGCGTGGCACCGGCAATCAACCTGCACAACGGGCAGGTGGTGCACGTCTCGGGCCGCGGGTTCACCCCGCGCGACCATGTCTACATCGTCGAGTGCCGCCGCGGCGCGAAGTCGCCCGCCCTCTGCGACCTCCGGACGCTGCGCGCCGTCGTCATCACCCCGGCTGGCATCCTGCGGCCGACCGCGTTCCGCGTGGTGACCGGACGCGTCGGCAACGGCTTCTGCGGCACGACGCCCGCCAACGCGCGCGACTGCGAGATCTCGGTCGCCAACGCCAAGCGTGGCGACAGCATCGTCCGGCCGATCGCCTTCCGCGTCGTTCGCGCCCGTTGACGCGTGCCTACCGAGTCCCGGGGCGCCCGCCCCGGGACTCGGTAGGTCCCGTAGTACGAGCAGTGCGGCCTTCCGCGGTGGGCGCCCTCGGGCGACCACCGCGTCGACGTCGGGGTAGCGCGTCCTCGAGCAGTTCGACGCGTTGCGCGAATCCCCGCATCCCCCCAGCGGTGAACCGCCACGCGCGAGCCGCGTGCGCGCCGAATCTTCCGGGTCGAGAGGGCGATCAGCCCTCTCTTTTCAGCTCCGCCTCGATCGCGTCGCGCGCCGGTGAGGTGATGGGCTCGCGCCACGGCGAGCGCTGTCCCGGGTAGGCGGCCGGCCCCAAGCGGAAGTGCTGAGCCTCGGCCTCCGTCTCGATGAAGGGGAGGTCCATGGGGAAGAGGCGCGCGCCGCGCGGGCGCGGCCCCGCCTTGGCGACGTGACTCCACAGGGGGTGGCCCACGATGCGCTCGGCCAGCAGCGACGCCTCGATCAGCCGGTCGAGGTCGACCCCGGTGTCGATGCCGAGCTCGCTCAGCAGGTCCACCAGGTCCTCGGTCGCCATCATGCGCGTCATGCGGCCGTGGCCGCCGTAGGGGCAGCCGCCCATGCCGCCGACGGTCGAATCCAGGACCAGCGTGTCGGTCGGGCGCAGGTTCCGCAGCGCCTCGTAGGCCGACAGGAGGGCGGTGCCCCGGGCGTTGTGCAGGTGCAGGTGGAAGCGGGTGATCTGGGGCCAGCGCTCGAGGATCTCGACCAGCTGGTCGGCGACGGCGTCCGGCGTGTTCCAGGCCATCGGGTCGCCGATCCACACGCGGTCCACGGGGATCCCCGCCGCTTGCCACAGATCCATCTGGCGCGCGAGCATGTCGGTGCGCTGCTCCTGGCTGAAGGGGCCCAGCCAGTTGGATCCCCATGCGGCGGCGATGGCGATACCGGCCACGGGCACCCGGTCGGCGACGGCCTGCTCGACGATGGCGGGCCACCCGGCGATCTCCTGGGCCTGGCTGCGGTTGGTGTTGCGACGCACGAAGACGTCGCACAGGTGCCCCTGGGTGCGCGGCACGTCCTCGGGATCCTGGATCCACGGGTAGGCGGCCATGCGCTCGCGTCCCCGCGCATTGAGTGCGAGCGCGGTGTAGGTGACCCCGGGCACCGGGGTGAACCGCGCCAGGAGTGCGTCGATCTCGGCCATCTGCGGAGTCCAGGTGGGACTGACGAACGAGCCCACGACGATCGTGCGCAGGCCGGTGACCGACAGGGCCTCCAGCAGGGCGAGCTTGTCCTCCACGCTGATGGCGGCGCTCTCGATCTGCATGCCCTCGCGCATGCCCTCCTCGATGATCTCGATGGCTGGGTACCGCCGGCTGCGGGACGCTCGCTCAGACAACTCCGGCCTCCTTCAAGGTTCTCTCGGACGGGGGAGAACTGCCCAACGTGGCGAGCACCCCGGCCCCGTTCTGTCCGGGACCTGGGGCGAGCCTCATCTGACCCCGACTCACGCCGTTGGCCCGCGGCCCCCCGTCCAGCGCTGCCGCGACCGGGGAGACGAACCGCCAGGGGTCGACCCCCGGGGGTGCGCTGCCTGCCGTGGCGCGATCGATCAGTGTCACCGCCTCGACGCTACCGATTGCAGCGATGTCCGAGCGCACGACGGGCCGGGCCCTGGCTACCCGGTGGGAGGGGCCGCTCCGGCCGGCGCCTCGTGGACCGTCCCCGAAACGCTGGTACGACGGGGCTCCGACGTCGTCAACGGTGGTGCCGCGCGAGTCCGGGCGTACCTGCCAGAGTGGAGCATGGTCCCCGAGCGCTACTCGCATGGCCACCACGAGTCCGTGCTGCGCAGCCATCGGTGGCGCACGGCCAAGAACTCGGCGGGCTTCCTCCTCGCCCGCCTGCGACCCGACGCGCGCGTCCTCGACGTCGGTTGTGGGCCCGGTACCATCACGGTCGACCTCGCCACCCGGGTCCCCACGGGACAGGTGCTCGGGATCGACATCGTCCCCGAGGTCCTGGACAGTGGGCGCGCGCTCGCGCGCGCGCGCGACGTGACCAACGTCACCTTCGCCGTCGGCGACGCGTACGACATGGAGATCGACGACGCCAGCTTCGACGTCGTCTACGCGCACCAGGTGCTCCAGCACCTGCGCGAGCCGGTGCGCGCTCTGTCCGAGATGCGCCGCGTGCTGGTGCCGGGCGGTCTTCTCGCCGTTCGCGAGAGCGACTACGGCGCCTTCACGTGGGCGCCCGCCGACCCGCGTCTCGACGAGTGGATGGCGGCCTACCACCTGCTCACCGCCCGCAACGGCGCGACCGCCGACGCCGGTCGCTTCCTCCACGTCTGGGTGCGCTCGGCCGGCTTCACCGACCGGGAGGTGACCGCGTCAACGTGGACCTACGCACGCCCCGAGGAGCGCCAGTGGTGGGGAGAGCTGTGGGCCGACCGGGTCACCCAGAGCGCCTTCGCCACCCAGTGCCTCGAGTACGGCATCGCCACCCCCGCCGACCTCGAACGCTTCGCCACGGCCTTTCGGGCGTGGTCGCGCGACGAGGACGGCTGCTTCCACGTCCCGAGCGATGAGGTCCTGGCGCGCGCCTAGGGCGCGCACCACGGTGCGCGTCACCTTGCTCGCGATGGTCGTCGTGCTCGTCGTGGGCGGGTGGACCACCCACCACCACACCGCCGCGCCTCCCGGGGGCCAGGATCCGGCCGCCCGCCTCATCCACGTGGCCCAGGCCTTCGACGACAACTACGCAGCCAATCGCGACGGCGCCGTGTGGGACCGGTTCGACCGCGCGAGCCAGTCGGTGATCACCCGAGCGAACTACATCCTCCGCCACCGCCTGTGCCCGACCGCCCCGGGGTCAGCCACGGTCATCGGGGCACAGGCGGCCGCGCACGGCTGGTGGCGCGTCACCTACCGCATCGACCAGGTCACGCTCGTCGACCTCTGGCATCGCGAGGGCGGCCACTGGCGCTTCAGCCTCTGGCGGTCCAACCCCGGTGCCGTCCACCTCTACCGGCTGCCCCTGGCCGCGTACCTGCGCGCCCAGGGGTGCACCAACTAGCGCACGTCCACGTCGCGGGGCAGGTAGCGCTTGTCGACCTTGCCGACGGGCGAGCGCGGCAGCTCGGCCGTGATGACGATGCGCCGGGGCACCTTGTAGCGCGCCAGGTGGGCCCGGCAGTGGGCCTCGAGCTCGTCCACCCCGATCACCGCGTCGCGGCGGGTGACGACGTAGGCGACGCCCACCTCGCCCCACACCGGGTCGGGCACGCCGATGACCGCCGCGTCGGCGATCGCGGGGTGCTCGCTCAGCACCCGTTCCACCTCGGCCGGGAACACGTTCTCGCCGCCCGAGATGAACATCTCCTTGGTGCGCCCGCTGATGCGGTAGTTCCCCTGCGCGTCGCGCTCGCCGATGTCGCCGGTGCGCAGCCAGCCCTCCACCATGGCGGCCCCGGTGGCGGCCGGGTCGCGCCAGTAGCCCGCGAAGACGTTGGGGCCGCGCACCAGGATCTCGCCCGTGCCCGCACCGGCCAGAACGCGGCCGTCGGTCGGGTCGCGCAGGGCCACCTCGACGTAGGGGTAGGGGCGCCCGACGGCACCGGGCCAGGGGGGCGCCTCCCCCGGCCGGAGCACCAGGGCGTTGGGGCCGGCCTCGGTCAGGCCGTAGCCCACGGCCATCGCCACCCCGCGTTCGGCCCAGCGGTCCTGGGCGGAGCGGGGCATCGCCGCGCCTCCCACCAGGGCGAAGCGGAGGGAGGAGAGGTCGGTGTCGGCGAAGCGCGGGTGCTCGGCGACCAGCACGTACGTCGTGGGCACGCCCATCAACGTCGTGACGCGGTGGCGCTCGATCAACTCGAGGACCCGGCCGGGGTCGAAGGAGCGCTCCAGGACGACCGTCGCGCCCAGGGACCAGGCGAGCAGGGTCTGGATGTTCCACCCGCCCACGTGGTACTGCGGCAGCAGCCCCAGGACCACGTCGTCGGCGTCAAGGGGCACCGCCGCCTGCAGGCTGGCGTTGGTCCAGTAGCAGTTGCGGTTCGTCAGCAGGGCACCCTTGGGGACGCCCGTCGTGCCCGAGGTGGCGATGAGCAGGAGCCCGGCGTCGTCGTCGATCGCGGGCAGGCTCGTGCCGGCTGCGGGGTAGGCGTCGGTCACGTAGTCCTCGAGGGGCTCCGGCTGCCACCCGGCGACCACGCCCCCGGCCTGCTCGCTCCAGCGCGACGCAGCGACCAGGGTCAGTGCGGGCGCGAAGAGGTCCAGCTGCACCGCCAGCTCGTCCGGGCTCAGGTGCCAGTTGAGCGGCGCCAGGATCAGGCCGGCGCGGGCGCACGCGAAGAGAAGCACCACCTGCTCGACGCTGTTCTCGCTGAGCGTCGCCACGCGGTCGCCGAGCCCGAGCCCGCGGCCCACCAGGACGCGGGCCAGCCGGTCGCTCCACGCGTCCAGGGTCGCGTAGTCGACGCTGCGCTCACCGCTGATGATCGCGGGATGCGTCGGGCGGTGGCGCGCGGGTTGCCGGAGCCAGTTCCCGACGGCGAGCGGGACGGGGAAGTCGTCGGCGACCGCGCCCACTACGTCTCCTCGATGCCGAGCATCCGCCCGATGATCCGGTTGACCTCCTCCGAGACGTCGGGTGGCATCTGGCGATCGTCGCTCCAGAGGATCCAGCGCATCCCCACCGCCTCGCCGACGGCGGCCAGGGCCCAGGCCAGGACCATCGGGTCGCCCCGGGTCACCTCGCCCTTGTCCATCGCCTCGGTCAGCGACGGGATGTAGTGGGCGATGATCGTCTCGTAGTGGCGCCGCATCGCCTGGGGCGAGACGAACTCGGCCTGGCGGATGATGCGGTACAGGTTGGGGTGCTCGGCGGTGAATTGGAAGAAGCCGGCGAACCCGAGCCGCTCGGCCTCGAAGCGCGTGGCCGCCCCGCGCGAGGCCTCCGACATGGCGCGGCGCACCCGCTGGTTGAGGTCGTCGACCACCTCGTCGAAGATCTGCTGCTTGCTGGCGAAGTACAGGTAGAAGGTCCCCTGGGCGACCCCGGCCTCCTCGGTGATCTTGACGATCGAGGCGTCGTGGTACCCGAGCGCGCCGAACACCTGCTCGGCGGCCAGCAGCAGCGAGCGCCGGGTCCGCTGCCCCTTGCGCAGCACCGGCTCCTCGGGCCCGACGCCCGCCGGCGGGTGCGGCCCCGTCGCGGCGGCGCCCGACCGTCCCCGGTGACGGGGTGCGCGGGGGCCCGGACCAGACATCGGACCCGAGACTACTCAGTTGCCGTGCGTGACGGCGGGGCCGTTCAGTCCTCCGCGAGCGCGAAGCGCAACGGCGGCTCGGTCGCCGCCTGCAGATCCTTGGCGGTGATGCCCGGTGCCAGCTCGCGCACGACCAGCCCGTCGGCGGTCACGTCGATGACGGCCTGGTCGCTCACGATGCGGTGCACGCAGGCGCGGCCGGTCAGGGGCAGGCTGCACTCGTTGACGATCTTCGGCGTGCCGTCGCGCGCCACGTGCTCCATCATGACGATGACGCGCTTGGCCCCGTGGACCAGGTCCATCGCGCCGCCCATGCCCTTGACCATCTTGCCGGGGATCATCCAGTTCGCCAGGTCCCCGGACGCCGACACCTGCATCGCCCCCAGGACCGCCAGGTCCACGTGGCCCCCGCGAATCATCGCGAACGAGGCCGCCGAGTCGAAGTACGACGAGCCCGGCACCACGGTGACCGTCTCCTTGCCCGCGTTGATGAGGTCGGCGTCGACCTCGTCCTCGGGCGGGTACGAGCCCACGCCCAAGATGCCGTTCTCCGAGTGCAGGACCACGTGCAGGCCTGGCGCCACATAGTTGGGCACCAGGGTGGGCAGGCCGATCCCCAGGTTCACGTACTGGCCGTCGCGCATCTCGCGCGCTACCCGGGCCGCCAGCTCCTCGCGCGTCAACGTCATGGTCGCACCGTCCTCTTCTCGATTCGCTTCACGACATCGGGGGTGTGCACGACGCGCTGGACGAAGATGCCCGGCGTGTGCACCTGGCGCGGGTCGAGCTCGCCGGGCTCAACGAGCTCCTCGACCTCGGCGATGGTCACCCGGCCGGCCGTCGCGCACAGGGGGTTGAAGTTGGCGGCGCTCTTCTCGTAGATGAGGTTGCCGTGCCGGTCCCCGTAGCGGGCGTGCACCAGCGCGTAGTCGGTCGTGATGGCCCGCTCGAGCACGTAGTCGCGACCCTCGAAGGCCCGCACCTCCTTGGCGGGCGAGGCCAACGCCACCGCCCCGCCGTCCCCGTAGCGCAGGGGGAGCCCGCCGTCGGCGACCTGCGTCCCCACGCCGGCCGGCGTGTAGAAGGCCGGGATCCCCGCACCGCCCGCGCGCAGCCGCTCGGCCAGCGTGCCCTGGGGCACCAGCTCGACCTCGAGCTCGCCCGAGAGGAACTGGCGCTCGAACTCCTTGTTCTCGCCGACGTACGACCCCGTGGTGCGCGCGATGCGCTTGGCCGACAGCAAGATGCCGAGGCCCGCGTCGTCGACGCCGCAGTTGTTGGAGACCGTCACCAGCCCCGTCGCCCCCTGGGCGAAGAGCGCATCGATCAGCGCCGAGGGGATCCCGCACAGCCCGAACCCGCCCACGGCGACCGACGCGCCGTCGGGGATGTCGGCCACCGCCTCGGCGGCAGTGGCTATCACTTTGTCCACGTCACTCTCCTCTCGTCAGCGCTCCAGCGCTGCGTACACCAACTGCTGGACCTGGCGCCGCACCGGGTAGGTCCAGCTCGGCAGCAGCTGGGTGTACAGCCCGACGGTCAGGCCCTCGCTGGGGTCCACCCAAAAATAGGTCGACGCGGCACCGCCCCACGCGAACGTGCCCGCGGGCACGTAGCTGCGGTTGCGCACCTGGTCGATCACCACCGAGACGCCGAGCCCGAAGCCGACGCCGGTCTGGCCCACCTCGCTGAACGAGTCGCGCGCGAACCCGTGCAGGTCCTGGTTGTCGGGCAGGTGGTTACGCGTCATGAGGGCGACGGTGCGCGGCGACAGGATCCGGGCGCCGTCGAGCTCGCCCTTTGCCACCAGCATCGACATGAAGCGGTGGTAGTCCGCCGCGGTCGAGACGAGTCCCCCGCCGCCGGCCAGCAGCAGGGGCCACCGGGTGGCCTCGCTGGCCAGCTCATCGAGGCGGATCGAGTCGCCGTGGCTGGCCGCGTACAGCATCGCCAGGCGGTCGAGCTTCTCGGGCGGGCAGTACCAGTCGGTGTCGTCCATGCCCAGGGGCTCGAGCACCCGCTGGCGCACCGCGACGTCCAGGCTCTGTCCCGTCCAGTGCTCGATCAGGCGCCCGAGGACGTCGATGGACACCGAGTAGTTCCACGCCTCCCCGGGCTGGAACAAGAGAGGCAGCTCCGACCAGTCGCGCACCGCGCGCGCCAGGTCGACATCGCTCGGGTTGGTCATGTCGTAGCCCCGGGCGCGGTACATGGTGTCCACCGGCGTCAGGTGCTGGAAGCCGTAGGTCAGGCCACTGGTGTGCGTGAAGAGGTGGTGGACCCGCACCGGCTCGGTCACCGGCTCGGTCACCGGGGCGATGTCGCTGCCCGACACGTAGACGCGCGCGTCGCGGAACTCCTCGATCCACTCGCCCACCGGGTCGTTGAGGTCGTAGCGGCCCTCCTCGTAGAGCTGCAGGGCCACGACCGCGGTGATCGGCTTGGTCATCGAGTAGAGGCGCCAGATGGTGTCGTCGGTCACGGGCAGCGACTGCTCACGGTCGCGATGGCCGCCGCGGCCGACCCACACCAGGTCGCCGTCACGGGCGACCGTGACCAGCCAGCCCGGGAACTTGCGCGACGCGACGTAGCCGTCCAGGTGCGCGCGCACCCGCTCCAGGGCACCGCCGCGGAATCCGGCGTCGTGGGGATCTCGCACCACTTTCAGGCTCACAGCACACCTCCCGCACCCTCACTTGCGTCCACCGTAGCAAACTCTGACAGGTGATTCACTTGACATTTTTCTTCGCGGCTGGTTAACTGCACACGAGCGACGGTCGGCGGGCGGCCGCGTGTTGTTGGGGAGGATCTATGAGGAACGTTCGTTGGGGCGTGGTGCCCGTGGCGCTAGCCACGGCCGCGTTCTCACTGGCTCTCGGGGCGCCCTCGGGGGCGTCGAAGAATTCGCCGGTGAAGGTGGGCATCGTCACGGAGAAGACCGGGATCTTCTCGGCCTACGCCGAGGAGTGGCTGCAGGGCGTCCACGTCGGGCTCGCCTACGCGACCCACGGCACGGGCAAGGTGAACGGTCACCGCATCGCACTGTCCGTCGTCGACGACGCGGACAACCCGACCACCGCAGCCACCGACTTCAAGAGCTTCGTGGGCGCGGGCGACAAGATCATCGGCGGGACCGTCGACTCCTCCATCGCGATGGAGCTCGGGCCGATCGCCGCGCAGAACAAGGTGCTCTACATCTCCGGACCCGCCGCGGCCGACCAGGTGACCGGGCTCAACCGCTACACGTTCCGCTCGGGCCGCCAGACCTACCAGGACGTGCAAGCCGCCAAGTCGTACATCAAGCAGATGGGCTCGGGCAAGACGGTCCTCGTCCTAGCCCAGGACTTCGCCTTCGGCCAGTCCTACGTCGCCGACACCACGAGCGCCTTCGGCTCGCTCGGCGACACGGTCAAGACGCTGCTCGTCCCCCTGACGACGACGGACTTCACGCCGGTCGCCCTGCAGGTCGCCGCCATGCACCCGGACATCGTCTTCCTGGCGTGGGCCGGCACCACGGGCGCGCCCCTGGCCCAGGCACTGGACCAGCAGGGGATCTTCGCCAGCTCCAAGGTGATCACCGGGCTGGCCAACACGGCGACCTACCAGTTCTACGGGACCGCGGGCCTGAAGTTCTACTACCTGTCCCTGTACAACTGGCAGTCCCCGCACAACAAGGTCAACGCGTACCTGATCCAGGGGATGAAGAAGGACTACCACCAGTACCCCGACCTGTTCACCGCTGACGGCTTCGTGTGGGCCCAGATGGTGGTGCGCGCGATCCAGACCGGGCAGGGGACCAACGTGCCCAAGATGATCAAGGGGCTCGAGGGCTGGAAGTTCATGGCGCCCAAGGGTCTCCAGCAGATCCGGGCCGCGGACCACGCCATGCTCCAGCCGATGTTCCAAGTGCAGCTGGTCTCCACGGTGACCGGGGTCTACCGGCCGGTCCTGCTGAGCACCCTGAACTCCACCCAGACGGCTCCCCCGGTCAGCGCACACTTCGGCCGCTGATCGACCCGTGACCGTGACGTTGGAAGCCCAGGTCCCCGCGCTGCGCGCCCGGGACCTGGGCTTCCGCGTCGGCGGCCTCGACATCATCAAGGGAATCTCCCTGTCGGTGCCCCCGGGCCACTTCGTGGGCATCATCGGGCCCAACGGCGCGGGCAAGTCCACCCTCCTCAACCTGCTCAGCGGGGTGCTGCGGCCAACGGCGGGCGAGATCGAGCTGGCCGGACGGGTCGTGACGCACACGCGACCGGCCGTCCGCGCACGGCGGGGCCTGGGGCGGACGTTCCAGACCTCCAGCCTCTTCAACGGGCTCAGCGCGTACGAGAACGTCCGCCTGGCCGCCCAGGCGCACCTGGGCGGCTCGGCGCGCTTCTACCGGCCCCCCCGCGCGCGCGACGCGGCCAGCATCTCGGCCACTGGGGCGCTCGAGCAGGTGGGCCTCGCCGACCAGGCGCACCGCCTGACCGGCCTGCTCTCCCACGGCGACAAGCGCAAGGTCGAGCTGGCCGTCCTCCTCGCCAGCCAGTCCGCGGTGCTACTGCTCGACGAGCCGATGGCCGGCGTGACCGCCGACGACGTCGACCAGCTGAGCAGCCTCATCGGCGGCCTGCATCGCGATGGGCACACCGTGCTCATGGTCGAGCACCACATGTCGGTCGTCGTCGGGCTCGCCCAGACGATCGCGGTGCTCGACGCCGGCGCGCTGCTGGCCCTGGGCACGCCGGCCGAGGTCGTGGCCAACGAGACGGTCCAGCAGGCCTACCTGGGGCAGCCGCTGTGAGCACGGCCATCGAGGTCTCCGAGCTCCACGTGTCCATCGGCGGCTCGCACATCCTCCAGGGCGTCTCGCTCGAGGTCGCGACCGGCGAGGTGGTGGCCCTCCTGGGACGCAACGGCGTGGGCAAGACGACCACCCTGCGCGCCCTGATGGGCCTGGTCCCGCGCGCGGGCACCATCCGCGTGCGCGACCAGGACGTCACCCGCTGGCCGCCGCACCGCATCGCCCGGCTCGGAGTCGCCTACGTCCCCGAGGACCGCGACGTGTTCAGTGCCCTGACGGTCGCCGAGAACCTCCGGCTGGCCGAGCAGGTCGCCGCGCCCAACTACGACGCGGTCTACGAGCTGTTCCCCGAGTTGCGCCAGCGGGCCCGCCAGCGGGCCGGGACCCTCTCGGGGGGCCAGCAGCAGATGGTGGCCGTGGCCCGCGCCCTGCTCAACGAGTGGCCCGTCCTGATCGTCGACGAGCCCTCCAAGGGCCTGGCCCCCCGCCTGGTCGCCGAGCTGACCGACGTCCTGGCCCGCGTGAGCGCAGCGACCACGATGCTCGTCGTCGAGCAGAACCTGGCCGTGGTGCGCCGCCTCGCCCAGCGCGTCGTCGTCCTCGACCACGGGGTCGTCGTCCACCAAGGACCCGTCGGCGACCTGGAGGACGCCGACCTGATGCGCCAGCTCCTGGGGGTCAGCGCATGACGGTGCTGGCCGACCTGACCTTCAGCGCCGTGGCGCTGAGCGCGGTGTACTTCCTCGCCGCCTCGGGCCTCTCGCTCATCTACGGCCTCATGGACGTGCTCAACTTCGCCCACGGGCTCTTCATGACCCTGGGGGCCTACGCCGCGTGGGACCTCACGACGCACCTGACCTCGACCCTCAGCGCACCGCTCAACTTCGCCGTCGGCGTCCTCGCCGCGATCGTCGCGGGCGCCGTCGTGGCCGGGCTCACCGAGCTCTGGCTGATCCGCCCCCTCTACGGCCGGCCGATCAGCCAGATCCTGGTCACCATCGGGCTCGACCTGGCCGCCGTGGGCCTGCTGCTCGGGGGCTTCGGGAGCAACTCGCTGTCGATGCCCGTCCCCCTGTGGCTCTTCGAGGCGACCCACTGGGGCTCCCTCAGCCTGCCCAACGCCGACTTCGTCGCCCTGATCGCCGGCGTCGTCGTGCTGGTCGGGCTGGAATGGTTCCTGCGGCGCACCCGCTACGGCATCATCATCCGCGCCGGCGTCGAGAACCGCGACATGGTCCGGGCCCTCGGCGTCGACGTGGGGCGCGCCTTCACCCTGGTGTTCATCCTCGGCGGAGCGATGGCCGGGCTGGCCGGACTGCTCAACAGCGTCGTCTTCAACGGCGACCTCGTCAGCCCCCTGCAGGGTGACGGGCTCTTGATCTTCGCCTTCATCGTCGTCGTCATCGGCGGCCTCGGCTCGATCCGCGGCTCGGCCGTGGCCGCCCTGCTGGTCGGCGTGGTCCAGGACTTCTCGAACTACTACCTGGGCAGCCACCCGGGCATGGCCGAGATCGGCAACCTCTCGGTGGTGCTCCTGCTGGCGCTGGTGCTCGAGTGGCGACCGCGCGGACTCTTCGGGGGCACGCTGTGAGCGCCCGGCGCTGGTCGCTGACCCTCGGCGTCGTCCTGGTGGCCCTGTTCGCGCTGGTCCCGCTGGCCGGCTGGCACGTCCCGTGGGTGCTGCCGGGCACCGTCAACGTGGTGAACGCGACGGGAACCCTCGAGGTGCTGGCGCTGTGCTTCATCTTCGGCGGCGTGGCGCTGGGCTACGACGTCCTCTTCGGGTACACCGGCCTGCTGTCCTTGGGGCCGGTCACCTTCTTCGGCACGGGCGTCTACGTCTTCGACATCGCGCTCACCCGATGGGGCTGGTCGCTCGCGGCGGCCCTGGCCGTCACGCTCGTGGTGACCCTGCTCCTCGCCCTGGTGCTCGGCGCGATCGCCCTGCGCGTGGGTGGCATCGCCTTCGCCATGGTCACCCTGGCCTTCGCCCAGGCCTTCTACTACCTGGTCGAGGACAACCCCCACAACCTGACCGGTGGCGACACCGGCCTGGCCCTGGCGTCGAACCGGCTGCCGGCCGTCCTCTCGGGGGCGGTCTCCAACACCCGCAGCCTCTACTGGCTCGCCCTGGTGTACCTGGTGCTGGTCGGCGTCGTGGTGCGCGTCGTGCTCAACTCGGCGACCGGGCGGGTCCTCGTCGCCGTGCGCGAGAACGAGCAGCGCGTCGAGGTGCTCGGCCTGCGCCCCTTCGGGTTCAAACTGGCCGCCTTCACGCTCTCGTCCCTGATCGCCGCGGGCGGCGGGATCGTCTACATCCTCCTGATCGGGACCGCGGTCCCCAGTGCCGTCGCGTCGATCACGCTGACCCTGTCGATCCTCGTCATGGTGGTCCTGGGAGGACCCGGCAGCGCCTGGGGACCGGTCGCGGGCGCCTTCGTCTACGTCTACTTGCAGCAGTACCTTCTGAAGGTGGCCGCCGAGCCGAGCTTCGCGTCGCTGCCCGCCGTGGCGCGGGTGCCGCTGTCCCAGCCCCAGTTCCTGCTCGGCGCCCTGTTCGTGCTGTTCGTCCTGTTCGTCCCGGGCGGCTTCGCCGGGGCGGTCGCTCGGGCCCGCGCGCGACGGCAGTCGCGCCGGCCAGCCGCCCCCATCTCGAGAGGAGAGACATGAGCCTGCACGGACGGACCGCGCTGGTCACCGGTTCCACCAGTGGCATCGGGCTGGGCGTCGCGCGCGCCCTGGCCGCCGAGGGCGCACGGGTGACCCTCAACGGCTTCGGCGACCCCGCCGACATCGAGGCCCTGGTGGCCGAGATCTCCGCGACGAGCGGATCCCCCGCGGCCTACGACGGCGCCGACCTGTCACGCGGCGAGGACGTCGCGGCCATGGTCGCGCGCGCCGAGGAGCGCGCGGGCTCGCTCGACATCCTGGTCAACAACGCCGGCATCCAGCACGTGGCCCCCATCGACCAGTTCCCCCCGGAGCGCTGGGACGCGATCATCGCCCTCAACCTGTCGGCGGTGTTCCACGGGATGCGCGCCGCCATCCCCGGCATGCGCCAGCGCGGGTACGGCCGCATCATCAACGTCGCCTCGGCCCACGGCCTGGTCGCCAGCGCCCAGAAGGTCGCCTACGTGGCGGCCAAGCACGGCGTCGTGGGCGCCACCAAGGTGGCCGCCCTGGAGACCGCCAACGACGGCATCACGGTGAACGCAATCTGCCCGGGCTGGGTCCTCACGCCCCTGGTGGAGCGCCAGCTCGCCGATCGCGCGGCCGCCGCGGGCACCGACGTCGCCACCGAGTCCGAGCTCCTGCTGTCCGAGAAGCAGCCCATGCTGGCCTTCACCACGCCGGAGGCCATCGGGGCGCTGGCCCTCTACCTGTGCTCGGACGCCGCGCGCACCGTGACGGGCGCGTCGCTCTCCATCGACGGGGGGTGGACCGCGCAGTAGGGCACCCGGGCCGCCGTCTCCCTACCATGGAGGCATGGCCGCGAGCACCCCGGACCCCGTAAGCACCCGCCGCGCCTGGCTGTTCGGCCTGATTGCCCTGGCCGTGGCCATCGCCGCCCTGGCCGTCGGACGCCACTTCGACCACCGCCCCCACCAGGGGATGATCCTCCTGCTGATCGCGGGCATGGCGGTCGTCCTGGTCGTCAGCGGCGTCGTCAGCGTGCGCCACCTGTCGCGCGCGGTCGCCCAGCACGTCGTGCGGCGCGGCACCCTGAGCGCGGCCGCGACCGTGCGCCTGGTCATCAACGGCTTCGGCGTCATCTTGATGCTGCTCGGCGTCTTCGCGGTGCTCGGCGTCTCCTTCGAGCGCCTCCTGATCGGCGCCGGGGTGACCGGCATCATCATCGGCATCGCGGCCCAGCAGAGCCTGGCCAACGTCTTCGCCGCCCTGGTGCTGCTCTTCGCCCGCCCCTTCGTGGTCGGGGACCGGATCCGCATCCGCTCGGGCGTGCTCGGGGTGCTCGACGTCACCGTCATCGGGGCCGGGCTGACCTACATCACGGTGCGTACCAGCGACGGGATCCTCAAGGTCCCCAACTCGGTGCTGCTGGCCTCCGGGGTCGGTCAGCTGCCCGACACGCCGCCCGACACCACCGGCGGCGCCTGACCGATCAGGGACCCGGGGTCCCGTGGGGGCCGCACGAGCGCGGGTCCCAGGGCTGCAGAGCCTGGTTGAGCAGCGTGGGCGCCGAAAACGCCGGGTCCGCGTGGACCAGGGCCGGGTCGGCCACCGTCGTCGTCGTGGTCGCCGAGGACGTCGGGTGATGCGCCTTCGTGGACCCCGACGTCGTGGTGGTCGATGCCCCCGCGGTCGTCGCGGTGGTCGAGGAGGTCGGCCGCTGGGCGGCGACCGGGGCGCTCACGGCCACGTCCGAGCCGGTCACGACGGTCACCTGGGCGCCGTGCGAGGGGCCGATGGCCATCACGACCGGTCCGCTCAGGTGCTGGGCCACCGCCTCGGCGGCCCCGATCGCGGCCGGCGAGCTGGAGGCGTGGTAGACGATGGTCTCCGCGCGGCTACCGACCGGCACGACGTTGCCCGTCGCGCGGGCCGCGAACCCGAGGCGCCGCAGGCCGGCCGCGACGACTGGTCCCGCGCTGGCCACGCCGGTGCCGCCCTCGACGGCGACGCTCACCTGGGCCGGGCGCGGCAGTGGCCGGCCGGTCAGGGTGTTGGTGCCGGGACTGAGCTCGAGGAAGTGGGTCACGACCGACGTGTCGGTAGGACCCAGGGGGAACTCCACGTCGCCGTAGTTGTAGCCCTGGTAGATGTAGGGACCGGTCTGCAGCAGGACGACCGGCAGGGTCACCTGGGGGACGTTGGACACCGAGACGTGGGCGAAGTTCGAGGCCAGCGAGAGCATGTCGGAAAGCGAGAACGCCGAGTCGACCTCGAGGTTGGGGGCGATCGCCTGGGCCAGGCGCTGGTCGGTGATCGGGTTGCCCAGCCCCCGGGCCTTCAGGGCCTCGGCGACCACCCGCAGGAACTCGTGGTCGCGCCGGATCCGCGCCAGGTCGCTCAGGCCCTCCTGGGGCCACGTGGCGTGGTTGGTGCTGTCGCCCGGGAAGCGGATCTGGAGGTGGCGGGCGCGCACGACCTGGAGGGCCTGGTAGCCGTTGAGGTGCTGGCAGCCGGTGTGGGTGATGTTGAGGCCCGAGTAGGCGTCGAAGACCTCCATCGGGAAGTACATGTTGATGCCGCCCAGCACGTTGACGACGTTGGCGAACGTGTCGAAGTTCAGCTCGATGAAGTGGTTGACCGGGATGCCGAAGTCGTTCGTCAGGGCGGACACCAGCTGGGAGGGGCCCTGGTAGAGCGCGGCGTCGATCTTGTTGGCCCCCGTGGTGCGGGCATTGGGGACGAACACGTCGCGCGGGACCGACAGCAGCGACACCTGCTTGGTCGTGAAGTTGAGGTGCACGATCATCACCACGTCGCTGTTGACGCCGGTGACCCCCTGGCTGCACAGTCCGTAGGCCTTGTTCTGGACGGCGAGGGCGCACCGCGAGGTCGAGCCCACCAGCAGGATGTCCTCGGTGTTGTTGTAGCGCGTCGTCTCGTGACCCACCGTGACGCGGTGCACCAGCGAGTTCAGGTAGAAGTAGTCGCCGACGACCGCGCCCGCGGCGATCACCACGACGGCGAGCACCACGATCACGATGATGCGGGTGCGGCGGCGCCGGACGCGACGGCGGTGGCGCGCCCGGCGTGGGGGGCGGGGCGCCGCGGCATCCTCGGAAGGCACCCTGCGACTCTAGCGAGCGGGCTGCGGCGCGCACTGGTCACCCCGGGGCGCTGACGGGGGCCCGGGCACCACCACCTACACTCGAGATGGTGCGCCCACGACACTGGTGGCCTGTGCTGGCCGCAATCCTGGCCCTCGGGGCCTCTTCCCTGGTCGGTGCGGCGAATCCCACCACGACCTGGGGGCGAGCAACCCGCGCCGTGCTGCCCGGTGGCGCGAGCGGCCTGCCCCAGGGATACCTGCCGACCCTGGCGTGCCCGGCCGTGGGCGACTGCGTGGCCGCGGGCATGTACGCCGACGCCGCGGGTGCCCCCCGGGGCCTGGTGCTCACCGAGAGCGCGGGGCGCTGGCTGGCGCCGCGCACCATCGCCGCCCCGCCGGGCGCCGCCGCCAGCCCGGGCCTCACCCCGAGCGCCGTCGCCTGCGCGGCCGCCGGCTGGTGCGCGGTCGTGGGCAGCTACCAGGGCGCGAGCGGCACCACCCTCGCCTTCACGCTGAGCGAGGTCGCGGGGCGCTGGGGAGCCACCCGGGAGGCGCCGCTGCCCGCGGACGCCGCCACCACCGGGCAGCTGGCCCAGCTGCGCTCGGTCGCCTGCCCGGCGACCGGCCGCTGCGTGGCCGTGGGCACCTACGTGACGACCGGATCCGCCACCAGCGGCCTGGCACTGGCGCAGAGCGGTACGGCCTGGGGCCGCCCGACGGAGCTGCGGGCACCCGCGGACGCCAACCTCGCGTCCCTGCTGTCGGTGACGCAGATCGACTGCCCGGCCGCCGGGACGTGCAGCGCCATCGGGACCTACCTGGACACCGACAACGTCCAGCACGGGATCGTCGTCAGCGCCACCGCGGGGCACTGGGGCGCCGTCCAGACGGTGTCCCCGCCACCGGACGCCAGCCTGTACTCCCACGTGACCCTGAGCGCCCTGGCGTGTCCCAGCGCGGGCACGTGCTGGGTGGTGGGCACCTACTACGACCACGCCGGGGCCACCGAGCTGCTGGCCCTGCGAATCGTCCAGGGCCGCGTGGGCCACACGGCGGCGATCGCCGCGCCCCCCGACGCCGGCACCAACCCCCGCGCCTTCTACTACGGCTACGTCGACCTGGCGTGCGCCTCGGCCACGACGTGCGCGGCCGGGGGCCAGTACGTCGACCAGGCCGGGCGCTACCAGGGCTTCCTCGTCGACGCGGCCGGGGGCCAGTGGGGACGCGCGCAGCGCCTGACCCTGCCCGCCGGGGCGGTCCAGGCGGGCCACAACGGCGGCGTGGTCGCCCTGTCGTGCCCGCAGGCCGGCGCGTGCCGCGCCGGGGCGGCCTACGAGGACGCCGCCGGGCACTACCAGGCGCTGGTGGCCAGCCAGGTGGACGGCCGCTGGCGCGCTGGCACGCGGGTGGTGCTGCCGGCCGACGGGACCAGCGTCGGCATCGATGGCGGCGTCTACGCGCTGGTCTGCCCGGCCCCGAGCGCGTGCACGGCGGTCGGCAGCTACCTGGTGGGCGCCACGCGCTACGAGGGCTTCCTGCTCGCCACGTCCTGAAAGGTTCATCGGCGCGCCACACCCGTGTCGCTCGCCGGACACCTGGAGCACATCCAGGCTCCCTACGGTGCTCGCGTGGCCCCCCTCGACGCCGACCGCTCTCCCGCGGCGCTCGCCGGGGCCACCCCCCGTCCGGGGTCGGGATCCGGGGACGGAGCCCGTCCGCGGATCCTGGTCGTCGAGGACGAGCCCGGCTACGTGGAGGCCCTGACGCTCGGCCTGACCGTGGAGGGCTTCGAGGTGCTCGGGGCCGGCACCCTGGCCCGCGCCCGCGAGGTCCTGCGCGAGGTGGACTGCGACCTGGTGCTGCTCGACGTGATGCTGCCCGACGGCTCGGGCCTCGACCTGTGCCGGGAGCTGCACGCCAGCACGCGCACCCCGGTGATCGTGGTGTCGGCGCGCTCGCAGGAGGTCGACGTCGTCGTGGGCCTCGAGCTGGGCGCGGCCGACTACGTGACCAAGCCCTACCGCCTGCGCGAGCTGGTGGCGCGCATCCGCTCGGTGCTGCGCCGGCCCGGCGCCACCGACGCGTCACGGGTCGTCGTCGGCGACCTGGACATCGACCTCGAGGGGCGCACCGTGGCGCGGCGCGGCGTGCCGGTCGTCCTCAGCCGCCGCGAGTTCGACCTCCTGGCCCTGCTGGTCGAGCGCCGCGGGCAGGTGATCACCCGCGAGCGGTGCCTGGACGCGCTGTGGTGGGGGGTGGACCTCGCCGACACCCGCACCCTCGACACCCACGTCAAGCGCCTGCGCGCCAAGCTGGAGGACGACCCGGCCCAGCCCCGGCACCTGATCACGGTGCGCGGCGTCGGCTTCCGGCTCGACGGGTAGGCACCACCACTACCCTGAGCGCGTGCACCCCGGGGACCGCGCGCCGGACTTCACCCTTCGCGACCAGGACGGCGTCGAGCGCCACCTGGCCGAGCTGGTGGCCCACGGGCCGGTGGTCCTGTTCTTCTACCCGCTGGCCGGCTCTCCGGGCTGCACCGCCGAGAGCTGCCACTTCCGTGATCTGGCGCGAGAGTTCGCCGACCTGCACGCGACGCGCCTGGGGATCTCCATGGACTCGGTGGAGCGCCAGGCGGCCTTCGCCGGCTCCCACCACCTCGACTACCCCCTGCTCTCGGACCCGGGGGGCACGGTGGCGCGCGCCTACGGCGTCAAGCGGGCCCTTGGCCTGCTGCGCGTGCGCCGGGTGACCTTCGTGATCGCTGCGGGCGGGGACGTCGTGGCGGTCTTCGCCTCCGAGCGCCGCATGGACGCGCACGCCGACCAGGCCCTCGCGGCCCTGCGCGCGCTCGCCGACCCGTCCGCGCGCTGAGGCCGCCCGAGCGGACGGCGAGCCAACCGGCGGGGACGGTCGCCTAGGGGGCGATGATCGCGGGAGCGGGGTCCTCGAGGAACTGGCCCACGTGGGCCAGGAACGCCGAGGCCAGCGCACCGTCGATCTGGCGGTGGTCGAAGGCCATCGACAGGTCGACGGTCTCGCGGGGCACGACGGTGTCGCCGACGACCCAGGGCCGGCGCGCGATCTGGCCGACCGCGACGATGGCCCCGGTGCCCGGCGGCAGGATCGGCACCGCACCATCGACGTGGAACGGGCCCACGTTGGTGATGGTCAGCGTCGTGTGCAGCATCTCGTCGGGCGTCGAGGCCGCCGTGCGGGCGCGTTCGATGGTGCCCGTGAGGGCTGCCGCCAGCTCGCTCGGGCCCATCCGGTCGGCGCCCTTGATGTTGGGCACCAGCAGCCCGCGCGGCGAGGCGACCGCGATGCCCAGGTTGACCTGGCGCCGCACGATCACCTCACCCGCCGCCGCGTCGAAGGACGAGTTGATGCCGGGGAAGTGGCGAGCGCCGTCGCACAGGGCCAGGGCCACGATCAGCAGGGGCGAGATGCGCAGGGGGGCGAAGGCGGGACGCTGACGCAGGGACGCCACCAGCTCCATGGTCTTGGTCGCGTCCACGCGCACCCAGGCCGCCGCGTGAGGCGCGCTGAAGGCACTCGTGGTCATGGCCTCGGCCATGGCCCGGGCCACCCCGCGCACCGCGAGACGCTCCTCGCGGGGTCCGGCATCCCAGCCGGCGATCTCGTGGCCGGCAAAGCGCGTCGGCCCGAGTGGTGCGGCCGGAGTCGCCGGGGCCGGGGACGGCACGGGCGCCGCCAGGGCCCGCTCCACGTCGGCGCGCGTGATGATGCCGTCGCGGCCGGTACCCGTCAAGGTGCGCAGGTCGACGCCGTGCTGGCGCGCGTAGAGGCGCACCGGCGGCGTCGTGCGGGGCACCAGGAGGCCACTGGCGACGGGCGCCGGAGCCGCCGCGGGCGCGGCGGGCGCCGCGGCGTGGTGGCGGTGCCGGCGGGCCTGGTCGGGACTCACGCCGTAGCCGACGAGGACCGGCGTGCGCTCGGTCTCGGCGGCCTCGGCGGTCGGTGCGGGCGCGGCCTTCGGGGCCGGGGCCGGCGTCGCGGGCGCGGCCGCGGGGACCGTCGGGCCCCCAGACTCGCCGCCGTCGAAGTCGACCAGCGGGTGCCCGACCTCGATGACGTCGCCGACCGCGCCGTGCAGGGTCGTCACCGTTCCCGCGTAGGGGCTGGGCAGCTCGACGACCGCCTTGGCGGTCTCGATCTCGACCAGGGGCTGGTTCAGCGTGACGACGTCGCCGACGGCGACCTTCCAGGACACGATCTCGGCCTCCACGAGGCCCTCGCCCACGTCAGGCAGCAGGAAGACGCTCACGAGTCGTGCTCCATCAGCTGGTCGAGCGACCACAGGACCCGGTCGACCGAGGGCCGGAACTCGTCCTCGATCTTCGAGGCCGGGTAGGGGACGTAGAAGCCGCTGACCCGGGTGGCCGGGGCGCGCAGCGAGTAGAAGCAGCGCTCCTGGATGGCGGCCACGATCTCGGAGCCCACCGACGCGATCGGGGGGGCCTCCTGGATGACGAGGAGGCGGCCGGTGCGCTCGACCGACGCCGCCACGGTGTCCAGGTCCATCGGGGACAGGCCGCGCAGGTCGATCACCTCGAGGTCTCGACCCTCCTCGGCCGCCGCCTCGGCGGCCTGCAGCGCGACCTTGACCATCGACCCGTAGGCGACGACCGTCACGTCCCGGCCGGGCCGGCGCACCACGGCGTCGAAGAGCCCGGTGGGCGGGTTCTCGAGGTCGACCTCGCCCTTGTCCCAGTAGCGGCACTTGGGCTCGCAGAAGATCACCGGGTCGTCATGGGCGACCGCCTGCTGGATCATCCAGTAGGCGTCGTTGGGCGTCGAGCAGGCCACCACGCGCAGGCCCGCGGTGTGGACGAAGTAGGCCTCGGGGCTCTCGGAGTGGTGCTCGACGGCGCCGATCCCGCCCTGGAAGGGCAGGCGGATCACCAGGCCCATGGTGTAGGCGCCCGCCGAGCGCTTGTGCAACTTGGCGGCCTGCGAGACGATCTGGTCGAAGGCGGGGTAGACGAAGCCGTCGAACTGGATCTCCACCACCGTGCGGTAGCCGCGCATCGCCAGACCCACCGACGTGCCCACGATCGCCGACTCGGCCAGGGGCGCGTCGATCACGCGGTCCTCGCCGAAGTCCTTCTGGAGGCCGTCGGTGACGCGGAAGACCCCGCCCAGCTTGCCGATGTCCTCGCCCAGCAGCAAGACGTGCCGGTCGGACTCCAGGGCCCGGCGGAGCCCCTCGTTGAGGGCCTTGGCCATCGTCATCATGGTCACGGCGCCACCTCCGCCAGGAAGGCCGACAGGGTCCGGCGACCCTCCTCCACCCAGGGGTGGGGCTCGGCGTACACATCGTCGAACATGTCGGTCGCCGGCGGCGGACCCATCGCCAGGACGTCCTCGCGCAGCGCCAGCGCCAGCGCATCGGCCTCCTCGGCGATCTCGGCGAAGCGGGAGGACCGCACGCGGTGCGAGCGCGCCAGCAGGGCCTTGACCCGCTCGACGGGGTCGCGGTGGCGCCAGACCTCGACGTCGGCCTCGACCCGGTAGCGGGTCGGGTCGTCCGAGGTGGTGTGGGCGCCCATGCGGTAGGTGAAGGCCTCGATCAGCGTGGGTCCCTCGCCGGCCCGCGCCCGGTCCAGGGCCCGGCGGGTCACCTCGTACATGGCCAGCACGTCGTTGCCGTCCACGCGCACGCCGGGGAACCCGAAGCCGTCCGCCCGGTGATAGAGGGGGATGCGGGTCTGGAGCGATGTCGGCTCGGAGATCGCCCACTGGTTGTTCTGCAGGACGAAGACCACCGGCGCCTGGAAGGATGCCGCCCACACGAAGGACTCCAGGACGTCGCCCTGGCTGGAGGCCCCGTCACCGAAGAAGACCATCACGGCCTCGTCGGCCCCGTCGCGCTGGATGCCCATCGCGTAGCCGACCGCGTGCAGGGTCTGGTCCCCCAGGACCACCGTCGGCAGGGAGTAGCGGTACTGGCGCGGGTCCCACCCGCCGGTCACCGTGGCGCGGAAGATGCGGGCCATGTCGGCCGGCGGCACGCCGCGGGTCCAGGCGACCCCGTGCTCGCGGTAGCTCGGGAAGGCGAAGTCCTGGGGACCCAGGGCCCGGCCCGCGCCGATCTGCGCCGCCTCCTGCCCCTGCAGCGGCGCCCACAGGGCCAGCTGGCCCTGGCGCTGCAGCGACGTCGCCTCGTTGCACAGTCGCCGCACGATCACCATGTCGCGGTAGAAGCCGAGGATCTCGTCGCGCGTCAGCGTTGACTCGTAGTCATCGTGCTGGCGGCGCTCGCCCTCGGGCGTCAGCAGCTGGATCAGCTCCTCGCCCCCCATGACCCTCCTTCAATTAGGCCAACGGACACCCTACTCCCGTACCATACGGGGATGCCTCGCGTGCTGGTGGACCTGGGGCCCCTGCGGCGGCATCGAGACTTCCGTCTCCTCATCAGCGGCCAGCTGGTGTCGCTGCTGGGCTCGAACCTGACGCTGGTCGCCGTCCCCTACCAGGTCTACCTCCTGACCCACTCGAGCCTATGGGTGGGCACCGCCAGCCTCCTGCAGCTGCCCCCGCTGGTCGCGGGCTCGCTGTGGGGTGGCGTGCTCGGGGACCGCTTCGACCGGCGCGTCCTGTTCGTGGCCAGCTCGCTGGTGCTGGCCCTGCTCAGCGCGGCCCTGGCCCTCAACGTCCACGGAGGCGACCTGGCGAGCCTGCTGTCCCTGGCCGCGCTGGCCGCGGGAGCGGGCGGCTTCGCCGGGCCGGTGCGCACCGCGACGATCCCGGTGCTCGTGGCCAGCGACGAGTTGGTCGCCGCCTACTCGGTCAACCAGGTCATCGTGAACATCGCCGCGGTGGTCGGCGCGGCGATCGCCGGGGTGCTGATCGCCGCCGTCGGCCTGACCGCCTGCTACGGCCTGGACGCCACGAGCTTCGCCGTGCTGGCGCTGGCGACGGCCCGGATGCGCCCCCTGCCCCCGTCGGGCGACCACGCCGGCATCCCGCTGCGGCGTGCGCTCGTCGACGGGTTCCGCTACATCCGCGACAACCGGATCGCCCAGGCCGTCTACCTCGTCGACCTGATCGCCATGGTCTTCGGCCTGCCGCGGGCGCTGTTCCCGGCCGTGGCCCTCACGATCTACCACGGCGGGGCGCGCACCGTGGGACTGCTCTACGCGGCCCCCGGCGTGGGTGCCCTGGTGATGGCGCTGGGGACGGGCTGGATCGCCCACGTGCGCCGCCGCGGCCGGCTGGTCATCGTCGTCGTGGTGGGCTGGGGCCTGTCCATGGCCGTCTTCGGGCTGGTGCCGGCCGCGGCGGTCGGTCTGGCCTGCCTGGCCGTGGCGGGCGCGACGGACGTGATCTCCACCGTCTTGCGCAACACGATCCTCCAGAACGCGATCACCGACGAGTACCGCAGCCGCGTCTCGGCGATCCAGCTCGCCGTCGTGACCGGCGGGCCGCGCCTCGGGGACCTGGAGGCCGGGGCGGTGGCGACGGCCACCTCGACCGAGTTCTCGATCGTCTCAGGCGGGTTGGCCTGCGTCCTCGGGGTGCTCCTGCTGGCGCGCTGGCGCCCCACCTTCTGGCGCGCGAGCGCGGACCGCTAGGCCCCCGCGCCCGCGCGTCACGGCGGCCAGCTGGCCGCAGGCCGCGGCGATCGAGCGCCCGCGCGTGTCGCGCACCGTGGCGTTCACGCCGAGCCGGCCCAGTTGGTCGCGCACGGCGCGCACCCGCTCGGGAGCCGAGCCGCGCACCGGGTAGCCGGGCGTCGGGTTGAGGGGGATCAGGTTGACGTGGGCCCGCAGCGGGCCCGCAAAGTCGGCCAGCTCGTCGATAGCCGCCGGGGTGTCGTTGACGCCGTCGATCAGCGCCCACTCCAGGCTCAGGCGCCGCCCCGTGGCCTCGGTCCAGTGCCGGCAGGCCGCGTGCAGCCGCTCGAGCGGGTAGCGGCGGTTGAGCGGCACCAGCTGGTCGCGCAGGGCGTCGTTGGCCGCGTGCAGGCTGACGGCCAGCGTGAGCGGGAGGCCCTCGCCGGCCAAGCGCTCCAGCGCGGGCACCACGCCGACCGTCGACACCGTGAGGTGCCGGGCGCTCAGTCCGCGGGCCTCGTGCAGCCGCCGCAGGGCCCCCACCGTGGCCGCGTAGTTGGCCAGAGGCTCGCCCATGCCCATGAACACGACGTTGCTCAGGCGTCGCGGGGCGGCCAGGCGGGCCGCGACCAGCACCTGCTCGACGATCTCGCCGGTGCTCAGGTGGCGCGTGAAGCCCGCCTGGCCGGTCGCGCAGAAGGAGCACCCCATGGCGCATCCCGCCTGGCTGGACACGCAGACGGTGACCCGGTCGCGGTACAACATCAGGACCGTCTCGATCGTCGCGCCGTCGTGGAGGGCGAAGACCCACTTGCGGGTCGCCCCGCGGTCGCTGTGGACCTCGGCGCGCGGATGCAGGCCCGCGGTGAACTGGCGGGCGAGCCCCTCGCGCAGGGCCCGCGGGACGGTGGTGACCTCCTCGAGGGGCCGCGCCTCCTGGTAGAGCCCGTGCCAGAGCTGGTCGACCCGGTAGCGCGGCTCGCCGGCCAGCGCCTCGGCCAGCTGGGCCCGGTCCAGGTCGTAAAGGGAGGTCACAGGCGCAGGCTACCGGGCCCCGACGAGCGCCCCGAGGGTGCGGGGGCCCCAGACGTGATTGACTACTAGTCGGTAACTCTTCAGCAAGGAGACGGTCATGGAACTTCGCGGCACCTCAGCCATCGTGACGGGCGGGGCGTCGGGCCTCGGCGAGGCGACGGCGCACTCCCTGGCCGCCCGCGGTGCTCGCGTGGTGGTAGCGGACCTCAACGACACGCGCGGGCCCGAGGTGGCCGAAGCGGTGGGCGGCGTCTACGCGCACTGCGACGTCACCAGCACCGACCAGGTCATCGCCGCACTCGAGCAGGCCAAGGGGCTGGCCCCCCTGTGGTCGGTCGTCAACTGCGCCGGGATCGGCTGGGCCACCCGCACGATCGGCAAGGACGGCGAGTACGCCTCGGCCCACGACCTGGACCTGTACCGCAAGGTGATCGAGATCAACCTGGTGGGCACGTTCAACGTGTGCCGCCTCGGCGCCACCGCGATGAGCCACAACGACCCCGACGCCGACGGCCAGCGCGGCGCCATCGTGAACACCGCCTCGGTCGCCGCCGAGGACGGGCAGATCGGCCAGGTGGCCTACTCGTCGTCCAAGGGGGGCATCGTCGGCCTGACGCTGCCCCTGGCGCGCGACCTGGCTGTGGTGGGCGTGCGCGTCAACTGCATCCTGCCCGGGCTGATCGACACCCCGATCTACGGCAGCGGTCCCCAGTCCGAGGAGTTCAAGGCTCACCTGGGCCAGGGCGTCCTGTTCCCCAAGCGCCTGGGCCACGCCACCGAGTACGCCAGCCTGGCCGTCGAGCTGCTCACCAACAGCTACATGAACGCCGAGTCCATCCGCCTGGACGCCGGGATCCGGATGCAGCCCAAATAGTCCGCCGGGCCCGCGGGGCCCGGGCGCACCTCAGAAGTTGTGGGAGTCGGCCACGTTGTCGAAGCGGGCGAACTCGCCCCGCCACGTCAGGTGCACCGTGCGCGTGGGGCCGTTACGGTTCTTGCCCACGATGACCTCGGCGTCGGCCTTGAGGTCGTTGGGCACGTCGGCGTACTGCTCGGGCCGGAACAGGAACAGCACCACGTCGGCGTCCTGTTCCAGCGAGCCGGACTCGCGCAGGTCGGACATGATCGGCCGCTTGTCGGCCCGCTCCTCGAGCTTGCGCGACAGCTGGGACAGCGCGATCACCGGGCACTGGATCTCGCGGGCCAGGATCTTCAAGGACCGGCTCATCTCGGAGACCTCGACCTGGCGGTTCTCGGCGCGCGAGCGCGACGACATCAGCTGCAGGTAGTCGACGATCACGACCCCGAGGTCGCCCTGCTGCTGCTTGAAGCGGCGCGCGCGGGCCCGCACGTCCATGACGGTGAGGGCCGGGTTGTCGTCGATGAAGATCCGGGCCTCCTGCAGGAAGCCGAAGGCCTCGTGGGCCCGGTTCCAGTCGCCCTCGGTGAGGTCCCCGGTGCGCAGCTTGGACGAGTCGATGCGGGCCGTCGAGGCCAAGATGCGCTCGGCGAGCTCCTGGCGGCTCATCTCCAGGGAGAAGAACAGCGCGGGCCGGCGCACCACGGCGCCCACGTGCACCAGGACGCCCAGCGCGAAGGCGGTCTTGCCCGCCGACGGGCGCGCGCCGATGATGGTCAGGCTGGTCGACTGGAGCCCCTGGAGGACCCGGTCGAGCCCGTCGTAGCCCGTGGCCAGGCCGTTCAGCTGCCCGCGCGTCTCGCCGCGGGTCTCCAGGATGTCGGCCTCGGCCAGGAGGAGCCGCTGGAGTGGCGACACCGTGTCGGCCTGGTGGTCGTCGGCGATCGCGTTGATCTTGCGCTCGGCCTCGTCGATCAGCCCGATCACGTCGTCGGTGGGCCGGTAGGCCTCGTCGACGATCTCGGTGGCCACGCCGATCAGGCGGCGCTGCTGGGCCTTGTCGCGCACCAGCGCGGCGTAGTACTGCGCGTTGGAGGTCGAGGGGGTGTTGAGCTGCAGCGAGGCCAGGACCGACAGCTCGATCGCCCCGGCGCCGTGCTCTTGGAGCTTGGCCTGCACCGTCACGTAGTCCACGGGCTCGCCCGCCGCGGCCAGCGCCACGATCGCCCGGAAGATCTGCCCGTGGAGGGGCCGGTAGAAGTCGATCTCCTCGACGGTCTCGGCGGCGGCGCTGACGGCGTCGGCCGACAGCAGCATCGCGCCGATCAACGACTCCTCGGCCTCCAGGGCATTGGGGGGCACACGGCTGCCCCCGGACACCATGGATCTCCCCTGCTCGGACTCAACCTGCGTCATAAGACCTCAACGCTCGCCGAACCCCCCTGTGCCCATCAAGAGCAACAACGTGTGTATTTGGCTGTCAGTTACCACGCCACCACTGTGGCTCGCGTGTGTGACAGCCCGGTGGGCTCAGCCGGCCGCGACGACCTCGACGCCGAGGGTCGCGACCACGTCGCCGAACAGCGACACGGTCACCTCGGCGGGTCCGACCACCTTGAGGTGCTCGGCCATGTGGACGGCCGATCGCTCGACGGCCACGCCGGTGGCGGCCCGCAGTGCAGCGGCCACGTCGGCCTCGGTCACCGAGCCGAACAGGCGTCCGGTGGCGCCGGCCCGCGCCGTGATGGTCACCCGGGACGCCTCGAGGGCCGCCTTCTGGACCAGCGCGGCGTCGCGGGTGCGCGCGTCGCGCAGGTCGCGCGACCGGCGCATCGACGCGGCCTGGGAGGCCATGGTGTCCGTGGCCTTCAGGGCTGCCCCGGTGGGCAGCAGGAAGTTGCGGGCGTAGCCGGCGGCCACGTCGACCACCTCGCCCCGCCGACCCAGGCCGGCAACGTCGTCACGCAGCAAGACCTGCATCACTCCTCCTCACCCGTGAGGGCCGCCACCGTCTCGGTGGCGTCGTCGGCCATCGTGTCCTCGGCTCCCGCGGCCTCGACCGCCTCGACCGACCCGCTGCGCGGGGCGTCACGGTCGGGACGCGGCCCACGGCCGCGGTCGTCACGGCCGCGACCACCACGGCGCTCCGTGACGGTGCGCTGGGTGTAGGGCAGCAGGGCGAGCTCGCGGGCCGTCTTGATGGCCTCGGTCACGTCGCGCTGGTGCTGCTGGCAGTTGCCCGTCACGCGACGGCCGCGAATCTTGCCGCGGTCCGAGATGTACTTGCGCAGCTGGGCCAGGTCCTTGTAGTCCACCGACGACACGCCCTGCTGGCAGAACGCGCAGGGCTTCTTCTTCATCCCGCGGCGCGGGTCGATCTTGGGGGCGCGCTTGGGCGGCTTGGGGTTGTTGATGCGAGGCATTAGAAGGGCTCCTCATCGAAGGTGTAGGGAGTGGGGTCGTGGGGCCGCGCGGCCGCGGGGCGCTCTTCGCGGGCCGGGGAGTCCGGGCGCGGCGTGCGGGTCACCACGGCGGTGGCGAAGCGCAGCGACGGCGCGATCTCGTCCGCGTTGATCTCGACGACCGAGCGCTTCTCGCCGTTGTCGGTCTCCCAGCTGCGCTGCTCGAGGCGGCCGGTCACGACGACGCGGGTGCCCTTGGCCAGCGAGTTGGCGGCGTTCTCGGCCAGGGCGCCGTAGCCCGTCACCTCGAAGTAGGAGACGCGCTCCTCCCACTCCTGGGTCGTGCGGTTCTGCCAGCGGCGGTTCACGGCGATGGAGATGCGCACCGCGGCCTGGCCGCTGTTGAGGAACTTGAGTTCGGGGTCCCGCGTCATGTTGCCAACGACGGTGATGGAGTTGTCCGGCATGGGTGTCTCCTTGGTATCGCTTACGCCGACACCGGGCTGGTGCGGCCGGCGCGCTCGTCGCGTCGCAGGATCTTGAAGCGCAGGACCTCGTCGCTCAGGGTCAAGATGCGGTGCAGCTCGTCCACCGTGGACGGCGAACCCGCGAACTCGACCACGACGTAGTAGCCCTCCTTGCGCTTCTTGATCTCGTACGCCAAAGCGCGCTTCCCCCAACGGTCGAGGGTGCCCACCGTGCCGTCATGCGCGCGAATCGTGTCCAGGGCTCGATCCAGCGACGCCTGGATCGCCTGGGCGTCCACCGTCGTGTCGAACACGATCATCGTCTCGTAGGGCCTCATGGCCTGTTCCTTTCCCTCTGGTCCGGCTGCGCCGGGCTCCGCGAACTACGGAGCAGGGTTGCCCGTCAGCGACGGGAGGACAAGTCTACCGCCTCGGGCGGCCGGGCCGCTACTCGGAGAGCCCGGCGGGCGTCGCGTAGGTCTCGGCGGGGCCGGGGAAGCGGCCCTCGCGCACGTCGTCGCGGTAGTGGGTCACCGCCTCGGTGATCGCCGAGCCCAGGTCGGCGTAGGTGCGCACGAACTTGGCCGTCGGCCGCCCCGAGAGGCCGAGCAGGTCGTGGAACACCAGGACCTGGCCGTCGGTGTCCGGACCGGCCCCGATCCCGATCGTCGGGACCTCCAGGGCCTCGGTCACCGCCGTACCGACCACCCCGGGCACGCCCTCGACCACGATCGCGTACGCGCCCGCCTCCTGCACGGCGATCGCGCCCTCGAGCAGCCGGTCCACAGCCTCGCGGGTGCGCGCCTGCACCTTGAACCCGCCGAAGGCCAGCATGCTCTGTGGTGTCAGCCCCACGTGGCCCATGACCGGGATCTCGGCGTCCAGCAGCGCGCGGACGACCTCGACGCGCTCGCGGCCACCCTCCAGCTTGACGGCCTGGGCGCCCGCGCGCACCAGGATCGCGGCATTGCGCACCGCGTCGGCCACGCCCAGGTGGTAGCTCAGCCACGGCATGTCGGCCACCAGGTGCGCCTGCGGCCGGGCGGCCGCCACGGCCCGCACGTGGTGGGCGATCTCCTCGACGGTCACGTGCAGGGTGTCGGCGTGCCCCAAGACGACGTTGGCCAGCGAGTCGCCGACCAGGATCGCGTCGACCCCCGCGGCGTCGACGTAGCGCGCTCCGGGCTCGTCGTAGGCGGTCACCATGACGATGGGCGCCGCCCCCAGGCGACGCTTGCGAGCGCGCAACTCGGGCGCAGACAGGCTCATGCCTCGAGCCTAGGCTCGCCCCCGCATCGGTCGTCGGGTGCGCCCCCCGGCCGGCCAGCGCCGGGCCAGGTGGTGGAACGAGCACGCCACGCAGACCCCGACCGCGTAGCACTGCACCGGCTCCTCGCGGCGCTCGAAGCGCGCCAGCTCGGCCCGCGTCGACGGGCAGGCCCCACCCGCGGGCAGGCGCGGCCCGAAGACGTAGGTGACTTCGACGAGCTCGGACTCGTGGCACACGGGGCAGCGCTCGCCGGTGACCCGTCCGAAGTTGCGCGCCGCGCGCACCAGCTCGGGGTGCGCGTCGCAGACCTCGTCGCGCGACACCAGGCCGGCAGCCAGCCGGGCCAGGAGGGTGTGGCGCACCAGACCGAACTCGACCACGGCTCCATCGGCGGAGGTCGCGCGCGGTGCTTGATACATGTGCGCGAGACTATCCCCGGTGCGCGGCGCGATCGTGTCAGTGAGTTTGTGCTGTCGATATATCGAGTTGATATAATCGATCGCGTGTTAGACATCGCCATCTTGGGTCTGCTCATGGAGCGCGACCACCATGGCTACGAGCTGCGGGTGCAGCTTCGCGACCGGCTGGGCCTGGCGAGCAACGTCTCGTTCGGCTCGATCTACCCGGCGCTGGCCCGCTTGGAGCGCCACGGCAGCGTCGAGACCGTGACGAGTCCCGATAGCCGGGTGAACGCGCTGTCGACGGGCTCGCTGTCGGGCGAGCGCGCGACCCTGCGGTCGCTGCGCACCACGACGGGGCTCGGGCGTCGGGGCCGCAAGGTGTACCGGATCACCGATCGCGGTCGCCAGGAGTTCGCCCGGCTGCTGGCCGACCCCACCACGATCGACTCGGGTCGCAGCTTCTCCCTGCGCGTGGCCCTGGCGCGCTATCTGACGCCGGCCCTGCGCATGACCCTGCTCGACCGGCGCCGCGTGGCGCTGCTCGAGCGCCTCGAGGAGCTGCGCGCCAGCACCCAGGCACCCGACCTGGACGCCTACGCGCGCGCCGTCATCGAGCACGGCGCTCGCGCCATCGAGTTCGAACTGGCGTGGGTCGATGAGCTGCGGGCTCAGGAACATCGCACAGAGGACAAGGACAGCTACGCGAACGACGCGAGCTGACAGACGAGGAAGGGAAGCAATGGGGAAGATTCGCGTGGCGATCGCGGGCGTGGGCAACTGTGCCAGCTCGTTGGTCCAAGGAGTCACCTACTACCACGACGCCAAGGCGGACGAGCGGGTCCCGGGCCTGATGCACGTCGTCCTGGGCGGATACCACGTCCGGGACATCGAGTTCGTGGCGGCCTTCGACGTGGACGCGTCCAAGGTGGGCAGTGACCTCGGCAAGGCGATCGACGGGGGGCAGAACAACACCATCCGCTTCGCGTCCGTGGCCTCGGTCGGGGTCACCGTGCAGCGGGGCCCGACCCTCGACGGCCTGAACCGCTACTACCGCGAGTCCATCGACGAGTCGCCGGCCGAGCCCGTCGACGTGGTCCAGGTCCTGCGCGACTCGGCCGCCGACGTCCTGGTCTCGTACCTGCCCGTGGGCTCCGAGGAGGCCCAGCGCTTCTACGCCCAGGCGGCGATCGACGCGGGCGTGGCCTTCGTCAACGCCATCCCGGTCTTCATCGCCTCGGACCCCGTGTGGGCGGCCAAGTTCCGCGACGCCGGCGTGCCGATCATCGGCGACGACATCAAGAGCCAGGTCGGCGCCACCATCGTCCACCGGATCCTGACCCGGCTCTTCGAGGACCGAGGCCTGACCCTGGACCGCACCTACCAGCTCAACGTCGGCGGCAACATGGACTTCAAGAACATGCTCGACCGCGACCGCCTCGAGTCCAAGAAGGTCTCCAAGACCCAGTCGGTGACCTCGCAGGTCGAGACCAGCCACATGGGCCCCGACGACGTCCACATCGGGCCGAGCGACCACGTGCCGTGGCTCCAGGACCGCAAGTGGGCCTACATCCGTATGGAGGGCCGCAACTTCGGCGACGTCCCCTTGAACGTCGAGCTCAAGCTCGAGGTCTGGGACTCCCCCAACTCGGCCGGCGTCATCATCGACGCCGTGCGCTGCGCCAAGATCGCCCGCGACCGCGGGATCGGCGGCCCGGTCATCGGCCCGTCGGCGTACTTCATGAAGTCCCCGCCGGTCCAGTACCACGACGACGATGCCCGCGTGCTGGTCGAGGCCTTCGCCGACGAGGGCGCACCGAACCCCGCGTGGCCCTAGGCGCTCGCGGGTCCGCCCGCTGACTCGGGCTGCTCGCTCCACCAGGCGCGCAGGCGGGTGCGGGCGTCCTCGACGCTGATCTCGCCCTCGTCCAGACGGATCTCCATCAGGTGGGCCAGGGCGCGCCCGATCACGGGCCCGGGTGCGAGACCCAGTTCGGCCATGACCTGGTTGCCGTCTAGGGCCGGGCGCAGGCGCCGCAGGTCCTCTTGGGCCTCCAGCTCGACGATCCGCCGCTCGAGCTCGTCCATGCGGCGGGCGAACGTCGCCACCTTGCGGGCGTTGCGGGTGGTGGCGTCGCAGCGGGTCAGCTCGTTCAGCCGCTCGAGCAGCGGCCCGGCGTCGCGCACGTAGCGGCGCACCGCGCGATCGGTCCAGCCCAGCTTGTAGGTGTGGAAGCGCAGGTGCAGCTCCACGAGGTCGCTGACGTCGTCGATGATCGCCTGGGGGTACTTCAAGGCCACCAGGCGCGCCCGGGCCATCTTGGCCCCGACCACCTCGTGGAAGCGGAACGTGACGCCCTCGTCGCTGATGGCCCGGGTGCGCGGCTTGCCGATGTCGTGCAGCAGCGCGGCCAGGCGCAGCGTGAGGTCGGGCGATGCCTTGTCGACGACGGCCATCGTGTGGCGCAAGACGTCCTTGTGCTGGTGGAGGGGATCCTGCTCGAGCTGCAGCGCGGGCAGCTCCGGCAGGAACTGGTCGGCCACACCGGTGCGGACCAGGAAGTCCAGCCCGATCGAGGGGCGCGGCGTCGTGAGCAGCAGGTCCAGCTCGCCTCGCACCCGCTCCACGGACACCTTGGCCAGGGCGGGAGCCTCGGCCCGGGCGGCCTCCTCGATCGCGGGGTCGATCTCCAGGGCGAAGCGCGCCGCGAAGCGCGCCGCGCGCAGCATGCGCAGCGGGTCGTCGCGAAACAGCCCGCCGGGCTCGGCGGGCGTGCGCAGCCGGTGCGCGAACAGGTCGGGGATGCCGCCGTGCTCGTCGATCAGGACCCGCGTGTCGGGACGCTCCTCGGCCAAGGCGATCACGTCGAGCGCGATGGCGTTGATGGTGAAGTCCCGACGCGAGAGATCCTCGGACAGCGAGTCCCCCCACTGCACCGCCGGCTTGCGCGAGTGCACCACGTAGGACTCGGATCGAAAGGTCGTGACCTCGGCCTTGAGACCGGTCTCGCGCACGATGCCCCCGATGGTGCCGAACTCGCGTCCCTGCTCCCACAGCGTCGAGCACAGCGGCGCCAGCAGGAGCATGATCTCCTCGGGCCGCGCGTCGGTCGTGAAGTCGATCTCCTGCTCGTCGCGCGCCGGAGCGCCGAGCAGCGCGTCGCGGACCGCACCGCCCACCGCGAAGAGGGAGTGGCCGGCCTGGGCGAATCGCTCCGCCACCGGGCGGGCCAGCGCCACCAGCTCCAGGAGGCGTTCGTGGGTCGAGTCGTCAGCAGGTGCGGGCACTGGGCATGAAGGGTAGTTCTCCCGTTGGCCAGCGGGGGACGCCGGTAGCCTTGGACAACATGGTCGGGCACAGGCCGCGGTGGCGGCGGTCGTGGTGGTTGCTGCCCCTCGCCCTCGTCGCGATCCCGCTCCCGCTCCCCGCCGCGGCGGCCACCCCCCCGTCGTTCCAGGTCCTGCGCCAGAGCCCGTCGGCCGATCTGGTCCGCACGGGTGTGGGCCGCGTGGCGCTCGACCTGGCCCTGCCCACGCACGCACCGGCCAGCCTGCGCGCGACGATCTACCCCCGACTGGTCATGCGCTCCCAGATCGCCCCGATCGTCGCGGGCGAGGGCGTCGCGGGTCCGGGCGTCGCCTCGACACCGCTGGTCAACCCGCGGTGCGGACGGCGCTCCGCGGCGGTCGTGCTCGCCGTGGTCGAGGAGGGTGCCCGGCCACCCCGGACCCACTGCGGCGAGGGCGTCGTGCGCCTGCCCTGCCGTGGCCTGACCTGCGACGGCGTCTACCCGCTGCGCCTGCGCGTCTCCCAGGGCGGCCATCTCCTGACCACGTGGTCACTGCTGGCCGTCCAGGCCAGCCGCGTGCTCCAGCCCGTCCGCTTCGCCTGGATCGCCACCCTCGACGCGTCGGCGTGGCAGCACCGCAAGAGCACCGAGTCGTTCCTCGGCGCGCTCGCCCGCCAGAGCGGCTTCCCCATCACGCTCAGCGCCGACTACAACACCCTGGCCGCCGCCCTGACGTCGCCGACGGCGGGTCCGCGCTGGCGCCGGGCGCTGGCCCGCGCGGTGGCCAGCCCCCTGCATCGGGCCATCGCGGCGCCACCGGCCCAGGCGGACCTCACCGGCCTGGCCAACGCCGGGCTGCACTCCGAACTGGCACGTCAGGTGAACCTGGGCGCCCAGCTCTACGCGGCCGCCAGCGGCCGCTACGTCGACGGTCCGCTGCTGCTCAGCGGGCCCACGACGCCCGGCACCCTGGACGGCCTGGCCCGCGCCGGCGTCACCGACGTCGTGATGCCCGAGTCCGACCTGGGTACCGCGCCCTCGACCACCCTCACGTGGGGTGAGCCCTTCAAGGTCACCGGCGCCACCGGCGTCACCGCCTTGGCCACCGACGAGCCGCTGAGCAACCTCGTCCTCGACAGCGCGATCGAGCCCGGGCGCCGGGCCGCCATGGTCCTGGCCACGCTGGCCTTCCTGCACTTCGAGGCTCCCAACGCCAGCGCCCCGCGCACCGTCGTCATCGACACCCCGGCGGCCGCGGTCAGCCCGGCCGTGCTGACCGACATCGCGCGCAGCCTGCCCGCTGATCCCTTCGTCGCGCCCACGACCCTCGGGCCGGCGTTCGACTCGTCGCTCGTGGGAGCCGACGGCGCCCCGACCTCGCGCGCGCTCGGCCCCTCGGTGCCCACCGCCCTGTGGAGCAGCGCCAACGTGGCCGAGCTCCAGAGCGTGGCCAGCCAGGTCGACGCCTACACCGGTGCCATCACCTCGCGCATCGAGTCGGTGGGACTGCGCGTGGCCCTGGCCGACGCCGAGGACGTCGGGCCCGCCGGCGCACGCCAGAGCCGCATCGCCGCGGTCGGCGCGCTGGTCACGCGCCAGCTCGCCTACTTCTCCATCGACCCCGGGGCCATCACGCTGGCCGGCTCGGGCTCGGACCTGCCGATCACCGTGCGCTCCAGCGCGCCCTACGCCCTGACCGGGGTCGTGCACCTGCTGACCTCGGACCTCACCTTCCCCAAGGGCTCCGCCGTCGCCGTCTCGGTGACCGCGCCGATCACCGCACTCCGGGTGCCGGTCGTGGGCCGCGGCGGCAGCCTGACCCTGCAGGTCAACCTGACGACCCCCAATGGCCAGCTCCTCATCGCCCACGCGGCCATCCAGGTGCGCGCCGCGGGAGCCTCCCTGGTCGGCTACCTCCTGACCGCAGCGTCGATCCTGGTGCTGGCGGCCTGGTGGCTGCGCTCGTACCGCAAGCAGGCGCGCGGGCGTCACGCCCGATGAGCGCCAGCCACTCCTCGCGCGTCGCCTCCATGGCCAGCGGAACCCTGGTCTCGCGCCTCACCGGCCTGATCCGCGTCGTCGTGCTGGCCTGGGTCCTCGGGTTCACGCGGCTGGCCGACGCCTTCAACCTGGCCAACACGATTCCGAACATGCTCTACGACCTGGTGCTGGGCGGGATCCTGATCGCCACCTACATCCCCGTCTTCGTCGAGCGCCTGTCCGTCGACGGGGAGCGTCGCGCCTGGCGCTCCATCTCCAGCGTCCTCACGGCCTCGGTCCTGGTGCTCCTCGTCGGGTCGGTCCTGGCCTGGGTCGCCGCTCCCTGGATCATTGATGCCTTCACCGCCCTGCACCAGCTGGGCTCGGCGCACGCCATCGCGGTCGTCGGCGCCGAGCGCGCCGTCGCGACCGGGCTGCTGCGGTGGTTCGTCCCCCAGATCTTCTTCTACGGCGTGTTCGGGCTGGCCACCGCACTGCTCAACGTGCGCCAGCGCTTCGGCGCCCCCGCCTGGGTCCCCCTGGCCAACAACGTCGTCGCCATCGCCGTGCTCATCTGGTTCCACCTCATCGACCCGACTCCGCGCCTGGGCGCGCTGCCCGGCAGCCGGCCCCTGCTGTGGCTTGGGCTGGGCACGACGCTCGGGGTGGTGGTCCAGTTCGTGCTGCTCCTGCCGTCGCTCGGCCGCAGCGGCCTGGGGCACCTGCGGTTCCGCCTCGACTTCGCCGATCCCGCGCTGCGCGCCATCACGCGCCTGGGCACCTGGACCTTCCTGGTGGTCGTGGCCAACCAGGCGTCGCTGTACGTGATCCTGGCCCTGGCCTTCGGCATCGGCGGCAGCGGGCCCGTCAGCGCCTACACCTACGGGTGGTCGTTCTTCCTGATGCCCTACGCGGTCATCGTCGTCTCGGTCCTCAGCGCGCTCGGGCCCCAGATGGCCGAGCTCGCCACCAAGCACGACTACGACGCGCTCGGCGCCCGCCTGCGCTTCGGGCTGCGCCAGTCGCTCGTGATCATCGTTCCCACCACCGTGGCGTTCCTGGTCCTCAACCAGCCCCTCGTCGGCATCCTGCTCAACCACGCCCACGCCGGCCAGCCGCTGGCCGCCGGCACGGTGGTGGCCGTGTTGGGGGCGGGGATGCCCGGCTTCACCTTGTTCATGCTGAGCATCCGCGGCCTCCAGTCGATGCAGCGCGCGCGCGTGGTCTTCGCCCTGTACGTGCTGCAGAACGGGCTCAACATCGTGCTGGCCTTCCTGTGGGGACGCCACTCCCTGGCCGGACTGACGGCCAGCGTCTCGGTGTCCTACACGGTGGCCGGCGTCTTCGCTCTCGGCGTCCTGGCCCGGCGGCACGTCATCGTGGCGCCCGCCATCTGGTCGGTGCACGTGCGCCGCAGCGCGCTCGCCTCGGTGGTGGCCGGCGTCGCCATGGCCGTCACCTACGTCCTGGGCAGCGCGACCAGCGGCATCGGCCTGGTCGTCCGCTTCGTGGCCGCGGCGATCGTGGGCGCAGCCGTGTTCGTGGCGGTCGTGGCCGTCGAGCAGCGTTCGGCTGGCCGCCGGACCCGGAACGTGTAAGGCTGCCAGCAGCCCCCGGAGGGAGGACCCGTGCCCCGCATTCGCGTGATGACCGACTCGGCGTCGGACCTGCCCATTCCGGTGACCGAGAGCCTGGGCATCGACGTGATCTCCCTGACCATCCGGTTCGGCCACGAGGAGTTCGTCGACCGCGTCGAGCTCGCACCCGCCGAGTTCTGGCGCCGGTGCCACGAGGCGTCGGTCCTCCCCGAGACGGCGGCGCCGGCCCCCGGCGCCTTCACCGCCGCCTACGAGCAGGCCGCCGCCGCGGGCTACGACGGCATCCTCGTGGCGACGCTCTCGGCCGACCTGTCGGCCACCTACCAGTCGGCCGTCGTGGCCGCCGAGGCGGTCGCGGGACGCATCGACGTGCGCGTCGTGGACACCCGCGCGGTGACGATGGCCCAAGGCCTCGTCGTGATGGAGCTGGCCGAGATGGCCCAAGCCGGCGACGTGACCCTGGACGGGCTGGAGGCCCACGCCCGGGCCCTGGTCCCCCGCGCGGGGATCTGTGGCACCCTGGCCACCCTCGAGCACCTGGTCAAGGGCGGCCGGGTCGGCGGAGCGCGGGCCCTGCTGGGCCAGATGCTGTCCATCAAGCCCCTCCTCGAGCTGCGCGACGGCGTCGTCGCCGAGCGGGGCCGCCAACGGACCCGCGCGCGGGCCCTGGCCGCCGTCGCCCACGAGGCCCTCGGCCACGCGCCACTCTCCCGGCTGGCCATCGTCCACGGCATGGCGCCGGACCTCCCGGACCTCGAGGCGCTGCTGGCGGGTACCGAGCTCGAGCACCCCCTGCTGGTGGCCGACATCGGGCCCGTGGTCGGGACGCACTCGGGACCAGGCATCATCGGTGCCTGCTGGCTGGAACAGGCCCCCGACACCGCTACATTCGTACCGTGAGCACTCCCCCGCCGGCACCCGAGCCCCGGCCGGACCTGATCGATCGGCTGTTCGAGCTCCTTGACCACACCCTCGACGTGGTCCACGACCGCGTCATCCGCCCGATCCTCCTGATCGGCCGCACCATCGCGTACCTCTTCGTTCTGATCCTGGTGGCCCTGGTCCTCGTCGTGGTGGTCCTGATCGGCGGTGTCCGCCTGCTCGACGTCTACGTCTTCGCCGGGCGCGTCTGGCTCACCGACGCCCTCATCGGCGTCCTGTCCCTCGTGGCGGGCCTGGTCATCTGGCGCCGTCGGCGCCCCGTGACGCCTCGGGCACCTCATGAGTGAGCACACCTCCGTCTTGATCATCGGGTCGGGCCCCGCCGGCCTCACGGCCGCCATCTACACCGCGCGTGCCCAGCTGTCCCCCATCGTCATCCAGGGCGAGCCGTCCTCGACCTCGGACCAGCCCGGCGGCCAGCTGATGCTGACCACCGAGATCGAGAACTTCCCGGGCTTCCCCGACGGCATCGGGGGACCCGAGCTGATGGCCAACATGCAAGCCCAGGCCGAGCGGTTCGGCGCGGACCTGCGCATCGACAAGGTGCGCCGACTCGACGTCTCGCAGCGACCCTTCCGGGCCTGGCTGAGCGAGGACGACGAGCCGAGCATCACCGCCGATACCGTGATCCTGGCCACCGGAGCACGGTCCTTGATGCTGGACGTCCCCGGCGAGAGCCGCCTGCTCAGCCACGGGGTGTCGACGTGCGCCACCTGCGACGGATTCTTCTTCCGGGGCCAAGACATCGCGGTCATCGGGGGCGGCGACTCCGCCCTCGAGGAGGCCATCTTCCTGACGCGCTTTGCCAACTCGGTCACGATCGTGCACCGGCGCGACGCCCTGCGCGCGTCCAAGATCATGCAGGAGCGCGCCCTGAACAACGAGAAGATCCGCTTCGCGTGGAACACGCAGGTCCTCGAGGTCGAGGGCCAGGACCGGGTGTCGGGCCTGCGCGTGCGCGACACGGTCACCGGGGCCGAGAGCGAGCTCGACGTGACCGGCGTGTTCGTGGCCATCGGCCACGTCCCCAACACCGAGGTGGTCGCGGACCAGGTCGATCTGCTCGACAACGGGTACGTGCACACGACCCTGGGCTCGTTCACCTCGGTCGACGGCCTCTTCGCCGCCGGCGACGTTCAGGACCACCACTACCGTCAGGCCATCACCTCGGCGGGCTCCGGCTGCATGGCCGCGATGGACGCCGAGAAGTGGCTGGAGGCCCGCCAGCACGGATAGGCCGGGGGCACAGCGCAGTCACTAAGGTGGTCCCGCCACACCAGCCGCCACTCGGAGGACCTCATGACTAGCCCGATCACGATTCTGTCGGACGCCACATTCGACGAGACCATCGGAGCAGCTGAGAAGCCGATGCTCGTCGACTTCTGGGCCGAGTGGTGCGGACCGTGCAAGATGATCGCACCCATCCTGGAGCAGTTCTCCGTCGAGCAGGCCGACCGCTTCACCATCGGCAAGCTGGACGTCGACAACAATGTCGCCACGGCCACGCGCTTCTCGGTGATGAGCATCCCGACCCTGCTGCTGTTCAAGAACGGGCAGGTCGTCGCGCGCATCGTCGGGGCGCGTCCCAAGGGCGCACTGCTCAACGAGATCACGTCGGCCCTGGCAAAGTCCTGATCACGACGGGTTGGCGAGTTGGCGCCGCGGGCCCGCAGATTCGCGAGCTGCACGAGCGCCTGGAGCACCTGGGCTTCGGCTGCCTCAGCGGCGTCGACGTCCTGAGCGACGAGTCGACGACCCTGGTCGAGGCCTTCCAGCGCTCCCGTGGCCTGCCGATCACCGGCACCGTCGACGCGACGACGTGGACCCGCCTGGTCGAGGCCGGCTGGCACCTCGGTGACCGCTTGCTCTACCTGGCCACGCCACGCCTGCGCGGTGACGACGTCGCCGACCTCCAGGTCCGCCTGTCCCAGCTCGGCTTCGACCCGGGACGGATCGACGGCATCTTCGGACCGCTGCTGCACACGGCCGTCAGCGAGTTCCAGCGCAACCGCGCCCTCGAGCCGAGCGGCGTGGTGTCCTTGACCACTCTCGTCGAGCTGCGCCGCGTGGCCGCGATCACCACGGACCGGCACCTGGTCACCGACGCGCGCGAGGGCATCGGGTTCGACGAGGTGGGCTCCGGCCTGGTGGTGATCGCCGGCGCCTGTCCGCTGGCCGAACGTGTCGCGGCCGGCTGGTCCGACCGCAGCCCGATGCTTCGCCTGGCGAGTGACGATCCCGACGTGATCGCGTCAGCCGCCAACCGGGCCGACGCCCGCCTGGTGCTGTCCTTTGCCGCGAGTCCCGAGGTGCGCGGCGTGCGCCTCAACTACTGGGCCTCCTACCGATCGCACTCGCGGCGGGGCGAGCGCGTGGCCAGCGCCATCGCCTCACGCCTGGCCCGCGAGCTGACGCTGCCCCGCGTGGAGGTCACGGGCATGGCGCTGCCGGTCCTGCGCGAGACCCGCATGACAACGGTCCACGTGGAGTGCGGAGCCCAAGATGAGCCAATTTCCCTGGCTCAGGCCCTGCTCGTGGCCGTGACGGCCGCTCTCCACAAGTAGCGCTCTTTTCCGGGTGCGAATAACTCGCATCCGACCTGGAATTACTCCCCCGAGTGCCGGACTCTCGGCGCGGAACCCACAACTTCATCCACAAGTTGGGGATAACCTCAACGAGAAGCTGAGGTTGAGGGTTGAGGGTCAGTGCACGTTGGCGATGGCGATGTAGAGCCGTTCCAGGTCATCGAGGTCCGCAAAATCGATAATTATCCTACCGTTTCGGCCTTTTAGGTCCACATGGACCCGTGTGTTCAGGTAGTCCTCGAGCAGGTGCTCGAGCTCGGCGACACTCGCGTCGGGAACCGCGCGCAGGCGTGGCGCTCCGGAGACCTGCGGCTCTTCGTCCGTCGGAGTCAGCAGTGTCGGCTTCGGATCGAGGAACTGCCGTACTGCCTCCTCCGTGGCCCGCACGGACAGCTCGTCGGCGATCACGCGCTTCACCATCGCGGCCTGGGCCGTCGCATCACTGATGGCCAGCAGCGATCGAGCGTGGCCAGCGGTCAGCTGGCCAGTCGCGAGCGCCGCCTGCGCCGCCTCCCCTAGCTGCAGCAGCCGCAACGTGTTGGTGACATTGGCCCGGCTCTTGCCGACCCGCTGGGCGACCTGCTCGTGGGTCAGGTCGAACTCGTCGATCAGCTGCTGATACGCGGCCGCCTCTTCTAGGGGATGCAGATCCACGCGGTGCAGGTTCTCGACGACCGCCTGCTCGAGCGACAGCCGGTCATTGACGTCGTCTTGGACCAAGACCGGTACCGTCTCCAAGCCCGCCAGACTGGCAGCACGGAGCCGCCGCTCACCGGCGATCAGCTCGTAGGCCTCGCTGTCCTCCCCCGTCAGCGGGCGCACGATCAGGGGCTGGAGGACACCCAGCTCGGAGACGGACGCCGCCAGCGCATGCAGGCTCTCGTCATTGAAGTCCTTGCGCGGCTGGAAGGGATTCGGCCGGATGGCGTCGACGCGCACGTTGCGCAGTGGGCTGGTGCTCGGAGGCGGAGGGGGCGGGGTCTCCACCGTGGTCCCTTCGGGAATGAGAGCACCCAGCCCTCGTCCGAGTCCTGGTTTCCTAGCCATTCATGATCTCCTCCGCTAGCGCCCGGTAGGCCTTCGCGCCCTTGGAGTTCGGGTCGAAGTAGGTGATGGGCTGTCCAAATGACGGGGCTTCCGCCAGACGGACCGTTCGTGGGATGACAGTCTGACAGAGCTCGTTGGGGAAGTGGCGCCGCACCTCCGCTGCGACATCACCCGCCAACGTGTTGCGCGAGTCGTACATGGTGAGGATCACCTTCGTGATCTGCAGCGTCGGGTTGAGGTTCTGCTGGACCAGTTCGACGATCTTGCGCAGCTGGGTCAGACCTTCCAGCGCGTAGAACTCCGTCTGCACGGGCACCATGATCTCGGTGGCCGCCGCGAACGCGTTGATCGTGATCAGTCCCAAGGAGGGCGGGCAGTCAATGAAGATGTAGTCGAACTCCCCGTCGACGGACGCCAGTGCTCGCTTCAGGCGAAGTTCCCGCGAGATCACCGACGTCAGCTCCTGTTCGATCCCCGCCAGGTCCAAGGTGGCGGGAGCGACGAAGAGGTTGTTGAAGCCCGTGGGTTCGACGACATCAGCGATGGGGACGCCATTGAGCAAGACGTCGTAGACGGAGTTCTCGAAGCGCCTCCCGTCCACACCGAGTCCGGTCGTGGCGTTCCCCTGGGGATCGAGATCGATGACCAGGACCCTCTTGCCCGCCTGAGCCAATGCGGCGCCGAGCGCCGTGGTCGTCGTTGTCTTCCCGACTCCACCCTTCTGGTTGGCCACGGCGTAAATCGTCGTCCTTGCCTCTTGCGCCATACGCCTCTTCCCAGCCGAGTTCGGTGCCGTTCAGTACCTTGCCATTCAACACGCCACCGCGGCATCCGTCAAGTACCAGCGTTTCACGTGAAACATTCCCAGGACCCAGATCGGCCTCTTCTCGTTTCCCAATGCGCGGCTGGAAATGTGACCCGCAGGTGCGCATTGACGGACTCTCCGTTTCACGTGAAACATTCCAGGGACGACACTTTCCTGCACCTGCCGCCCACCGGGCACCGCCCCAGCACCCCTCCGGTCGGGCCAACTCGCGATGCTTCCGAGAGCTCGGCCCGCCGGCGGCGGGCCGGCCGGCCGGCCGGCCGGCCGGCCATCCCCCTCCGTCCCGCACGCCCTACCGCACCCACGGCTCCCGGCGCCCTCGGGTGCTGCGACGGACCCGGAGTGGTGCAGGTCCCCCGGTCCCCCCGGGCGCTGCTCACCCCGGCAGGGAGCCGGGACCGTTCAGGGTCCGAATGTTCCACGTGAAACACTGTCGGCAGCGGGGGAGCGCCACCCCGGGGTCTCTCGGACCCTCTGGACCGCGCGTCCGTGACCACGCCGGCCCACCGACGGGCCCGCCGGGGGTCGGGCACTGCAGACAGACGGAGCCGCGAGAAGGTACGGGCCCCCTCGAACCATTCTCTCGTCCCCCAGAGCGCGTCCCGGCGGCCATCGGGCCCCGGGGGGACAGCGCCGCGGGGGGCCGCCCTCGCGGGGGGTGGAGATCTCGCCCAGCACCGCCAATCCGACTGCCCGTCATCAATTCGTCCCGAGAGAGGCTCCCAGACGATCCGGATGGCACGTTCACCCACCAGATGGCGAAGCACCCAAATGTCGCCGGTGGTGCGAACGGACAAGCCGTGGCGAGGTCGAAGGCCTCCTCGGCTCCGGGCTGACGGTCCAGGATCTCCGCTCGCCCAGGTCCGCGACCCCGTCTCGTGGAGGATGCGTTGCCACGGTTCCCGCAGGCTACCACCAGGGGCGGAACGGGACGTCGGGCTTGGTGAACCGGCTTCTGGGAGCTGCCCCGATGTTCCACGTGAAACACCGGTCGACCGGGGGAGTGGCGCGGGGGGTCTCGGGGAGCCTCGGGACCCGCAGCCCGTCGCCATGCTGTCCGATGCCCCGACGACCCGTGGGGCAGTCCGCCCCGCAGCGAAACCATCGGGATGTTCCACGTGAAACACCGGTCGACCGGGGGAGTGCCCGATACCCGGTGTCTGCGTCGGCACCGGGCTCAACGGAACTGCGACCAACCGGGAGCGCCCCTGATCGTAATTGACTCGTCTTTCCTGATGGGAGACCACACCGGTCGCAAGAGTGTGCCGGCGGTGCGTCCGACGCTCGAAGCAACCCTCCCGGCCCGAAGCGGCCCGCCTCGCCCGTGGTGTCCCGTCTTGTGTCTGGGCAAGCGGCTCGAACGTGCTCGTGGCTCCGGGAACTACGGTCGCGAGGGCCACCTCCCGGCCGGGACGTCCGGTGACGGCTAGAAGAGGGGGCGCTTCTGGGGAACCCCGACTCGGCGCGGATATCGCGCACTGGTGGCCGCCTCCTTCACCAGGATGACGACACCGTAGGGCTCGCGCAGCGAAGCTCGAAGACTCAGGCCCAGTTCGGCCAATCCCGCTTCCGGCCAGCGATTCGTCCCCTCGGGCGGCTCCGAGACGATCAGGGAGCCACCCACGCGCAAGAAACGGACCGCGCACTCGGCCGTCGCCGCCGGTGGCGCGAACGATCGGGCCGTGACGAGGTCGAAGGACTCCTCGGCCCCGGGCTGACGGGCCAGGACCTCCGCCCGCCCAGTCCACACCTCGCCACCCGCTGGCGCATCAGGCTCGTGAACCGCTCGCTCCAGGAATACCGTGCGCCGTCGCATGGCGTCGAGCAGGACCGTCCGGACGCCCCAATGGGCGAGCAGCGCCAGTCCGGGAACGCCTCCGCCGCTGCCGAGGTCCAGAACCGCCGTGGGAGCGTCGCGGTGCCCGGATTCCCAGGCCTCCCAGAACACGGCCGCGTGGTCGATGTGTCCTTGGACCGGACCCGGCCCCAGGAAGCCCCACTCCTGGGCGCTTTCCAGCGTCCGCAGGAGCCAAGGGGAGGCGATGGGCTCCAGGGCGTCTACGCCGGCGAGATGACGATGAAGCGCCGGGGGTCTTCGCCCTCCGAGCGCGTCTGGACCAGGTCGTTCGCGGCCAGAGCGTCGTGGATGGCCTTGCGGTCCGCTGACGACATCGGCTCGAGCGCGCGCTCCTCGCCGGTACGAACGACGTCCTCGGCCACCTGCTGGGCGAAGCGTCCCAGGGCAGCGACCCGCCGCTCCCGGTAGCGCGCCACATCCACCAGGATGCGATCGGTACGACCCGTGCTCTTGATCTGGACGAAGGTCCGGGTGAGCTCCTGCAGGGCCGAAAGCGTCGCCCCCCGGGAACCGACGAGCACGCCCAGCTCGGACGGCGGATCGGCGTCGATGGACAGCTCGACGGTCTCGTCATCCACCTCTCGCCACGTCACCGTCGCCTGAAGCTTCATGGACTGGAGCAGACCCTCGAGGAACCCCTTGGCCACCTCGGCCTGCTCGGACAGGGAGACTCCGTTCGCCACGTCGCCTTCTTTCTTCTTTTCGGGCGACGCCTTGCGGGATCGCTCCACTGGAGACTTCTCCCCACGCCGCTCCTCCGCACCGTCGACTGCGGAGTGGGAGGAGTTCGATGAGGGCTTGCGCTTGCGCGGCTTGGATGACTTCGGTCCGGACGACGAGGTCGTGGACGACCGATCGTCCGTCCCCCGCGACTCGTCCAACTGCCTCTCCTCGCGCGGCTTGCTGGAACCGCGGTGAGACTTGGACCCGCTCTTACCCTCCCGGCGCTCGCGCCCGTGGTCGCGCCCCGTGCGCTTGGGGCGTGGGCTCTTGGGGAGCACGCGCGCCCGAACGCGCGCCTCGCCCTTCACCCGGCCGAACAGGCCGGTCCGGGGCTCCTCGAGAACCTCGACCTCCGCGTCCTCGACACCGATACCGAGATGTGCGATGGCGCGTGACGTCGCCTCGTCAACAGACTTTCCCGTCGCTTCCACCCAATCCATGGCTTAGCGCGCCTTTCTCTTCCGCTTCGCCCGCGAGCGGCTCTGGGGAGCCGGCTTGGGACTTGAAGGTGAGGGTTTTGCCGCCGATGGGCGTCCGGGGGGTGCCGGGGCCTCCGGTTCGGCGGGAATCTCCTTGGCCGCCCCGGGCAGAGCGCGCTCGACGCCGTGGCGCGCGGGGTTCGAGATCCCGGTGCGGAACATGATGTCCTGGGTGATGATCCGGATGATCGTCGACACCACCATGTAGAGCACTACGGCCGCGGGAATGATGATGTAGAAGTACGCGAAGAAGATCGGCATGGCGCGCTGCATCATGAGCTGCTGGCTCGGGATCTCCTGCCCCGTCACCTTGTTGCGGCTGTTCATCTGGGCCATCTGGAAGTACTGCAGGCCCACGGCCACAGCGACCATCACGAAGTAGGGGATGGCGGCCAGCGCCGACGAGTGGTGGCTGAACGGCTTGAGGGCCAGGTTGAAACCGAACGAGGTGATCTGTCCGTGGGAGGCGATGAGGTTGTGGTACATCTTCGAGGTCATCGGGATGTAGCGCGGCTGGACGACACCGCTCGCGGTGACGTTGGTCAGACCGCGGATGACGCTATACAGAATGAATAGAAAAGGTGCCTGCAGCAGCACGGGGAGGCAGCCGCCGACGGGGTTGGCGCCCGCCTCCCGGTACAGCCGCATCAGCTCCTCGTTGAGCATCTGGCGATTCTCGGGGCCCTTGTACTTCTGCTGGAGCTTCTTGATCTCCGGCTGGAGCTTCTGCATCGCCATCATCGACTTCGTGCTCTTGACCGTGAAGGGGGTCAGGGCCCCCATAATCACGATGGTGAGCAGCGCGATAGCGATCCCGTAGTTGGGGATCACCCCGTAGAAGAAGGCGAGGATCCACCCGAAAAGGTGGAAGATCGGCTGGAAGATCGCACCGATCGAGTGGGTGATCGATCCCATCACGCCCCCCGCGGCTTCGAGTCACGGGTGGGGACCAGGTCGATGCCGTGGGGACCGAGGGGCCGGCACCGGCCGATGCGCCGCAGCGCCAGCCACGAGCCCCGTACGGCGCCATGGACCTCCAGCGCCTCGACGGCGTAGGCCGAGCAGGAGGGATAGAACCGGCACGGTGATGGCCGACCCGCGCGCAAGCGCTGGTACCCGCGCACCGCCGCCACCAGAACTCGCGCGATCGGGGAGGTCTCAGCGCGCGCTGGCACGGCCGATGCCCTCTCGGAGGTTGGTCCGGAGTTCTTCATACGTCAGATCTCTTGTTCCTATATCGCATTTGATCAGGTATAAGCCCTCGGGCATCGTGCCCTCGAGCTCCTGGAGCGCCGCCCGCAGGCGGCGCCGGATTCGGTTGCGCGCCACGGCCGACCCCACGCGTCGCCCGACGGCGAAGGCCACCGCGACAGCCGGATCGTCAGGCTCACGAGCGCAGTACACGACGCGGAGCGTCGAACTGCGCGCCCGATGAGTCGACGCGGCCAGTCGCTCGAAATCTCGGCGTCGGCGAACACTCTCGACCACCGGTCACACCGTGAGCCGGTGCCGACCCTTCAGTCGCCGTGCCTTCAAGACAGCACGTCCTGCTTTCGTGCGCATGCGCGCGCGAAACCCGTGGGTCTTCGCCCGCCTGCGCTGATTGGGCTGAAATGTCCGCTTCACCTCGACCTCATCCTCGTCGCACCCGTTGAAGCCACCACCCCGGGTGACCACGCATAGACCTGCCATCTTACTTGACGAATTGACCCTCGTCTCACACCACTGCCAGGGTGTAACGTGACTCCAGCCTGACGCCCCTCACCCGAGCGCGCGAGGCCTGTGGATAACGATTTTCAGAGCTGTGGAGGAGGGGTGTGAGCGACAGCGACGACCTTTGGCTCCAATTGAGCACATCCTTGAAAAGTCAGGCATCCGAAGCAGTGTGGTCGGCTGGACTGAACAAGTTGCGCCTTGTGGATTTCACCGGCGACGATCTGGTGTTGGGTGTGCCTAACCAAATCCAGCTCCAGCGCGTGCAACAGCGCTACCTGCCCTTCATCACCGAGAACGCACGGGCCGTGGTCGGCCGCGACATCCACGTCTCGCTGACCATCGCCGAGCCCGGCGAGAGCGCGATCGAGGAGGCGGGGCCGGACGCGTCGGCGGCGATGCCCGCGGCGTCCTACGCGCCCAGCGTCGACCGGCCCACCCGCCTCGACCCGCGCATGACCTTTGACTCCTTCGTTCCTGGACCCTCGAACCGGCTCGCCTTCGCCGCCGCCCAGTCCGTCGCCGAGACTCCGGGGCGCGCCTACAACCCGCTGCTCATCTACGGATCCAGTGGCCTGGGCAAGACCCACCTCCTGCACGCCATCGGCAACTACGTCCACGAGAACTACCCCGACCGCCGCGTGCTCTACGTGTCGACCGAGACCTTCCTCAACGACTTCATCCGCGCGATCCAGACCCGCACCCAACTGGCCCTCCACGAGCGCTACCGGGAGAACGACGTCGTCCTCATCGACGACATCCAGTTCATGGAGGCCCGCGGCGAGACCTTCCACGAGGAGATCTTCCACACCTACAACGCCCTGCACGGGGAGGGCAAGCAGATCGTCTTGACCTCGGACCGCTCGCCGCGGGACCTGGCCGGCATCCAGGAGCGCTTCCGCAGCCGGCTCCTCCAGGGCTTGGTCACTGAGATCGACCGGCCCGACCTCGAGACCCGCATCGCGATCCTCCACGCCAAGTCCGAGGCCGAGGGGGTCATCTTGCCCAGCGAGGTCGCTGAGTGGGTCGCCCACCGCGTCCGCGACAACATCCGGGAGCTCGAGGGCTCCGTCACGATGCTGCGCGCCTTCGCCAACCTGCGCCAGGAGCCCATCACCTTGGAGCTGGCCAAGGCGCACCTGACCAATCTCGGCCACGAGCAGATCACCCTGCGGCCCGAGACGATCATCGAGGCCGTCTCGGACTACTTCGGCCTGTCCCCCAACGAGGTCCGTGGTTCCAAGCGGCTGCGGCCCCTGGTCCACGCCCGGCACATCGCGATGTACCTCATCCGCGAGATGCTCGACAACTACTCCTACCCGATGATCGCCAAGATCTTCGACGGGCGCAACCACACCACCGTGATCAGCGCCGTGGAGAAGATCAAGGAGCAGCTCCCGCGCGACAGTGAGCTGCTGGCCCAGATCAACCAGCTGGCCAAGCGCCTGCAGGGCGAGTTGCCCGTCGACGTGTCGGCAAGGTGAGCAGATCGTGTCGGTGTCCCGTGGAAAACCCGCGCGTCTCCCACATCCAGCGAAACTTGCTGCTTCAGGGTTGAGGGACCTGCCCACACCGCTGTGGACAACTCATCCCTCGACGACCGACTCCTATCAGGTACTTTGCTCACTACCCACATCTGCACAGCCCTACTACTACCCACCTCTCTTCTCCCTGACTGTGACGTACCCTGAGGAGTTGACGAAAGGCAGGCCATGAAGTTCCGATCTGAGCGCGACACGCTGGTCGACGCATTGGCCACCGCGAGCCGTGTGGTGGCCTCCCGACTGGTCGGGGCCACGTCGGGCCTCTTGCTCACCGTGCAGGGCGATCGCCTCACGGTCACGGGCACCGACCTCGACATCACCGTGCGCACGAGTGCGACGGTCGTCGGCCTGGAGGACGGCGCCGCGGTCGTGCCGGCACGCTTGGTGGTCGACGCGGTCCGCTCGCTCGAGGCCGGCGCGGTGACCATCGCGTCCGACGACGAGAGCGTGACCGTGTCGCTCGGGCGGGCACGCTTCGCCTTGCGGACCTTCGCCGTGGGGGACTACCCCAACCTCCCACCCATCACCGGCCAGCTCCTGAGCGTCGCGGCCGAGGACCTGTTGCACGGCCTGACCCAGGTGGTGCGCGCGGCCGCCACCGATGACGCGCGCCCCCTGCTGACGGGCGTGCTCTTCACCGCGGACAACGACGCGCTGCGGCTGATCGCCACAGACTCCTACCGGCTGGCCGTGCGGGACGTCCCCGGAGTGCGCGCGCTCGGGCCGCACCGGGACCTGCTGGTTCCCGCGCGCGCCCTCCAGGAGCTCCAGCGCGCTGCGAGCTCGCTCAGCCCGGAAGCCGAGATCGGCGTGACCGTGACCGAGTCGGAGATCTCGTTCGTCGTGGGCCAGACGAGCGTCGCCTCCCGTCTGATCGATGGGAACTACCCGTCGGTGCTCCAGCTGATCCCACCGAGCTACCCCAACCAGCTGCGGGTGGCCAAGGACACGTTCCTGACCTCCCTGCGGCGCGCGCGCCTGGTGGCCAAGGACGCGACGTCGTCGGTGCGCCTCAGCGTCCAGGACCGCGTGCTGGAGATCCGCACCCAGAGCCAGGACACCGGTGGTGTCGAGGACACGATCGACGTCGACTATCAGGGCGAGGACCTGACGGTGGCCTTCAATCCGAACTTCCTCATGGACGGGGTCGAGGCCGTGCCCGGCGACGAGGTCGTCATCGAGCTGTCCGACGCCGTGCGACCGGCCATGGTGCACGGACTGGACGACGCGCGGTTCCGGTACCTGCTGATGCCGGTGCGCGTGCAGTAGCCCGTGGGCCTGACCCACCTCACGCTCCGGGACTTCCGGACGTTCTCCTCGCTGGACTTCACGCCGGACCGCGAATCGGTGACGGTGCTGGTGTCACCCAACGGCACCGGCAAGACGTCGGTCCTCGAGGCGATCTTCGCCTTGGCGACGGCGGGGTCGTTCCGCACGACCAGCGGCGCCGACCTGATCCGGACGGGGTCCCCGCATGCCGAGGTCCATGGTGTCGTCGAGCACCGTGGCCGGCGCGTCCAGATCGACCTGGTGATCGAGCGAACGGCCCGGGGCAGCCGCAAGCGCATGCTGGTGAACGGACAGCGTCCCCAGTCACGGCTGGAGCTGGGTGACTCGCTGCCGCTGACGGTGTTCACCCCGGAGGGTGTCGACGTCATCCGCCAGGGTCCCGAGCACCGCCGGGAGCTGATCGACCATCTTCTGGTCGACGAGGCACCGTTGTCGGCTCCGGCCCTCGAGCGCTACGCCCGCATCCTGTCCCAACGCAACGCGGTGCTGCGCCGGATCCAGGGCGGGGGATTGACGCCTCCGGACCGTGAGGAGTTGGCCACCTGGTCCGCGGATCTGGTCGAGGCGGGAGGGGAGGTGATGGAGCTGCGTCGCGGGCTCATCTCCCGCCTGCTCCCGCACCTGCGCCACTACCACCAAGAGCTCACGGGCGCCACCGACGAGGTGGCCCTGGCCTACGACGCGACCTGGTCGACGGACCCGGCCCGCTCACTCGACGAGACCCTCGACGATGACATCGCTCGGGGGCATACCACCCGCGGGCCCCACCGCGACGACGTGCGCATCTCCCTCGTGGGGCGGGACACGCGCCGCCAGGCCTCCCAAGGCGAGCAGCGCACACTGGCACTGGCCCTGCGCCTGGCGGGCCACCAGGTCGTCGTCGAGCACCGCAACGTGTCGCCGGTGATCCTCCTCGACGACGTGTTCAGCGAGCTGGACGCCGCTCGCAGCGAGCGGCTCCTGGCGCTGCTGCCGGTGGGCCAGACACTCGTGACGACGGCGGTGGCGCCGCCGCGCCAGCTGGCGACGGCCGCGATCGTCGACGTGCGCCAGGGGACGGGCACCTCGTGAGTCAGGATCCCCGCCGCCTGGGCGACGTCCTGCGCGAGGTGGCCAAGACGCTCGGCCGCTCCGACCTGGGCCAGGTGGACGAGCTGCGCCGCCGGTGGCTCGAGCACGCCGATCCCGAGCTCGCGACCTCGTGCGTCCCCCAAGCGCTCGAGGAGGGGAGGCTCCTCGTGAGCGTCCCCACCGGGGCGCACGCCGAGCGGGTGCGTCGACAGTCGGCCGCCATCCTCGCCTGGTACGCCGACCTGGGTGCCGCGGCGCCGACCTCGGTGGTTCCCCGGATCCGGCGCGGTTCGTGAGCCGGTGGGTCGGCGGGGTGTCAGACCCCACCGGGTAGACTGGCGGGGCCGAACAGTGGCGTCGGCTGCGTTGAGCTGAGCCCGTTGGTACACCAGACCTGAGAGGACCGCTCCGTGCCCAAGAAAGCCGCCGAGACCAGCACTTACGATGCCAGTGCCATCACCGTGCTGGAGGGGCTCGAGCCCGTCCGCCGGCGTCCGGGCATGTACATCGGGTCCACCGGTCCGGCAGGTCTGCACCATCTCGTGTGGGAGGTCGTCGACAACGCGGTCGACGAGGCCATGGCGGGGTTCTGCACGCGCATCGACGTGATCCTGCGTCCCGATGGCAGCTGCCGGGTGATCGACGACGGCCGCGGCATCCCGGTCGACGAGCACCCGCAGTATCCGGGGCGCTCGGCGGCCGAGATCGTCATGACGGTCCTGCACGCCGGCGGCAAGTTCGGCGGAGGCTCCTACAAGGTCTCGGGCGGTCTGCACGGGGTGGGCGTCTCGGTCGTGAACGCGCTGTCGGCCACGCTCACGCTGGAGATCGACCGCGACGGTCGTCACTACCTCCAGGAGTACCGCAACGGCGGCGAGCCCCAGGGCCCACTGCGTGAGGTCGGAACGGCGCCGGGTGGGCGCACCGGCACCACGGTGACCTTCAGTCCCGATCCCACGATCTTCGACGAGACCGAGTTCCGGGCCCAGACGGTCTCGGAGCGGCTGCAGATCATGGCCTTCTTGAACCGGGGTCTGGAGATCCGCTTCTTCGACCAGCGCCCGGGCCGAGAGTCGCAGCAGACCTTCCGCTACACCGGGGGCATCGTCGACTACGTCAAGCACCTGAACGCGTCCAAGGAGTCGCTGTTCCGCAAGATCGGCTTCTACGACCAGTCCGAGGACGGTCAGGAGGTCGAGGTCGCCTTCCAGTGGAACACGGGCTACTACGAGGGCATCCACTCCTACGCCAACGGGATCGCCACCATCGAGGGGGGGATGCACGAGGAGGGGTTCCGCAAGGGGCTGACCAACGCGGTCAATCGCTACGCGCGCAAGCGTGGCCTGCTCAAGGAGAAGGACGAGAACCTCCAGGGTGAGGACATCCGTGAGGGCCTGACCGCGATCGTCGTGGTGCGTCTGCGCGACCCGCAGTTCGAGGGCCAGACGAAGGGCAAGCTCGGCAACGTCAGCATCCGCTCGCTGGTCGAGCGCGCGACCAACGAGAAGCTGGCCGACTGGCTCGAGGAGAACCCGCGCGAGGGCGCCCAGATCGTGGCCAAGGCCGTGCAGGCCTCCCGCGCCCGCGTCGCGGCGCGCCAGGCCCGGGACCTGACGCGGCGCAAGAACGCGCTGGACGGCGCGGGTCTGCCGGGCAAGCTGGTGGACTGCTCGTCGCGCCACCCGCGCGAGTGCGAGCTCTTCATCGTCGAGGGGAACTCGGCGGGCGGGTCGGCCAAGGACGCCCGCGACCCGCGGACCCAGGCCATCCTGCCCATCCGCGGCAAGATCCTCAACGTCGAGAAGGCTCGGGCCGACAAGATCTTGAAGAACGCCGAGATCCAGGCGCTGATCGCGGCCATCGGGGCCGGCGTCGATCCCGACTTCGACGTCGAGAAGATCCGCTACCACAAGGTCATCCTGCTGGCCGACGCCGACGTGGACGGCAGCCACATCCGCACGCTGCTGCTCACGTTCTTCTTCCGCCAGATGCCCGAGCTGGTGCACAACGGCCACGTCTACGTCGCCCAGCCGCCGCTGTACTCGACGCTGCAGGGCAAGGACAAGGTGTACCTGCGCGACGACGCGGCCAAGGCCGCCTACCTGGTCGAGCACCCCGACCACCGCAACGAGTTCCAGCGGCTGAAGGGCCTGGGCGAGATGGACTACGACGAGCTGCGCGACACGACGATGGACCCGACGCGTCGTGCGCTGCTGCAGATCACGGTCGAGCAGGCGGCCCTGGCCGACGAGGTGTGCTCGATCCTCATGGGTGATGACGTCCCCCAGCGCCGGCACTTCATCCAGACGAACGCCAAAGACGTGCGCTTCCTCGACATCTAGACGCAGGACCGGAGGACCATGGTTCGCAAGAAGGCTTCCACGGGCGGGTCGACGACCGCCGGCATCGACATCCCCCTGGGCTACATCGAGCCCATCGAGATCAACCTCGAGATGGAGCGCTCGTTCCTCGAGTACTCCATGTCGGTCATCGTGTCACGCGCGCTGCCCGACGTGCGTGACGGGCTCAAGCCCGTGCACCGGCGCATCCTGTACTCGATGTTCGACCAGGGCCTGCGGCCGGACCGGCCCTACTCCAAGTGCGCCAAGGTCGTCGGCGAGGTGATGGGCACCTACCACCCCCACGGTGACTCGGCGATCTACGACGCGCTGGTGCGCATGGTCCAGGACTTCTCGATGCGCCACCCGCTCATCGACGGCCACGGCAACTTCGGCGGGACCGGTCCCGACGAGGGCGCCGCCGCGATGCGCTACACCGAGTGCCGCCTGGCGCCGCTGGCCCTGGAGATGCTCGACGCGATCGACGAGGAGACCGTCGACTTCGAGCCCAACTACGACAACACCAGCCAGCAGCCCTCGGTCCTGCCCGCGCGATTCCCGAACCTGCTGGTCAACGGGTCCCAGGGCATCGCGGTGGGGATGGCCACCAAAATCCCGCCGCACAACCTGGGTGAGGTGATCGACGCGACTCTGCACCTGCTGGAGCACCCCGACGCGACCCTGGAGTCGCTGATGGCGTTCGTCAAGGGCCCTGACTTTCCCACGGGTGCCCAGATCCTGGGACGCCAGGGCATCCTCGACGCCTTCCGCACCGGGCGCGGCTCGGTCAAGATGCGCGCGGTGGCCGAGATCGAGGAGCATCGCGGCGAGACGCGCATCGTCGTGACCGAGTTCCCCTACGAGGTCGCGGTCGAGTCGGTCGAGGAGAAGATCTACGACCTGGTCAAGTCGGGTGACCTCGAGGGCATCGCCGCCGTCCAGAACGACTCGGCGGGCCGCAAGGCACGCCTGGTGATCCGCCTCAAGCGCGACGCCAACGCCAACGTGGTGCTGAACAAGCTCTACAAGAACACCAACCTGCAGACCACGTTCGCGGTGAACATGCTGGCCCTGGTCGACGGTGCCCCGAAGACCTTGACGCTGACCCAGATGATGCAGCACTACATCGCCCACCAGGTCGAGGTCGTGACGCGCCGCTCGCAGTACCGGCTGCGGCGCGCCCAGGAGCGGGCGCACATCGTCGAGGGCCTGCTGCGGGCGATCGACATGCTCGACGAGGTCGTCCAGGCCATCCGGCAGTCCGACGACCGGGCGGGTGCGCGCGTCGCGTTGATGGCGGCGCCGTTCTCGTTCAGCGAGGAGCAGGCCAACCACATCCTCGACATGACCCTGGGGCGGTTGACGCGCCTCGGTCGCAGCGAGCTCAACGACGAGATGGAGCGCTTGCGCGCCACCATCGCCGAGCTGCAGGCGATCCTGGCCGACGAGTCGACCTTGCGCGGCGTGATCGCCAGCGAGCTCAGGCAGGTGCGCGCGCGCTTCGCCACGGACCGGCTGACCAGCATCGTCAACGACCCCGGCGAGCTGGGAGCCGAGGACCTGATCGAGGACGAGGAGATCGTCATCACGATGACGCGCGCTGGCTACGTGAAGTCGGTGGCCGTCGACGCCTTCCGCGTCCAGGGGCGCGGCGGACGCGGCGTCCAGGGAGCCAAGCTGCGCGACGAGGACTTCGTCGACCAGATCATCCACACGACCGCGCACGCCTACATCCTCCTGTTCTCGAACCGGGGGCGCGTCTTTCGGCTCCGGGGCTACGAGATTCCCCGCAAGGAGCGCACGGCCAAGGGAACCGCGATCGTCAACCTGCTCAACCTGCTGCCCTCCGAGATGATCCAGGCGGTGGTGGCGACGACGGACTTCCCCGACGATCAGCACCTGATGTTCCTGACCGCGGCGGGCACGGTGAAGAAGACGGCCTTCTCCGAGTACGACAAGTCCCGGCGCGAGGGCTGGATCGCTATCCACCTGCGCGACGACGACGAGGTCGTGCGCGTCGTGCCGACGGCCAGCGGCGACGACCTGATGGTCGTGACCAGCCAGGGCATGGCCATCCGCTTCGCCGAGTCCGACGTGCGCGAGATGGGCCGCGACGCCACCGGCGTGCGCGGCATCCGGCTGCGCCCGGCGGACCGGGCCATCTCCCTGGACGTGGTGCGGCCCGGTGCCGACCTCTTCCTCGTCACCGACTCGGGCTTCGGCAAGCGGGTCAAGACGGATCGCTTCACCACCCAGGGCCGGGGGGGCCAGGGCGTGCGGAGCATCCGCCTCACGGCCGCACGCGGCTTCGTGGTCGGGGCGCAGATGGCCGAGCTGGACGACGAGGTGATGCTGGCCTCGACCGGCGGCGTGGTGATCCGCACCGCGGTGCGCGAGGTCTCCTCCCAGGGTCGTGACGCGACCGGCGTGCGGGTCATGAACCTGGACGATGGCGACGCCGTCGCCACCGCCACCGTCGTCGCCAGTGGCGACTAGTTGCGCCGAGCGGTGCCAGACGTGATGCGAGTCGCACCGCCACCGGGCCAGGCGCCGGAATGCTGATCGCCCGCGACCTCAGCGTCGAGATCGGCCCGCGCACGCTGGTCGGCCCTTGCGCGTTCTCCATCGGCGATGGCGAGAAGGTCGGCATCGTGGGGCGCAACGGCGCGGGCAAGTCGACGCTCCTCGCGGTGCTGCGCGGCACCACGCCGGGCCACGTGCGCGTGGGCGGGTCGGTGGTCACGCAGGGCCGGGTGAGCCACCTGCCCCAAGAGCCCGTCAGCGGCGGCCTCGGCGTCGACCCGATCGGGCTGTCCCACGTGCTGTCGGCCCGCGGACTCGACGCTCTCGACGCGGAGGTCCACCACGCCCGCCACGCGATGGCCGAGGACCCTACCGATGAGACGATCGAGCGGTTCACCTCGCTCGAGGCCGAGTTCGCCGCGCGGGGCGGCTACGAGGCCGAGTCGGAGGTCGGACGGCTGGCCGCGGGTCTCGGCCTGCCCGAAGCCTTGCTCCTGGAGGACCTGTCCTCCCTGTCGGGAGGTCAGCGCCGGCGCGTCGACCTCATGCGGGTTCTCTACGAGCAGCCCGACGTCCTGGTGCTCGACGAGCCGACCAACCACCTCGACGCGGCGGCCAAGCGCTGGCTCTTCGAGGAGATCGAGCGCTTCGCCGGCACGGTCCTGGTGATCAGCCACGACCTGCCCCTGCTCGACCGGGTCATCGATCGCGTCCTGGCGCTGCGCGACGGGCAGCTGCGTGACTACCGCGGGACGTACTCGGACTACCTGCGCCAGGACGAGGAACGGCGGCGCTCCGAGCAGAAGCTGGCCGCAGCCGAGTCGGCCGAGATCCACCGCCTGCGCACGCTCGCCGACTCGATGCGCGGTCAGACGGCCAAGCGCGCGCGCAAGGCCAAGGTTCTGGACCGCCGCGTGGAGCGGCTGGAGGCCGACCGCACCACCGTGCGCACGCGCGAGCGGACCGTGACCTTCCGCCTGCCCGCCCCACCCCGCAGCGGGGACGTGCCCTTCACGGTCGAGCACCTCGCCGTGCGCTACGGCAGCCACCGGGTCCTGCGCGACACGTCCTTCATCACCCGTCGCGGCGACCGGATCCTCATCGTGGGCCGCAACGGCGCGGGCAAGTCGTCGCTGCTGCGATGCCTGGTCGGCGTGCAAGAGGCCCAAGGTGGCACGGTGCGTCTCGGGGCCAACGTCACCCTGGGCTACTTCGCCCAGGAGTACGAGCAGCTCGACTTCACGCGCACGGTCTTCGAGCACCTCCAGTCCACGACCATGCCCTCGGACGTGCAGCGTCGGGCGCTCCTGGGGGCCTTCGGGCTGCCCGGGGCCGCCGCCGAGCAGCTGCCGGCGTCGCTCTCGGGCGGGGAGCGCGCCAAGCTGTCCCTGGCGCTGCTCGCCGCGTCACGGGCCAACGTGCTGGTGCTCGACGAGCCGACGAACAACCTCGACCCGGCGAGCGTCGACGCCCTGGGCAAGGTGCTGCGCAGCTGGCACGGGACGATCATCGCGGTCTCCCACGAGCTCGCCTTCGTCGAGCGCCTCGAGCCCACGCACGCCGTCTTGTTGCCCGACGAGCACTTCGACCTGTGGCGCGACGAGTACCTGGACCTGATCGAGCAGCGCTGATCAGGGGATGCGGACCGTGGTGGACGCCACGGCGAGCACCGACGCCGTCCAGGGACCCGCTGTGGAGGCGCCCGTGACCAGGTAGGTGGGCAAGAGCCAGGTCGTCGCGTCGCCCATCCCGTAGGGCATCCACGTGAGAGTGGCGTGCTCGATGCGCACGGGCGGCCCGGCAGTGCCCGCACGTGGGGCGCGCAGCGCGGCCAGGGCCGCCGCGGGCGAGCTCACGCGCAGGTCGCGGCGGATCGAGACCACGAAGGCCGGACCCGCGGCGTGGGTGATGCGGTCGTTGCGCTGCGTGATCCGCACGTGCAGCTCGCTGCGCATCGCGTCCACGCTGACGGCCAGGGAGGCGTGGGCCCGGTCGGTTCGCGGCACCGCCAGATCCCACTGGTGCGCGAGGAAGGCGCGCAGCGCCGCGACCGAGGGTCCCGCACCGTCGGGGCCGTCGTAGGACCAGCGGCCGACGCCGCCGGACGTGTCGTAGGTCACGCGCGCACCGTTCGCGGCGACGATCAGGTAGGCGGTGCCGTTGTAGACGCTGACCATCCCGCTCACGCCGAACAGGCTCGCGAGCTGGGTGAGCACCGTGAGGGGAGCGCCCGGCGCCGACATCTGGTAGCCGGTGGCGACGAAGGCCTGCGGGGTCCACGCGGGGCCGTGAACGGGCGCCGCCGACGTGACGCGCACCGGGTGGGTCGTCGCGGCCAGCGGCACGGGCGTCGAGCCGGTGCGGCCCAGCAGCACACTGGCGCCGGCGGTCGCCAGGGCGACGAGGACGCCAACGAGGGGCGCGCCGACGCGCAGGACCACCGGAACTCGGGGACGGGACGGGACATCGTGGTCACCGGTCATGCACCCAGTCTGGCGCGCGGGCGATACCCCGCCCGCGGGCTCAGCCCTTCGTCGGAGTCACGCACCCGTTGGTGCCGTCACCGCACTCGCCGGTGACGTGGAAGGTGACGGGGTGGAAGGCGACGACGGGACTCCCCACGTCGATCTGGATGACTCCCCCGGGGACGAGGACGGACGCGCCGGGGGCACCCGTCTGGCGGTGGCCGTTGTCGAAGACGACGACCGGTCCGCGCGCCGGGCCTACGCGCGTGGCCGACAGCGGCTGGCCCCAGACCGCGAAGAGCTCACCGAGGGTGAAGGTGCCGCGCCGGGGTGCCTCGATGTGGACGATCCCGTCGTTGGCGTGCGTGTGCAGCCAGTACAGGCAGTCGTGCAGGCCGACGTCGACGAAGGTGCGGGCCCCCGAGCCGGTGGTGACCGCGGGGCTGGTGATGCCGATGCCGGCGGGCAGGCGCTCGGGCTGGCCGTCGACGTAGAGCGTGACCATCGTGTGGACGTGGTAGGTGACGCTCTGGCGGCCGATGCCGCGACACGTGATGCCGTCGACGGGCGCGCCACTGGCGGCCCCGGCGGGGGCGAGCACGGGGACCGGCTGGACCGGGACACCCTCGGGTCCCGGCGCCGCGGCGGCCGGAGCGCCCGCCGACAGCCACGCGGCGACGCCGGCGACGACCACCAGCATCGCGAGCAGGGTGGCCGGGATCAGCCGGCGTCGAGAGACGGGGGTGGGGCGCACCGGTCCATGCTAGGCGGGAGGTCGCGGTTCTCCGGGGGTCGGGGGCGGGGTCGGCGTGACGAGGAGCTCGCTCGTCATCGACCCGTCGGTGATGGCCTGCAGGCGTCGCAGGGCGTTCTCCATCGTGGCGATGTTGCCGTCGAGGAAGATCGTGTTGCCCTGCGAGGTCCGCGCCACGTCGAGCAGGGTCTCGGTCCACATGGTGAAGGCCAGCAGGGCCGAGCTGATGCCGCTGTCCTCGAGGAGATGGGCCGACTCACTCAGCCCCTGGCTGAGAGCGGTGCGGAACGAGGCCAGTCCCTGCCCGCGCAGCCGGGCCGCGGTGGCCTCGTTCTCGGCGGCGATGCGGATCGCCGCGCCCTCGGCCTCGGCCTGCTTGGTGCGCGTGATCAGGAGCGCCTGGCCCTCGAACTCGGCCGCGCGCTGGGCATTGGTCGCGGCCACGACCCGGCTCATGGAGTCCATGACGGCCTGGTCGAACATGATGTCGTTGATGGCCAGGTCGAGCAGGCTGTAGCCCCAGCCGGCCAGCTGCTCGTTCAGGCTCTCCTTGGCGTGCGTGGCGATCTCGCCGCGTAGGCCGAGGATCTCGGCCTGCTTCTTGCTGGCCACGAACTCGCGGACCGACGCCTCCACCGCGGAGGTCAGGGCCGTCGTGAAGGCCAACGGGTTGATGAACTTGAAGGCGACCAGCTGGATGGTCTCGGGCTCGTGGTCCGAGACCGCGAAGATGATGGTCGCGGTGAAGTGCACGGCCGCCTGGTCGTTGGTGATGGCGGCGAACTCGAGCTTGGACGTCTGGTTCTGGACCGGGATGCGCGAGCGGACGTGCTCGATGATCGGCATGATGAAGTGCAGGCCGGGGCCGAGGGTGCGCCGGTACTGCCCGAAGCGCGTCACGACGCCGACGGAGGCCTGCCCGACGGTGCAGGCCGAGAACCACAGCAGCGTGACCAGCACGACCACCACCACGACCAGCGCGACGATGAGGCCCATCGGCACCCCCTCGTCGCGCACCCTAGCAGTGGCGCCAAGAGCCACCGGTAGTCTGGTGGCCGGCGGCGGGCGAGATGGCCACGGGCGTCACGGGCCGCGCGCCCGCACCAGATCGGACAGTCATGGCAGCAGCTTCCTCGGATTCCCCGTCGCGCGGACCGCGTCGCAGCACGCGCCTGGCCATCGCGACCCAGCGCCGCGCGTGGACCCGACGGGTCGACACGTGGGACCGCCACAACGACGCCGGCATGACCAAGGTGGCCGCGGCGGCCATCGACACGGTCGACCTGCGCCCGGGGTTGACGTGCGTGGACCTCGGCTGCGGCGGTGGGCGCCTGGCCCTGGAGCTGGCCCGGCGGGGTGCCACGGTGGTCGGCGTCGATGTGAGCGCGGCCATGGTGGACCGGATGCTGAGCCTGGCCCGCGAGGAGGGGCTCACCACGGTGACCGGCGTCGTCTCGCCGATCGAGGAGCTGCACCTGGACCCGGACTCGGTGGACGTCGTCGTGTCGAACTACGCCCTGCACCACCTGCTCGATCCCGACAAGGCCCGCGTCGTGCGCGCCGCCTACGGGTGGCTCCGTCCGGGCGGCCAGTTCATCAACGCGGACATGATGCTGGGCCGGGGCACCACCGCCCAGGACCGCCAGGTCATCGCCGGCAAGGTGCGGGCCATGGCCAAGAAGGGGATTCCCGGTCTGTGGCGCATCGCCAAGAACGCGGGGCGCTACCTTTTGCGCCTGCGCGAGCGTCCCATCACGCCCGAGGCGTGGTCGCGCCTCCTGCGGGAGGCCGGCTTCACGCAGGTGAGCGCGCGCAACGTGGTGGCCGAGGCCAACGTGGTCAGCGGCATCAAGCCAGCGGCCTAGCCCGGGCGCGATTCGCCGCTCACGCGGTCCGGGGGATCGCGCAGGTCACCGACGGGCCGTCGTCGAGCTCGGCGCGCGCCGGTGCCGGACTATCCCGTCGGCGCGCCGGGGCAGGTGCCCGCGACCGCCGGCAGGGCGCTCTGGCTGGTGAGGTGTGCCCGTCCCGCGACGTCACCGGCCGCGCGCATGGCGGCGAGGGCGTCGGGGAGGTGTTTCAGGTAGGCGTTGAGGAAGTCGGTCGTGACGGCCGCCACCGTCGAGCGCGCCGGGCCGGCCGGGACGTAGGCACTGAGGTGGTCCTGGCCGAGCATCGAGAGGTAGTAGCGCGGGCGCGGGGCCGCGTCGTACAGGGTGACCGAGCAGGTGACCGGATTCATGACGAGGTCGGCCGTTCCCTGGACCACCAGCAGGGGCGCCGACCCGTTGGTGAAGTACGACCCGGGGAACCACGACAGCTCGGCGCCCGACAGCAGGATCGCCGCACCGACCCGGCTGTCGCGACAGCAGGTGTTGGCGGCCACCGCCAGGCTGACGTCGCCACCGTCAGACTGTCCGATGACGCCCACGGGAGCGGGCGCGATCATGCCCGCGAGCGGGCCGCTGGCGTGGTCGTCGGCCAGCAGGGTCGTCACCAGGAAGCTGAGGTCGGCGGGGTGGTGGACGATGTCGGTGCGGATCACACCGCCGGCGGCACCGGGCGACGTGTGGGGGTAGGCGGGATCGGCGACGACGTAGCCTGCCGCGCTCCATGCGTCGAGCAGGCCGGCGTAGGCCTCGGGGGAGATGTCGAATCCTTGAGAGAAGATCACCAGGGGGTAGGGCCCGGCCCGCGGCGCGAGCCCGCTGCGGGCCTCGCCGACGGGGCCCTCGGCCGGGTAGCGGACGGTCACCGGGAAGCTGCGAGCGGCGCTCGAGGCCGTGGCCGGCTCGGTGACGGTGAAGGTCACGGCGCCCACGGCGAAGGGTCCGGTGGTCGCCGGGGCCGTGGTCGTGGTCACGGGCGCCGAAGAGGTGGTCGATGACGACGTAGTCGTGGAGGCAGTCGGGCCGTGCCCGGTGCGCGCGGCGAGGACGGTGGCCACGAGGAGAGCGGCGATGACCAGGGAGAAGACGCCCAATCGCCGGCGACGCCGGCGACTCAAGCGCCGACCGTGTCGCGCGGGGCCCATCGCGCCGAGCGTAGCAGGGGCCCCCGGCAGCGTCCCCCCACCCCGTAGTGTGGGCGGCGCCAAGGGGGTGTGATGCGGGTACGAGCGATGACCGACGCTGACGTGCCCGCGGCCGTCGGACTGCACGTCGCCGTCTTGCCCATGGAGTTCCTCACGCGCTTCGGCGAGCGCTTCTTGGCCACGTACTACCGGGCGTGGCGGGTGGCCCCGGGGGCGCTGGCCCTGGTGGCCGAGGAGGACGGCCGCGTGGTCGGGGCGCTGCTCGGCGCGACGGGTCCGGCCGAGCACACGCGAGAGATGGTGCGACGTGACGGCTGGCGCCTCGCGCGCGACATCGGTCGGGCGCTGGCCCGCGACCTGCCCTTGGCCCGCGACCTGCTCGTGACGCGCGCGCGCCGCTACGCGGGCGGCCTCTACCGCCTCGCCCGGCGCCGTTCCGCGGCGCCCGGGCCGGTGGTGAAGGGGCCGGTCGTGGGCGAGGTCACCCACGTCCTGGTGGACGCGGCCCAGCAGGGCCACGGCATCGGGCGCGCACTGGTCGAGGAGGCCATCGCACAGGCGCGCGCCGCCGGGGATGACCAGCTCGTCCTGGTCACGCCCCCGGACCTGGCGGCCCAGCACTTCTACGACCGACTGGGCTGGCGCCGCGACGGCGAGATCACCTCGCGCAGCGGCGAGGTCTTCCTGCGCTACCGCTACGACGTGCGCTGAGGGCCGGCGGGCTCAGCGCCGAGACCGGTGCGTGCGCGGGTGGGTGTCCAGGCGCGACATGCGCTGGCGGGCCCGGTGCCGGCGCCGCACGCGGTGGCGGGCCACCAGAGCCAGCGCGGCCGCGAGGACCAGCAGGACGATGAGCGCGCCGCCCAAGTACGGGCGCGCCCGGCGGGCGAGCGACGGTCCGACGGTCGTGGTGGTCACCGGGGTCGTCGTCGTGGTGGTGGTCGTCGTCGGGACGCTCGCCGCCAGAACCGCGGCTGCCCGATGCGCCGCGGCGCATCCGGGCGTCGGCGTCGCGCTGGTCAGCGCGGGGGTGTGCGGCGCGGTGGCGGTGTCGAGCCAAGCCGTCGGGATGGTGTTGGCCAGCGCGGTCTCGCCCGCCACGTTGGGGTGCAGGTGGTCTTGGTTGAAGTAGTTGGGGTAGGGCTGGGTCGGCGTGCAGGCGCCGTCGTAGACGTCACCCATGACGCTGGCCGCGTCGATCACGTGCGTGAAGCCGGAGCGCCCCGACAGCAGCCAGGCGTTGACGGCGTTGAGAACGGCCTGCTCGCTCGGCCCCCAGTACTCGGCGATGACGTCGTCCTGCTTGTTGGCGGTCGAGGTCGACCGGGGCAGCAGGGTCACGGCGTCGATGGGGATCCCGTGGGCCCGGGCCTGCGCGATGAGGGAGCGGTAGCCGGCCTCGAGCGACGCGGCCGTGCCGTAGGGCGGGATGGGATGGCCGGTCAGCCCCCCCGCGCCGAACCAGATGTCATTGATGCCGAGCAGCACGACGATGGCGCGCACCCCCGGCCAGCTCAGGGCGTCGGTGGCGAAGCGGGTCACGCCCGGCAGGCCGCCCGAGTTGGTGGCGAACGTGGTCCCGGGCGGGAACGCGGTGAGCGTGTTGCCCGAGATGCCTTCGTTCACGACGGCCAGCTGGTCGCTCGCGGGCAACGTGTCGAGCCGCTTCTGGAGCGCCGTGACCCAGCTGTAGCCCTGGTTCTCGTAGCCATAGCCGTCGGTGATGGAGTCACCGAAGGCGACGACGGTCCCGCGAGCCGGCGTGCCCGCGACCGTGATGCCCGACAGGAAGCGCAGGAACGGACCGGTCAGCGAGACGTTGAAGGGTTGGGCGGACGTCACCGCGGTCTGGTCGCCCACGCCGTTGGCGGTCGCCCAGGTGTCGGTGTGGCCCACGCAGCAGTAGTGGACGCTCACCGTCGCCCAGCCGGCGATGGCGATCGAGACGGCCAGCGTCTCGCCGCTGTGGACCGCCAGGGACACCGGATCGCTGGTGACGCGGCCGTGGGCCGGGATCGTCACCGAGCGGCGCCCGGCGAAGGTCACCGGGTGCACCGTGCCGGCCACCAGGCTCGCCCCCGAGAGGTCCTCGGCCACCGTGACGGCTCCGAAGGTGGTGGGCGTCGAGCTCCACAGGTTCGAGAAGGTCAGGGCGACTCGCGTGCCCGCGATGGGCACCGTGGCGATGTCGCGGATGGTGGAGTTGTAGGCACCCCCGAGGGCCAGGTCCGTGGGCGACGTCCACGCGGTCACCCAGCCCGACGTGGCCCCGCCCGCGCGGCCCGGGGTGAATGGTGCCAGGACCAGGGCGAACGTCGTGGCGAGCGCGGCCAGGGCCGCGGGGCGGACGCACCGCGGGAGCAGGCGCCCGCTCCTCACTCGGAGACGATGGCGTCGAGGGGCAGACACGGGCGCCAGCGCATATCGCGATCCATCTTACCGGGCGCGTCTGGCCGGTCTTGGGGTCACCGGGTGCGGCGTGCGGGCGATCGACGCGCTAGAACGTCATCGACACCGAGGAGGACACATGGCCACGACGCGCACTGCCGACGCGCACTGGGAAGGAACGCTGCTCGAGGGGCACGGGACCGTGTCGCTGGTCTCCAGCGGCACCGGGTCCTTCGACGTGACGTGGGCCAGCCGCGCCCAGACGCCTGAGGGCCGCACCAGCCCCGAGGAGCTCATCGCCGCGGCGCACGCCGCGTGCTTCTCCATGGCGCTGTCGAGCGCCCTGGCCAAGGGAGGCACGCCGGCGGCTTCTCTGGACACCTCGGTGGAGGTCGACTTCCAGCCGGGCGAGGGCATCGTCGCGATCCGGATCACGGTGGCCGGCGACGTCCCCGGGCTGTCGGCGGAGGCCTTCGCGGCCGCGGCCACCGGGGCCAAGGAGAACTGCCCCGTGTCCCAGGCGCTGCGGGCGGTGCCGATCACGCTGACCGTGCGCTGAGGTCGTTTCTAGCGGCACATCGCCGCCAACCTAGGGTGGGCTCGTGAGACCGCGGTCACGCGACCCGGTGGCGGTGCCCCGAGGGAGTCGCGCGTTGCTCGCCGTGGTCTTGGCCCTCCTGGTCGGCGGCGGCATCCTGTATGGCCTCGGCGCACCCGGCGTCGGCGACGCGCTCTGGGTGGCCGCGGGCGCGCTGGGCCTCGGTCTGTCGCTGGTGACCATCGTGGCGAGCCTGCGGGCGCACCGGGTGGGAGTCGACGTCATCGCCCTGGTCGCCCTGGCCGGGGCGATCGGCGTGCGCGAGTACCTGGCCGGCGCCGTCATCAGCGTCATGCTGGCCACGGGCCGTGCACTCGAGGAGTGGGCCGGCGCGCGGGCCCGCCAGGACCTGGCATCGCTGGTGCGCCGGGCGCCAACCAGTGCCCGGCGCTACCGGGACGGCGCTCTCGAGTCCGTGCCGCTCGACGCCGTGCGCGTGGGCGATCGACTCCTCGTGGCGACCGGTGCCGTCGTGCCCGTCGACGGGACGGTGTACTCGGCGCGCGCGGTGCTCGACGAGGCGGCGATGACGGGTGAGCCGCTGCCCGTGACGCGGGGGGCGGGGGAACGAGTGTCCAGCGGGGTCGTCAACGCGGGGGCGCCCTTCGACCTGATCGCGCTGGTGCCGGCCGCGCAGAGCGCCTACTCCCAGATCGTCCGGCTGGTCGAGGGTGTCGAGGCGACGCCGGCCCCCTTCGTGCGGCTGGCCGACCGATTCGCCGTCGGCTTCGTCGGGGTGACGGCGGTGGCGACCGCGGCGGCGTGGTGGGCGGGCGGCGCGGCGCGCGCGGTCGCGGTGCTGGTGGTGGCGACCCCGTGCCCAATGATCCTGGCCGCCCCGGCGGCCTTCGTCGCTGGCCTCTCCCGGGCCGCCCGGCGCGGCATCATCGTGCGCAGCGGAGCGGTCCTCGAGCGTCTGGCCGGCGTGCGCACCGTGCTCCTCGACAAGACGGGGACGGTCACCCAAGGACGACCGGCGCTGGTGCGGATCCTGGTCGCGCCGGGGTGGGACGGCCGCGACGTGCTGGCCCTCGCGGCGTCGGTGGACCAGATGTCGCCGCACGTCGTGGCCGAGTCGATCGTGCACGCGGCCCGGATGCGCGAGTGCCCTCTGGATCTGCCCGAGGACGTCGAGGAGTCGCCCGGCAGCGGCGCGCGCGGCCGCGTCGCGGGCCGGTGGGTGGCGGTGGGCGGCGAGTCGTACGTGCTGGTGGGTCCCGAGCCCCCGTGGGCCAGCGCGGCCCGGCGTCACGCCGGGCGTGAGGGGGCCCTGACGGTCTGGGTGTCGGTCGACGAGGTCCTCGTCGGCATCCTGGTGCTGGCTGACCCTCCCCGCCCCGAGTCCGCCCGCACGATCCGGGCGCTGCGCGACGGCGGGATCCAGCGCGTCGTCCTGCTCACGGGGGACCGGGCCGACGTCGCCGAGGGCATCGGGGCGGTGATCGGCGTCGACGAGGTGCTGGCGGAGCGGACGCCCGCCGAGAAGCTCGACGAGGTGGCGCGCGAGAGCACGCGGGCGGCCACGGCGATGGTCGGCGATGGGATCAACGACGCCCCCGCGCTGGCGCTGGCCCACGTCGGGGTCGCGATGGGTGCGCGGGGCGCCTCGGCAGCGTCCGAGGCCGCCGACGTGGTGGTCATGGTCGACCGCCTCGACCGAGTGGTCGAGGCGCTCGCCGTGGCCCGGCGGACGCGCCGCATCGCGCTGGAGAGCGTCGCCGTGGGCACCGGCCTGTCCCTGGTCGCGATGGCCGTCGCCGGAGCCGGTGGGCTGCCCGCCGTCGCGGGCGCGGTGCTCCAGGAGTGCATCGATGCCGCCGTCATCGCCAACGCCCTGCGCGCGCGCTCCGCCGGCGCGGGCGGTGAGGCCGCGCACCTGCCCGCGGAGGCCTCGCAGCTGGGACGGCAGTTCCACGAGCAGCATCGCGAGATCGTCGCCGTGCTCGACGAGCTGGGCGAGGCGGCGGACGCCACCGAGACGTCCGACGCGTCATCGGCGATCGCCGTCGCTCGCCGGGTCCACCAGCACCTGGTCGCCGCCGTGCTGCCCCACGAGCTGGCCGAGGAGCAGGACCTCTATCCCGTCTTGCGCCAGTACCTCGGGGGGAGGGACCCCCTGGGCACGATGAGTCGGGGCCACGCCGAGATCGCGCACCGGGTCGGCCGGCTGGGACAGCTGCTCGACGACCTCGAGCGTGGAGGGACCGACGCCGCCGACATCGTCGAACTGCGCAGCATGCTCTACGGGTTGCAGGCCATCGTCGCGCTGCACACCGCGCAGGAGGAGGAGAGCCTCCTCTCGCTGGTCGAGACCTAGGCCCGCTGGCGGCCCACCCTAGAGTGGGTCGTTGATGCTGTGGCGTCTCCTGCGCCCCTATCTCGGCCCGCGCACCGGTCCGATCGTGCTCATCGTGGTGATGCTCGTCGGTCAGAGCCTCGGCAACCTCTATCTCCCGAACCTCAACGCCGACCTGATCAACAGAGGGATCGTCCGGGGCAATCTCGGGTACATCTGGGCCACCGGCGCCGAGATGCTGGCGGTGACCCTGGTCATCAGCGCGGTCGCCATCATCGGGGTCTACTGGGCATCGCGCGTCTCGATGTCGGTGGGCGCCGACCTGCGCCGGGACGTGTTCGGCGCAGTGCAGGCCTTCAGCCTGCGGGACATGAGCGACTTCGGGACGCCGTCGCTCATCACGCGCAACACCAACGACGTTCAGCAGATCCAGATGGTCCTCCAGATCGCCCTGACGATGATGGTGGTCGCGCCCATCATGATGGTCGGCGGCATGATCTTCGCCATCCGCGAGGGGGCCCGGCTCCTGCCGCTGCTGGCGGTGGCGGTGCCGCTCATGGTGGTGTTCCTCGCGGTCATGATGACGCGCGTCGTGCCGCGCTTCCGGGTGATGCAGGTCAGGATCGACCGCATCACCCAGGTGCTGCGCGAGCAGATCACCGGCGTGCGCGTGGTCCGCGCGTTCGTGCGCGGACCCGATGAGGCGCGCCGCTTCGACGAGGCCAACAGCGACCTCACCGCCACGACCCTCTCGGTGAACCGCCTCTTCGCCCTGATGATGCCGACGATGATGGCGATCCTCAACCTGACCAGCGTGGCGGTGATGTGGTTCGGCGGGCGCCTGGTGGCCGAGGGCTCGGTGTCCATCGGCAACCTGACCGCGGTGCTCTCCTACATCTTGCAGATCCTGATCGCGGTGATGATGGCCACGATGCTCGTCATCATGGTGCCGCGCGCCATGGCCAGTGCGGAGCGCATCGCCCAGGTCCTCGCCGCGACGCCCTCTATCGCCGACCCCCCCACGCCCCGACGTCCCGCGCACGTCGACGGCGCGGTGGAACTCGCGGGCGTGCACTTCCGGTATCCGGGATCCGAGCGCGCGGTGCTCGAGGACGTCACCTTGCGGGTCGCCCCGGGCCAGATGAGCGCGGTCATCGGGGGCACGGGGGCGGGCAAGTCGACCCTGCTCAACCTGGTGGCCCGCTTCCTCGACGTCTCGGCCGGGACCCTACGCGTCAACGGGCTCGACGTGCGCGAGCAGTCGCGCGAGCAGCTGTGGTCGACGATCGGGCTGGTGCCCCAGGCGGCGTACCTGTTCGGGGGCACCGTGGCGAGCAACCTGCGCTTGGGCGCCGCGGAGGCCGACGACGAGGACCTGTGGCGCGCGCTGGCCGTGGCGCAGGCGGCGGACTTCGTCTCCGAGATGGGCGGCCTGGAGGCGCCCGTCGACCAAGGCGGCACCAACGTGTCGGGCGGGCAGCGCCAGCGCTTGGCGATCGCGCGCGCCCTGGTGCGCCGTCCGGCGCTCTACCTCTTCGACGACTGCTTCTCGGCCCTCGACGCGGAGACCGATGCGCGCCTGCGCGCGGCCCTGCCCGCGTTCACCCAGTCGGCCAGCGTGATGGTCGTGGCCCAGCGGGTCTCGACGATCATGGGAGCCGACCAGATCATCGTGCTCGACGAGGGACGGGTCGCCGGCGTGGGCTCACACGACGACCTGATGGCCGGGTGCGATCCCTACCGGGAGATCGTCCTGTCACAGCTGGGGCCGGTCGCATGACAATGGGCGGCGGACCGGGAGGCCCCTGGCGGGGAGGGATGCGTCCCGGCATGGCCCCGGGCGGGACAGCCACTGACGCGCGGCGGTCGCTGGCCCGACTGGTGGGCCGGCTGCGACCGGAGCGCCGTCCCATGCTGGCCGCACTCGTCCTGGGGGTGGCCGCGGTGGCCGCCAACGTGAGCGGACCCTTCATCCTGGGCCGGGCGACCAACGTGCTCTTCGACGGCATCGTCAGCGCGCGTCTGCCGATCGGCCTCACGCGCTCCCAGGCGGTGGCGCTGCTGCGCGCCCACGGCCAGGGACAGATCGCCCAGATGCTCTCGACCATGCCGCTGACCCCGGGAGTCGGCGTGAACCTCACGCGGTTGGGTACGACCCTGGCCTTCGCCGCCTTGGCCTACCTGGTCGGCTCGGCGCTCACGTACGGGCAGGGCTACCTGATGGCCGGCGTCGCCCAGCGCTCGATGTACCGGCTGCGCCGGGACGTCGAGGAGAAGCTGGCGCGTCTGCCCTTGGCGTACTTCGACGCGCACCCGCACGGGGACGTGCTCAGCCGGGTCACCAACGACATCGACAACCTGACCACGACGCTGCAGCAGGGCCTCAGCCAGCTGCTGACGTCGATGCTGACCATCATCGGCGTGCTGGCGATGATGCTGTGGATCTCGCCCTTGCTGGCGGCCATCGCCGTCATCACCATCCCGCTGGCCTTCGTCCTGACGATCCTGATCGCTCGGCGCAGCCAGGCGCACTTCACGACCCAGTGGCGCCGCACCGGGGAGCTCAACGCCATCGTCGAGGAGGCGCACACCGGCCACAGCCTGGTGCAGGTCTTCGGCCGGCGGGCCGCCACGACCGCCGAGTTCGACGAGGTCAACGGGCGTCTCTACCGCGCGAGCTTCCGGGCGCAGTTCCTCTCGGGCGCGATCCAGCCGACGATGCAGTTCGTGTCGAACCTGAACTTCGTGGCGATCGCGGTGATCGGCGGCTACCGCGTGGCCTCAGGCCTGCTGTCGCTCGGCGACGTGACGGCGTTCATCCAGTACACGCGCCAGTTCACGATGCCGATCACCCAGATCGCCGGGCAGATGAACACGCTGCAGTCGGGCCTGGCTTCCGCCGAGCGTGTCTTCGAGTTCCTCGACGCCAGCGAGGAGGCTGCCGACCTCCCGCCCCGACCTGCCGCGCCGGGCAGCGGGGCCCTGTCGCTGCGATCGGTCAGCTTCCGCTACGACCCCGACGTCGAGCTGATCGAGGACCTGAGCCTGGAGGTCGCGCCGGGCGAGACCGTGGCGATCGTCGGCCCCACCGGTGCGGGCAAGACCACGCTGGTCAACCTGCTGGTGCGCTTCTACGAGATCGACGGGGGTCACATCCTCCTCGACGGCCACGACTACCGGGACCTCGGGCGCGACGAGGTGCGCCGGCACTTCGCGATGGTCCTCCAGGACCCCTGGCTGTTCGCGGGCACCGTGCGCGAGAACATCGCCTACGGGCGCCCGGGCGCGTCCGACGAGGAGATCGTGGCCGCGGCCCAGGCGGCGCACGTCGACGCCTTCGTGCGCACCATGCCCGACGGCTACGACACGGTGCTCGGTGACGACAGCGCCAACCTGTCCGCGGGACAGCGCCAGCTGCTCACCATCGCGCGCGCCTTCCTCGCCGACCCCGACGTCCTGATCCTGGACGAGGCGACGAGCAGCGTCGACACGCGCACCGAGGTGCTGATCCAGCACGCGATGGCCGCGCTGCGCGAGGGACGGACGAGCTTCGTCATCGCCCACCGCCTCTCGACGATCCGTGACGCCCACATCATCGTGGTGATGGAACACGGACGCGTCGTCGAGCAGGGGGACCACGCCAGCCTGCTGGCGGCCGGTGGCGCCTACCAGCGCCTCTACGCGGCGCAGTTCACCGGAGCGGCGAGCGAGCCGTCGATCTGAGCCCGTCCGGGCTCGTGGCGCTAGGCCTGGCGGGCGCGGCGCGGCGCGGACGGGCGCGGCGTGCGGTGCGCGGGACCGCGTGAGGAGGCCTCGCGGGTCCGGGTGCCGCGCTGGACGTTGTGGGCCTCGCGGCCCTTGGGTCCACGGACCTCGTCGAAGCTGATCCGCTCGCCCTTGGTGAGCGTGCGGAATCCTTCGCCGTCGATGCGCGTGTGGTGGATGAAGAGGTCGTCGCCACGCTCGTCGCGGGCGAACCCGTAGCCGCGCGACTCGTTGAAGTACGTGACGACCGCCTCGCCCTGACGGGGACGGCGGTCCTGAGGGTGCCGGTCCTGGGGACGGCTCCGGGGCCCGTAGCCGCCACTGGTCGGCGCCACCGCGGCGTGGGAGGCCGGTCGCTCCGCCCGCGTCCGGTGTTCCGGCGGCGTCGCGGCGCGGGCCGGCTGGTTGCCAGCGCTCGGAGGGGTCGGTGCCGGCGGGCGCTCGTCGCTGGGCAACTGCACGGGCTCCGTGATGGCGCTCGGGAGTCCGAGAGCGCGCTGGAGCCGGTGCGCTGCTCCGACGGTCTCGTCGGTGACCAGGGAGATCACCGTGCCGCGCGCTCCGGCGCGTCCGGTGCGCCCGGAGCGGTGGACGTAGTCGTCCGTCTGGGCGGGCAGGTCGTAGTGGATGACGGCCGGCAGCGACTCGATGTGCAGTCCGCGCGCGGCCACGTCGGTCGCGACGAGGGCATCGATCCGGCCGCTCGCCAGGAGCGACACGGCGCGGTCGCGCTGGGCCTGGCTGCGGCCGCCGTGCAGGGCGGCGGTCGAGATGCCTCGGTCGGCCAGCTGCTTGGCGAGCCGGTCGGCACCGTGCTTGGTGCGCGTGAAGACGATGGCGCGCCGGTGGGTGGCCAGCGTCTCGGCCACAACGGCGACGCGCTGGTCGCGCCCGACGCGCCAGAAGTGGTGGTCCACGTCGCTCGGGGCCGACGAGTCGACGACGTCGTGGACGACGGCGTCACGGGTGAAGCGGGTCACGAGTCGGCGGACTGCGGGGTCCAACGTGGCCGAGAAGAGCAGGGTCTGGTGGACCGGCGCCGTCTGGGCGATGATCCGCTCGACGGCGGGCAGGAAGCCCATGTCGGCCATGCGGTCGGCCTCGTCGACGACGACCAGGGCCACCTGGTCGAGGTGCAGGGTCTGGCGCTCGAGGAGGTCCTCGAGGCGGCCGGGACAGGCGACGACCACGTCGACGCCGGCGGCCAGGGCCCGGCGGGTGGCGCCGTAGGGCGTGCCTCCGTAGATGCTGATGACCCGACGGGGGTCCGAGTGCAAGGAAGCGAGGGTGCGCTGGACCTGCGAAGCCAACTCCCGCGTGGGGGCGAGCACCAGCGCGCGGGGGTGCAGGGGGCGGGCCCGGTCCAGGCGCGCTAGGAGGGCGAGGCCGTAGGCCAGGGTCTTACCCGATCCGGTGGCGGCCTGGCCGATCACGTCGCGTCCGGCGAGCGCATCGGGCAGGGCAGCCTCTTGGATGGGGAAAGCGGCCGCGAGGCCGAGGTCGCCCAGGCGTTCGACCAGGTGGGTGGGCACGCCGAGCTCGGCGAAGGTGGGGGACACAATGCTCCTCGTCAGTGGTGAACCAACTCGGAAGACATCGGAATCGGCCCGCGTCCAGCAGTGCGCCAGACGGTCTGGCCATTCTAGTCGCTCGCGGCGTCCCCCCAAGCGGTCCAGGGGTGTTGTCCACGCCGCGGGCAGCTCGAGTATCCCCTCTGTGGTCGACCGACCGCTCCGGAAGTCACATCGGCCACGCCGCGCCGGCTCATGTGGCTGACCGAGCGCCGATGGGGGTGGTCTGGAGAGCCGGACGAGAGTGCCCGTCTCCAGCAGCGTGCACCGGTGACGCGGTCCCCACCAGCTCTCTGGCCGGCGTGCCCCACGAGTCGTTGCCCCCTGCGTTCGGGCCCTTCCTAGGCTGGTGATGCAGATCGGAGGCCCGGAGAATGAGTGCGTACGTCGACTGGCCGGTGGGAACGGGGATCCGCTGGGTCTCGCGGTGCTCCTGCCGGGCAAGGACTATCCAGCGACGATGCCACTGCTGACCTTCGCGGGCCGGGCTGCGTCCCAGCGGGGCTGGCGGGTGCGCGCCGTGTCGTGGCAGGCACCCGACCTGGGCGTCAACGAGACCATCGACTGGGTCGGGTCCGAGCTGCGCCAGGCCGTCGGGGGATTCGACGGTCGCGTGCTGGTCGTCGCCAAGTCGCTCGGAACCTGCAGCGCGGACTACGCGGCCCAGCACCGCTACGACGCCATCTGGCTGACGCCCCTGCTTCGTCTGCCCGACGTCGTCGCGGCGATGACCCGCCACGCGGGCCGGCAGTTCCTCGTGGGGGGCTCCGAGGACCCCGCGTGGGACCTCGGAGTCGCCCGCAGCACCGGAGGGGAGGTCCTCGAGATCGACGGCGCCAATCACGCGCTGTTCGTCCCCGACGCCGTTCGCACCGCGGAACTGCACGTCGACGTCACCCGGGCGATCGACCAGTGGCTCCGCGCCGGCCAGTGAGGGGCCAGGAGACGCCGGGGCGCCGGTGCTCCCGGTCGTGCGCCGGATGTACGTCCGGGTCCGGGAAGCCACCACGTCGGCGGCCGCGACTCCGGCACCGCGGGGCCATGGCGAAGGTGCGTGGCGGCGAGTCGGGAGTTCAGCGTGAACGCGCCGGAGGTGGAACTGGCTCACGGGTCACGAGCCCGCCAACGAGTCCCGGGGCGGGTGACGACGTGGACCGTGCCTCCACGCGGCGGTGGACTCCCTAGCGGTGGCGGACCCAGACGTTGGGCTCGACGTACGTGCCGAGGTCATGGTCACGGTCGACGTGCAGGATTGACATCCCGCGCGGAATGACGTAGTCGCCCGTAGCGGGAAACTCCATTCCTGTCCATCCGCGCCACTGGTCGACGGTCCCGGTCATCGTCTGCGCTTGGGGAAGCACCCGCTGGATCGTCGCACCCATTCGCACGTGCAGGCGCAGCCACGGGTCCCACGGGAGATCGTCGTCGCGCACCCAGTGGGCGTAGAGCTCGATGGGCATAAGGGGGTAGAGGTCCTTGCGTGTCGGTCGAACCGGGGCCACGACCCGTTCGAGCCGGTGCGCCGTCGCCACGTCGCCCAGCGAGCGCAGGAGCGCCTCGGCGACGTCGGTACCCTTGTGGGCCGGATGGACCACGGCACCGCCGACGGCGAGCGTGTCTGGGACGCCACCGGTGTCGTGCAGCGCGAGCGCCCGTCCGAGCATGCCGGCGAAGGTGTCGGGGAGATCGTCGGGGTCGCCATCCCAGGCGAGGGGGACCCCCCAGCCCGTCGCCCCGGGTTGCTCGTCGTGGTCGACGAGCGTCAGGTCGAAGGGGGCGAACAGGTCACGCACCCGAGGGATCAGGGGAGTGACCGCGGCGTCGCCGACGATCCACGCGGGGAAACCCTCGGCGAAGAGGGCTTCCATCTGGGCGTCAGACCAGGCGCCAGCACGTGTTGGGACAACGTCGAAGTCGGACACGGTCCTCCTGGCGTCGGCGGGGTGGGTCTGCGGTGTCGGCCGACGGGACCACCGGTGGTGGGCGAGGCGGGACTTGAACCCGCACGTCCTTTCGAACACAGGCACCTGAAGCCTGCGCGTCTGCCAATTTCGCCACTCGCCCGTGGACCCGTCAACCCTAGTCGAACACCGGGAACGTCCGCGACGCCCACTGATTGGCGAGATTCCCCGGTACGATGAGGGCCTATGGTTTTGCGGGCTGTGGAGAACCGCCTGGAGCGGCTCTTCGAACGGACGTTCTCGCGCTCCTTCTCGAGTGGACTCCAGCCCGTCGAGATCGCGACGCGCATCGTGCGCGAGATCGACCTGACCCGTCAGCTCTCGGCCGAAGGCCCCCTCTCGCCCAACGACATCAAGGTCTGGCTGGGACCGCGCGACGCGGCCCGCTTCGATGGCTTCCAAGCCGCGCTGGTGCGCGAACTCGAGGAGACGGTGCGCCAGCACGCCTTGTCCGAGGGCTACAACTTCGTGGGTCCGGTCGCGGTCCACGTCTTCATCGACGACGACGTGCGCGGCGGGGACGTCGCCGTGGAGACGGCCTTCGTGGGCGGCGAGCGCGAGCCGCGCCTGCTGCTCGATGACGGGCGCTCCTTCACCGTCACCGAGAAACCGCTGGTCGTGGGCCGGAGCCCGGCGGTCCCGGTCGTGATCAACGACGCCAACGTCTCGCGCCAGCACGCCGAGTTCTGGCGCACCACCGAGGGCGTGGCGGTGCGCGATCTGCACTCCACCAATGGCACCTTCGTCAACGGGCACCGGGTGAGCGCGGTGTCGCTGTCGCCGCGCGACGATGTGACGATCGGGCCGGTCCACCTGCGGATTGAGCTCGTTTGACGCTCGCGTCCACCAGCTACGCGGCGGTGATCCGACCGCTCCAATTGCTGGTCATGATCATCGTCCTGCTCTTCTTCCTGCGCATCCTGCGCGTGGCAGCAGTGCAGGCTCGGCCCGCCGAGGGACGCCAGGAGCGCCGCAGTCGACGAGGGCCGCTCGCCCTGGAGTTCGTCGAGCCCCGGGACCGCCAAGGCGAGCGCGTCGAGGTGGAGGGTGCCGTCATCGTCGGGCGGGGCTCGGACTGCGACATCGCGATCGGCGACTCCTACCTGTCGACGCGACACGCCCGCTTCGCCAGCGCGGAAGGTGCGCTGTCCATCGAGGACCTCAACTCCACCAACGGCACCTTCGTGAACGACAAGCCCGTGCGCGGCCGCATGGACCTGTCGCGAGGAGATCGCATCCGCCTCGGAAGCGTGCTTCTCCAGGTGGTGCGGTGACCCGCTGGCGCTTCGCCATCGGCACCGATCAGGGTCTGGTGCGGGCGACCAACGAGGACGCCCTGCACGCCGACGCGACCATCGCCGTCGTGGCCGACGGCATGGGGGGACACGCGGCGGGCGAGGTCGCCTCGGCGCTGGCCGTCGCGACGCTCGTGCCCGCGTTCCACCAGGACGAGACCGTCGAGGGACTGGTCCGTGCGGTCCAGGCAGCCAACGTCGCGGTGCACGCCGATGCCCGCGCCGACCCCGACCACGCCGGGATGGGCACCACGGCGATCATCCTGGCGCTCACCGCCGAGGACTCGGGCCGCGTGGTCCCCACGGTCTGCAACGTCGGGGACTCGCGGGCCTACCAGCTGCGCGACGGGGCGCTCCGCCTGCTCAGTCGCGACCACAGCGTGGTCGAGGAGTGGGTGCGCATGGGGCGACTGACGGCCGAGGAGGCCGCCGTGCATCCTCGCCGCCACCAGTTGACCCGGGTCCTCGGGGTCGGTCCCGTCGTCGAGGTCGACGTGGACTCGGTCGCCGTCCAGCCGGGTGACCGTGTGCTGCTGTGCAGTGACGGGCTGACCAACGAACTGGACGCGAATCGCCTGGCCAGTCTGGCCAGTCCGCCCATGCCGCTCGAGGACGCGGCCGAGTCACTGGTCAGCGCGGCCCTCGAGGCGGGCGGGCACGACAATGTCTCGGTCATCCTCCTCGAGTTCGACGAGGTCGAGGAGGCTGCCCGACCCGTGCACCGCACCGTCGCGACGGCTCCGGTTGCTGAGCCGCGGGCCCGCGCCCACGCGCGCCGCCGGCCGCGCCGCGTCACGTGGCGCGCGGCCGCCGCGTTGCTCCTCTTCGCCGGCGTCGTCGCGGGAGCCGTCGGCGTGTTGCGGTGGTACGCCTACTCGAGCTACTACCTGGCCGGCGACAAGGGTCTGATCACCGTGTACCGGGGCCAGCCTTCGGGGATCCTGTGGTTCCATCCGCGGCGGATCCTGTCGACGACGTATCCGGTCGCGCATCTGCGACCCGTCGACCGGCGCGCCCTGGCCACCACGATCGCCGAGCCCTCGCTCAAGGCCGCGCTGAACTACGCCACCTATCTGAACCACGCCTGGCACCTGACCCGCCAGTCCCAGATCGCGGCCACGACGACCACCACGACGACCACCACGACTACTGTGGCGCCCACGACGACGACGACCGCACGACGCGGGACGAGTGGCTGAGCCATGGCGCGCCGGCTCCAGGTTCTAGCCATCGGACTCCTAGTCCTGTTCGCGATCCTGGCCGCCCAGGCGGTCAACGTCCAATACGTGCGGGCCCCCGCCCTGGATGCCTCGTCGCTGAACCCCCGCAACACCGAGGCTGGACTGCAGTACCCGCGCGGGGAGATCGTGGCGTCGGACGGCTCGATCTTGGCCGAGTCGGTGCCGGCGACCACGGGCTACTACCAATGGCGCCGGGTGTACCCCTTCGGCGCCCTCACCTCGGGGCTCGTCGGCTTCGCCTCGCCGTCCTACGGCACCTGGGCCCTGGAGGCCGAGTACGACCAGTACCTGATCGCCCACGCCCAGCCCGCCCGCACCTTGGCCCAGGTGCTGGCTCCGACCAAAGCGGCCGACTCGGTCACGGTCACCCTGGAGCCCCAGCTCCAGCGCGTGGCCGCCCAGGCGCTGGCCGGCCGCAACGGCGCCGCGGTCGTGCTCGACCCCCAAACCGGCGGGGTGCTGGCCATGTACTCCAACCCGAACTACAACCCGAGCCCCCTGACCTCGTCGTCGTTCGCCGTGGAGGAGAAGGCGTGGAAGAAGTACGTGACCAACAACTCTGAGGGGTTCCCGCCGCTCGGGTTGATGGCGACCCAGCAGACGTTCCCGCCGGGGTCGACCTTCAAGATCGTGACCACCTCGGCGGTCCTGGTCCACAAGCCCAGCCTCCTCAACGTGAGCTTCCCCGTGGTGGCGACCATCCACCTGCCCAACTCGAACAAGACGCTGTCCAACTACGCCTTCGTCCCCTGCGGCGGAACGATCGCCCAGATGCTGCCCCCCTCGTGCGACCAGGGCTACGCCCGGATCGGCCTGGACCTCGGCGGCAGCGCCCTTGCGACGACGGCGGACTCCTACGGCTTCAACAGCGTCCCGCCGCTGGACCTTCCGGGCGTCCAGGCCAGCTTCTTCCCCTCGGCGTCGTCGTTCACCTACAACGTCCCGGGTCTGGCCTACTCGGCCATCGGGCAGCAGAACGTGCGGGCCACCGCGCTGCAGATGGCCCTCGTGGCCGCGGCCGTGGCCAACCACGGGCAGATGATGGCGCCGCACCTGCTCTCCTACATCAGCGCGCCCGACGGCTCGACCGTCAAGCGCTACCAGGACTCCGTGTGGCGCCATCCGTTGACCGCCGCGCAAGCGGGGGTGATCATCCCCCTGATGCAGGACGTCGCCAAGTACGGGACCGCCGGCGGCATCTTCCCGTCGTGGGCCGACGTGGGCGCCAAGACCGGGACGTCCCAGGTCGGCAACTCCGTGCAGAACACCGACGACTGGATGATCGCCTTCGCCCCGGCCAGCAACCCGACGGTGGCCGTGGCGGTGACGCTTCCCTACCAGGTGACCTCGGCCACCGGGGCATCGATCGCGGGTCCGGTCGTCAAGTGCCTCATCGAGGGTGCCCTGTCCCTCCAGGCCGGCCGGCCGGCCTCCGGAACGGCGACGACGTGTCCGAAGTGACGAGTCTCTGTGTATCCCCTGTGACGGGTCGCTGTCGCGACGCCACGACGTAGGCTGGAGCGGATATGGAGGCAGTGACCGAGCAGCGCGTGTACTCCAATCGCTACCAGGTCACGCACCTCATTGCGCGGGGCGGGATGGCGCTCGTCTATCGGGCCCAGGACCTCCTCCTCAACCGGCCCGTCGCCCTGAAGATCCTCTACCCGGAGCTCTCGGTCGACGCCACCTTCGTGGAGCGATTCCGCCGTGAGGCCCAGGCCGCGGCGAACCTGTCGCACCCCAACATCGTCCCCGTCTTCGACTGGGGCCAGGACGGCGACACCTACTTCATCGTCATGGAGCTCGTCGAGGGCACCTCGCTGGCCGAGATGCTGCGGCGCTCGCGTCAGCTGACCCCGTCGCAGGCCGCCCAGATCACCGCCCAGGTGGCGGCGGCCCTGGGCTACGCCCACCGGGCCGGCGTCGTCCACCGGGACATCAAGCCGGGCAACGTCCTCATCACCCTGGACGGGCAGGTGAAGGTCACGGACTTCGGCATCGCCCAAGCCGTGGCCAGCGAGGACCACCTGGCCGAGGCCGGCTCGGTGATGGGCACCGCGACGTACTTCTCGCCCGAGCAGGCCGAGGGTGCCGCAGTCGACGGCCGCAGCGACGTCTACTCCCTCGGCGTCGTGCTCTACGAGCTGCTGGTGGGCCGTCCGCCCTTCGTGGGCGACACGCCGGTCGCCGTCTCGAGCCAGCACGTCCACAGCACGGTGCCGCCGCCCTCGGAGTTCTCGACCACCGTGCCCAGTGACCTGGAGGCGATCGTCATGGTCGCCCTGGCCAAGTCGCCCGCCGAGCGCTACCAGAGCGCCGACGAGTTGCGCGCCGACCTGGTCCGCTTCACCGACGGCCAGCCGGTGCACGCGGCCGCGCGCGACGGCGCGTACTTCGGGCCGGACGTCACGCGCTCGGTGAGCACGGTGGCGCCCGCCGATCGCACCCAGGCCGTGCCCGTGACGCCCCCGGCCGGCCGGACCCGCCGCCAGCGTGAACCCCGCAGCTCCGTCGCGGGACTGGTGATCACGATCATCGTCCTGATTCTCCTGGCGGGTGGCGGGTTCGCCTACCTGCGCCTGAGCGCCGCACCGACCACCTTCGGCGTGCCGAACGTCGTGGGCCAGGACGTCACCACGGCGTCGGCCACGTTGATCTCGGACAACCTGATCGTCGGGACCACCAAGCTGGTGCACGCCCCCCAGGCCAATGGCACCGTGATCTCGACGGTCCCCAAGGCCGGCAAGATGGTCAAGAAGGGCGCCATCATCACGCTGACGGTGAGCCAGGGACCGGCCCCGGTGGCCGTGACCGTGCCCGATGAGACCGGCAAGCAGCTGTCCGCGGCCCTCAGTGCCCTCCAGCAGCTCGGGCTCACCGTGAAGGTCAACCAGGTGCAGAGCGCCCCGACGGCGGGTGCCCCCAACACCGTGCTGACGCAGGTGCCCGCGGGAGGGACCAACTCGCACAAGGGGGCCACGGTGACCTTGACGGTCCTGGCCTCGGGTGCGACCTTCCCGCTGCCCAACGTCCAGGGGCAGACGAGCGTCCAAGCCGCATCGTCCCTCGGCCAGTACGGCCTGTCGGTCAGCGGGACCACGGCCTCGGCGTGCTCGAATTCCATCGCCACGGGCTCGGTGCTGCGCACGGTGCCCGCGGCGGGGCAGATGGTCAGCTCGGGCACCTCGATCGAGCTGGTGACCTCGTCGGGGGTCTGCCAGGTGGTCGTGCCCAACGTGATCGGCAAGACGGTCCCCGAAGCCTCGAGCACGTTGTCCAGCCAGGGACTGGTTCTCGGGCAGATCAGCGACGCGCTGCCCACCGACTGCCTCACGCCGGGAACGTCGGGTGAGATCACCAGCCAGAACCCGGGTCCGGGGATCTCGGCGCCCTTCAACTCCACCGTCGATGTGACGGTCTGCCCGTAGGCGCCAGCCCGGTTCGCTAACATCGACAGCCATGGCGGTTCACGGGGCCAAGCGGCGCACCAGCAAGACGATGGGCCGGTACATGTCGGCCGATCAGCGGGGTCGCTACACGCCGCCGCGTCCCGCGACGGCCAGCCACTCAGCCCATTGGTACGGCTGGATGCTGCTCGACATGCTGCTGTTCGGGCTCTTGGTCATCGTGCTGAATTACCTGCAGGTGCTGCCGGGATCGACCTCGCCGTGGTACCTGGTGATCGGTCTCGTCTCGCTGTTCGTGGCCTTCTACCTGGCCACGCGCTACCGCTGATCAGCCCAGCCGCTCGATGATGGTGGCGTTGGCCAGCCCGCCGCCCTCGCACATGGTCTGGAGGCCGTAGCGGCCCCCGGTGCGCTCGAGTTCGTTGAGGAGCGTCGCCATGAGCTTGGTGCCCGAGGCGCCCAGGGGGTGCCCCAGCGCGATGGCTCCGCCATTGACGTTGACCCGGTCGAGGTCCGCGTGCAGCTCACGCTGCCAGGCCAGGACGACCGGCGCGAAGGCCTCGTTGATCTCCACCAGGTCGATGTCGTCGATCGACAGGCCCGCGCGGGCCAGGATCTTCTGGGTGGCCGGGATGGGACCCGTGAGCATGCTGACCGGATCCACCCCCGCCAGGGCGAAGGCGTGGAACCGGGCGCGGGGCCGCAGGCCGAGCGACGCGGCACGCTCCTCGCTCATCACCAGGGCGGCCGATGCGCCGTCGGTGATCTGGGAGGAGTTGCCCGCCGTGATGCGCCCCCCCTCCACGAACGCGGGACGGAGCGCCGCCAGTGCCTCGAGCGAGGTGTCGGGCCGGATGCCCTCGTCGACGCGCAGCAGGGTCTCGGTGTCACGGCCCTCGTCATCGCGCACCGCGACGGGAAGGATCTCGTGCTCGAAGCGGCCCTCGGCGGTCGCGCGCGCCGCGCGCCGGTGGCTCTCGAGGCTGAAGGCATCGAGCTCTTCGCGGCTGAGGTCCCACTTCTCGGCGATCATCTCGGCGCCCAGTCCCTGGTTGCGCAGGCCCCCGACGGGTTCGTAGCGCGCGTTCACGCGGGGACCGAAGGGGTGGCCCGCGTCGTGGCCGATGGACGAGCCCATCGGGACCCGGGTCATCACCTCGACGCCGGCCGCGACCACCACGTCGTAGGCGCCGGCGAGCACGCCCTGGGCCGCGAAGTGCAGGGCCTGCTGGCTGGAGCCGCACTGGCGATCGACCGTGGTCGCGGGAACGGACTCGGGCCAGCCGGCCGCGAGCACCGCGTTGCGCCCGACGTTGAAGGCCTGCTCGCCGGTCTGGGAGACGCAGCCCATGATGACGTCGTCGACCAGGCCGGGGTCCAGGTCGTTGCGCGCGGCCAGGGCGCGCAGCGCCTCCGAGGCCAGGTCGACCGCGTGCCAGTTGCGCAGGCTTCCGTTGCGCCGGCCCCCCGGCGTGCGCACCACATCAACGATGACGGCACCCATGATCCTCCCTTTCCTGGTGGACGTCCGTGAGCCTACCCGGCGGTAAAGTCAGGCGATGACTGGGCGCGACATGGACCGCTGGCTGGGCGACGGGGGCATGGCCCTGGTGGGGGCACTCGGGGCGAGCCTGCAGCGCTACGGCGTCGACGGCGAGAACCTGGGCTGGGTCGAGGGCGAGTTCGCGCCCACCGAGCTGGCGTGCAATCCCCACGGGCTGGTCCAGGCCGGCGTGCACGCCACGGTGCTCGACGCGGCCATGAACTTCGCCATCAATGCCGCCCTCAGCACCGGCGATCGGGCCGAGGCCACGTTGGAGATCGGGACCGAGCTGCTGCGCGCCGCCCGCCAGGGCACGACCTACGGGGTGCGCGGCGAGGTCGTGCGCCTCACCCGTCGCATCGCCTTCGCCGAGGCCCGCGTCGTTGACGGCGAGGGCCGGCCCGTCAGCCGGGCCACGGCGACGTTCCTCGTGCGCCGGGCCGAGGGCGGGTCAGCCGAGGTGGGTGGCCGGGATCTGTCCTAGGCGTCCGGCCTGGTAGTCGTCGAAGGCCTGGACCAGCTCGGCGCGCGTGTTCATGACGAACGGGCCGTAAGCGGCGACCGGCTCGCCGATGGGCTGGCCCCCGAGGACCAGCACCTCGAACGCCTCGGTGCGCGAGTCCTGGTGCTCGTCGGCCGCCAGCACCAGGACGTCGCCGTCGCGGTGGACGGCCAGCTGGCTGGCGCGCAGCGGCCGACGATCGTCGCCGACCGTGCCCGAGCCCGCCAGCGCGTACGTCAGGGCGTTGAAGCTCGGGTCCCAGGGCAGCACCAGGTGGGCACCGGGCAGCAAGGTGACGTGGGCCAGGGCGATCGGAGTGTGGGTCACACCGGGCCCGGCGAACCCGCCCACCGTCCCGGCCACGACGCGCACGATCACGTCGCCATCGGACGAGGTCACCAGGGGCACGGCGTGGGCCGCGATGTCCTGGTAGCGCGGTGGGGTCATCTTGGTGCTGGCGGGCAGGTTCACCCAGAGCTGGATGCCGTGGAACCGGCCGCCGGAGGTGACCAGCGACTCGGGCGGCCGCTCGATGTGCAAGATGCCCGCGCCCGCGGTCATCCACTGCGTGGCACCGTTCTCGATGACGCCACCACCGCCGATGGAGTCCTGGTGCACGAAGATGCCGTCGATCATGTACGTCACCGTCTCGAAGCCGCGGTGGGGGTGCCAGGGAGTCCCCTTGGGCTCGCCGGGCGCGTAGTCGACCTCACCCATCTGGTCCATGTGCACGAAGGGGTCCAGGTCGCCCAGGCTGACGCCGGCGAAGGCGCGATAGACGGGGAATCCCTCCCCTTCGAGACCCGCGGGGGCGGTCGTGACGGTGGTGACCCGCCGAGCGCGCTGCGTGGGTTCGGGTGCAGCCAGGTGCGGCAGCGTCAGCGGATCAGCGGTGACGGCAGGCATGATCCCAGGCTACGGGTGGCGGTTCTCGATCCGCGCGCTCCAGAGGACGCCGAGGGCGATCAGGGCGGAGAAGGAGAGCGCCGTCGTCCCGGCCCCGACACCCCGTCCTCCGATCACGCGCGGGAAGCCCAGCCAGTCGGCGACCGATGCCCCGAGGGGCCGGGTCAGGACGTAGGCGCTCCAGAAGGACCAGACGGGGTGGCGCCGCGTGAGGGCGAAGCGCACGCCGGGCGCCGCGAACAGGACGAGGAAGATCATCGTGGCGTTGGCGAATCCCAGATGGAGCGCGAAGGCGGCCAGGTCGCCGGCTGCCGTCCCGAGGGCGAAGGTCCCCACGACGGCGCCCCAGTAGAAGAGCTCGCGCCGCGTGGTCACGACGGTGTGGATCGAGGGCGTGCCCTCCACGCGGTACCAGACGAGGAACAAGGTGGCCAGTGCCACGGCGAATGCCGCGGTCGACAGCGCGTAGGGGACGCCCAGGGCCACGTGGACGACGTCGGCGCACATCGTGCCGAACACGCCGACCATGACCACGGCGAACCAGTAGGTTCCCACGAGGTAGCGCGGGCTGCGCAGCTGGATCCACAGCGCCACCGCGAACACCGCTGCCCCGGCCAGGACGACCAGCTCGGGATTGAAGTGGTGGACGAAGTAGTCCGAGGTGGCCTCGCCCATCGCCGTCGTCAGCAGTTTCAGGCACCAGAACCGGGCCGTGATGGCAGGAACCTTGGGGCGGCGGAATCGCCGCCCGAGCGACAGCCCCATCGCTAGCGGGGCGGACCGGCGAGGAAGGGGCGGGGATCGACGGCGACGAACAGTGCCTCGGCCTCGGCGACGAGCGTGTCTCCGGCCTGGACGCGCGCCTGGATGGTGAGCTTGCGGCCGTCGCGGGCGGCCAGCCACGCGCGTGTGGTGACCGGCTGGCCGAGCGGGGCCGCGGCGACGAAGGTCACGTGGAGCCAGGCGGTGAGTGCGAAGAGGCCGTGGTGGGCGAGGACCGATCCCATCGTCTCGTCGATGACGGTCACGAGGATCCCGCCGTGAGCCCGTCCGGGTGCACCGGCGAAGGCGGGCCCGACGACGGCCTCGACGACCGCGGTGTCCTCTTCCAGCCAGAAGCGTGCGCCGAGGCCCAGTGGGTTGGTCTCGCCGGCCACCACGGCGTCGCCCGCCAGGCTCGCGAACAGGGCCATCGCGTCACGCTCGTCCTCGAGGGGCGCCGGGAGGTCGGATGGCGAGTCCGCGGGAGGGCGCCGCCGCGGACTCGCCGTGACGCGCGCGACGATCCCTTCGAGCTCGTCGGCGATCGTCTCGAGGTCGTCGTCGGCGAGGTCGTGGGCGACGACACCGTGCCCGAGCCGGCGTACCGCGGCGGCCACGCGGGCTCGCGACGACGGGGCCATGTTCAGCGCACGTGCTGGTCGGCGACGGCCAGAGCCCGATCGAGGCGGGAGAGCCCGTCCCGAGCCTCGTCGGCGCTGACCACGCACGGCGGCACGACGTGGAGGCGGTTGAAGTTGGCGAAGATCAGGAGGTCCTCGTCGCGGCAGGCCCCGATGACCGCGTCCATCGCCGGCGACGACGAGCCGTAGGGTGCGAGGGGCTCACGAGTCGCCCGGTCAGTCACCAGGTCCAGCGCGAAGAAGACGCCGAGGCCGCGCACGTCACCGATGCTGGGGTGCGCGTCGGCCAGAGCCCGCAGTCCCGGACCGAGGACCTCCTCGCCGATGCGCCGGGCGTTCTCGACGACCTGGTCGCGCTCCATGACCTCGATCGTGGCCACGGCGGCCGCGCAGGCCAGGGGGTGGCCCGAGTAGGTGAGGCCCCCCGGATAGGCCCGGTCGTCGAACGCGTGGGCGACGGCCTCGCTCAACACGACGCCGCCTAAGGGCACGTAACCCGAGTTCACGCCCTTGGCGAAGGTCACGAGATCGGGGGTCACGTCGAAGTGCTCGTAGGCGAACCAGGACCCCGTGCGCCCGAAGCCCGCCATCACCTCGTCGGCGATGTAGAGGATGCCGTAGCGGTCGCACAGCTCGCGCACGCCCGCGAGATACCCGGGTGGGGGGACTAGGATCCCCGCCGTGCCGGGGATCGTCTCCAAGATGATGGCCGCGATCGTCTGGGGGCCCTCGAAGCGGATGACGTCCTCAAGGTGGGCCAAGGCGCGGATCGACTCCTCCTCGGGCGTCGTGGCGTTGAAGGCGGAGCGGTACAGGTGCGGACCGAAGACGTGCACCACCCCCGAGGTCCCCTGGTCGCTGGCCCAGCGTCGCGGGTCACCGGTGAGGTTGATCGACGTCGCGGTGGCGCCGTGGTAGCTGCGGTAGGCCGCGAGCACCTTGGGGCGCCCGGTCACCAGTCGCGCCATGCGCACGGCGTGCTCGTTGGCCTCGGTCCCGCCGTTGGTGAAGAAGACCTTGGCCGCGCCCGCGAAGGAGTGGTCCAGGATCAGCTCGGCGGCCCGGTAGCGGGACTCGTAGCCGTGCTGGGGCGCGATCGTGCACAAGATGGCGGCCTGGGACGCGATGGCGGCCACGACGTCGGGGTGCTGGTGTCCGAGATTGGTGTTGACCAGTTGGGACGAGAAGTCGAGGAACGTCCGGCCGTCCTCGGTGGTCACGTGGCACCCCGACGCGCTGCGCACCATCATCGGGCGGATCGATGCCTGGGCGGACCAGGAGTGGAAGACCGCAGCCCGCTCGCGCCCCTGGCTGGTCATGGTCGATCGATCCGGGCACATGGCGGCCTCCTCTCGCCAGCGACGCTAACCCACCGTCTCGACCGGGAGCGAGCCCGCACCGGGGGGGGCGGCGCAAGGATCACGTCGCGGGACCGGCGGTAGGCTCCGCCCGTCACGGACCAGGAGGCTTGGCCGATGAACGCGCGTTCGAGGGCCCTGGTCGCTCTCGGCGTGGCCGTGGCGACAGCGCTCGGGTTGCCGGGTGCCGCGCGAGCCACGACCGTCGGGACAGCGCGTCCGATCTCGCTGTCATTCCCCACCCCCCGGGTCGGGTACGTCTTGTCGCTCGCCGACTGCGCGACGCGCACCTGTGTCACCCTCGCACACACCAGCGATGGCGGGACCACGTGGGCGAAGGTGCCCACGCCCACGGGCCTGCGCCACGACGTCGGCCAGGCGACGTGGGGCTTCTACGGCGGTGCCGACGGGTACGCCACGCTGAGCGTCCACTTCGCTGACGCCCGCGACGGATGGATCTACGGCGTGGTGCCCGCTCGGGCGACACCGACGAACCCGGCGCCCAACTACGTGTACCGGCTGTGGTCGACGCACACGGCGGGAGCGACCTGGACCGCCATTCCTCTGGGACCCGTGCACCTTCGCTTGGGCGTGGTCGCCATGGCGACGCACGGTGCCTGGACCTACCTCTACGGCGCGTCGGCGTCGCCGCCGCAGTCACTGATCCTGGCCACCGCGTCGACCCAGGACCGCTGGGGTAGCCGTGCCCGCATGGTCCTGCCGATACCCGCCGGCGGGACGCAGCTCCAGGGGGCCATCACGTTCGCCGGCCGGCAGGGGTGGTTCGTGGGGGGCAACGATCGCGGCGCGTGGTTCGCCCGCCTGGGCGCGCACGGGACCTGGGTCCCGTGGACCGTGACGTCGCTCGCGGTGCGCAGCGCAGGATTCCGCCCCGTCGCTGTGACGCCCGCAGGCTCGCTCCTGGTCGTGGCGGCGAGCTCGGGCTTCAGCACCCCGACGTCCTCGGTGCCGCCCGGATGGAACGCCGGGTCGACGTGGATGGTGATCTCCCAAGACGGGGGTCGGACCTTCGTGCCCCGCCGCGAGCTGTCCGCCTCGTACCACGTGGTGTTCCCCGTCGTCCCGGGGTTGCCCGCGGCTCCCGCGTCGGGAGTCCTCCTGGTGGAGCGCCAGACGAGCAGCGGTGCGCTGCAGCTGGTGCGCAGCGCCAACGGGGGTGCGACCTGGCAGGTCGTCGTGCGCCACGACCTCCGCCAGGTGAGCCTCGGGACCCGCGGGCCCGGGTTCGCGATCGCGGTGATCGGCCCGCCGACCTCGGTGGACGCGGTCCTGCTGCGCACGCTCGACGCCGGTGGGCATTGGGCTCCGGTCACCCTGCACCGGTAGGGCAAGCTCGGGCACGAGACGTCGCGGTGGCACTCACCGCCCCGGAACCCCGGGGTCGCGCCGGTACGGCCGCGTTCACCTCGCGGACGCTGTCGGTGACGCGCACGGCGCCTCGCCGGCCGCCGGACGAGCAGCAGCCCGCGCCGAGGGGGCCCGCGGCAACGCGCCGACGGCGCGCACGATGCCGCGCCGTACCTGTCCGACGATGGTGCTGGCTATCGAGGTCCTGTCGCCTCGACGGTCCAGCAGTCGGGGGATGGCGGCTCAGCCACCAGGCGCTGTCACATCGAGACGGCCCCGGAGTCCCGCCACGTCCACGTCGAGCGCCTCCAGGAGCGCTGCCGCAGGATCCGGTGGACGAAGGGTGAGGATCCGGGCGAGCACCTGGGGCGCCGTGACCTGGAGCTTGCGGCGGTTGGGACGGACTGCCTCTTCCAGCACCTTCTTGGCGGCGGGGGTCATGCGGAGGTGATCTCTCGTCATGACGGCTCGCAACGTCGGCTTCGTGGGCACGGCGCGTGTCGGGAGCGGTGGAGCGTCCTCGCGCGACGCCATGCCGAGGGCCCGCAGGACATCGTGGTCGAGTGTCTGCAGGGCCTCGCGGGCCCGCCCCAGGCTCACACCCATCGCGACTTCGACGGCGGGGTCTCCCAGGACCGCGAGCACCAGGTGCTCGGTCCCAGTTCGGCGATCGCCCCGGCGATGAGCCTCCTCGCTGGCTCGCAGGTAGAGGCCCCAGACGTGAAGCACCTCTGGCGCACCGGACGCAGCGGTCACGATGTCTCCTTGCTGTACTTGGCGTGCACGGATTGTCGGGTGACGCTCAGTGCGTCTCCGATCTGCTGCCACGACCAACCCCTCTCCCGGGCTCGCGCGACGTGCGTCGCCTCGACCCGTTCAGCGAGGCGATGCAGAGCCAGCGAGGCGCGAAGGCCGACGGCGGGGTCGTCCGCCGAGAGAGTCGTGTTGAACTCTTCGATGCCCATGTGTGTCAGTCTAGATTGACAGCAGGCCTGATGTCAACCTAGACTGACAGCAGGAACGGTCCATCGCATCGCGGCCGCGCGCGGTGCGTTGGGATACCTCTCGCGGGGTGGCCATGAGCAATGAGAAGGTGTTCCCGATCACGGTCGATCGGTCATGTCGCACCCTCATGACCGTGTTGGGCGCGGGTCGACAAGACCCCTGTATGACCATGACCTCCTCGGCGGTGGAGGTCCGCATGGGTTGGGCGTTCCGCGCCTCGATCCCGCGGGCCAACATCGCGTCTGCTCGATCGGTCCGACGAGATCAGCTGCCTCGCCCCTTCAGGCTCCGCGTGCTGCGCGGGGTCAACTACTGGCCCCGGACCGCGCTGGTCAATGGTGCCGGGACCGGTCTGGTCCAGATCACGTTGCATCGCCCGACGTGGGTGCGACTCGGTCCGCTCCGGGCCCCGATGCGCCGGCTGGTCGTGAGCGCGGACGAGGCGCGTGGGCTCGTTGCCGAGCTCAACCTCGGCGCGAACGGCACGTCACCTTCGAATCGCCCGACGCAGTAGTCACCTCGGTGGAGACCTGCACGGTCGGACACGGACCCGGCCGCTCCGGGGGCCTCTTGCGCCCGAGCGGATGACGCTGGCCCCCGAGCGCCAGTCTGGGTACATGCGCATGGGGACGCCTCGGCGAGGCCTGCGTGCGTCCACGTCGCGCGTGCTCTCCGACGGTTGCCATCCTCGCGCGCTTCCGTGATCCCCCGGACCCGAGACGTGCGGGACGAGAACGCCCTCGGACTGCCGTCGTCCAGCGACTCAGGTCGGAACCGCCCATGAACGGTGACGAGATGTCCTGGGTCGGCGAGCGTGGCCGATGTGGGGAGCCCGCGAACGATCCACGGGAGATCAGCGCTCGTCGAGGGTGGTGGTGCACCGCGCCGATCGTGGCATCACGGCTCGGCGATCTGGAGGTTCCACTCCGACGGGTCTCTCTCGTCCGGATCGGGGCCGCCGCGCCGACCCGTGTCCAGCGCGTTGATGCGCGCCAGTTCGTCACCGGTCAGCTCGTAGTCGAAGACGTCGAAGTTCTCGGCGATGCGGGTGGGGTTGGTCGACTTCGGAATGGCCGAGCGTCCCTGTTGGATGTGCCAGCGCAGCATCACCTGCGCCACCGACTTGCCGTGGGCCGCGGCGATCGACCGGATGGTCTCGTCCTCCAGCACGCTGCGGCGGTCCTCGCCGTAGCCCGGGTAGAAGGTGATGCCGCCGATCGGCGACCAGGCTTGCGTGAGGATGCCCCGTGCCGCGTTCGCCGCCTGCACCGCGGGCTGCGTGAAGTACGGGTGGAGCTCGACCTGGTTCACCGCGGGCACGACGGTGGCGCTCTCCATCAGGGCGTCGACGTGGTGCGGCATGAAGTTGCTGACACCGATGGCCCGGACCCGCCCGTCGGCGAGCAGCTGCTCGAGCGCCTGGTACGCCTGACGCGTGCGCTTGAAGTGCTGGGGCATCGGCTGGTGCAGGATCAGCAGGTCGATCTGGTCGAGGCCGAGCTTGGCGGCACTCTTGTCGAAGGCGTGCAGCGTCTGGTCGTACCCGTAGTCCGAGACCCACACCTTGGTCTCGATGAAGACCTCGTCGCGGTTCAACCCGGAGCGGCGCAGGCCGTCGGCGACGCCGCTCTCGTTGCGGTAGGCAGCGGCCGTGTCGACGTGGCGGTAGCCGGTGCGGAGTGCCGTGTCCACTGCCGCCGCGGTCTCGTTGAGTGGGGTCTGGAAGACGCCGAAGCCCAGAGTCGGCATCTCGACGCCGTTGTTCAGGGTGATGGTGGGGATGGTGCTCATGACTGGCCCCCTCGTTGCGCGTGGTACTCGTCGTCGGTGACGTGGTCGAGCCAGGTCACGACCCGACCGCTGTCGTCGGCCTCCTGCATGGCGACGTGCGCCATGAAGCGGTCCGGGGTCGCGCCGTGCCAGTGCTCCTCGCCGGGCTCGATGTAGACGACATCGCCGGGCCGGATTTCCTGGATGCCGTCCGTGCGAGTCGCGACGAGTCCGATGCCGTCGGTGACGTAAAGGGTCTGACCCTTCGGGTGGTGGTGCCAGGCGGTCCGAGCGCCGGGCGAGAAGCGGACGTGCGCGCAGCCGATGGCCGACTGCGCGTCCGGATTGCGGATGCCGTCGACCTGGACCGTGCCGGTGAAACTGCTCGACGGACCAGGCACCGTCTGTCCGCCGGACCTCGTGTACCTCATCGTGAACTCCCTCGTGTCTCGTTGACGTCGGTGGGCGTGAGCAGGACCTTGATGGCGCGGCGCTCGTCCATGGCGCGGTATCCCTCAGCTGCCTGCCCGATCGGCAGTGTGAGGTCGAAGACCTTACCGGGATGGATCGTGCGGTCCCAGATCAGTTGGAGGAGCTCCGGCAGGAACTGGCGGACGGGTGCGGGGCCGCCGTGCAGGTGCACGCCGGAGCGGAACAGCAGCTCGCCGGGGATCGAGACCCCGTGCGCAACACCGACGAAACCGACGTGGCCACCGGGTCGCGTGGCGTGAATGGCCTGCATCATCGACTCCTGCGTGCCGACCGCCTCGACGACGCTGTGCGCGCCGAGCCCGCTGGTGAGCTCCTGGACCTTGACAACACCGTCGTCTCCGCGCTCCTCGATGATGTCGGTCGCGCCGAAGTCGCGAGCCAGCCTCTGGCGATCGGGGTGCCGGCTGAAGGCGATGATCCGCGGGGCGCCGAGTTGCTTGGCGGCGAGCACGGCGAGCAGACCCACGGCGCCGTCACCGACGACCGCCACCGTCTTGCCGGGCCCCGCTTGGGCGGCGAGGGCGGCGAACCAGCCGGTGCCGAGCACGTCCGAGGCGGCCAGGAGCGAGGGGACGAGGTCCGCGTCCGGCTGCCGGGGCGTCGCGACGAGCGTGCCGTCGGCGAGCGGGATGCGGGCCCGGTCGGACTGGGTGCCGATCAGGCCCATGAGCGTGCGGTGGACGCAGTGGGACTGGTAGCCGGCCCGGCAGATCTCGCAGGTGTTGTCCGAGGCCCAGAACGAGCCGACCACGAAATCGCCCACCTTCACGGTGGCGACCTGCGCGCCGATCTCCTCGACCACGCCGACGTACTCGTGGCCCATGACCTGGTGGTCGACGTCCGTAACGCCGCGATACGGCCAGAGGTCGGACCCGCAGATGCACGTCGCCGTCACGCGGATGATGGCATCCGTTGGCTCAACGATGGTCGGGTCATCGCGAGTCTCCACCACGATCTCTCCTGGTCTGGTCATCACTACTTGGCGCATGGGCGCCCCTTTCTTGCTCCACGTCCGGCTCGACGCGCACCCGGATCGCTTTTCGGATGCGGGTCCGCGTCGGCGGTGCTACTTGACTGGCTTGATCTTCTGGGCCAGGTCCCGCGCTGCGGCGGTGAGCCGGGCGACCTCGGTGTCGTCACCGGCTGCGGTGGCGCGCCAGAACTCGATCTTGATCTTGACGTACTGCTGGCGGATCTTGATCAGCCTCGCCTCGGCCGCGAGGCGCTCGGCCCGCTCTTCCAGCAGCTGGATCTGCTCGTCTGCGGCGGCTGCCCCGAGCGCGCCGTTGGCGACGTAGCGCCGCATGTCGCTGACCGACATTCCGGTGGCGGCTAGGCAAGCCACCCCGACCAGGAGATTCATGTCCCCGTCGGTGTAGACGCGGTGCATGCTGGTCTCCCCGCGACCGACTGGTGCGATGACCCCGACGGACTCGTAGTAGCGAAGCGTGCTGGCGGGAAGTCCGGTCAGGGCCGCTGCTTCCTTGATCGTGTAGGTGTGCGGGCTGCTTGTCGCGGTCACGTCCTCCAGTGTAAAAACTTCAAGTACTTTAAGTCAACGGACAACCGGACGGTCCGGTCGTTCGGCGGGCAGTCGGGCCCAGCACGAGCGAGCCGTCGACCTGCAACGCCCAGCCCGCAGACGGTGCACCGGATTCTTCGGGGATCCTCCGGCCCGGCCGCGCGCACCAGTGGTGGGTTCGAGGCAGGGACGATCCGCCATCGGCGGTGCTGTCTCGGTGGACCCGGCACGGCGCGGTGCCCTGCCCCGGGGCCCGGCGGTTGGAGATGGGTTGGGCAGCCTCGCTGGCGGGGGCCGTCGAAAAAGAAGGATTTCCTCATCCACGGCGCCGAGGGCGGCGACCCGGGCGGACTCCTCATCGCTGACGCAGATTTGGTCACCCGTACGGGTGGTCAACGTCGCCACGACTTCATCGCGCTGGCCCGCGGGCGTGTTGCCGCGGCGCTGCGAGCGCGCTCCCAGGGAACCTGAGCGTTGGCTGAGAGCCGACCTTCGCGCGCTGAAGGGAGTGTGCAAATCTCAGCGAACGCCGCCTGGTCCTGCTTGCGTTGCGTGACTTGGGGCGGAGGGGGAATTCGTGGGAATTCGTACTGGCGCGGCACGTAGTGTCGTCGTCACTCTTTCTGCGCTGTCGGTCATCGTCGGGGCGGGCATCCTCGGACCCTCCGTCCTGCCTGGTGGTGCAGCAGTCTCCACGCCGCCAGGCTCGACCAGTAGTTCCACGAACGCGTCCGTCGCGGCGAACGGTGGAACCAGCACTGCCCGTGCGGTGCTGGCCAGCGACTCGGGTCGGGCGCGCAGCCTCGGAGGTCACCAGCCGGCGCCGCGGGTCGGGTCGCCGCTGAGTGCTCGGGCCACGGGTCACCAGCCCTTCACCCTCTCGCTGGGGCCCGCGGGAGCACGGATCCACGGCACGGGAATGACGATTCGTGGCATTCCGAGTCCGGCACCGAATGCGGTCTCGACTCGGACTGTCACGTCGGTGAACCTCTTTCGCTCACCCACGCGAGCCGTGGTACCGGCGCACGGGACCATCCCGTACGGCGAAGCCCTCACCGTTGTGGCGAACGTCAGCCAGACGCCGGGCCATGCACCGGTCACCGCGGGGACCGTCGACTTCACCGAGAACGGGACGTCCGTGCAACCCGAGGGCGCGACCTCGGCCATTTGTCAGTCGGTCCCGGTCGTGCAGGGCACCGCGTCGTGCGTGCTGTCGGCCCTGGCCGCGAGTGCGACGCCGTACCGGTTCGGTGCCTCGTTCACACCCGCCCCGGGGACCCTCCACGCGAGCAGAGTGACCGTGTCACAGGGTGCCGAGGTCACGGTCGTGCCGGCGTCCACCACGATCACGCTCACCGGCGCGCCGGACGCGTCGTCTCCGGGCAACGTGCGCCTCGTGGCGACCGTGTCGGATGGCTCGTCGGGGTCCAACCTGCCGCCGACCGGCACCGTGTCGTTCCGGCAAGGGAACGTCGCGCTCACCTGTGCGCAAGCTTCAGCGATTCTGACCGAGACGTCCGCGTCGGCGTCCACCGAGGTCTGTGACGTGCCGGCGCCGAGTGAGACCACCACGTACACGGCCCGCTACGTTCCGACCGACGCAACCGATTTCGGCCCGTCGGGACCGGCCCCGGTGTCCGTGGCGCCCAGTGCCGTGCCCGCCGCGCCGGGAGTGACCGGCGGGGGGCTGTCCCCACTGGTCGCCCCACCTCGCAGCTCCGCCAGCAAGTCGAGTGGGACCGTCACCGCCCACGACACGTGCTCCTCCGTCTTCGGCCAACTGTGGATCGACAGCGGCGGCACCTTGACGTTCACGGGTCCCCTCAACAGCCTCGGCTCCTCGGCGAGCCTCACGGTCACGAGCAGTCCCCAATCGGGAACGTGCACATCGACGACGAGTATCGCGTTCTCCTCGGCCACCCTGTCGCTCTTCGGCGGGACGCTGACGGGCTCGAGTCTCAGTGGCACCATCACCGACGGTTCGCCCGATCCCCAGCTGTGCATCACGGCGGGCACTCTGGAGGGGGTGTCCATCAGCGGCAGCCTGTGCTTCTCGGTCTCGGCCGCCACAACCAGCGGGGGCACGATCGACGGCATCACCAGCGCATCACTGAGTGCGAGTGGTTCCCTGAGCATCGCGTCGGTCGCCTCCCTCTCCGTGAGTACCATCACCATCAGCAACCTGGCACCTCCGACGGCGGACAACTGCTCGCTGAAGAACAGCGGCGACTGGTGGCTCTTCGTGGGCGGCAACCTGTCGCTGTCGATCTCGCAGTCGACTCTCACCGAGACCGCCACGGGTTGCGTCGACTTGACGTCAGGCACATCCGCACTCAGCCTCACGTCCACGTTCACCGGCCTGGCCATCGGTCCGGTCACGCTCAACTCGCTGACGGTGACCCTGAGCTACGCGTCGGGCACCGGCTTCGGCGTCCAGGGCACGGCGGCTGTGTCGATCGCCATGCCGAGCGGCGGGACGCTCTCCACGACCTTGACGGTGGCGTTCCAGAGCTCGGGCACCGTGGTCGTTGGCGGAGAGGCCAATCTCTCTAGTTGGCTGGGCTCGTCGTGGTCCGGGACCGCGTACCTGTACTACGCCACCGCGGCGGTCTCGAGCTTCGACACCGGCGTGTCAAGCCTCGGGAACCTCGACCTCGTGCAGGGCATCAATTTCGCGATCTCTCTCACGGGCCTCCCGTCGTCGATCAGCAGCGCCCTGCAAAACGTTGGCATCAACATGACGGGGACGCTTCTCGCGACCGGGTCCTACGACACCTCGTCGGGCACCTTCACACTCGCCATCACCTATACGTTCCCAACGTCTCCCCCAGTCCAGCTCTTCGACAATCAGGGCGTGGCCCTCGACCTCGTCTCGGCCACCGTGGCCTTCGAGACGACCGCGAGCTCCGCCAGCATCAACCTCACGATGAATGCGACGCTGTACCCCAACGGCACGGCCGCTGGGGCGCAAGCCGTGCCGGTGAGCGGCACGCTCTCCGCGGCGATCAGCAGCACTCCTTCGGCGTCGATCAGCGTCTCGATCAACGAGCCGGGGTGTGCCCTGGGCGGCGGCTGGACCAACGCCTTCGGTGACAACGGGCTCACGGTGCAGTGCGCGGAGCTGACGGTCGGTGTGACGGCCGCCTTCCCCTACGTGACGGGGTCCATCCAAGGGGTAATCACTTCACTTCCGTCAGACATCGCCACTGCCATTGGCTACCAGGATGGGGCGCCCATCGCCTTCGCGTTCGGCTTCAACCCGTACTACCTGGACCTGAGCATCGGCACTCCCACCTCCACCACGACCGCCCTGGAGCCCCTCGCCAGCTTCGGCTACGGCTCGGCCCTCCAGGTCTCATACGCCCAACTGTGCTTCGCCGAGGGCGCCGTCCTGCTGCCCGACGGGCTGGGGTGCAACAACGGTTTCGTTCTCGCATTCTCCGCGACGATTGACAGCAGTATCTTCGCCAAACCCGTCTCCGTCAACGTCAGCGCGAGTCTCTCGATCAGCAACCCGGTGAGCCTGGATTTCTCCGCGAGCATTTCGCAGATCATTGTGGGTTCCGATCTGATCGTCGCACCGGTGACCCTGGTGGTGTGCGCCAGTACCGCACAGTCCTGTGCCAACGGCACCTCGAACTTCCAGTTCGAGTTCGATGGCTCGGCCTCGCTGAGTGGATCAGTCACGGTTCCCAACGCGGTGCAGTTGAGTGGAAGCCTGAGCCTGTCACTGAGCGTCGATCTGTCCACGGGTGGGTTCAGCGCCTTCGTGTCGGGATCGGTGAGCGGGTCGATATCTGTTTGGAATCCGTTCACCAACTGTTCGGGGGTGTGGTACAACCCCACGACGTGGCACTGTGACGGGAGCTGGGGGAGTTCCTCGACCGTCTCGCAGAGTCTCGGCACGACGGGCATCGCGGTCGGCTCGACCGGGCTGACGGTGATGATCAACGGCTACTCGGTGACCTTCCCCTTCAACTCCAACGACCCGCCGTCAGCGCCGATTCCCAGCACCTCCACCACGCTCACGTCGTCGGTGGGCGGCACCTCCTCGACGACGTCGACGTACGGCCAGTCGGTGGTGCTGACGGCCACCGTGACAGCGAGCGGGGCCACGTTCGACGGCCTCGGATCCGTCTCGTTCTACATTGGCGCCGAGCCCATCGCGGGGTGCAGCGGTACGTCGGCTGTGGCCCTGCAGGACGTCTCAGGGTCCTACACCGCGACGTGCACCACGTCGCAGGCGGTCGTTCCCTCGTCGAACGACACCATGATCTTGCCGGGGGGGTCGGACGCCATCGTGGCCGAGTACAGCGGCGACGCGAACTTCCCGCCCGCGGAGTCCGCCTCGGTGACCGAGACGGTGAACGCAGCGACACCGACCCTGACGGTGTCCGCTACTCCGAGCCTCGACTTCTACGGCCAGTCTCTGTCACTCTCGGTGGGTGTGTCCCCGACTGACGGAGGGGGCACGGTGACGTTCCTCGACAACGGCGTGAACATCGCGGGCTGCGTCGGCCTGTCACTGACGGGCGATGCGGGTCTCGGCCTGGGCACGGACGACTCCGCCGGGGCCACGTGCTCAGTCGGCAGCTCGTGGTCGGCCGGCACGTACCCGATTACCGTCTCCTACTCCGGCGATGCCAGTGCCACCCAGGCGGTGTCTGCCGTCGACAACGTCGTGGTCCACAAGGACAACACCAGTGCGACCGTGTCGGAGTCCCCGACGACCGTGACCTACGGCAACGAGTCCGCCTCCACCTTCACCGTGACCGTCACCACTGCTCACGGCGAGCAGATGCCCTTTACCGAGAGTGTGATCGTGCACGTGGGTGCAGCCTCCTGCACGGCGTCCGTGGCGCCGGCGACGGGTGGGGGGACGGGGACGTGCTCGATCGCCAACACCGCGCTGGGAGCGAGCACCACCCCCTATGCGGTGAAGACCACGTACCCGGGGGACGCCGACCTGAACGCGTCGGCCCTCACGACCGCCCCGACCGGGCTCACCGTGATCAAGGACAACACCAGTGCGACCGTGTCGGAGTCCCCGACGACCGTGACCTACGGCAACGAGTCCGCCTCCACCTTCACCGTGACCGTCACCACTGCCCACGGCGAGCAGATGCCCTTTACCGAGAGTGTGATCGTGCACGTGGGATCGACCTCCTGCACGGCGTCCGTGGCGCCGGCGACGGGTGGGGGGACGGGAACCTGCTCGATCGCCAACACCGCGCTGGGAGCGAGCACCACCCCCTATGCGGTGACGACCACGTACCCGGGGGACGCCGACCTGAACGCGTCCGGACTGGCGACGTCCCCGACCGGGCTCACCGTGATCAAGGACAACACGACGACGACTGTCACCAATTCGGCGTCCGCTCCCTACGCCACCGAGACCTCTGTGATCTTCCACGTCAACGTGGCCCCTCACTACGGCGAGACCGGGCCCAGTGGCGAGCACGTCACCGTCACTGTGGGGTCGACGAGCTGTGACGTCATCCTCAGCGACGGCGGGGGATCCTGCCACCTCGCCATCGCGGTGCTGCCCGTCGGTGGACCGTACGCGGTGTCGGTCACCTACCCCGGTGACAGCAACTTCAACGGCTCGACCGGCACGAACTCCTTCAGCGTGGTGACGACGTCGACGCCTGACTGCACGCGTGACGCGGGGGCCAAACTGGTCGGGGCCAACTTTGCCGGGGCCAACCTGGCCGGGTGCGACCTGTCCGGCGCGAATCTCAAGAACGCCGACCTCGAGGGGGCGAGCCTCCGAGGGGCGAACCTCCAGGGGGCGAACTTGAAGGGGGCCATCCTGCAAGGCGACAACCTGGTGGGCGCGAACCTCGCTGGCACCAACCTCATGGGGGACAATGTCCAGTACGCCAACCTGCAGGGTGTCGACTTGCAGCAGGCGAATCTGCAGTACGCGAACCTCGCCACTTCCTACGACTTCAGCGGCTCGAACCTCGAGGGTGCCAACCTCCAGCACGCCAATCTGTTGGACGCGAACCTGGAGGACGCCAATCTGTCGGACGCGAACCTCCACTACGCCGATTTGGCGGGCGCCAATCTGACGGGTGCCAACCTCCAGGGGGCCAACTTGCTCGGGGCCAACCTGACGGGCACCGTTACCTGATGATCCGCGTCGCTCCGGGATCCCGGCCGTCAAGGGTCGCGGACTCGCGTTCGACGGTCAGGGGCCTTGATGTACTCGATGGATCGCTGCCGGTGTCGTCGGTAGGTCTCGCGGTCTGCGGGAACCGGAGACGTCTGGCAGTCACCGAAGGGTAGGCGAACCTCACCCGGCTGTCGGTGGAGACGAGATTGCTAGTGAGAGGAAGTCGACACAGCCTTCGAAGTCGCCAGAGACGGGGACGGACGTGGGGTGGCTCCCAGGTCGAAGTCAGGGGACTGGCCAGCTGGAGGTAGGAGCGACCAATGCGCTCCCGTGGCAGGTCAGGGGAATCGGCCAACTTCGCGTTGCATTCCCGGGCGCTGCTGATCGTCGGTCCGTTATGAACGCAGTGGCCGGAGAAGACCCCCCCCGGCACCAGTCGTGTGAGGGAGCGCCCGGAATGCCGCAGTCTCCCGCCCAGGGATCTGCCCCATGATCGACGTGAGCCGCCCTCCCTTGCGCACGTAGACATCACGGAGCCAGTGGTGCCAAAGACTTCGTCCACGTTGGAGCGATGATCGTGACGCGTTCTGGCCGCGATGGTGCCCCTGCACTAGTGAAGTTTGCCGAAGGAGAGATGTCACGAAGGGGTACCGAGAAGTTGTGCGAACCCCGGGGCGCACTCGAGCGTCTCTTATGTTGTGACGATGGGCACCGTCGATGGCTGAGAGCGGGGGTGAAGAGGTGGCGGCGTCTCTCGGCACGTCCGTGCTCGAGCGTCGTCTCGAGGCGGAATATGCGAGGTCTGTTCGCACCGCGTATCTCATCGTCGGTAATCGTCAAGACGCCGAGGACGCCGTGCAAGAGGCGTACCTTCGCGCGTGGAGGTTCCGAGACTCACTGGAGGACGAGTCACGCTTCTCGCCGTGGCTCTATCGCGTCGTTGTCAATGCCTGTCATTCCAGACTGCGATCCGAGATTCCTCATCGCGATCGGCGTCGCGACCTCGAGCAGCGCGACGATGCCGTCGACGAGGACGGCGTGGCGTCGAGACTTGCCCTGACCGACTCCGTGAAGCTCGCACTTGCCAGTCTCCCGACGCATCTGCGCGTCGTGGTCGTGCTTCGCTACTACGCCGAGCTTCCCGAAGACGAGATCGCCGCCGTGATCAGCCGGCAGGTCGGCACGGTCAAGTCACGCCTGCACGAGGCGCGCCGGCGACTGGCCGAGCATCCCGCTTTGCGCCCCGAGACACCGCGCGAGTCCGCCACCCGGGAGGGGGCAGCACCATGACCATGATCGATGAAGACTTCCTCTCTGCGGCGCTTCGAGGTGCTGCGGACGCCGTGGACGTTGACGACGGAGCCGCGCGGCGGATCCTCCGAGAAGCTCGCTCCTCGCCGGGCGAAGACCGTCGAATCAGGACACGGTTCGGGCAACACCGCTCTCTTCCACTCCTGGTTGGAGCAGCCGCACTCCTGGTGGTTGGCGCGATCTCGTGGCCTTTGCTGCGCAGCGAGAGGGGCGTTCACTCGACGAGCGCCGTTCACGGGTTGCCAGCTCGTGTCTTGTATCCGCCCACGGCCCAAGGCGGTCTCGTGGTCACCGGTTCCGGAGTGTCGTTCGGTGCACAGATCCCACGTGGATCTTCGAAGACGATGACTTCGACAGCTGGAGCGTCCGCAGTGGGGGGGCCCCGCATCGAGTCGACGGGCTCGGTCGAGCTGCGTGTTGCCGCCGGAAGGGTGGCGTCGACCCTTACGGCACTGGGCCAGGTGGCTCAACGAGACGGTGGATCGACCGTCAGCACGCAGGCGCAGATGAACAATCGTGCGTCGGGCCACTTCGCCAGCGGGACGATTGTCCTGCAGGTTCCCGAGAGGTCGTTCGCCAAGCTCGTCGACCAAGTCCAGCGGCTCGGCCGCACCCTCGCGGTCAGCACGACGTCCACGGACGTCACGGGCCAGTACGTGGATCTGAGCGCGCGAATCTCGGCTGCGGAGGCGACGAGAACTCAATATCTGGCGATCATGGCGCGCGCCACGTCGATCGGTGCCGTTCTCGCGGTGCAGCAACGGCTGGACAGCATCCAAAGCCAGATCGAGCAGCTCCAGGGCCAGTTGCATCTGCTCGATCACGAGACAACGGACGGCGCATTGACGGTTGTTGTCTCCACGAGCGTGGCGGGACCGCCAGTCGCTCACCACAGTTCGGGCCCCGCCAAGGCGTTCCATGATGCGGTGAGTGGTTTCGTCACGGGCGTCGAGTGGATGATTCGACTCTCGGGGCCAGTCCTGTTCGCCGTTCTCCTGCTCGGTGTGTTCTTCCTGGTTGGCAAATGGATCTGGCGCCGGCGACACCTCGGAGACCCCAGTTAGTTGGTGCGGGTGATGCAGCCGTGCATGACGGAGACTCCTGTCTCCGGCCGAAATCGACCGAGAACCACGAGGCGATGTGGCACGAGCCAAGAGCATTCGGGGAGGGTCTGTCACGGGCAGGTGCCAGGCCAGGATGCGTGTTGTGGTTACTTAGGCAAGAGTGAGGGCACGAAGAACCGAATGCGGCTCCGCATCGCCATTCCGATGGTCTTGGGCACCGCACTCCTGCTATCAGCTTGTGGCAGCCTGTCGTCGAACGGATCCACGACCACCACGCCGGCGGCCAAGACGGCGTATCTCTGTGGGGTCATCCCCCGGGTGGACCGACTGGTCGTCACGAGGCAGGCTCCCGGTCGTCCGTTCATCTTCCGGTTTCCCTCGGTGGTCACGGTCACGAACGCGTTCGACGCGCAAGTTGTGGCGAAAGCCGCCTGCGCATTGCCCGATGCGCCGAAGGGCGCCCAGGCGTGTCCCCTTGAATTCGTCCTCTTCTACCATCTCGTCTTTGCGGTGCGGGGCGAAAAAGGCATGGGCGGCGAAGCGATAGACGTGAACCCCACGGGGTGCCAGGCGGTCACGGGGCTCGGAGCCGTGCGTGAGGCCATGTCCTCTATCAACTTCTACCGGCTCCTCGGGAACGCGATGGGGGTGAGGAGCGCCAGTTACCTGACGTTCAGAGGAGCCTTCCGAACAGGCGGCTGACCAACCGGGATGTCGCGCGCCCGGTCCGCCGCCAGTTGCGCCGTGCTCTACAGCGACAACTGATACTCGTCAACGGATTCGACGATGTGGAAACCCAGCAGTTCGTTAATGGCGACGATGCGGAAGTTCTCGAGGGTGTTCCACGTCTCCAGTCCAAGGGCCCCCGGAATCTCCCGGCGCAGGTTGCGTAGATTAGCCACCTTGATGGCGAGTCCGAGGCGGTGGCCGCGATGGTCAGGATCGACATCGTGTTCCACTGCTCGGCGACGGCTGGCTCGTGAGCCCAACCTCCGATGTCCGTGAAAGCCACCAAGTGGCCGCTGCGATCGACAGCGCCTGCCGCAAGGCGTCGCCGTCCAGAACGGGAGGCATCGTCCTCCTCCTCGCCATCGGGAGGCGTCCCGCACTTCGGGATCCGTCGACAGATCACCGCGCGGGGTGTCTGTGGACATCCTGCCTACGAGATTCGCGACACCGTCGACGAGGGCGTCGGGCGCCCGATCAACCCAGGTGACGATGTCATAGTCGCTGTCGCGTCCCTCGATCCGGGCATTCACCAGGTCGTCGAGTTTGCTGTCGTCGACATCGCGCAGGTCGAGTTCGCGACGGAGCCTCGAAAGGACTTTTCTCGCGCCCAGGAGTCGGGAGAACGCACGGCCCGGTGACTCTTTGCCGACAGGGGAGCCCACCGTCCACGCCACGTGCGTGCGGCCTGCACCACTGACGAACGCGAGAATCTCCCGGGCGAGCGCGGTGCCTATTCCTCGCCGACGCCGAGATGGGAGCACCGAGAGTGAGACAGTCGCACCGGCGAGGTTGTCGCGAAGGGGAAGGCGTACCGTCCCGTGCGCGACGTCAGCGCCGTCCTCGACGGCCAGGAAATGTGCATACCGGGAGGAACGCTGGACGCCGCTGAGCTGGTGCATGATCTCTTCCAGCGAGCCAGCAACCATGCCCGGGTGGTCAACGCGAATGCACGTCCGCGCGAGCTCGAGCCACCTCCTCGCTCCAGCGGCGTCGCTGATTCGCTCGAACGCAATCATCAGGGGAGGCTACGTGGCGAGGGTGGCGTCCTCGTCCGCCACGATGGCTGCGTTCCCCTGCCAAGCGCTGATCGACACCGCGACGGCCGAGGTGGTTCACGCGAAGCACCACGAGGGCCCGCTCTCGCGCACCAGGATGCTCGAAACCGATGTCGGGGGGCTGGGGACAGACCCGACAAGTGCATCACCCGCGGGCTGTTCGCACGGGTCGTGTACCTCGATGTCGGCGGCCGCTGGCCACAAGAACTCGGATTCGCTCCTGGGCCGATTGCCCGGAATCGATGGTTGGCCCGACGGACAGCACCGCTCAGTCGTGAAACCGGCTGATCTGGCCAACCTCGACTAGCGCGGGTCGCGTATGTACTTTGCCGGGAGCAGGTCGAGCACCTTGACCTTCATGGGGGAGCCGGTGTCGTCTGACAGGATGACTTCGGCATCGGGTCCGTAGTCGCTGATCAGTTCGCGGCACATGCCACACGGCGAGACGATCCACGGCTCATCAATCCCCTCGTGGGGATGCACCACCGCGACGACCGTTCTGACGTCACGGGCGCCGGACGACTCGGCCGTGCCGATCGCCACGGCTTCTGCACACACGGCGATACGCCCGACGTTCGCTTCCAGATGAACGCCCGTGAAGATGCGTCCGTCGCCTGTGCGCACGGCGGCGCCAACGTGGTGGCGCTTGTACTCATAGTTGGTCTTGATGGCGGTGCGAGCCGCTTCGACCAGGGCCAGATCGTCGTCAGTGAGTGGAACTCCGTGGAGAGACATGCCCCTAGCATGCATGCACCCTGGAGACACAGCAATCCGTGCCATCTGGAGAGACCTACCAGACGCGGTGCTGGCGTCGCCGACCGCTGGCGATGACATGAACAATCGGGCATCGGACGGGCACGTTGCGGGACTTCGGTCCAGGGGGTTCACGGATGCATTCGCGTGTCCGCAGCCTGGTGCCAACGGTGGGGAATCTTTTCCGTAGTCCCCCCTGGTGGGGCTAGTAAGAATCGAACTTACGACCTCGTCATTATCAGTGACGCGCTCTAACCGACTGAGCTATAGCCCCAGGGCATCACAATCTACACCAGGCGGCTGGTCCGACGACCCGTCGGTCTCCCCGAGCCGGTCCGGAAGTGGCAACGCCACCGGTGAAGCGGGGCCGTAGAAAGGCACCCGGCTCATCCCCAGCCGAGAGGTTCGCCGGCCCCGAAGCACTTGTCATCAATATCCGGCGCCGGTCGCGCGGATGTGCTAGTACTGACTGGCGATTCACATCTCATTATTGAGATGCCGGTCGTACTAACTAGGGAGGGAGCATGAAAGTGCTTGGAAAGAAGAGACGTGCGAGGTCGTACCTCACCGCTCTAACGGTTGCCGCACTGGCCGCCACCGCGGGGACCGCCGCGACGGTGTCGGCGGGTGCGAGCTCGGGTGGCACGGTGACCGTCGGGGAGTCGACGACGCTCAGCGGCTCGATTGCCGAGCTCGGTCAGACGGGCCTGCAGGGAGTGCAGTTCGCCATCAATGCCATCAACGCCCACGGCGGTCTGCTGGGCAAGCAGATCAAGGTGGTCAGTGCTGATGACGCCGCGACACCGGCAACGGGAGCATCCAATGCCCGCAACTTCATCCTGAACGACCACGCGGTGGCGATGTTCGGCCCGATCGTGAGCTCGGTCGCATCGGCGGAGGAGCCGGTCGTCACCCAGTACAAGGTGCCGATCTTCTTCTACATCTCCAATGATGTCGCCCTGCTCACCCAGGACTACACGCCCTACGCGTTCCAGGTCGTGCCCAACACGGTCATGGAGCCGCGTGCGGCTGCGGACTACCTCGCGCACGTGGTCGGCAAGAAGAAGGTCACCATTGGGACCTTCGCGCCCAACTACAGCTTCGGCACGAGCACGGTGGCGGGCTTCATCCAGGCCCTCAAGGACCTGCACGTGAACTACAAGCTGGTGAACCAGCAGTTCCCGCCGCTCGAGGCGACCAACATCGCCCCGTATCTGTCGGCCCTGGTCGCTGCGCACCCCCAGTACGTGTTCAACGCGCAGTTCGGTGGTGACTTGGTCACGTTCTCGAAGCAGGCCGCCCAGTACGGCTTCTTCAAGCACACCAAGGTCATCGCGATGTACTCGCGCTACCCGCTGCAGTCCCTCGGCGCGGGTGCTCCGGCTGGTGCGATCGGCTTCGACCGGGCGCCCTTCTGGGCCCTGGGCAAGACGGGCATGAACGGCACCGGCATGGCGGCGTTCATCAACTCGTTCAAGGCCAAGTACGGGCAGTACCCGTCGGCGTGGGCGATCATGGGCTACAGCGCGGTCCAGACCTGGGCCTACGGCGTCAAGAAGGCCGGCACGTTCGCCGGTGCCAAGGTCTCGGCGGCGCTGTCGGGTGCCAACGTTCCCACCATCCGCGGAACGCTGAACCTGCGCGCCTGCGACCACCAGGCCAACGTCCCCGAGTACGTGGGCACGGTGTCGGCCAAGACCAACGCCAAGTACCACCTGCGTTTGTGGAACAGCGTGTTCGTGGCCCAGGCCAAGGACATCATGCTGACCTGCGCCCAGAGCAAGAAGCTGCGCGGCTAACTGCTGTGGCTGCACTCGGAGGCGACTCCGAGGACGGCTCCCGGCGCCACGGGATTTCCCGTGGCGCCGGGGTGGCCGATCGTGCAGGCTGGACGGTGGAGAGGGATGAGTGGCCCGCTTTCTGACTGAGACCATTGGCACGCTGAGCGACGCGAGTTCGCTCTTCGTCGTCGCGGCCGGGCTCACCCTGGTCTTTGGCGCCATGCGCGTCATCAACCTGGCGCACGGCACCTTCTACATGTACGGCGCCTTCGCCGTCACCACGTTCGCCGGCACGGCGAGCGGGCTGCGCTTCTGGGTGGCCATCGTCGTGGCGGCCCTGGTCGTGGCGGCCCTCGGCGCCGTCGTCCAGCTGGGCGTGGTGCGCTTCGTCGTGGGCAAGGAGCCCCTCACCCAACTGGTGGCCACCTTCGCCGTCCTGTACATCCTGGCCGACGTGGCGCTGCACCTGTGGGGTAGCGGAGCGCGCAGCGTGTCGGCGCCGCTCGGTGTCTCGGGCACCTTCACCCTGGCCGGCGCGTACCTGCCCGTCTACGACCTGGTCATCATCGGCGTGGCGGTCCTCGTGGGCCTGGTCCTGTGGCTGCTGCTCAGCCACACGTCGCTCGGCTGGATGATCCGGGCCGCGGTCGACGACCCCGAGCTGCTCCAGTCCGGTGGCGTCAACTTGCGCCGCCTGCACCTGGCGGTCTTCGCCACGGGCGCCCTCCTGGCGGCTCTGGCCGGCGCCATCATCACTCCGCAGATCTCCGTCGCTCCCGGGATGGACCAGTCGATCATCGTCTCCTCGCTGCTGGTGGTCGTCATCGGCGGTCTGGGCTCGGTCGTGGGAACCGCGTTCGCGGCCCTCATCATCGGGATCGCCGACACCGTCGGCACCCTGGTGGACCCGGCGTGGGCGTCCACCTTCATGTACTTCGCCGTCATCCTCGTCCTCGTCGTACGGCCCTGGGGGCTGTTCGGCACGCCGGAGCGCTGAGCGATGTCCCGCACCCCCTCGAGCGCCGCCGCCGCAGCCGTCGTGGCCCTCGGTGCCCCGGCGCCCGCCGCACCGGGATCGCTCGCGTCCCGCTTGGGTCGCGCCATCGCCCTCGTCGCCTTCATCGTCCTGGTGGTGGTGCTCGGCCTGACGCTGGCCCCGGCCAACGCCCTCGAGCTCCAGTACGCGGTGAGCCTGACCTTGTTCGCGGTGGCCACCAACCTGATCCTGGGCTTCGGGGGCCTGGTCTCGTTCGGGCAGGGCATCTTCTACGGCGTGGGCGCCTACACCGTCGCGCTGGGCTGGATGCACCAGAGTCTCGACTTCACCGAGGCGATGGTGCTGGCTCCGCTCTTCGGGGCCGTCGCGGCGGTCCCGCTCGGCATGCTCGCCCTGCGCACGCGCCGCCTCTACTTCTCGCTGCTGACGCTGACGATGTCGCAGCTGGCCTTCGTGATCGCCGAGAACCAGACCAACCTGACCGGGGGGACCAATGGGGTCTTCGGCGCGATGGTGCCGACGTGGCTGCTCGACCCCCACACCAGCTTCCTGTTCACCGCGGCCATCGTGGCCGTCTCGATCGCGGTCCTCTGGAAGGTCGTCCACTCGCCCTTCGGTCTGGTGCTGCGCGCCATCCGCGACAACCGCGAGCGCGTGGAGGCCCTCGGGGTCAACGTCTACGCCCACGAGCTGGCGGCCTTCGTCATCTCGGCGTTCTTCTGCGCGCTCGCCGGCTCCCTCTTCGTCGTCTACAGCCAGTCGTCGTATCCCGAGATCCTCAACTGGACCGCCTCGGGCGTGCCGGTCTTCATGGCGGTCATCGGCGGGATGTACAGCTTCTTCGGGCCGGTCGTGGGGGCCTTCGTCTACGAGTTCGCGAGCCACTACCTCATCGAGTACACCCAGGACTGGCAGCTGGTGATCGGCGTCGTGCTGTTGGCCATCGTGCTGCTGCGCCCCGACGGCCTGGCGGGCAGCCTGGGCTCCCTGCGCGCGCGGCTGCGCCGCCGCCGCCAGCCCGCCGCCGCCCGGCCGGCCGAGGACCTGGCGACCCCGGATGACGCCGGGGGCCGGCCGTGAGCGACACCGTCCTCTCCGTGCAGGGCCTGGTCCGCGACTTCGGGGGGTTCCGCGCGGTGAACCACGTCGACCTCGCGGTCGAGCGCGGCACCATCCACGCGGTCATCGGCCCCAACGGTGCGGGCAAGAGCACGCTGTTCAAGCTGATCACCGGCTCGCTGCGCCCCACGGAGGGTCGCATCGTGCTCGACGGCCACGCGGTGGGTGGCCGGCGCCCCCACGTGATCGCGACGCGCGGACTGGTGCAGGTCTTCCAGCTGTCGAGCATCTGTGCGCGCCTCACGGTCGCCGAGTCGGTCGCGCTCGGGATCATCGCCCACCGCCACCGGACCCTCGACGTCGTCACCGGCTACCAGCGGCGCGCTCGCGCCCAGGCCGAGGCCGTGCTCGAGCAGGTCGGGCTAGGGGGCCAGGGGTCGACCATCGCGGGCACGCTCTCCCACGGCGACCAGCGCGCCCTGGAGATCGCCATGGCGCTGGCCATCTCTCCGCGCGTCCTCCTGCTCGACGAGCCGACGGCCGGGATGTCGCCGGCCGAGACCACCGTCATCGCCGAGCTGATCGTGAGCGAGGCCCGCACGCGGGGCATCACGGTCCTGCTCTCCGAGCACGACATGGACGTGGTGTTCGGGATCTCGGATCGCGTGACCGTCCTCCACCAGGGCCAGGTCATCACCGAGGGGACGCCCGCGGAGGTGCGCGCGCACCCCGAGGTGATGGCCATCTACCTCGGCCACGCGGCCGAGCGCTCCGAGGGGGTCGCATGAGGCTCGAGGTGCGCGACGTCCACAGCTACTACGGAGCCAGCCACATCCTCCAGGGGGTGTCCCTCACCGTCGAGCCCGGCGAGGTGGTGGCCCTTCTCGGCCGCAACGGCGCGGGCAAGACGACCCTGATGCGCAGCATCATCGGGCTGGTGCGACCCCGTTCGGGATCGGTGCAGATCGACGGCGTCGAGCTGACCGGGGCGCCGACGTTCCGCGCGGCCCGGGCGGGTCTGGCCTTCCTGCCGAGCGGTCGCCGCGTCTTCTCCAGCCTGAGCGTGGCCGAGAACCTCGAGGTGGCCCGGCGCTCGTGCCCGCGCCGTACGGGGGCCTGGAACGTCGAGCGCATCTACGGGCTCTTCCCCAAGCTCGAGCAGCTGAGCCGGCGCACGGCGGGCTACCTGTCGGGAGGCGAGCAGCAGATGCTCAAGATCGGCCGCGCGCTGATCACCAACCCGGAGATGCTGCTGCTCGACGAGCCGACCGAAGGCCTGGCACCCGCTGTGGTCGACGAGCTGGGCGAGTGGATCGAGATGCTGTCGCGCGAGAACCTGAGCATCCTGCTGGCCGAACAGAGCGCCACGTTCGCCCGGGCCCACTCGTCGCGCGGCTACCTGCTCGAGAAGGGCCGCATCCGCTTCGAGGGCACGATGGAGCGCATCTGGGACTCGGCCGAGCTGCGCAGCGCCCTCGGCATCGCGGCGCGCTCGGCGCCCGACGCGGGGCCCGCCGAGCACTGAGCAGCTCAGGTGGGGGCGCCCGGAGGACCGGGGATCTCGCCCAGGCGGGCCGCGATGGTCTGGCTGGCCGTCCCCAGGAGCACGCCGTCTTGGGACCACAGGAACGCGGTGCCCTGACCGAACCCGCCCACCAGGGCGTGCATGCGGATGTCGCACAGGACCCACTCGGAGGGCACGAGGCGCGCGACGCGGATCGTGTTGTCCAGGCTCCGGCCCCGCGTGCGCCGGCCCATGGGCTCGGACGCGCCGCCCGAGACGAAGTCGCCGAGGATCGCCAGGGTTGCCGCCGAGGGCTCGAGGTGTCCGGGGATCCGGGCCCACAGGGCGGTGTCGGGCGCACCGGGCGTGCCGTCGAGCTCGTCGAAGCGCCGCCCGCGGGCCAGTCGCGTCTCGACGTGCGAGAAGATCGACCGGTCGTAGAAGGCGGGAAAGACGCGCGGCGGGCAGTCCAGCGGATCTGGGACCGCGGGGGGCGCGGCCCAGGCCGGGGCCGTGAGCTCGCCCGTCCCCAAGGCGGCGCTCACGCCGAGGATCTCGCGATCGTCGACCCAGGCGCTGGCCCGCGCCTGGGTCACGTGGCCGCCCGCGACGAGCACGTCGGTGGTGACCACGACCTCGCTGCCGCGGGGGGCGTAGGCCAGATACTGCGCCGTTGCCCACACGGCCGGTCGCCCGGTGACGGCTTCGAGGGCGGCGACGCCCGCCGCCAGGCCGCAACCGCCGAAGAGGAACCGTCCCGGAGTGGCCAGCGCCTCGGTGACCCGCAGCGCGAATCGCCGCTCGTCGATCCGGCGCAGGTCGAGGAAAGTCGCGGCGTCCACGGCCGCTGACGCTATCGCGACCAGCGGTGGAGCGGCAGACTGGAGAGATGATCGATCCCCGGTTCCTCATACTGGCCGGGCTGCTGTCGGCCGTGGGGATCGGCGGGTACGTCCGAGACGTTCTGCGCGGGTCGACCACGCCCAACCGGGTGACGTGGTCGCTGTGGGGGATCGAAGGCCTGCTGATCTTCGGCGTCGAGGTCCAAGAGCACGTCGGCCCCGCGGCCATCATGACGCTGGTCTTCGGGCTGATCCCCATCGTGGTCGTCGCCGCCTCGCTGCCCCACCGCCACGGGCGCTGGCAGCTGGGGCCCTTCGACGTGGTGTGCGGTCTGGGCTCGGTGGTGGGCCTGATCTCGTGGGCGCTCATCCACGACGCGACCGCCGCGCTGGTCGCCTTCGTGGTGGCCGACCAGTTGGCTAGTCTGCCCACGGTGCGCAAGGCGTGGCTGGCTCCCCAGACCGAGACTGCCTGGACCTACCTCACGGGCGTGGTGAACACGACCCTGACGATCATGGTGCTGCATCGCTGGACGACCGCCGGTGTCGTGTTCCCCGGAGCCATCTTCGTCACCGACCTGGTCATCTGGGCCCTGGTGTCCCTCGAGGTCGGGCCGCGGATGCGCGGTGAGGCGGCGGTGGCGGCGTGAGCGTCTTGCACATCGCGCGCGAGGCGGGCCGGGCCCGGCGCCAGGAGGTCCCCCGCAGCGCGCTGGCGACACTGACCCCGCGGCCCGAGGGCGCCGACCCCGTCGTGCGCCTGCGCGACGACGCGACCGAACGCATCCCCGAGCTCACGGCACTGCGCTTCGCCCGCATGCGTGAGTCACCACTGGCCTTCTTGCGCGGCGCGGCCGTCCTGATGGCCGACGACCTGGCGAGCGCCCCATCGTCGGGCTTGCGGGTGCAGGCCGCGGGCGACGCGCACGTGAAGAACTTCGGCATCTTCGCCTCGCCCGAGCGCCGCCTGGTGTTCGACGTTAACGACTTCGACGAGACGGCGCCGGCACCCTTCGAGTTCGACGTGAAGCGGCTCGTCACGTCGCTGGCCGTGGCGGCCCACGACAACGGCGCGAGCGACGACGCCGGGGAGGCCATGGTCCGGCACACCGTGCGCGAGTACGTGCGCGCGATGGACCGCTTCGCCGGCTGGGGCCGCCTGGAGGTGTGGTACGCGGCACTCGACGTGGCCGACGCCTTCGGCGAACTCGGGGGGTTCTTCACTGACGCCACCCGCCGCGACATCGCCGACCTGATCGGCGGCGTCAGCGTCGAGAGCACCCACCAGCGCTACGCCGACCTGGTCGAGACCGCGACGGGCGAGCCGCTGCTGCGCAGCGACCCGCCGCGCGTGTCCCGGCTGGACGACCTGCTGCCGCCATCGCCGTGGCGGCGCGAGACCGCCGAGGCGGTGCTGCAGGGCTACCGCACCACCCTGGTCAGCGACCGGCGTGCCCTGCTCGACCAGTTCGTTCTCCTCGACGTGGCCGCACTGGTCGTCGGGGTGGGCTCGGTGGGCACCGAGGGCTACGCGGTGCTGCTCGCCGGCCGCGACGAGAACGACCTGTTCGCCCTGCAGATCAAGGAGGCCCGCCGCTCGGTGCTGGCTCCGGCCGACGAGTCCGACCCCGGGGCCCGCGTCGTGGCCGGCCAGCGCCTGATGCAGGCGACGCCCGACGCGTTCTTGGGCTGGCATCGCGCCAGCACGCCGCGCGGACCGCGCAGTTTCTACGTGCGCCAGCTCTACGACCGCCAGGCCAGCGTCGACGTGGAGCGGCTCGACCCCGCGCAGCTGTCGATCTACGGCCGCGCCTGCGCGTGGGTCCTGGCGCGCGCCCACGCGCGCTCGGGCAACGCGGCGGCGATCGCCGGGTACCTGGGCCACGGCGGACCGTTCATCGACGCGCTGGTCGCGTACGCGACGGCCTACCGCGACCGGACGGTGACCGACCACGCGGCCCTGGTGGCCGCAGCCGCCGCGGGCCGCGTGCCGGTGCTCGCCGAGCCGGGTGCCTGACCGGTTGGTACGCTGGAGCGGCCGGGGACGTAGCTCAGCTGGTAGAGCGCGGGCTTTGCAAGCCTGAGGTCGTGGGTTCGAGCCCCATCGTCTCCACTGGCGGGGCCGCGGGTCAGCGCGGCGCCGGGCGGTGCCGGCTGAGGACCCGGTCGAGCACGACGAAGAGCGCGCTCACGGCGTAGGCGCCCACCAGGATCACGACCATGGTGATGAGCACCGAGGCGTAGCCGTAGCGCGCCACGTCGAAGAAGTCGTAGGGGTAGGTGTGCGTGATGGCGCCGCGCGCCAGCGTGTAGGCGAGGTAGGCGACCGGCACCACGTACACCCGCAGGGACTCGCGCCACGTGTACCACCCCCGCGGCCCCACGACCAGCCACACCACGAGGGCCAGCGACGGCGTGACGTAGTGCACCAAGGTGTTGATCAGCACGTTGACCGGGCCGATGACCACGTCGGTGGGCGCGATGAGGGTCACGTAGAGCACGCCGGTGAGCACGATCATCAGCGTCGCGGTGTTGCGGGCGCTGCGCCGGAGCGCCGAGCGCGCGCCGGGGTGCCAGGCCAGCGAGGTCACGACCAGGGCGATGGCGATGTTGCTCCAGTAGGTGAAGTAGCTGAGGTTGTCCGCCAGCAGCTGCAGCGAGCCGACGACGCCCGCGCGGTAGGGGCCGAAGAGGCCGTGCTCGATGATCCCGGGGGCGGGATGGATGAACCAGTCGTGCACGATTCGCAGGACCACGCCAGCCCACGCCAGGACCGCCGACGCGACGAGCAGGCCCCGCTGGGTCGGGGAGAAGGTCGCGCCGGACTCGAGCGCGGGGCGTGCCGGGGCGGCATCCGGCGACGTCACCGGGAAAGGCCCGACAGCGCGCGAATCGCTCGGGCCAAGGCGGCGTTGTCGTCGTCCCCGTAGCCCTGGGCGATCAGCCCATCCTCGAGGGCCGCGGCCAGCGCCGCGACCGGCAGGCTGGCCCCGGCGCGCGCGGCCAGTTCCAGGGCGATGCGCAGGTCCTTGCGGTGCAGCGCCAGGCGGAAGCCGAGGGGGTAGTCGTCGTCGATCATCCTCTGGGCCCGGTTCGCCAGCACCCACGAGCCGGCCGCTCCCGTGCCGAGCGCGTCGACGACGGCGGCGGGCTCGAGGCCGGTGCGCAGCGCCAGCACGACGCCCTCGGCGACCGCCAGGTACGTCCCGGCCAGGATGACCTGGTTCACCGCCTTGGCACGCTGGCCCGCACCGACGGGGCCGAGGTGCACGATGCGCGAGCCCATCGTCGCCAGGACCGGCTCGGCGGCCCGCACGTCCGCGTCCGCGCCACCGACGAGCATGGTCAGCGTGCCGCGCTGGGCGCCCTCGGTGCCGCCGGTCACCGGCGCGTCGACGAAGCCGACGCCGCGGGTGCTCAGGCGCGCGGCCGCGTCCTCGGCCACAGCGGGCGCGGTCGTCGAGCAGTCGATCACCAATGACTGGGGCGCCAGGCCCTCGGCGAGGCCCCCGGGACCGAAGAGCACGTTGAGCACGTCGGGCCCGTCGCTGACGCAGAGCACGACGACCGAGCAGGCGGCGGCGAGCTCGCCCGGCGAGGCCGCCTCGGTGACGCCGGGAGCCTCCAGGGCCAGGGGCGTCGACGCATCGCGTCGCCACACGGTGAGGTCGTAGCCCGCGGCGGCGACGTTGGCGGCCATGGGGCGGCCCATGGCGCCCAGGCCGATGAAGCCGACGCTCGGGCGGCGGGCGGAGGGGGTCACGGTGCTCTCCTTGCCGAAGTCTCCGCAGCGTACCGCGCCCGGGGGCGAGATCCCTAGGTTCGCAGCACCACGTTGAGCGGCTCGCGACCGTCGTCGAGGCGGGCTATCTGCTCGGCGAAGAGCCTTAACAGGCGCGGCCGCATGGCCGTGGTGTACCCGCCGACGTGCGGGGTGAGCACGGTCGCCTGGTGGTACAGCGGGTGCCCCGCGGGCAGCGGCTCGGGATCGACCACGTCGAGGGCCAGGCGCACGCGTCCGGTGGCGCTGAACTCGACCAGCGCGTCGGTGTCGGCTACCGCCCCGCGGGCCACGTTGACGAGCAGGGCACCCTCGGGCAGGAGCGCCAGGAACTCGCGGTCGACCATCCGGGTGGTCTCGGGCGTCAGGGGGACGGCGACCACGACGATCTCGGAGTCGGGCAGCACCGCGGGGAGGTCGGCGGTCCCGTAGACCGTGCCGTCGGCGTCCTCGCGGCGGGTGCGGCCCACGCGGCGCAGCTCGACCTCGAAGGGGGCCAGGCGGGCGGCGATGGCCCGGCCGACGCCGCCCACCCCGATGATGGTGACGCGCCGATCGGCCAGGCTGGCGGTGAAGGGCCGGCTCCAGCGCTCGGCGTCGGCGTCGCGCACCAGGTCGGGCAGCTGGCGCTGGGCCGCCAGGATGAGGGCGACGGTCAGCTCGGCCGTGGAGGCCTCGTGCACCCCGGCGGCGTTGGCGTAGACGTGCCCGGCCGGCAGGAAGTCGGCCACGTGGTCGTAGCCGATCGACTGGCTCTGGATGAGGCGCACGTCGAGGCCGGCCAGGCGGCCGAGGGGCCGGGGCGAACCCATGTAGGGCGGCACGACCATGTCGATGTGGTCGGCCGGTGGCGGTCCGCTCAGGTCCCACACGCGCACGTCGGCTGCGCTGCGCGCGGCCAGCTCGGCGCTGAGGGTCGGATCGGGGGTCGTGACGAGGAGAGGGCTCACGGGGCCAGGCTAGGCGGCGTCCCCGGCGTGCTTGGCCGCAGTCTGCTGGCGCATCAGCCAGCGCGACAGGCTGGCCACGACCGACGGATCGATGGCGTGGTCACCGGGGTGGCGGTGCGTGACGGCCGTGGCCCCCGCGTCGGCCGTCAGGTAGCGCCAGGTCCGCTCGAGCAGGTCGTGGGGGATGACCGAGTCCTCGGTCGCCTGGGCGTGGAAGACCTCGAGGCCGGCCAAACGGTCGACGCCGGTGTCGAGCCCCGCGTCGAAGGGCATCGTCCCGTAGAGCACGGCCAGCGCGCTGACGCGCTCGGGCCGGTCGAGGGCCAGCGCACCGGCCATGGCGGCACCGCCCGAGAAGCCCAGCACGATCACCGGGCGACCGGCCCCGATCTCGGCGTCGGCCCACTCCCAGAACCAGTCGAGGGTGGCGCGCAGCGACGCGGCGACGGGACGGCCGATCCCCTGGTTCTCGAACCAGGCGTAGCCCCCCGAGGGCAGGGCCACGGGGCCGCGCGGCGCGACGTAGGTGCAGCCGTTGGGCAGCACGTCGGCCAGGCCGACGATCTCCTGCTCGGTCGCGCCGCGCCCGTGGAGAAGCACCACGACGGGGGCGTCGGGATCCGCCGAACCGCGCCACAGGGCGACGGGGCTCACGCGGCCTCGCCCTCGACGACGTAGGCGGTCATGGAGAGCGAGCCCATCGTGCAGCCCTCGACGAGGACCGACGGGGTGGCGCCGCGGGCGTCGGCGACACCGGCGAGGTAGGCCAGGGGCACGAAGTGGTCGGGCGTCGGGGCGCACAGCGCGTAGTCGGCGTCGCTCTGCAGGCGCCCCAGGGCCGTCGGGTCGTCGGCCAGCAGCTCGTGGGTGCGCTCGTCGAAGCGCTGCGCCCAGTCGTAGCCCTGGTTGTCGGCGTGCCAGGAGATGGCGCGCAGGTTGTGCACGATGTTGCCGCTGGCCACGATCATGACGTCGTCAGCGAGCAAGGGGGCGAGTCGGCGTCCGAGCTCGACGTGGAAGTCGAGCGGCTGGGTGGCGTCGATGGACAGCTGGACGACGGGCACGTCGGCCTCGGGGAAGATGTGCGCGAGGACCGACCAGGTCCCGTGGTCGATGCCCCAGGACTGGTCGTCGAGGGCCACCGCGACGGGCTGCACCACCTCGGCCACCTGGGCCGCCACCTCGGGTGAGCCGGGAGCCGGGTAGTCGAAGTCGAAGAGCTGCTGGGGGAACCCGTAGAAGTCGTGGATGACCGGCGGGTGGTCCATGGACGTCACCGCGGAGGTGCCCACGTACCAGTGGGCCGAGACCGCCACGACCGCCCGCGGCCGCGGCGCCAGCAGCCCGAAGGTTCGCCAGGCGTCGGTGAACCGGTTCTGCTCGAGGGTGTTCATCGGCGAGCCGTGCCCGATGAACACGGCGGGCTGGACGGCCACAGTTCCTCCTTTGGGGCGCTCTCGACCCGCAGCGTACCGGTCACCACCCCGCGACGAGGCGTTCGACCTCCGCTCACGACGTTCGGTAGTGCTCCCGCCAGATCAGCCGGTAGACGCGCACCTTGCGCGGGATGGACCGCAGCCCGGGAATGAAGGGCACCAAGAGCAGCAGCGCCGAGGCCAGCATCATGATGGCCCAGACCTGCACGTCGGCGTTGGGGCTCGAGGAGAACGGCGGCACCTGGTACCAGAACGTGTACAGCCACAGCCAGGCCTGGCCCGGATAGCTGTCGGTCTCGTTCATCATGCCCCACTGGTTGCCCAGCAGGTGCTGGCTCTTGGCCAGGTTGGCGAAGTAGGTCCCGTCGGCCACGAAGAGCAGGGGCTTGGTGTAGTTGGTGGTGTAGAACCCGTGCCCGGTGACCAGGGCCTGGTCCAGGGCACCGGACCGCGCCATCTGGGTCAGCGAGTTGATCATGACTCCGAGGGGACCGGTGTCCGTGGCCGGCACCACGATGTGCCCGTTGCTCCAGGTCATGTGGACGGCGGCGTGGCTGTAGCGCGACACCCAGGTGGCGCGCTGGGCGCTCGAGGCCGTGTGCCACTGGGCCAGGGCCACGCGCAGCGGGTGGTCGTTGGGCACGCTGGTCAGGGGCGCGATGACGAAGTCCTGGACGGGGTTGACCGGGATGGTCACGCCCACGAGGTTGGCCAGGTGGAGCGGACCCAGCTCCTGGCCCAGCGATCCGTGGTTGTAGGGGGCGCCGTAGCCGGCGGTGATGGTCGTGCCGTTCAGCTCGCCGAGGGCCGTCGTGGCGAAGTCGACGGGGTCGGCGTTGGACCACGAGCGGATGGTCACGGCCTTGGTGTCGGGTGAGCCGAAGAGCGTGGCCAGGGCCACGACCAGGATCGCCACCACGACGAAGGCGATGGTCCCCTCCTTGATGATGTCGTAGGGGGCGTAGGGACCGTGGTACTCCGGGGCGTCGACGTCGGGGCGGAACCGCTTCATGGCTTCTCCGGGGGTGCGTCTTCAAAGGGGGGGACGACGCCGCGCACGCGCACCATCACGACGTGCACGGCCGTCAGGATGACGGCGACGAGCGGGAGCAGGACGATGTGCCACATCAGCATCTGGCCCAGGTTCAGCACGTTGAAGATGGATCCCGCGCCGGTGGCGTTGATGCCGTCCTTGGCCTGGGTCGAGATCCACTGGGAGTCGAAGTTGGTCTGGGACACGTACCCGGTGAACGCGGCGGCGATCGAGGTGAGGAAGGTGACCACGCCGGTCATCCAGGTCAGCGCGCGCCGGCCCCGCCAGGCGGCCATGAAGAACTTGCCCCACAGGTGGATCACCATGGCGAAGAAGAAGACCTCCACGCTCCACAGGTGCAGGGAGTTGACGTAGTGGCCGACGTCGGACGTGTGCCACCACTGCGGCCCGCGGATGGCCAGCACGAACCCGGTCAGGATGACCATCGAGAGCGCCACCATGGTCGTCACGCCGAACACGTAGATCCACGAGGCCACGTAGGCCGGCTGGGTGTCCGGCAGCACCTTCTCGGGTGGCAGGTGGCCGGTGACGCGGTGGCGCAGCCGCGTCGTCCACTGGCGCTCGATGTCGGTCGAGCTCATCGGCTCTCCTTGCGCCGGTTGCGTCCCGGGAACGGGACCCAGATCGCCGCGACGAAGCAGATGACCATGAGAGCGACCACGATCGCGTTGGCGTAACTGATGTACACCCAGCCCCAGTGGATGTAGTGACCCAGATGGTCCAGCGGGAATAGCGCCGCCAGCAGGGGGAGTCCCACCACGTTTGCCCCTTCCGTGTGTCCCGACGCCCCAGTGTGTCACGCGGGGGGTCCCGTGGCTAGGGCGGAGTTGATGATGCTCTCAGGCAGACGGGCGGCTCAGGTTAGGGGGGCGGGGGTGGGGGCGAGAGCGCCCGCGGCGGCCCGGTCCGTGCGCCGGGTGCCCGGGACGCGGTCGTGGGCGGTCTGCTTGACGTGGAACTGGGTGACGCCGATGGCCAGCGACACGGCGCCCGCGATGTGGAGCTCGACCAGCACGACGGGGACGTGCGTCGCGTACTGGGCGAAGCCCAGTACGGCCTGGGCCAGCGCGGTGAGCACCAGGCGCCGCACCCCGTTGCGCATGGCCAGGGGCACCTCGGCGCGCCACACCGACACGGCGAGACCGGCCACCACGCCGAGGAACAGCATCGCGAGCACCGAGTGGGCCCACGCGGCATCGGCGAACGAGAAGGGCAGGCGGCGGGCCACCAGCTGGCCCTGGGACGAGCCGGCGTGGGGCCCCGAGCCGGTGGCGGCGGTCCCGGCCAGGACGACGAGGGCGAAGGGGATCCACAGGAGCCGCGCGATCAGGCGGAAGTGCGGGTCGCGGACGTCGGCGCGCGCGCCGGGCCCGTAGACGTACTTGGAGCGGTGGTACAGGACGGCGCCCACGACCACCATGCCGATCGACAGGACCATGTGCAGCGACACCAGCCAGGGGTTGAGGCGCGAGTACACGACGAAGGCGCCGAGCACGGCGTCGGCGAAGACGCCGCCCACCAAGAGACCGGCCAGGCCCACGAGGTCCCGACGCCGCTCGTCGCGCTGCCAGGCGGCGATCAGGGTGGCCACGGTCACCAGCACGAGGAGGATGGTCACGATGCGGTTCGAGTACTCGATGAGCGGGTGGATCGACCAGGACCCGGTGAGCCGGTGGCCGTAGCAGGTGGGCCAGTCCGGGCAGCCGAGGCCCGACCCGGTCAGGCGGACCGCCCCGCCGGTGAGGACGATGACGACCATCGAGACGAAGGAGGCCAGGCCGAACCAGCGGAACTGGGGCGCGGTCACGGTCAGCCGGCGTCGAGGGGCCACCCCCGTAGCCTAGAGACGGCACGACTCGTAGACTGCCCATCATGTCCGTGGCCGTGGTGCGCGCCGCCAGTTGGCGCGAGGTGCTCAAGGGCTACGTGGCCCTCACCAAGCCCCGCATCATCGAGCTGCTCCTGGTGACCACGCTGCCGACGATGGTCGTCGCGGCCCGGGGCATCCCCGGCGCCTGGCTGACGATCGACACCCTCATCGGGGGCACGCTGGCCGCGGCGGGGGCCAACGCGCTGAACATGGTGATCGACCGGGACATCGACGCGGTCATGGAGCGCACCAAGGGCCGGCCCCTGGTGCGCGGGGTGATGACGCCGCGGGCGGCCACGGTGTTCGCCTTCGGCCTCGAGGCCATCGCCTTCGCGGTGCTCGCCATCTGGGTCGACTTCCTCGCGGCCTGGCTGGCGGTCGCCGCCATGCTGTTCTACGTCGTCGTCTACACGATCTGGCTCAAGCGTCGCAGCCGGCAGAACATCGTGATCGGCGGCGCCGCGGGCGCGGTGCCCGTGCTGATCGGGTGGGCCGCGGTCACGAACTCGCTCTCGTGGACCCCCGTGCTCTTGTTCCTCGTCGTGTTCATCTGGACGCCGCCGCACTTCTGGTCCCTCGCGGTGCGCTACCGCGACGACTACGACGCGGCGCACGTGCCGATGATGCCGGTCGTCGCCTCGCTGCGGCGCACCACGCTGGAGATCCTCGTCTACACCGTGGTGATGTGGGCGGTCACGGTCCTGCTGGGCCCGGTGGCCAACCTGGGGTGGATCTACGCGGTGACGGCCACGGTGCTCGGGGGCGCGTTCACCTTCTACGCCGCCCGCCTGTATCGCCACGCGGTCCACGATCGGGCCGACGTCGGCGAGGCGATGCGTCTGTTCCAGTTCTCGATCACGTACCTGACGGCACTGTTCGTGCTGATGGCGGTGGATGTCATTGCCCGATACCACTGAGCAGCCGCGGCGGGGGCACCCCTCGCCCATGATGCTGATCCCCCTGGCGATCGGGACGCTGGTGGCGGTGGCGCTGATCGTCGCCGTCTCGGTCCTCAGCTCGCACGGGTCGAACTCGTCGAGCAACTCCCAAGTCGGCACGCGGGCGGCCGCCTTCGACCTGCCCGCGCTCCACGGCAGCACCTTGCGCGCCCCCTACCAGCAAGGCCACCCCACGGTGCTCTTGTTCATGGCCAGCTGGTGCGGGCCGTGCCGCGTGGAGATCCCCCACGTGGTCGACTACCTGGCGCACCACGACCTCGGCAACGTCCGCGTCGTCGGGGTCGACACCGCCGACCAGCGCACCGGGGCGCTGGCCTTCGTGGCCCAGGACCACGTGGGCTTCCCCGTGGCCTTCGACCCCAACAGCTCGGTCGCGAACTCCTTCGGTCTGGCGGCCCTGCCCGACACCGTCTTCGTCACGGCCTCCGGGACGGTGGCCGACGTCGTGGTCGGCCCGGTCTCGGACACCGGCCTGGCTGCGGGGATCCGCGCGATCCGCTAGTCGAGGCGGAACGAGCGCGCCGCCAGGACCGGCGCGCCCACGGCCCACAGCGCCAGCACCAGCCAGTCCGCGCCCGTGGGTGCGGTGCCCTGGCCCACGATGCGGTGCAGGGCCTCGGCCAACGCCCCCGCCGGCAAGGCGGTGGCCGCCCGCGCGGCCCCGGTCGGCAGCGAGCGGAGCGGCACGACGATCCCCGACCCGAGCAGCAGCACCAGGTAGAGGCCGTTGGCCGCCGCCAGGTTGACCTCGGCGCGCAGCCACCCGGCGAGGGCCAGGCCGATGCCGGCCAGGCCCGCCGAGGCGAGCAGCATGGCCGCGGTGGCCGCCAGCGCCCCGCCGAGCCCGCCGTGGGGTCGCCAGCCGAGCCCGACCGCGACCGCGGCGACGATGGCCACCTGCAGGGCCTCGGTCACCAGCAAGGAGGCGAGCTTGGCGCCGATCAGGCGCCCGCGGCCGAGCGGCGTCACGTGGAGCCGGCGCAGGATGCCGTAGGTGCGCTCGAAGCCCGTGGAGATCGACAGCGCGACGAGCGAGGTCGACAGGACCGTCAGGGCGAGGATGCTCGGGGCGAAGAAGTCGATGCGCCGGTGGACCGGGTGGGCCGTGACGTGCACCAGGGTGAGGAAGACCAGGAGCAGGACCGGGATGATGACGGTCAGCAGCAACGTCTCGCCGCGCCGCAGGGTCATCGCGACCTCGGCCCGGGTCTGGGCCCACCAGGCCTTCACGGTCGCTCCCGCTCGTCGGCGATGATCGCGAGGTAGCGGTCCTCGAGCGAGGCCCGGGTGCGCAGGGCCACCAGGGTCGCGCCCTCGTCGGCCAGGGCGGCGGCGATGGCGGCGGTGCGTTGCGGGTCGGCCGGACCGCGCACCCGCAGGTGGGTCGGATCCTGGGCCTCGACCGGGATGCCGAGCCGCTTGGTCAGCCGGGCCGCGTCGACGGCGCCGCGCACCTCGACCACCGTGGCCGCGTCGGCGCCGGCCAGCTCGTCGAGCGTCCCGCGGGCCACCACTTGGCCCCGGTGCAGGATCGCCACGTGGTCGGCCAGGCGCTCGGCCTCGTCGAGCTCGTGGGTCGTGATCACGACCGCACAGCCCCGCTGGCGCTCGGCGTCGATCGTCTCGCGGATCACGCGCCGGCCCTCGGGGTCCACCGAGCTGGTGGGCTCGTCGAGCAGGAGGGCGCGCGGCCGCCCGAGCAGCGCCAGCGCCAGGAGGGTGCGCTGCTGCTCGCCGCCCGACAGCCGGCGCCAGGGCGTGCGCGCGCACGACCGCAGGTCGAGGCGCTCGAGGAGCTCGTCGGGGTCGCGCGGCGCCTCGTAGTACGCGGCGGTGAGGCGCAGCACGGTGGCTGGAGGCATCGGCAGCCAGACGCCGCCGCGCTGGAGCAGGGCCCCGGTGCGCGCGACGACCTCGGCGTGGTCCCGGTACGGGTCGCGGCCGTGCAGGCGCACCGTGCCCGCGTTCGGCGTCCGGAAGCCCAGCATCGTCTCGACGAGGGTCGTCTTGCCCGCGCCGTTGGGCCCTAGCAGCGTCACGATCTGGCCGTAGTCGACGCTCAGGCTCACCCCGTCGAGCGCGTGCAGCGGGCCGTAGTCGACGCGCAGCTGGTCGACGTCGATGGCGTGGCTCATGGTTAGGCAACCTAGACGCTGGCGGCGCCCGACGACCCCGGGGCCCAGAGGCCCCGACGGTAGGCTCGAGGCGTGATCGACCTGACCCAGTTGCGTCGGGAGCCCGACGTGGTCACCGCCGCCCTGGTGCGCCGGGGCGTGACGGCCGCCGAGGTCGCCGAGGTCCAGGACCTCGACGCCGAGCACCGCCGCCTGCTCCAGGAGGCCGAGGCGGGCCGCGCCGAGGTCAAGGACCTCTCGCGCCAGGTCGCCGAGGCCCGCCGGGCCGGCGACACCGCGCGGGCCGAGGCCCTGAGCGCGCGCAGCCGGCTCCTGGGCGAAGAGGAGCGTCAGACGACGGCGGCCGCCACGGACGTGGCTGCGCGCCTGCGCGCGCAGTGGCTGGCCCTGCCCAACCTGCCGGACCCCGCCGCGCCCGACGGTCGCGACGAGAACGACAACGTCGAGGTGCGGCGCTGGTGGCCGGGCCAGGACGCCGGCCAGCCACCTCCCACCTACGGCGACCACCAGCGGGTGCCCCACTGGGAGACCGGCGCGGCGCTCGGGATCCTGGACCTGGAGTCCGGGGTCAAGCTCGCCGGGTCGATGTTCCCGCTGTTCCGCGGGCGCGGCGCCCGGCTGCTGCGGGCGCTCAGCTCGTTCGCCCTGGAACGTCACGAGGACGCCTTCGAGGAGATCCGCCCGCCGACCCTGGCGCTGACCGAGACGATGGAGTCGACCGGTCACCTGCCCAAGTCGGCCGACGACATGTACGCCATCGAGCGCGACGGGCTGTGGGCCATCCCCACCGCCGAGGTGCCGCTGACCTCGATGAACCGGGGGGAGATCCTCGACGAGGCGCGCCTACCCCTGCGCATGACCGCCCTGACGGCGTGCTTCCGCCGCGAGGCCGGGGCCGCCGGGCGCGACACGCGGGGCCTGCTGCGGGTCCACGAGTTCGACAAGGTCGAGCTGTTCGCCTACTGCACGCCCGCCCAGGCGCCCGAGGTCCACGCCGACGTCCTGGCGCGCGCCGAGGACCTGCTGCGCGCCCTCGGTCTGGCCTACCGCGTCCTCGACCTGTGCACCGGTGACCTGGGCACCTCGTCGGCGCGGACGTTCGACCTGGAGGTCTACAGCCCCGGGGTCGACAAGTGGCTGGAGGTCTCCTCGGTCAGCTGGTTCCGCGACTACCAGGCGCGCCGGGCCAACGTGCGCTACCGCCAGGCCGACGGGACGACGGCCCTGGTGCACACGGTCAACGGGTCGGCCCTGGCCTGGGCGCGCATCTGGGCCGCCCTGGTCGAGGTGGGTCGTCAGCCGGACGGCTCGGTGCGCCTGCCCGAGGTGCTCGCGCCCTACCTCGGCTCGACGCTCATCACGCCGCGTTGACCTCGAAGCGGTAGCCCACGCCGCGCACCGTCGTGATGTAGCGCGGCTCCTTGGGGTTCTCCTCCAGCAGGGCGCGCAGCCGCTTGATGTGGACGTCGAGGGTCTTGGTGTCTCCCACGTAGTCGCTGCCCCAGACGCGGTCGATCAGCACGTCGCGGGTCAGGACGCGGCCGGGGTTCTCCAAGAGGAGCTGGAGGAGCGCGAACTCCTTCTTGCGCAGCTTGACTTCCCGGTCCCCGACGTAGCAGCGGTGCGCGTCGATGTCGAGCCGGAACGGCCCGCGCTGGATGGGCTCGTCCTCGACCCACGCCACGGTGTGCTCGCGACGCCGCAGCACCGCGCGCATCCGCGCGACCAGCTCGCGCAGCCGGTAGGGCTTGGTGACGTAGTCGTCGGCGCCCAGCTCCAAGAGCAGGACCGTGTCGACCTCCTCACCCTTGGCGCTCACGACGATGATCGGGACGTCGCTGGTCTCCCGGATGGTCCGGCAGACGTCCAGGCCGTTCATCTTGGGCAGCATCAGGTCGAGGAGGATCAGGTCCGGCCGCCGGGCCGCGAAACGGGCCAGGCCCTCGGCCCCGTCGCGGGCCACGTCGACCTCGAAGCCCTCGTGCGCCAGGCCCACGGTCAGCGCCTCGATGAAGGACTCCTCGTCCTCGACGAGCAGGACGCGGACGCGCGGCGCGCTCGGGGGGCTCACGACTCCACCGGCAGCTCGAGGGTGAACGTGGAACCCTCGCCCTCGCGCGACTCGACGCGCACCGTGCCGCCGTGGTTCTGGGCGACGTGGCGCACGATCGAGAGCCCGAGGCCGGTTCCCCCGGTCTCGCGCGCGCGGCCCGGGTCGACGCGGTAGAAGCGCTCGAAGATGCGCTCGAGGTCCTTGGTGGGGATGCCCACGCCGTGGTCGACGACCTCGACGCGCACGACGGGGGCGCCCTCGTCGTCGGGTGCGGTGCCGCGCGCCAGGCCGACGCGCACCGTGCCCCCGGGGGGCGAGTACACGACGGCGTTCTCCAGCAGCGCGTGCATGGCCGACACCAGCTGGCGGCGGTCGCCCACCACGACGGGCGCCCAGTCGGGCTCGGTGAAGTCGATGGTGATCTCGTGCTGCTCGGCGGCCACGCGGATGCGCTCGATGGCCTCGGCCACGAAGAGGGCGGCGGCGATGGGCTCGCGCTGGGGCGATCCCTCGCTCTCGATGCGCGACAGGTCGAGCAGGTCCTCGATGATCCGGTTGACGCGGAAGGCCTCGGTGTTGATGCGCTCGGCCAGGCGGTGCGCCACTGTGGCGTCCTGCTCGAACTGCAGGGTCTCGGCCAGCAGCCCGAGGGCGCCCATCGGGGTCTTCAACTCGTGGCTGACGTTGGCGATGAAGTCGCGGCGCATCTCCTCGAGGCGCCGCCGCTCGCTGGTGTCCTCGATGACGGCCAGCACACCGAGGGGACGGCGCCCGTCGTCGATGAGCGAGGCCCGCACCTGGAGGGTGCGCCGCGGCGGGCCGTAGAGATCGATGGAGCGCTCGGCCACGCCGTCGGACCAGCCGGCCGACAGGCAGTCGGTGACCGCCTGGGCCGCGATGGCCTCGCCGTAGCGGGAGTTCATCAGGGTCTCGGCCTCGCTGTTGCGGTAGACCACGTCGCCGGCCTCGTTGCACAGCACCAGGCCCAGGGGCAGCGTGTCGAGGGAGCGGCGCAGGCGCACCGACTCGGCACTCGACTCGCCCACGGCGGTCGTGGCCGCAGCGGTGACCTCCTCCAGGTAGGACATGGCTGACTCGACGCGCCCGGTGTCGCTGCGCGGTTCGGCGCCCAGGCGCGTCCCGAGCGCGCTCAGGCGCTGGGCCAGGGAGCGGTGGTCGCGCCAGTGGCTGAGGAGGTAGCCGAGGCCGACGCCGACGAGCACGACGCCCACGAGCGCCGCGTAGATGGCGGCGTCGGGCCACGTGGCGAGGAGATGGTGGGCGCTGGCGAGCACGACCCCATTCTTCCAGACGTCCAGCGTCGCATCGCGACCGTTGCGAATACCACGACCTTGGAGGCCCCATGCTCGACGCCTTGAACCTCACCCCCTCGACCTCGGCGCTTCCCGGCAGCGCCGAGCTCCAGCAGCTGGCCAACGGGCTAGCTGCCTGGGGACTGATCGGCGCGATGATCGCCCTGGTGCTCGGGGCGGCGCTGTGGGCCATCGGTTCCCACACCCAGAACATGCACCAGTCCCTGGCCGGTCGCCGGGCCGTGCTGACGTCACTGGTCGCCGCCCTGCTGATCGGGGCGGCACCCCACCTCATCGACTTCTTCTTCAAGACGGGCGTCGCGGTCCGCTGATGGGCGTGCGCTGCGTGACCGACCCGCTGGGATGTGGCGTCGCGACGGTGACCCACGCCGCCTTCGGCGGCATCTTCGGGTCGCTGACCACCTGGGTCGTCGCGAGCGTGTCGTGGCTGCTCGACGCGCTGGGCCACGTGCTGGCGGCGACGGGCCGGCCGGCCGACGTCGTGGCGGCGGCGACCCCCGAGTACCACGTCTTGTCGTCACTCGCTCCGCTCGTCTTGCTCATCGGTCTCGGTGTCGCGACCCTGCAGGGCATCGCCCACGCCGACGTGGTCGGACTGTGGCGCGTCTACCTCGGCGTGGCCCCCGCCGCGATCGCGGCGGTGGTGCTCGGCACGCAGCTGGCCTCGGTGATCCTGGTGGCGTCCGACCAGCTGGCGTCCGCGGCCGCGGGATCGGCCGTCCACCAGGTGCCCCGGCTGGCGGCCATCGTGCAGGTCGCCGCGGTCGCCACGCCGGGGTTCGGCGCCTTCTCCCTGGCGGTCCTCCTCACCGTGGGGGCCTGGCTGCTGTGGTGCGAGCTCGTGGTGCGCAGCATCGTCTTGACGCTCCTGATCGTCGTGGTGCCCCTGGTGGTGCCCCTGGTCACGATCCCGGCCCTGCGGCGCCTGGGCTGGCGGCTGCTGGAGACGTTCGTGGCGGTGGCCCTGTCCAAGGTGGTGATCGTGATCGCCCTGGTGGTCGGGCTCGACAGCCTCCACGGCTCCTCCGTGCTCACCGTGGTGGGTGGGGCGGTCACTCTCCTGCTGGCGACGGCCAGCCCCTTCGTGGTGCTCCGGCTGATCCCGTGGATGGAGCAGTCGGCCCTCCACGGCGCCGAGGGCCTGCGCCAGCGGGCCACCCGAGCGGCGGCGGCCCTCCCGTCCTCGCCGGTGGTGGCCGCGGCGCGAGCGCTCGCCCCCGAGGAGCCCTTGGGACCGCCACCGTCCCTGGGGCCCGACTTCGGGATCCCGGAGTGGCCCTCTCAGGGCGACGTGCCCCTGCCCGAGCAGCCCGAGACGCGCACGCCCTTCCCCGTGGGCCCCTCCCAGCCGCGCCACGGGCACGCGGTGGTGCTCCACGACGACATGGGCCCGGTGATCGGGTGGCACTGGGATGACTGAGCGCGTCCCCCTGGGCGCGAGCGACGTGGCGGTGCGCTGGCTGGGCCTGACCCGCTTCCAGGCGGTGGGGGCGGTCGTCGGCGTGGTGCTGGCGGCCGACGCGCTGGTGCGCACGCGGCTCGTCCTCGAAGGCGTCGTCGGGTTCGGGGCCCTGGTGACGGTCCTCCCCGTCGACGGCGTGACGCTCGGCCAGCGCGCGCGGGTGGCGCTCGCCTACCTCAGCCGCCGCCACTGGGTGCGCGTCGCCGCGGCCCCGGTGGGCGGCGTGGCCGTCGTCGAGTCCCGTCGCTCGGTGTCCGTGCGCGGGGCCCGCCTGGCCCACCGGGGTCGCCTGGACCTGAGCGGCGCGGACCACGGGGTGGCTGCCGGCCTCGCCCGTCTCCTCGACGCGGCCGCGATCGGCGGGCGCGCCACCGTGACCCTGCACGTCCACCGCGAGGGTGCCGGGCCCGCGGTGACGATGCTCGCCAGCGACGCCGACGTGGTGTGGCCCCCGGGGTGGCACGACGACGGGCCGGCCGTCGCCGCGGTCGCCACCGCGGGCGGGCTGCAGGTCGACTGGCTCGAGCGCTGGGGCTACCTGCGCGGACCCGATCAGGTGGCGACCGTGCTGCGGCTGCGCGACGCGGCGTCGTCGTCGTCGCGCGGACTGCTGGCGTCCCTCGAGGGGTGGCCGGGATCGACGCTGTCGGTGCACCTCGAGGTGCTCGGCGCGGCCCAGGGCCGCCGCCGCGCCGAGCGCGCCGTTCACCACGACGCCAGCGAGCGGGCCACGGCCCGAGGGGCGGGGTTCCGCGACACGGCCCGGGCCCACGTGCTGGCGGACCGGGCGCGCCAGCGCGAGCACGAGGTCGCTTCCGGCCGGGCCCTGGCCCGCCTCAGCGTCTTCCTGGTCCTGCGCGCCGACCGGCGGGCGTCGCTGCGGATGCTGCGCGAGGCGGCCATCGCGCGGGCTCGCTCGGCCGGGCTGCGCCTGGAGCGCGGTGGCGGCCGCCAGGCCCGGTGGCTGCAGGCCCAGCTACCGGGAGTGGCCGATCGGGCCGGCGCCACCCACTGGGTGACCGCGGGCGACGCCGACGACTTGCGACTGCCCGGCCACGACGCGGGCACGCTGTCGCGCGGCACCCCGCTCGGCCGCGTGGCGGGCGGCGACGCCTTCTGCTTCGACCCCTTCGACCTGTACCGCGAGGGGGTGGTCGCCAACCCCAACATCGTCGTCGCCGGGTCGATCGGGACGGGCAAGAGCACCGTGGTCAAGATGGTGCTGCGGCGCGCCCTGGCGCGGGGCCGCCGCGTGGTCGTGGTCGACCCCAAGGGGGAGTACGCGGCGCTGGCCGCGCACGCCGGCGTGGCGCCGCTACGCCTGGGGGTGGACGGGTGGTGCGACCCCTTCGACGGCGCGAGCGACCCGCGCGGCCTGGCCCGGGCCGTCGTCGGCGCGGCCCTCGGGCACGGGCTGAGCGCTGAGCAGCACTTCGACCTCGACGAGGCGTGGCGCCTCGCGTGCGCCGACGGCGCGGGGCGTCCGCTGCGGGACCTGGCGCGCCACTTCCGCGACGACCTGGCCCCCGGCACGGCTCCGGGCCGGCGCGTCCTGGCCCTGACGCTGCGCCGCCTGACCGAGGGCGACCTGTCGGGCCTCTTCGACGGGGACGGTCCGGCGCTGCGCCTGGCGGGCGAGGCGACGATCCTCGACCTGTCGGCTCTGTGGGCGACACCGGCGCTGCCGGTCGCGGCGCTGAGCGCCGTCGCCGCGGCCCAGCGTTTGGCCGACGGCTCCGCCCCGGGCTACGTGGCCCTGGACGAGGCCTGGGCCCTGCTCGGCGACGACGCGGCGCTGGCATGGCTGCGCGGCTCGTGGAAGCTGGCGCGGGCCCGGGGGCTGAGCCACATCCTCGTCCTGCACCGGTGGGGCGACGTCGCCGCGGTGGGCGACGCGGACAGCCGGCAGCGCGAGCAGGCGCGCGGCCTGCTGCGCGAGTGCGAGTCGGCCTGGCTGATGCGCCAGCCCGCCGACGAGGCAGCCGACATGGCCCGCGCCCTCGGCCTGCGCCCGACCGAGGTGGCGGCGCTGACCGGGCTGGCCCGCGGCGAGGCCCTCGTGCGCTACGGGCGCCACCGGTCGCTGGTCCGTCTCGAACCCGACGACGGCGACCGGGACCTCATCGACACCGACGCGGCGATGCGCGCGTGAGAGGTGGCATCCTCGGGCGCCGCCTGGTGCTGGGATTCGGCGTGGGCCCCCGGGTGCGCTGGCAGCCCGGCGAGTCGGTGCTGGTCGTCGGTCCCACCCGGTCGGGCAAGACCGCCGGCGTGGTGATCCCGGCCATCCTGGGCTGGCCGGGACCCGTGGTCGCGACGAGTGTGAAGCGCGACGTCCTGGCCGCGACGGCACCGTGGCGGCGCGCCCTCGGCGAGGTCCAGGTCCTCGATCCGGGCCGCGACGATGGGCTCACCTGGGACCCCCTCGAGGGCGTCACGGGGCCCCGCGAGGCGCACCGGGTGGCCCGCGCCCTGACGGCGCGCCTGGGTGGGCGCGCCGACGCGGAGTTCTGGAACGAGCTGGCGGCCAAGCTGGTCGCCCTGCTCCTGGTGCGGGCCCGAGAAGAGGGCGCCGACATCACCGACGTCACCCGGGTCGTCGAGCGCCGCGACCTGGACGGCTGGGCGTCGGCGCCCGGTGCGGCGGCCGCGTCGCTGGCCGACTTCCTGGGCCACGATGCGCGCACCCTCGACTCGGTGCTCACGACGGCCGAGACGATGCTGTGGCCCTGGCGGACCCGGCAGCCCCACGCGGCGCTGCACCCGACCCTGGCCGGTCCCCACACCCTCTACCTGTGCAGCCCGCGCGGCGAGCAGGAGCACTACCAGTCCCTCTTCGTGGGCGCTCTGCGCGCGGTCCTCGAGGAGCAGCAGCGGCGCCACGACACCGGGTGCGCGCAGCCCCTCCTCCTGGTGCTCGACGAGGCGGCGGCGGTGGCGCCCTTGGAGGAGCTCGACGAGCTGGCCGCGACGGTGGTGGGGCTGGACGTGACCTTGGTCACGGTGGTCCAGGACTTCGCCCAGATGGTCGCCCGCTGGGGCTCGCGGGCCGCCACCATCGTCAACAACCACCGGACCCGCGTGGTGTTCGCCGGTCTGGCCGACCCGACCGCTGCCACCTACGTCCCCGAGCTCGCGCCGCGGCCCGCGTCGCGATCCACGCCACCGGCCCGGCCGGCGCCGTCGTGGCGCGAGCGCGCGCCGGGAACGGCGCTGGTGGTGGCCGGCCACCGGCGGGCGGTGGTCGTGCGGTCGCGGCCGTGGTGGCGAGGGTCCCTGGCCCGCCGCGGTGCGACCTGACGCACTAGGTACGATGCGCGGGTGCCCGAGCACCTCGACGCCGTCTTCGCCGTGGACATCGGGGCCACGTCCATCAAGTTCGCGGTGGTCGACGCCCACGGCGACGTGGTGGGTGTCCTCCAGCGGCGCCCGACGCCCTACCCCTGCCCGCCCGACCGGCTCATCCACGTCGTCGCCGACCGGGCTCGCGACAGCGGGTGCGCGCGGATCGGCGTGGGATTCCCCGGCGAGTACCGCGACGGGCGGGCGATCGGGTCGGGCAACCTGGCCCGGGTGGGCGGGATCGGCACGCCCGTCGACCCGGCCGTCGAGCGTGCCTGGCAGGGCTTCGCGCTCGAGGACGAGCTGGCGGCGGCCACCGGGCTGGAGGTGCGCGTCGTCAACGACGCGACGCTGGCCGCGCTGGGCTGCCGCCGGGGTGTGGGTCGCGAGGTGGTGCTGACGCTCGGAACGGGCCTCGGCCTGGCGCTGATCGTGGAGGGGGACCTGCGTCCGGTGCGCGACGTGGGAGCCGAGGTCCGCGCCGACGGGCGCACCTACGACCAGACGCTCGGCGAGCAGGCTCGTGCCCTCAGCGAGGAGCAGTGGCGCGCCGACCTGCTCGACATCGTCACCGCCTTCACCGCGGAGTTCGACGCGACCGAGGTCCACCTGGCGGGCGGCAACGCGCGCCGGGTGTCGCCGATGTGGTTCGAGGGCCTGCCCGTCCACGTGGCCATCCACGGCAACGACGCCGCTCTGCGCGGCGCCGCGCGACTCTTCTAGTTCCCGGGCTCGGCCATCGCCAGCGCGGCGGCCGCCAGCACGTGCGCCTGGATCGCCACGGCCGCGTCCTCGACGGCGAAGTCCCCGCTGTGGTGCATGCCGCTCGTGCCGTCGGCCAAGGCGCCGCCGACGAACAGGTAGCAGCCGGGAACCCGCTGGAGGAACTCGCTGATGTCGTCGCTGGCCGACGTCGGGGCCATCTCGATGACGTGATCGTCGCCGACCACACTGCGGGCCGCCGCCGTGGCCAGGCGCGTGAGGTCGGGATCGTTGACGACCGCGGGCGAGGAGCCGGTGATCTCGAGGTGCGCGCGCACGCCGGTTGAGGTGGCGATCTCGGCCAATAGGGCGTCGAGGCGCGCGCGGGCCTCGACGGTCTGCTCGGGGGTGAAGGTGCGCAGCGTTCCGGCCACCTCGGCGCGACGCGGAACGACGTTGGCGGCCGTCCCCGCGCGCACGATGCCGGCCGAGCAGGCGAGCGGAGCCGTCTCGTACGACAGGTCGGCGACCACTTCGCGCAGACGGGTCAGGACGTGGCCGGCGGCGATCATCACGTTGCCCGTGTCGCCGGCCAGCGCTCCGTGGCCGCCCTCTCCTTCGAGGACGATGCGGAAGGCGTCGGCTCGGCTCATGGCGATGCCCGGTCGCACCGCGACGATGCCGACCGGCACGAGAGAGGTGACGTGGGCACCGACGACGGCATCGCAGGGATGGCGATCGTGCAGCCCGTCCTCGATCAGCGTGCGGGCGCCGCCGAGGGACTCCTCGGCGGGCTGGAAGACGAACGTGAAGGAGCCGGGTCGGTCCGCCAGGCGGCTGAGGGCCTCGGCCGCGCCGAGAAGCGCGGCGGTGTGGACGTCGTGGCCGCAGGCGTGCATCACCCCGGGCTGCGTGGAGCGGTAGGGCAGGTCGCGGACCTCGGCGACGGGGAGGGCATCGATGTCGGCGCGCAGCAGGACGCATCGACCGGGACGGGTCCCCGCGAGACTGGCGATCGCGCCGGTCGCCATCGTCGTGGGGGCGACCGCCAGGCCGAGCGAGCTCAGGCGCTCGCGGATGACCTCCGTAGTGCGGTGCTCCGCGAAGCCGACCTCCGGGTGGGCGTGCAGGTCGTGGCGCAGCTCCGTGAGGGAGGGGGTCGCCTGCGCGATCAGGTCGCTCAGTTCGCGTGCGGTCATGCCCGTATGGTAAGTGACCGCGCGCACCGGGGACGATACATGCCCCGCGCGGCTGCACGTCAGTGGATCCGCGCATCGGACGGGGGAGTCGAGGTTCGAACTTCCCGTCGCACCCCCCGGAACTCTCGTGGACTCACGGCTGCGAGGGTCGCGAGATCCTCCGGGGCACGGGCGCGATGATGGACCCGTGGCCGCCGACGGGCGGCGGGCGCGAGCTAACTGGCCGAGGTCGCGCGCAACGCGCGGTAATCCCGCACTTCCACCCACTGCGCGGCGCGCGCGGCGAGGCGAGGGTCGCTCGTGACCAGCGCGTCGGCCTGGAGCTGGGTCACCGCGATGTACTCGGCGTCTCGCAGGTCATCCCACCCGTGGGCCAGCGCGAGCGACCAGGCCCTGCGGCGGGTGACGCGGTCACCGAGCAGCCGGATCCGGTAGCTCGTCATCCGCTCGTGCAGGGTCAGAGCGCTGCCCTCGCTCAGGCGCCCGTCGCGCACACGCTCGAGGAGCAGTGCGAGTGCCTCGCTGCGCAGCGTGTGCGGTGCGACGAGGTAGGTGGTGGAGCGCAGGGCGACTTCCTCTTGGGCCAGACGCACGAGCATCGCGGGATCGATGGTGTATCGCGTCACCGGTCGATCCTGCCGGCGGGACGGTCGCGCCGCGCGAGGTCAGGTGTGCCCGGGTGCCCGGGCGCGACGGTGCACGGGTGGCGGGCGCCGGTCAACCGTGCGCCAGCGCTCGCCGGCGATCGCGCGTGATGAGCACGGCGACGCCGCTCAGGAGCGTCGCCACGGCGACGACCCACGACCAGGGGCTGGCGGCAGCGAAGAGGGCGGCGGCGATCACGGCCAGCTCGAGCGTGATCACGTAGACCATCGCGAGGGCGTACGGGCCGTACTCGCGGGCGGCTTGGTGGATCTTGTCGGACTCGTCCGCGCGCCGCGACCAGAACACGCGCAGCACCCGTCTCTTCTCGGAGAAGGAGCAGTCGCGGTAGGTCGTGAGGCCCACGGCCCCAGCGTACCGAGGCCGCGTCGAGTGCGGCGGCGCTCCCCCTAGCCCTCTTCGAGGAGACGCCGTTCGCTCGCGGACTCGAGCCACCACGCGGGCGCGTGCTGGGTGGCCCACCACGCCGCCACGTCGTCGACGCTCTCCTCGAGGGGTCGCAGGCGCAGACCCAGCCCGAAGGCCCGAGCCGAGTCGAGGCGCATGAGCGTGCTGTCCTCAGGTCCGCCCCAGAGGGGGAACTTGTCCGCCGCGCCGGCCGCGACGACGCGCTGGGCGTCGAGCTCGACCACCCGCGCGCCCGGCGGGCCCGCGTGGGCGACGATGCGCTCGATGCTCTCCACGTACCCCGGGGCGGGGTGGGGACCGGCCACGTGCACGGCGCCGGTGGTGCCCGCGTCGAGCTGGGCGACGGTGAAGGAGGCGAGGTCGCGCGCGTCCACGTACTGCAGCGCGTTGGCGCGCGGTCCCGGCACGGCCACGGCGCCGCCGCTTGTGGCGCGCACGACCCAGTAGGGCAGGCGGAAGGTGACGTCGCGCGCGCCGATGACGTAGGTGGGACGCACGAAGAGGGTGTCGGTGCCGAAGGCGCGGTGTGCTGCGCGCTCACAGGCGGCCTTGAGCGGCCCGTAGGTGGTCCCGGTGATCGGGCCCTCCGGATCGAGGTCCTCCTCGTCCCAGAGCTCGCACTGCTCCTCGGTCGCCCCGGCTGTCGTCGGAGGGCGGTAGGCCGAGATCGAGGAGATCTGCACGTGCCGCCCGCCGCGCCCCGCGAGGGCCCCGGCCAGGGAGCTCACGTCGCGCGGCCGGTAGGCGATGGTGTCGATCGTCGCGTCGAAGGAGCGACCGGCCAGCGCCGAGAGATCGCCCTGTCGATCCCCGACGAGCCGTTCGACGCCGGCGGGCAGGTCGTGGAGCGTTCGTCCTCGGTTGATCAGCGTGACCTCGTGACCGGCCTCGTGGGCGGTCTGGGCGATGGCGTGTCCGACGAAACTGGTGCCGCCGGCGATGAGTACCCTCACGTAGTTTCCTTCCCTCATGGGTCACGGTAGGGGCTCGGTGCGCGACGTCGCGCGTGACGGCCGTGGCGGGCTCGGCACGCGGACGGCTAGGATGGGACGTCTGGCACGCGGCTGTAGCTCAGCGGATTAGAGCATCGGTCTACGGAACCGAGGGTCGGGGGTTCGAATCCCTCCAGCCGCACCAAGTCCGGGTTGTTTCACCCGATTGGATCCGGCACCGTGCGAGCCAGCCCCTTGCGAGGACGGTTCGGCCGAGGTGTCCCAGTTGCGGGCCCAACAGAGAAACCTGCGTTTCCACGGGACGTCGGAGCGGGCCGAGCCCCAGGAACCGGTTGGACGATGGTCTGGCGCCACGGGGAGACCGAAGGGACGGACTAGAACCTCACGCGCGCACGATGGGCCAGAGGGTAACCAGCGCGCCTGCGGTCACAATCAGCGGAGCGGAGCACTGCGAGCCATTGCCAAGTTCGTCATGCCCTGAGACGTGCGACGTGAAGTGGACTGCCAGACGCGACCCGACGAGATTCGGGTCTGGTGACGTGCGTGGGTCTCCGCGAGATCACGTCCCGTCCGGTGACGAGAGCGGGCAGCAGTCTCAGCACCGTGGGGTCGACGGGTAGGGAACATGGTGAGAGTGTCGGGTCCATGAGCGCGTGGTGATCTGTGCCGTGAGACCCTCAGAAAAGCGCCAAAACTTGACCGCTAGTCGTTGTTTTATGGCCTGACTAAGACTGTCGTGAGAAGCCGTGACATCCCGGCATTTGTGGGACGGTCTCTGCGACGGAAGTCCAAGAAGTGTCTGCACACCTGACCGTCCGCCAGCTGCGATAAGTCAAGAATCCGGTCGGGCACCAAAATGTGAGAATGCATGATGCCTTCAAGTTCATAGCGGTGCTGAGCGACCGCTGGGCGACACCAATGAGCGGCACCGGCAACGGGCGCCTCCGACCGTGGGGTGACTGTTCTACCTGACGGGCGGCTGAAGTCTGGAGCTGAGTGGCCAAGATCTGCTGGGACCCGTAGCGCTCGACTCGGCGCGCCCTCCCTAACACGACGCGTCCTAATGGACGTGGAGACCACTAGGGCCCTAAGTCACATTGGAAGGGACGGGCAGACGACTCACCAGGACAAGAAGGGGAAAATTGCGATGATATCTGCGCAGAGGAAGCGCGCCGCATATCCGAGTGTGTAACAATCGCTGCGACGATTTGCAAGGAGACTAATGACCAACCCATGCCCTTCTTGTGGATACGTCAGGGCTGAGGCGAACACGGGTCCCTTCTGTACACAATGCGGTGGTCGGCTCATTGAAAGCCCGGCGGGCAGTACGGGTGCGTGGACTCCCGGAGCTGGGGTCGGGTTCGCCGCCACTGGTAGCGGCGATGCACCGGGTTCCGGTGTAACCATCACGATCGACCGCGATCTCGTGAGGACGATCCGTCCCTTGCTGGTCGGCCTGTCTACCATTCTCGCCCCTTGGGTGATCCTGATCGTGCTGGCGAGCATCCTGAAGTCCAGCATCGGGATTCTCTCAACGCTGAGTGCCCCCATCGTCTCGCTGGTCTCCCTCTACTTCATCGCCGCGCTCGGAGGCGGAATCGACGCTGCTGGATACGGCGCGTCGGTGGCGGGTGCCGGAAGCGTTCACTTCTTCTTCATCGCCTTTGGGATCGGCCTGTTCTACTTGATGAGGTTCGCCTTTCGGCGCTTCTCCCTGGCGGGAGAGGTGACGCTGCAGAGAGGTACTGCCGCTGCCGTCGGAGCAGCGTTGGGGATCATCCTGATCTCGTTGTGGGCCCATCTCAACAACTTTGCAACGTCGACGGTCTCCAGCCTGGCCGTGAGCACGAACCCTTTCCTTCCCATCGTGGTGGTGGGACTGCTCTCGTACCTCGCCAGCGGCGGACCGTTGCCTCAGGCACAAGTTCGCGCGGTGACTCCCGTGCTGCGGGCGGTTCGCTCGGTCATCGGCGTCTTCGTGAAGGTTCTGGCTCTGGTGGTGGCGGTCATTGCGACTCTGTGGCTCCTTGAGACGCTGTTCAAGGCCGGGAGCGGCGCGCCACTGCCGCTGGGTGTCGGGAGAAACACCTTCGGCGTTGCCGAGATCGTGCTGGCGACGGTCCTGAGCCTGGTGATTGGCGCGATTGCGCTGCCCAACATTGGGCTGCTGGCCATGGCGGAGCTCTCAGGGGCACCCATCGCGATTGGAGGCACGGGTAGCATCTCGGGTCTGCCATCACTCTTCCTGCCGGCCACGAGTGTCTCGCAGTATCACTCGTCGTCTCTCGTAAGCCAACGGTTTGGCATCGTGATCGTCATTGTCTTCTGGGTCGTCATGCTTGCCGTCATGGCCTACTCACTGCGAGACGAGAGCAGCAAGGACCTGTGGTGGATAGCTGCGCTCACGGGGGCGGTTCTCGGCGGGCTCGCTGCGCTGCTTTCCTCGGTCGCCATGGGCGGATCGGTGGGAGCCGGGCTCTTCGGAGGTGGGAGCCTGATGACCTCATTTGGTGCGCCGATTCCCTCTGCCGCCGCCGTCTTCGGGGTACTCGGCGCGCTGGCTGGAGCTACGTGCCACCCAAGCCTCGAGCGGAGGCGACGGGACACCTTGGCGCGCGGGTCGGGGTTCTATTCCGCCATGGCGGACGGACTGCACCGTGTCGGCACTCGGTGGCTTCCACGTCCGTCAGCATTGGGAATTCGAGAGGTGACTCTCTTCGGCTTCCGTGACGCGCCCTCTCGTCGGGCGGGCCGGACGAAGGCCGCGGTTCTTGGTGTGGCGCTCTTGACTGCCGTATCGGGTGATGCGGTTATGTCGGGCTGGATTCTCGCCAGGGTCCCGCCCTTTTCGCAGAACGCTGCCGCGGCGTCGACGGCAATCGCGCAGGCGATTGCCAGCGGGCAGCCAACTCGCCAGTTCGATCGGCTGATGCAGTTCAGTTCGGGTGAGGTCATCGCGAGTCAAGGCATGAGCGGCGTCCATGTCGTCCAGGGACAGTCGTCCGACGGAGAAAAGGAGTACCGCGTTGAATGGCCGCGCTCTGCCGGATCCATTGACGTGTGGATGACGGAGAGCTCCAAGTGGCACGGGCTCTTCCCCTCATGGCAGGTGTCCTATGTCGATGGGTCCAACGCCATGCCCTGGATGAGCCTCAACCAAAGTGGTGCGTCGAGCTTCATCAAAATCAACGGGCAGGTCATCAAGGGGGCTCCACAGGCGGTTATGCCAGGCAACGTGACGCTTAGTGCGTCGTCAATCAACCCCTCAGTCCTGAAGAGTGTGGCAACATTCGCGAGCGGTAATCGAACGCAGGAGCAGGTCGCCAGGAGTCAGCAAATAACGTATAGCAACACGGTAACGACGAGCGGATGGCGCGATGTCCTGCGGCCGGAATACCTACGAGAGTTGAAAGCAATGCGTCAAAATAATTCGATGTGCACATTCTCCATAGGCGCACCAAGCGTCGCACCGCAGAATGACGGACAGACGGTGCAAGTGACTTCTCCGGCGTCTTCGAATTGTTATGACCAAAGTACGGGCGGGGCGATTGGCGGAGTCGTGGTGACGCTCAATGTGGGTTCGCAAGGACTCGCAAACGAAAGCTACTCCTTCCTCGGGTAGTTAGTTGTAGAAGTACCCTGGCCGAGATGTAGTGGGTGACTGGTGCTGCTGTGTCTCAAGCGTGTGGTTGGAACAAAGTTGCCAACGAGTACTCGCGCGGGCGATAAGTTCCGCGAGGTCCAAATTGGATTGCGTCATGGGAGGGCTGACTTCAGTGCCGAAGAAGATGGGTGATCGCGGTTCATCTAACTCGGAAACGGACGCCCAAGCCGGCGAGCGCCAGTGCGCGTCGTGCCACGCAGTCCTCGACGAGGGGGCCGTCTATTGCGCGTCGTGCGGCAGTGCGGTGGGGACTCCCGTCCCAGCGTTCGTCGAGTCCGAGCCCGTCGCCGATGCCGTTCCGGCATCGCTCGAGACCCCCGCGTTCGTCGAGCCCGAGCCCGTCGCCGATGCCGTTCCGGCATCGCTCGAGACCCCTGCGTTCGTCGAGCCCGAGCCCGAGCCCGGCACGCCATTTCTACGCCAGTGCGCGTCGTGCCACGCAGTCCTCGACGAGGGGGCCGTCTATTGCGCGTCGTGCGGCAGTGCGGTGGGGACTCCCGTCCCTGCGTTCGTCGAGCCCGAGCCCGTCGCCGATGCCGTTCCGGCATCGCTCGAGACCCCCGCGTTCGTCGAGCCCGAGCCCGTCGCCGATGCCGTTCCGGCATCGCTCGAGACCCCCGCGTTCGTCGAGCCCGAGCCCGTCGCCGATGCCGTTCCGGCATCGCTCGAGACCCCTGCGTCCACCAAGCCCGAGCCCGTCGCCGATGCCGTTCCGGCATCGCTCGAGACCCCTGCGTCCACCAAGCCCGAGCCCGGCACGCCATCTCTACGCCAGTGCGCGTCGTGCCACGCAGTCCTCGACGAGGGGGCCGTCTATTGCGCGTCGTGCGGCAGTGCGGTGGGGACTCCCGTCCCTGCGTTCGTCGAGCCCGAGCCCGTCGCCGATGCCGTTCCGGCATCGCTCGAGACCCC
>JAJYBR010000002.1:282395-335002 GCA_021778895.1 Actinomycetes bacterium
GCCACGCAGTCCTCGACGAGGGGGCCGTCTATTGCGCGTCGTGCGGCAGTGCGGTGGGGACTCCCGTCCCTGCGTTCGTCGAGCCCGAGCCCGTCGCCGATGCCGTTCCGGCATCGCTCGAGACCCCTGCGTTCGTCGAGCCCGAGCTCGTCGCCGATGCCGTTCCGGCATCGCTCGAGACCCCTGCGTCCACCAAGCCCGAGCCCGGCACGCCATCTCTACGCCAGTGCGCGTCGTGCCACGCAGTCCTCGACGAGGGGGCCGTCTATTGCGCGTCGTGCGGCAGTGCGGTGGGGACTCCCGTCCCTGCGTTCGTCGAGCCCGAGCCCGTCGCCGATGCCGTTCCGGCATCGCTCGAGACCCCTGCGTTCGTCGAGCCCGAGCTCGTCGCCGATGCCGTTCCGGCATCGCTCGAGACCCCTGCGTTCGTCGAGATGCCTGCAGTTCCTCCACCTGCGTACACCGGGACATCAAATTCAGGCGCACAGTTTCAACAGAATCTGTCGTCAGATTGGCATGGATCCGATGGGGCCGTCGGTTATACAAGGTCGCCAAAGAGCGCGAAGGAAACTAGAGAGCATCGAAGTCGACGTCGCAGATCACGCTCGCTCATCGTCGGCTCCGCAGCAATAGCTGTCGTTGTGATCGCTGCCCTGTTGACCTTCAGCCTGGCTCAGCACAGAGCGGGAAAGAACTTGCTGCTGTCAGGTGGATCCGCTACGCACACCACCCAAAGAGTCGGTAAATCATCAGCAGGATCTCCGAGCAGTACGACGATCACAGTCACGCGTCACAGATCCGCCACCCACAAGAAGCGAAGCAAATCCCGATCTGTACATCCGTCAACGACGGTCGCAGCCAGTCCGACGACGAGCACGCCAGTCCAGCCAAAGTCTCCGGTGACAACGACGACCTCCGCATCTTCGCGTCCAGTTAGCCGTTCCGTTTCAATAGACCGGCCCAACAGTCCGGGAACGTACAGGCGGGCACCCGTTGAGGTTCTCAGTGAGCGGAAACGGATATACCCATTCCTGAACAAGCTCATCAGCTATCTGGTAAATCGTTTGCCCTGGAGTCGATACTCGAAAGTGCTCCAAGGATTGAGCACCGCGATGGCCGCCATCCAGTTGAATTCGATTCCCGGTCTGAGAACACCAAGTGGGACCCGGATGGTGTCGGCCTATTATGAAGCGCTCAATCCCCTGGCCGGGTGTGTCAGCTCCAGTCGCCGCTGTCCCTCGGATACGTGGTCAACAGAGGTGGAGAGACTTGTTCCACAGCTGATTCAAACTTACGATTCGTACCGCTAAACGGCAGAGTGAATGGATGCAGGAGTACATGAGTTCAGTCGGACGTCCCACTTCCTTTGATGGCAGAAATAGGGTGCGAACGAGGCTCTTTATGTGCGGCCTCGTGCTGGGCCTGGCCGTGTTATCAGTGCCGGAACTGCGTGCCGGAGTCGCCGCCGCGTCGAGTCACGTCAGCCAGCAGTGCTCGGAAGTGCGGGAGAGCACATTCGGCGGTCGGCCAATTAGCGGCGACTACGGAAAGCGATCGAGTGTGTGCTTTCAGGTCACTGTCGGGGCCACCACGCCGTTGATGCTGGCAGTCGAGGTCGGGGGCCAGTACGGCTATGTCGCCAAGGATGAATCCCGGGCCCGAATCACAAGCGCCGGAGGTGACGTGAGCCACTGCTCCGTGAACTGGTCGGATAATCAGTCGTGCTTGGTGAGCGGCCGGATCGACATCGTCGTGACTCGGGGCAGTTGGCCAACTTATGGATTTTGGCTCTACAACCTCACGAAGAATTCTGGATGTGCGGAGACGGGTACGCCACGGCTGCGCCCGGCAGGGACCATCGGTAAGCCGAGGCTGATGGGGCAGGTGCTCTGCTACGGAGTCAACTCCTCCTCCGGGATGCAACTCGTGGAAGCCCTGTGGGCGTCGGGACCGTACCCAGGGGCTCCGCTTCTCGAAGGTGAGATGGTGAACACTGCGGGGCAGCGACTATGTCTCGTAGGGGTCAACGAGGTGTCGGGACTGGGTAATGCCTGCAGGGCCTCGGGACCGGTCAAAGTCCTGCTGACGGAGACCTTTGGGTATCAGCTTCTGACCTCCTATGCGTTTGACGTATTCAATGCCGCAAGTCCTCAAAGGTGTCGAGTGGTGAATGCCCAGTCAGGTGGCCGGTTCACGTGGAATCCGTGGACGGCGAACGACCCTCTCTGCGTGCGAGTGGTTGGCAAGGGGAACTTCGAGATCACGACGACGACCTTTCCCGAGCTGTCGGTTCTAGATCCCGCGGGACGACTCGAAAATGGGGTCAACATTCCGTCCGGCTTCTTCCCGAAGCGCTGCTATCCCCTATGGGGGAAGGCGACGGTCCTGCTGCTCGACTCGTCCCCGTCGCCTACCCCTGGTCCCCAGCCGATGTCCGGTTCGATTGGCAGCTGTCCAACGTAGGACGGGCCAGCGAACTTCGCCGAGTGGACGATCAGGCACCGAGGTGGAGGGAGCCGACCGGACTCCTTGCCCGAGGCCGTACCGGGTCCCCTGCGATGCCCCAGCGTCGTGACGCGGAAGGCAAAGACCAGCAGTGGCGCGAACGATGGAGGTCTTTAGGAGAGCGATCGAGTCTCTGCGACCCGGGCCCACCATCTCCTTCGCCGCAGCTCATCGTCGGTGCTCGCGGACGCTGGCGCTGGTGTGCGATGGGCCGATCACCTCGCGGTGCGGGCCCTGCTGGATCACCCTGTCCTACGCGCTCAAGTTTCGAAAGTAGGACTCGGGCTTGGTGGCCGTGTCGACAACCGCCCATACCCAGAGTGCGAAGAGGATGAAATCACCCACCACGACGGTTGCGAGGGCGGTCCCCACCACGGCTGCGGCCAGTCCAATCCAGAATCGCTTCCTGTTCCTCGCGTACGTGTACAGCCACGTCCAGAAAGTGAGGAAGACTGCGAGCAGCACCGCGGTCCTCTTGGTCTTACCGTATGAGGCGGCGGCACCACAGTCTGGACAGGTGACTGCCGCGCGCGAGAGGGGCGACCCGCACGACGTGCAGCGGCGATCAGGCGCCTTGATGTGGCCTAGTTTCCCACGAGAATGCGCCCGTTCCTGTTTGGCAGAAGACCTCGGGGCGGATGTTGACTCAGCTGTGGCTGTGGCAATGCTCATGGTGCTCGCTAGCGCGGTACCGCACCGCGTGCAAAAGGCTTGCGACGGCCTAATGAGTGAGCCGCATTCGTGGCACGCCAATGATTCCGGCGATGCGCCATCGTCGTTGCCTCCATTGACGCCCTCGAGGTCCTGCTCAGTGTCGAGAAGCTGGACGAGTGGGAGCGCTTGTTCGGCGGTACTCATCGCTGACGGAACGATGGCCACAGAGGCGGGAATTGACTGCGGTGCCCCACATCTCATGCACGTGGATTCAGAGCCTTCCTGCTGCAGTCCACACTGAGTGCAGAATCGCATAACTCCCCTTTTCGCGTTTGAAGAAGAATGATACAGAACTTGCCTGGCCGCGCGAAGGCTGTCACTCGTGTAGCCCAGTTGTCACCAGAGTGGCAGGCGATAAATACTCGACCGAACTCGCGCTGGCGTTGATAGTGCTGGATACTCCCGCGCGAGGAGGATTCCACTGACGCGAAGGGGATCCTCGCAAATTGCCCGGCGACGTCGCGCAGCAGGCGGGCGGCCCGCTGGGGGTCGCGTGTGCGCGTCGGGTCGAGGACTCGGCGGCCGGCGACGGGCCGTCAGCGTGTCAGGATGGGAGCCGGCAAGAGGAGGTGGTGGTGGGCGCGGATCCGATGCTGGACCTCCTGGTCGACGGGGCCACGACGGCCGCACAGGGGCTGGTGCAGGCCGCACCGGCGCGGCGGCGGGAGGTGGCCACGGCGCAGCGCGTGGCCCGCCTGCTGCGCGACGACCGCGCCCTCGGGGTCGTCTCGGCACTCACCGACGAGGTGATGCGCACACGCGATCCCCAGCGGGCCGCCCGCCTGCTGCGCGAGGCCGCTGCGGGCGCGGGGCGGCCCGGCTTCTCCCTCGTCGATCTCGTGGGACTGCGAGCCGTGGCCGGCTTGTCGGTCTCGGCGCCGGACACGGCATTGCGCCTCGTGCGCCGACGGGTGCGGGCACTGACGTCGGGTCTGATCCTCGACGCCGAGCCGGGCGCGCTGACCCGGCACCTGGCCCGGCGCCGGGCCCAGGGCTTGGGTGTGACGGTCAACGTCGTGGGTGAGGCGGTTCTCGGAGAGGCCCAGGCTGACCAGCATCTGGCCCACGTGGTGGCGACGATGGCGCTCGACGGCGTCACGCACGTCGCGGTCAAGCTGTCCTCGGTGGTCAGCCAGCTGACGACCATCGACCACGAGGGATCGCAGCTGCGCGTCGCCTCGCGCCTGCGCACCCTCTTCGAGGCGGGTATGCGCCACGGGGTCACGATCACGCTGGACATGGAGGAGTTCCGGGACCTGCGTCTCACGCTGGACGCGTTCTGCGCCGTGCTTGACGAGCCGCGCTTCGCGAGCGTCGAGGCGGGCATCGTCCTCCAGGCGTACCTGCCCGAGTCGGCCGCCGCCCTCGAGGAGCTGGCGGCCTGGGCCGAGCGCCGCCACGCGCGCACCGGGGCGGGCGCCAAGGTGCGCCTGGTCAAGGGGGCCAACCTGGCCATGGAGCGGGTCGAGGCCGAGCTGCACGGCTGGGTGCCGGCGCCGCTCGGCTCGAAGGCCGAGGTCGACGCGAACTACGTGGCGTTGCTCGACCACGCCATCGGACCCGAGCGCGCGCCGTTCCTGCGCGTCGGCGTGGCCAGCCACAACCTGTTCGACGTGTCGCTGGCGCTGGAGCTGGCGCGCCGGCGGGGCGTGCCCGGGCAGGTGGACGTGGAGATGCTCGAGGGCATGGCTCCCGGAGCCGCCGCCGCCCTGGCCGCCGCGGGCCACCGGGTGCTGCTGTACGCGCCGGTCGTGGACGACGACGACTTCGAGTCGGCCATCGCCTACCTGGCCCGCCGCTTCGACGAGAACACCGCGCCCGACAACTACCTGCGCTCGGCCTTCTCGATCGCCGAAGACCCCCGGACCTTCGAGCGCGAGCGTGAGCGCTTCGTCGCGTCGGTCGCCATGCGGGACGACGTCGACACGAGCCGGCACCGCCGGGCGCGGCCGCGCACATCGGGCTGGGCCAACGCCGCCGACGGTGACCCGACGGACCCTGGCTACGTGGCCGCGGTCCGGGCCGCGCTCGATGCGGTGCTGGCCGACGACGACCGGCTGCTCGCCGGGGGAGCCGGGGGCGGGCCCTGGGTCGAGGGGCACGATCCCTCGAGCGGCCACCACTGGCTCCGCTACCGGGCAGCCACCATCGCCGACGTCGACGCCCGCGTCGCGCGGGCGCGTCAGGCGTCGCTGCGCTGGGCGGCCCGCAGCCCGGACGAGCGCCGGCGCCTGCTCGAGGCAGCGGCCGATGCGGTCGAGGCCCAGCGGGCCCACCTCATCGCCCTGATGGCGCGCGAGGGCGGCAAGACGGTGGCCGAGGGCGACCCCGAGGTCTCCGAGGGCGTCGACTACCTGCGCTACTACGCCAGCACGGCGCCCGTGGGCGGCGAGCCCCTGGGCGTGGTCGCCGTCGTGCCGCCGTGGAACTTCCCGATGGCCATCCCCCTGGGTGGGGTCGCGGCCGCCCTGGCCGCCGGGAGCGCCGCGATCCTGAAGCCCGCCCCCGAGGCGGTGGCTGTGGGCGCCGCCCTGGTCGAGATCCTCCAGGGCGCGGGGCTCGACCCCGACCTGGTCAGCCTGGTGCTGGCCCGTGACGATGAGGCCGGGCAGCACCTGATCACCCACCCGGACGTGGACGCCGTGATCCTGACCGGCTCGTTCGACACGGCGGCGCTGTTCACGCGCTGGCGCCCCGAGATCAACCTGCTGGCCGAGACCAGCGGCAAGAACGCGATGATCATCACGGCGTCGGCCGACCTCGACGCGGCGGTGCGGGACCTCGTGCACTCGGCGTTCTCCCACGCCGGCCAGAAGTGCAGCGCGGCCAGCCTGGCCATCGTGGACCCCGCCACGGCCGCCAGCCCGCGCTTCTGGGCCCAGCTGGTCGACGCGGTGTCGTCGCTGCGCGTGGGTGCCGCCTACGACCTGGGCTCGACGGTCGGGCCCATCATCCGTGCCCCGGAGGCGGCCCTGGCGCGCGCCTTCCAGCTCGAGCCCGGCGAGCGCTGGGTCGTCGAGCCGCGACGGCTCGAAGGTGCGGGCGAGCTCTACAGCCCCGGTGTGAAGGCGGGGATCGCCCCCGGCAGCTGGTCGCACCTGAACGAGTGGTTCGGCCCGGTGCTCGGCGTCATGGAGGCGCCCGACCTGGCCACCGCCATCGCTTGGCAGAACGCGATCCCCTACGGCCTCACCGGGGGTCTGCACTCGCTGGACACCCTCGAGTGCGAGCAGTGGATCGAACACGTGGCGGTCGGCAACGCCTACCTCAACCGCGGCATCACCGGCGCGGTGGTGGGCCGCCAGCCCTTCGGGGGGTGGCGGCGCTCGAGCGTGGGCCCGACCGCCAAGGCCGGCGGGCGCAACTACCTGTCCGCGCTGCGGCGCTGGCCCGCCCTGAGCGACGTCGATGCGGCGGTCGACTCGCTGGAGACGTGGTTCGACAGCGAGGGGACGCAAGCCATCGAGATCGGCGGGCTGGCCTGCGAGCGCAACCTCCAGCGCTACCGGCGCCACACCCGGCCCATCGTCGTGCGCCTCGATCCCGACATCGACGGCTCGCACCTGCGCTGGTTGCGCGCGCTGAGCGCGCGCCTCGGCCTCAGCGTCGAGTACAGCGCGTCGGCACCCGTGCTCGAGGCGCCGGGAGCGACCGTCGAGGACGTGGCCGACCTGGTGGCGCGCCTCGGCGACGTCGCCCGCGTGCGCTGGCTGAGCCGCGAGACCCCGCCCGCCGCCGAGATCGTCGCGGCCGGGATCACCCTGGACCGGCGCGCCCTGGCCCAGGACGGGGCGATCGAGGGCCCGCGCTGGCTCTTGGAGCAGAGCCTGGCGCTCACCAGCCACCGCTTCGGTACCCTGGGCGCGGGTCCCCAGCCGCGCTGCCCGGGACTGGCTCCCTGAGGGCTTTGGTAGGCTGGCGCGGCCGCGCCGGACACTTCCGCGGCTCACGGCGAGGAGAGGAGCCAGCGTGAAGGTCTTGGTGCTGGGCGGGGACGGATTCTGCGGGTGGCCGACATCACTCCACCTCTCGGACCTGGGCCACGACATCACGATCGTGGACAACCTGAGCCGCCGGGCCATCGATCTCGAGCTCGAGGTCGAGTCCCTCACGCCGATCCGACCCATCGGTGAGCGTCTGCGGGCCTGGCACGAGGTCAGCGGCAAGGAGATCGGGTTCGTGCGCCTGGACCTGGCGCGCGAGTACGACCGCCTCGAGGCGCTGCTGCGCGAGACGCAGCCCGACGCCGTCGTCCACTTCGGCGAGCAACGCGCGGCGCCGTACTCCATGCGCAACATCGCGGCCAAGCGCTACACCGTCGACAACAACGTGCGCGGCACCCACAACCTGTTGGCCGCCATCTCCGAGACGGGCCAGGACATCGCGCTGGTGCACCTGGGAACCATGGGGGTCTACGGCTACGGCTGGTCCGGCTCGGCCCCCATTCCCGAGGGCTACCTGACCGTCAAGGTCCCCACGCCCGACGGCGACATCGACCGCGAGATCCTGCACCCGGCCAACCCGGGCTCGGTCTACCACCTGACCAAGACGCTCGACCAGCTGATGTTCGCCTTCTACGCGGCCAATGACCAGGTGCGCGTCACCGACCTGCACCAGGGCATCGTGTGGGGCACCCAGACGCCCCAGACCATGCGCGACGAGCGCCTGATCAACCGGTTCGACTACGACGGCGACTACGGCACGGTGCTCAACCGCTTCCTCATGCAGGCGGCGATCTCCCACCCGCTCACCGTCCACGGGACCGGTGGCCAGACGCGGGCCTTCATCCACATCCGCGACACGGTGCGCTGCGTGCAGATCGCCCTGGAGAACCCGCCCGAGCGCGGGGACCGCGTCAAGGTGTTCAACCAGGTCACTGAGACGTACCGAGTGCGCGAGTTGGCCGAGCTCATCTCCTCCATGACCGGCGCGAAGGTGGCGAACCTGCCCAACCCGCGCCGCGAGGCGGTCGAGAACGACCTGAACGTCAGCCGTGACCAGTTCTTGGCCCTGGGGTTGAACCCGACGCTGCTCAGCGACGGCCTGCTCGAAGAGATCCGCGACGTGGCCGAGCGCTACCGCGACCGGGTCGACACCACCAAGATCATGGCCCGCTCGACGTGGCGCCGCGGGATGGAGACGTCGCCCGACCTGGTCTGAGCCGGTGCCGCCGCCGCGAACGGCGGCGTGTGAGACTCGGGACATGAGCACGCTCTACGAGTACGTCCGTCATCCCCGCGCGACCGAGTTGCGCTCGGGCCATCCCGTGCGCACGCGCGACGAGCGGCGGCTGCACCACGAGAACCCCTTCGTGCGCCTCAACGCGCGCGTCGGCCTGCGGGTGACGCTGGTCGTGGGCACCATGTGGGCCGCCTACCTGTTCACGCTCCTGGCGCTGCTCGCCCTGCCGTCCGCCGTGCACCAGGGCGTCTACTACATCGTGGTGTGGCTCTCGAGCAGCTTCCTCCAGCTGGTGCTGCTGCCGGTGATCATCGTGGGCCAGAACATCCAGGCGAGCGCCGCGGACAAGCGGGCCGAGGAGACCTACAAGGACGCCGAGGCGGTGCTGCACGAGTCCGAGGAGATCCAGCACCACCTGGAGGCCCAGGACGCCGCCATCACGCGCATCGTCGAGGACCTGACGCGACTGCGCGAGCATCTGGGGATCGACGGGGCCCCCAGTGCGGGTTGACTGGTTAGCGGTCGGCCCGCCCCCTCCCGGGCTCCATCAGGGCGTGCCGCTCCCGGCGGCTCGGGTGCTGGTAGTGATGATCCCGCTCGCGGCGCTGGCCGTCTACCTCTGGCTGCGCCGGCGGCCCTGACTCAGTCCTCCCGGCTGACCAGGCGCAGCGTGTTGCGGTCGGTGTGCATCACGACCTCGGGCCAGCGCTGGTGCTCGATCACCGTCGTCTCGTCGTAGGAGAAGGTGTCGGCGCCGATCTCGATGGTCACGTCGAAGCGCGTCGTGTGGGCGATCTGGTCGAGGTACGGATTCGACAAGATGCCGTAGGTCAGCGAGCCGAGCTCGGCCGACAGGCGGAAGCTCGTGGCGGTGGGCGCCACGACGCCGCCGGCGATGAGGGTCTGGGCCCGCGGGATCATGAAGCAGCGCATGACCTCGCCGCGCGTTGCGTCCCACATCCAGTACCCGACCTCGGTGTGGAAGGGCAGGTCCTCGTCGCGGCGGTAGATGGCGGTGCGGTAGTCGAGGCCCCACAGGTGCTGGTCCCCGTTGTCGACGGGCCCGAACGGCTTGAACGTCGTCTGCTCGCGGAACGGGGTCTCTTCGATCTTGCCGTCCTCGTTGTGGTACGAGACGTCGAGGCCGTCGTACCCCGAGGTCCACGTGCCGATCAAGCCCGCCAGCGGTCCCCACTCTTCCAATGCCATCTCGCCTCCGTCACTCAACTGGCGTCATCATAGGGTCGCGCCCGCGGGGGCCGACCAGCGGTCGCGCGACGCGGGGGCCCGAGTAGTCTCCGACTGCGAGGAGGCCTCCATGACCGAAGTGGGTGGGATGACGCCGTCCGCCGAGCGTGTCGCCGCGGCCGATCTGGACCGGGTGGTCGGCGAGGTGGCGAGCCGAGCCGACGCGTGGAGCCGCGTGGGCCCCGCCGAGCGAGCCGCCATCCTCGACCAGGTCATCGCCGACACGGCGCGCGTCGCCGACGGCTGGCTGCGCGCGGCCTGCGCGGCCAAGGGCTACGACCCGGTGAGCGCCGAGGGCGGCGAGGAGGCCTTCAGCGGGATCGGGACGCTGCTGCGGCTGGCCCGCGCCCTGCGGGCCTCGATGATCGATCTGGCCACCGTGGGACGGCCCCGGTACGCCGGGCCGGTGGCCCACCGCCCCGGCGACCGGCTGGCGATCCAGGTGGCGCCCGACGGAGCCTTCGACCGGATCCTGTTCCCCGGCCTGCGCGCCGAGGTGTGGATGGCGCCCGGCGTCACCGAGGAAGAGGTCCGCGCGACCCAGGCCGCCGCGTACCGTGACCCGCGGTCCCACGCCGGCCTGTCGGTGGTGCTGGCCGCGGGCAATGTGGCGAGCCTGGGTCCTCGCGACGCGCTGAGCCAGCTCTTCGTCGACGGCCGGGTCGTCGTGCTCAAGGCCAATCCGGTCAACGACTACCTCGTCCCCTTCTGGGAGGAGGCCCTGGCGGCGCTCGTCGTGCCGGGATATCTGCGCATCGTCACCGGCGGGCCGGCGGTCGGCGCCCACCTGGTCTCCCATCCCCGCGTCGACGAGGTCCACCTCACCGGCTCAGCGGCGACCCACGACGCCATCGTGTTCGGCACCGGCATCGAGGGCGGCCAGCGCAAGGACGCCGGCGAGCCCATCTTCACGACGCCGGTGACGTGCGAGCTGGGCAACGTCTCGCCGATCATCGTGGTGCCCGGGGTGTGGAGCCAGCGCGAGCTCGCCTACCAGGCGCGCCACGTCGCCACGATGCTGGCCAACAACGCGGGGTTCAACTGCTTGGCGCCCCGGGTGCTGGTGACGGCGGCGAGCTGGCCCCAGCGCGGGGCCTTCCTCGACGAGATCGAGGGTGTCCTGACGTCCCTGCCGCCGCGCCGCGCCTACTACCCCGGGGCCTTCGCGCGCCGCGACCGCTTCGTCGAGGCCCATCCCGACGCCCGGGTGTTCGGCACGCCCGGCGCCGATGACGCCATGGGCTGGACCTTCATCCGGGACGTCGACGCTGCCGCGACCGAGGACATCAGCTTCACCACCGAGTCGTTCTGCGCGCTGATGAGCGAGACGGCCCTGGCGGCCGACTCGGCCGCGTCGTTCCTGGGAGCGGCCGTCGACTTCTGCAACGACGTGCTGTGGGGGACGCTCTCGGCGACGATCCTCGTCGATCCGCGCACCGCGAGCGAGCCGGTCGTGTCGGCGGCGCTGGACCGCGCGGTCGCGGACCTGCGCTACGGCTCGATCGGCGTCAATGCCTGGCACGCGATGAGCTTCGTGCTGGGCACGACGGTGTGGGGTGCCCACCCCGGGCACGCCGCTACGGACATCCAGTCCGGCCGGGGCTTCGTCGGCAACGCGCTCCTGTTCGCCCAGCCCGAGCGATCGGTGGTGCGCGGGCCCTTCGTCTCGCGGCCGGACCCGCTGTGGTTCGCGACGAGCCAGCGCTCGGGCCCCGGACTGCGGCGGCTGGTCGACTTCGAGGCCCAGCCCTCCTGGGGGCGCCTGCCGCGCTTGGCCCTGGCGGCCCTCCGTCCCTAGGGTGCGCACGATGCGCCGCGACCGCGTAGGTTGGCCGGATGACCTGGGTTGACGTCGTCATCCTGGTCCTGGTCGCCCTCGCGGCCGTCCGGGGCTCCCTGGGGGGGCTGGCGCGCCAGGTGGGCCAGCTGGCCGGACTGGTCGGGGGCCTGCTCCTGGGCGCCGACGTCGCGGCGGGCCTGTCGGGGCACATCACGACGGGACACCTGCGCCCCCTGGTCGCCCTGGGCCTGGTTGTCGTGTTCATGATCATCGGGGCGTCGCTCGGCTCGTGGCTGGGGGCGCTGGCCCACCGGGCGCTGCAGATGGCCCGACTGGGTCTGCTCGACCGCATCGGGGGTGCCGTCGTCGGCGGGGCCGGGATGCTCATCGTCCTGTGGCTGATCGCCGGGCTCCTGGCTCCGGTCGCCTGGGGCAGCGTGTCCTCGGCGATCCAGGGCTCTTTGGTGCTGCGCGGCGTCGACGCCGTGGCGCCCCCGGTGCCGGCGGTCGAGGCCCGGGTCCAGGCCCTCTTGCGCAACGCGGACCTGCCCAACGTCTTCGCCTCCCTCATCGCCCCCTCGACCCCGAAGCCGACGATCCATCTCGGTGCGCCGCGAGCCAACGTCGCCGGTCCCTCCGCCGTGCTGAAGGTCCTGGCCACGCGGGGCTGCCCGCTCGGCCATGAGGGCACCGCGTTCGTCGTGGGTCCCCACGAGGTGGTCACCGACGCCCACGTCGTGGCCGGCGCCCACCACATCCGCGTGGGCAGCGAGCGCGGGACCGTGGTGCTCTTCGACCCGCAGGACGATCTCGCCGTGATCCACGTGGCGGGTGCGCTGCCCGCACCCTTGACCCTCGCGTCGAGCACCCCACCCTCCCACGTGGCGGCGGCGGTCGTGGGCTACCCGCTCGACGCGACGCGCACGCTCAGCCCGGCCGAGCTGCTCGGCACCGTGCGGGCGGCCAGCCGCGACATCTACGACCGCACGGTGATCCAGCGCACGCTCCTGGTGCTGGCCGCGCACATCCAGCCCGGGAACTCGGGCAGCCCGGTGCTGCGCCACGGGGACGTGGTCGGCATCGTCGTGTCGCGCTCGGTGGCCAACCCCCTCATCGGCTACGCCACGCCCATCGCGCTGGTGCGCCAGGTGGTCGCCCAGGTGACGAGCGACCGCGCCGTGTCGACCCAGGCCTGCGTCGGCTGACTCAGCTGGCCGCGCGGACCGCCTCGGTCAGCACGTCGAGGCCGTCGCTCAGCTGGGCATCGGTGATGACCAGCGGTGGCAGCAGCCGGATGACGTTGCCGTAGGTGCCGCACGACAGGGCCAGCACCCCGTGCTGGTTGCAGTAGGCGACGACGGCCTTGGCGGCCGCCGCGTTGGGCTCGGTGGTGCCGGGCTGGACCAGCTCGATGGCCATCATGGCGCCGCGTCCGCGGACGTCGCCCACGATCGGGGCCTCGGCGGCCAGCGCGTGGAGGCGGGTCGACAGGGTCTCGCCGATGGCGCGCGCCTTGGCCGGAAGGTCGAGCTCGCGCATCGTCCGGATGGTCGCCAGGGCGGCCGCCGCGGCCACGGGATTGCCGCCGTAGGTCCCGCCGAGACCGCCCTCGTGGACGGAGTTCATCAGCTCGGTGCGCCCGGTGACGGCCGCCAGCGGCAGTCCGCCCGCCAGACCCTTGGCCGTGGTGACCAGGTCGGGGATGACGCCCTCGTGGTTGACCGCGAACCACTCACCGGTGCGGCAGAAGCCGGCCTGGATCTCGTCGGCGATGAAGACGACGCCGTTGTCCTTGGCCCACGCGGACAGCGCGGGCAAGAAGCCGTCGGCCGGGACGACGAAGCCGCCCTCACCCTGGATGGGCTCGATCAGCAGTCCGGCCACGTTGTGGGCCCCGACCTGGGACTCGATGGCCGCGATGGCGCGCTGGGCGGCCCCGGCCCCGCTCAGGCCGTCGCGGAACGGGTAGCTCATGGGCGCGCGGTAGACCTCGGGAGCGAAGGGCCCGAAGTGCTCCTTGTAGGGCATGTTCTTCGCCGTGAGGGCCATGGTCAGGTTGGTGCGCCCGTGGTAGGCGTGGTCGAAGGCCACGATGGCCTGGCGGCCGGTCGCCAGACGGGCCACCTTGACCGCGTTCTCGACGGCCTCGGCGCCCGAGTTGAACAGGGCGGTCGTCTTGGGGAAGTCGCCCGGGGTCAGGGCGGCCAGCTCCTCGCAGACCTCGACGTACTCCTCGTAGGGCACGACCATGAAGCAGGTGTGCGTGAAGTCGGCCACCTGCTGGCTGACGGCCTCGATCACGGCGGGCACGGCGTGGCCGATCGAGGTCACGGCGATGCCGGACCCGAGGTCGAGGAGCTGGTTGCCGTCCACGTCGAGCAGGATGGCGCCCTCGCCACGCTCGATGTAGACGGGGAAGCCGGTGGAGAGCCCGGAGCTGACCACCTGGCGGCGGCGCTCGTGCAGGGCGCGCGACTTGGGCCCGGGCAGCTCGGTGACGACCTTGCGCTCGGTTCCGATCGATGGCTGGCTTGACGACACCTCGACTCCTCTGCTTGGTCTGGTGTCGCCCAGCGTACCTTGCCCTCGAGGAGCCCCTTCATGGCGGCACGGGTGGCCCAACGGGCCACCCGTGCGTGGAGCGGAGGAGGTGGGATTTGAACCCACGGTGCCCGTAGACACAGCAGTTTTCGAGACTGCCCGATTCGGCCGCTCTCGCACCCCTCCGTCACGAGTCTATCCCGGGGTCTGGCGGGGTCCCCGGGCGGCGCCCCTCGGAGGGGGGTCGCATCCTCCGCTACCGTCGGGGGGTGGCCGGTGACGACGGGTACATGGCGAGCGCCCTCACGTGGGCCGAGCGGGCCGCCGCGCACGACGACGTCCCGGTGGGCTGCGTCGTCGTCGTGGACGGCGAGGTCGTCGGTGCCGGGGAGAACCGCCGCGAGGCCGACGCCGACCCGACCGCCCACGCCGAGATCGTCGCGCTGCGCGCGGCCGCCCAGCGCCTCGGGCGTTGGCGGCTCAGCGACGCGACGGTCTACGTGACCCTGGAGCCCTGCGTGATGTGCGCCGGGGCCCTGTTGAGCGCCCGCGTCGCCCGCGTGGTGATCGGGGCCCGGGACGAGAAGGCCGGCGCGGTGGGCTCGCGCTACAACGTGCTGAGCGACCCCCGCCTCCTGCACGAGGTGGCCATCGACTACGGGGTGGGTGCGGTCGCTTCCGCCGACCAGCTCCGAGAGTTCTTCGCGGGGCGGCGATGACCGAGCGCGAGCGCTGGGCCGACGAGGGCTTCGCCGCCGGCGCGCTCTACGACGCGGCGCGCCCGTCGTACCCGGCCGCGGCCGTCGCGCGCGTCGTCAGCGACCTGGAGCTCGATCGCTCGAGCCGCATCGTCGACCTGGGTGCGGGCACCGGCATCTTCACCCGGCTCATCGCCGACCACGTCGGCGAAGTGGTCGCCGTCGAGCCCTCGGCGTCGATGCGCGCGTCGCTGGCCGAGGCCAGCCCCGGCGTCACGGTGCTGGAGGGTCGCGACGACGCCATTCCCCTGGAGGACGGCTGGGCCGACGCGGTCGTCGTGGCCCAGGCGTTCCATTGGTTCGACGCACCCCGGGCCCTGGCCGAGATCGCTCGTGTCCTGCGGCCGGGCGGGGGCCTGGGTCTGGTGTGGAACGAACGCGACGAGTCGTGGGTGTGGGTGCGCCGCCTGACGCGGGCCATGCGCTGGGACGAGAACCGCCCCTTCGACGGCCGCGCCGACTGGGCGGGGATCGTGGCCCGCGGACCCTTCCGTCGCGTGACGCGCCACGACCTGCCCTGGCTGGAGTCGGTCTCGCCCGCGGACCTGCAGCGCCGGGTGGCCACGACGAGCTACGTCACGCTCCTCGGGGAGGCCGAGCGCGTCGCCCTGCTGGCCGACGTGGCCGAGGTCCTCGCGGACCAGCCCGATCCCCTCGCGCTGCCCTACCGCAGCATCGTGGTCACGGCGCGCCGGGCGTAGGCGGCGCGATCCGCGACCAGAGGTAGTCGGCCATGTCCTCGGGGCTCACCTGATGCGCGGAGCCGTCGAACATGATCCGGCCCAAGATGAGCGCGCCGGACTCCAAGATGTAGGACGTGGGGTCGATCGAGTCGTCCACCCAACCCATCTCCTGGGCCCGCGAGAAGATGTTGATGCGCCGCTGCAGAGAGGCGTCATGGGCAGCGACGAAGCGCTCGCGGGCGACGGGGTCGGCGTAGATGTCGAGCAGCACCCGGGCCAGCTGCCACATCCGCTCGGTCGTCTCCTTGTCGCTGATCTCGATCAGGTACTGGCGGTAGCCGGCGACGAAGGCCTCCCGGTCCCGTTGCTCGACGGCATCGCCGATGACGTCCACGTGGCCGCTGCGGCCACCCAGCAGCCGGAAGAAGTTCTCCACCTGGGCCTCGGCCAGGAGCACCTCGCGAGAGTTGAAGTGGTAGTAGATCGTCGGGATGCCGACGTTCGCCCGCTGGGCCACGTCGGCGATGCGGACCTGGCGGCTCTCGCTCTCGCGCAGCATCTCGACGGCCGCGTTGAGGATGTGGGCCCGAGTCTGCGAAACCGTCCGACCCGCGACTCGCGCCATCGTGCTCCTCCCGTGATGCGCGACGCGTCCCCGATGACGCAGGTCGCAGCGGTTCCAGTCTGCCACGGAGCCGTGACGGCGGTCTTGGGCTCACAGAGTGGCGACCTCTAGCGTTCTATGTTCGTGGGGCTTCCTCCGTTCCAGCAGCTGGTCGACGCGCACTGGCGCGACGTGGCGCGCCTGTCCGCGGCGCTGGCTGGACCGCGCGACGGTGACGACGTCGCTCAGGAGGCCTGGGCGCGGGCCCTGCGGGCCTATCCGTCGCTGACGCACGCGGGAAACCTGCGCAGCTGGCTGCTGACGGTCACGGCGCACACGGCTCTGGACGCGCAGCGCTCGCGCGCGCGCCGCGACCGGGTGCCGGCGTTGCTGGCCGAGCCGGTAGCGGACCTCGAGCCCGGGCCCGACGAGCGTCTCTGGGCGGGCGTGCGCGCCCTGCCCGCGCGCCAGCGCCAGGCCGTGGTGCTGCACTACGTGGGCGGGATGGCGCACGGTGAGGTGGCGCGCGCCCTCGACACCACGCCCGCGGCCAGCCGCCGGCTGGTCAGCGATGCGCTGGCCGCGCTGCGGGTGGCCCTGGGGGAGAAGGAGGAGGCGTGAGGGATCTGGAAGCGGCACTGACGCGGCTCGACGTGCGCGCGCGACCGCCGCGCCTCGACGACGCGGACGTCTTCTACGCGGTCCATGACGCCCCCGTCGGGACGCTGGTCCTGGCCGCGACGCGCGAGGGCACGCTGGTCGCGTGCAGCTACGACACCGAGGACGTCGTCGCCGCACGGCTGGCGGCGCGGCTGTCGCCCCGGGTGGTGCGCGAGCCCGGGCGCCTCGACGAGGCCCGCCGGGAAGTCGACGCCTACGTCGCGGGCCGCCGCCGCTCCTTCGACGTGCCCGTCAGCACGGTGCTGGCCACGCCCTTCGCCCAGACGGTGCTCGGGGCGCTGGCGCGCGTGCCCTACGGGTCCACCACCACCTACCAGGCAATCGCTCGCGCGATCGGCGAGCCCCGAGCCAGCCGCGCCGTGGGCAACGCCCTGGGAGCGAACCCGCTGTGCATCGTCCTGCCCTGCCACCGGGTCCTGCGCACGGACGGATCGCTGGGCGGCTACGCCGGGGGACTGGATGTGAAGCGGCGTCTCCTCAACCTCGAGAGCGGGGACTGAACCGGTGCGGCACCCGGACGCTACGGTACGGGCATGATGACGGAGACGACGGATCCGGTGGTGCGCGTCGAGCTGCTCTATTTCGCGGGATGTCCGAACTGGGAGGTCGCGGCCTCCGACCTCGCGGCGCTGCAGGCAGAGATGGGCTTCGCGCTCGAGTTCAGCGAGATGGACAGCCAGGAGACGGCCGTCGCCCGGGACTTCCGGGGCTCGCCCACGGTTCTCGTGAACGGCGTCGACCCCTTCGAGGACCCGGCCGGTGAGGTCGGGCTGTCGTGTCGCATCTACGACACACCCGCCGGGCGTGCGGGCAGCCCGGCGCGCGACCAGCTGCGCGCCGCCGTGGCGTCGGCCCAGCCCGGCTGAGCGGCGGGCGGCGCGGGGTCCGGGAAAACCCGGAAGCACCCTGGCGAATCCGCCAGTGGGTGCGGGTTTGTCCCGATGGTTGTGGCCCGTTCCCGTCGGTAGCGTCGCGGCCATGGACCACGACGCGCCCCCGATCCTGGAACTCGTCGGGGTCACCCGGCACTACGGCAGCGGCGAGACGGAGGTGTGCGCCCTCCAGGACGTGTCGCTCGCGGTCGCGCGCGGCGAGATGGTCGCCGTCATGGGACCGAGCGGCTCGGGCAAGTCGACACTGCTGACGATCGCCGGGTCGCTGGAGCAGCCCAGCGCGGGCGACGTCCGGGTGGACGGTGTGCTCTTGGCGACCATGGACCGCGGTGCGCTCGCGCACCTGCGCCGCGCGACGATCGGCTTCGTCTTCCAGGACTTCAACCTGCTGCCCGGACTCAGCGCGGCCGAGAACGTCGCCTTGCCCCTGGAGCTGGACGGGCGCCGGGCCCGTTCGGCGCGGGCGGCCGCCGAGGCGGCGTTGGCCGCGGTCGGGCTCGCGGCCAAGGCGGAACGCTTCCCCGACGAGCTGTCGGGCGGCGAGCGCCAGCGTGTGGCCATCGCCCGCGCGGTCGTCGGGGACCGGCACCTGCTCCTGGCCGACGAGCCCTCGGGAGCCCTGGACTCGGCCAACGCCGAGGCCGTGATGCGGCTGATCCGGTCCGCCTGCCACGGGGGCGTCGCGGCCGTCGTCGTCACGCACGACGCGCACCTGGCGACGCTCGCGGACCGGACGGTGCACCTGCTCGACGGCCGCCTGCTGGACGACCGGGCCGTGCCCGCATGAGCGACACGGGTCGCTGGGTGGTGCGGCGCTGGACGTGGCGGATGTTCCGGCGCGAGTGGCACCAGCAGCTGCTGGTGCTCGCGCTGGTGGCCGTGGCGATGGCCGCCACGGTGGTCATGGCCGCGGCCGCGACGAACGCGTCGCCCCCGGGGAACGCCGCGGCGGGGACCGCGACCTTCCTCGCCAACGTCCCGGCCGGTCCCCAGCTCGAGGTCCGGCTGCGGACCTGGGCCGCCGATGCGGGACCCGTCGAGCTGATCACCCATCGCGCCGTGCCGGTGCCCGGTACCGCGCTGAGCGTCGACCTGCGGGGCCAGAGCCCACACGGGCGCTACAGTTACCCGCTCCTCACGCTGCTCACGGGGCGGTACCCCACGGGACGCCACGAGGTCGCCGTGAGTCCCGTCGCTGCCCAGGAGCTCGGTCTGCGCGTCGGGGCGACGTGGCGGCCGGCGGGGCTCGGGAGCTGGCGCGTCGTCGGCACGGTCGAGAACCCCGACAGCCTCCTGGACGCCTTCGTGCTGGCGGCCCCGGGCCAGGTGCCCGCACCTACGTCGGTGACGGTCCTCTTCGACGCCTCGCCCCGGCGACTGCCCGCGGCACTGCGGAGCCTGGTCGTCGCGGCGAATCGTGGTGGCGGCTTCTCGGGAGCGCTGCTCGTCGACCTCGTCGCGGCGTTCGGGCTGACCTTGATCGGGCTGGTGTCCGTCGCCGCCTTCACGATCATCGCCCGGCGGCGCCAGCGCTCCCTCGGTCTGCTCGGCTCGGTGGGCGCGACGGACGCACACCTGCGCCAGGTGGTCCTGACCAACGGGCTGCTGGTCGGGCTGAGCGCCGTGGTGCTCGGGGCGCCGGTCGGACTCGGCCTGTGGGCGCTGTACCGGCCGCACCTGCAGTCAAGCTCGCACCACGTCATCGGTCTGTGGCACCTCCCCTACACCGACCTGGCGATTGCCGTCGTCCTGGCCTTCCTGACGCCGGTGCTCGCCTCGATCCGCCCGGCGCGCGAGGTGGCGCGCCAGCCGATCCTGCGGGCCCTGGAGGGACGGCCGCCGACACCGGCTCCCGTCGCGCGCTCGGCTACCCCCGGCGTCGTCTCCGTGGTGGTCGGCTTCCTGGTGCTCGGCTACGCCGCGAGCCGGGGCGGCGCGAGCCTGCTCCTGGTGCTGGCGGGCTTCGTCGCCCTGGTCGTCGGACTGGTGCTTCTCGCCCCGTTGCTCATCGCCGCGCTCGCCGTCCTGGTTCCCGTCGCTCCCCTGAGCGCCCGTCTGGCCATCCGTGACCTCACGCGCTACCGAGGTCGCAGCGCAGCCACGCTGGCCGCGCTGAGCATCGCCATCATGGCCGCGATGAGCGTGCTCGTCGCCACATCGGCGCGCTACAGCGACCCGCTGGACTACGTCGGCCCGAACCTCGCGAGCACGCAGATCCTGGTCTCTCCGCCACCGCAGAGTCAGACCGTCCTGAGCGCGGCACAGGCCACTGCCGTGCGCGCGCTGACGCGGACCCTCGGGGCGAGTGAACTGGCCCTCGAGTCGCCGGTGGCCGGCCTCGTTCATTCGGGGCCGGGCCGCAACTGGTCGGGCCCCCTCTTCGTGGCCACGCCGGCGCTCTTGCACGCGTTCGACATCCCGGCGACGGTCCTCGAGCCGACAGCCCTGGTGGCCACCCACCGGCCGGGCCTGTCGGGGGTCGCGAACCTGATGCTCATCCGAGGTGGGAACTCGGGTGGCCAGGCCACTCCCGGACTGCCGCGCCGGGACCAGGGAGGACCGTCTCCGGCAACCTCGTGCACGAGGGCGCACGGCTGCGTCGAGCATCCCGCGGTCCAAGAGCTGGCCGCACTGCCCGCCGGGACGTCGGCCCCCAACACCGTGGTGACCGCATACGCGGTGCGCACGCTGCACCTGGCGACCTACGCGTCGGGCTGGCTGCTCACCACGACCCATCCGCTCGACGCGTCGCAGGTCGCTCAGGCCCGCAGCGCGGCCGCCGCCGCCGGGCTGATCGTCGAGACCCGCTCGGGCATGCCCACCTCGGGCGAGGTGGCGGGTTGGGCGACGGCAGCGGCGTACGCCCTGGCCCTGAGCCTGGTGGCGATGGCCCTCGGGCTGTTTCGGGGCGAGACCGTCGAGGACCGCCGGATCCTTACCGTGACCGGGGCGAGCACATGGACACGTCGCAGCGTCGGTGCCATCGTCGCGGCGCTGCTGTCGGTGCTCGGCGCGATCCTCGGGTCGCTCGGCGCCTACGTCGCGGTCGCTGCCGTCTTGCACGCCCAGCCCCAGAGCGGGAGCCTGCTCAGCGAGCTCACGCAGGTTCCGACCATCAACCTCCTGCTGATCTTCGTCGGGCTCCCCGTCGTGGCCGGAGGGATCGGGTGGCTGGTGTCGGGCGGCGAGCCGGCCCGCCTCACCCACCCCGCCACCTAGCGTCCTTCGGGGCGCGTCACCGGTCGTGACTACCCTCGAGGCGAGCGCCGGTTCGCGCTCGAGGAGGTTCCCATGCGCCGTGTTCACCTCACCGTCCTCAGCGCTGTCGTGGTGGCATCCCTGGGGGTGGTCGCGCCCCCGGTGGGAGCGGCTGCGACGGTGCCCGTCGCGCACGTCTGGGTCGAGCCGGCCGCCGGCCTGGGCTTCCTCGACGCGGCGATCTCCCAGGCGCACGCCAGCATCGACATGTCGATGTACGAGCTCAGCGACGCCGTCGTGGAACACGACCTGGTCGCGGCGGTCCACCGGCACGTGCGGGTCCGCGTCCTCCTGGACGCCGCCTATTCTGGCGCGTACGCCAACGCCGGGGCTGTTTCCACCCTGCGCGCGGGTGGCGTGACGGTCGCCTGGGCGCCTCGCGGGCAGATCTTCCACGCCAAGTACGTCGTGGTCGACCACACGCGCGCCTACATCGGCACCGGGAACCTGACCAGCCGGTGGTACTCGTCGACGCGCGACCTGTGGGTCGAGGTCACCGCGCGCCCGCGCGTGGCCGCGATCGAGGCGGTGTTCGCCCGCGACACCACGGGCCATCCGGGTCGGCCCGCGAGCATGGGCGGACTGGTGTGGAGCCCGGGCTCCACGGGGTCCCTGGTGAGCCTGATCGGCAGTGCGCACCGCAGCCTGCTGATCGAGAACGAGGAGATGCGCTCCTACACGATCGAGGACGCCCTGGCGGCGGCCGCGCGCCGGGGCGTGGCGGTCACCGTGGTCATGACCGCGTCCTCGGAGTGGGTGAGCGCTCTGAGCGAGCTCGCCCACGCTGGCGTCCACGTGCACACGATCTCACCGCAGGGTCTGTACATCCACGCCAAGGTGATCTGCGTCGACTGCGCGGGTCCGCGCGGGACAGCCTTCGTGGGCAGCGAGAACTTCTCGTACTCCTCGCTCACCTATAACCGGGAGCTCGGTGTCATCACCACCAGTCCGGCCGTCGTCGAGGCGGTGGAGCGTGCCGTCATCTCGGACGCGCGTCGCTGAGGCGCCTGGGGGGTGGTGGTGACGCCTTACTCCGTACGGGACGGGACGATGGGCTCGTCTGATCCGACGCTCTCCAGGAAGTGACTTAATTCGCCCAGGGGCATCGGCGGGGCGACGTAGTAGCCCTGGATGAGGTCAACGCCCAAGGCGGCGACCGCTTCGTAGGTCTCCTTGTCCTCGACCCCTTCGGCGACGGTCACGAGACCCATGGTGCGGGCGAGCTCCACGGCCGCACGGACCACGGCGACGGCTCTTTCGTGGCTCAAGACGCGCGCGACGAAGGAGCGGTCGATCTTGATCTCGTCCACGGTGAAGTCGACCAGCTTGGACAGGGTCGAGTAGCCGGTGCCGAAGTCGTCGATCGACACGCGCACGCCCGTGGAGCGCAGGCTTCCGATGCACTGGTCGATGCGAGCGTCGTCATTGGCCAGCACGCCCTCGACGATCTCGATGGTCAAGAGCTCGGGTGGGAAGTCGGTGGCGGACAGTGCGGACGCCACCACCGCAGGAAAGTCAGCGTTGATGAAGTCGCGCTCGGAGACATTCACGCTCACGCGATACGCGGGTCCGGCGGGAACCAAACTGGTGACCCCGGCGAGGGCTTGGCGCAAGACATGGGCCGTAAAGGGGACAATCAGTCCCTGGAGCTCGATCATGGGCACGAAGCGGTCCGGGGGGATGGGCCCGTAGCCTTCCGGGCTCCATCGAGCGAGGGCCTCGAAGCCGACGACGCGAGACGAGGCCACCTCGACCAGGGGCTGGAGGTGCACGTCGATCGTCTCGTCGCGCACCGCATCGCTGACCAGACCGTACAAAACGAGGCGGCTGGGGTCGTTGCGATCGTGGTCGTAGTCGTAGACGCGAACCCCCGAGTGATTCTCCTTGGCCCGGTACATCGCCACGTCGGCTCGGCGCAGCAGTTCCTCCTGACTCTCTCGCGGGTCGCTGCGCGCGGCCACGCCGATGCTGGCACTCAGGTGCAAGGACAGGCCCTCGATGGTGAGGGGGTCACGTACCAGCGCCTCCATCTGCAGTGCCAGGTCCTGGAGGTGCTCAGCTCTCCCTCGCGAGCTCGAGATGGCGAACTCGTCGCCGCCCAGACGCGCCAGCACCAGCCCGGATTCGAGGGATGACCGCAGGCGCTGGGCCATGGCAGTCAGCGCGAGGTCGCCAGCCCGGTGGCCCAGCGAGTCGTTGATCTCCTTGAAGTTGTCCAAGTCGATGATGACCACGCCTCCCAGCCCCGCGTCGTCCGGACCCGCCGGAGAAGAGCCCGCCAGCGCGAGTCCCCGACGATTGGCGAGACCGGTGAGCGGATCGGTCACCGAGAGCTCCTCGAAACGGAGCGAGTGCGTGCGCTCCATGCGTAGCGACACCAGGAGGCGCAGGAGCAGTGCGGTCAGGGCGGCCAGAGCCAGACCCGCCACGACAGGTGGGTCCCCGAAGGACTCCGCCAGCGCGATCACGGCGATCGCAACGACACCGAAGATGGCGACCTTGCGTGACTGGTGATGGGCGAACGTGCGCTCGTGATGCGAGCCCGGTTCGCTGATCGTCCCGTCGTCTTGGTCAGCGGCGCGGCCGAGCAGAAGGTAGGCACCGATCCAGCACAGGTCGATGAGCAGCCCCCAGCGCGTCGAGTGGACACTGGCGTCGTCATGCGCCAGCACTTCGCCGACGGAGATGACGACTGCCGCGCCGAGGACGGGGAGCATCAGCCAATCGCCAGTGACGTCGACCATGATGGCCGCAGTCGACGTGATGACAATGATCACGACGAGGCCGGCCCCGATGGCCACGTGCTGGTGCTGGCTGAGCCCATTGACGACCACGGACAGAGGGGCCACGGCGCGGCGCACATAGAGCCAGGCCAGCGCTGAGGAGATGGAGAGTCCGCCGGCCAGCGCATCGATCATCAGATTGGTGTCCAGCACGCGCAGCGACGCGTACGTGAGCATCGAGACGAAGACGACTGCCGCCAAGCTGATCAGCGCCGAGAGAGCCAGGTTGGCCACGGGGGGAGAGAACGGGTTGGTACCACCGGGCAGCGCGCCGTAGCGCGCCCCCGCAGCGGCGGTCAGCAGCTCGGCCGCCAAGAGAAGGATCCACGTCACCCGTCGAGCGCGATGCCGGCGAATGCGCTGGTACACGGGGATGGCGGTGGTGACCACGGCGGCGGCAAAGAGCGCTGCACCGAGGTCGCCGGGCCTGCGGGTGTCGTACGCGGTGACGATCAAGGCAATAGCGAAGACCGGAGCGAGCGCGATGGCGAGGATGCTCGTCCATCCACCTGCTCGCGAAGGAGAGAGGGAGTCCGTCCCCTCGGTGGATGTGGCCGTCACCGCCTCGCTCACGATCTCCCTCGTCATGTCCGGTTCAAATGGCCAGCATTGCATCCAGGCAGGCTCGGGTGATCACACTAATGACGCGCGCAGTCAGAGGTCTGGACGCTCGAGAGAAAAACGGCTGGCGTCGATCCGCTGGCCGTGGACGTCGCTCGCTGCCCGCGAGGCCAGCCACACGAGTGGCGGTCCCATGATGGCTGGGTCGAGCAGGCGGGCCCGCACCGCGTCGCCCGCGTCCTCGGGAATCATCCCGGTCGCCGTGGCCCCACCCGGGAGCAGGATGTTGAGGCGCACGGACGTGTCCGCGAGGTCCGCGGCCATGATTCGAGCCAGGGACTCCACAGCCGCTCCGGCGGGGCCGTAGGGCACGAAGCCGCGACGCGACATCGTTGCGGTGTTCATCGAGACCACGACGACGCGGCCCCCACCCGCGGCGAGCATCCGGGGCACGACCGCGCGCACGGTGAGGAACGTGCCGGCCACCTTGGTGTCCACGACGTTGCGGAACCCGGGAGGCGTCACCGCCCAGAAGGGTTGGGGCTCGGTGAGGAAGCGGGGGTTGACCGTGCGCATCCCGATGCCCGCGTTGGCCACCAGGAGGTCGAGACCGCCGAGCTCCTGGTAGATCTGGTCGACCCCCTCGTCGACGGCGTCCGCGTCGCGGACGTCCATCGCTCGCCCTGCGACGCGGGCGCCGATCTGCTGGGCGGCCGATGCCGCACGGTCCGCGTCGCGACTCGTGAGAACGACCCGGGCACCCGCCGCGGCGAGGGCCTCGGCCATCGCGCGGCCGAGCCCCGAGGTGCCACCGGTCACCAGGGCTCGCACGCCCGCGAGCACGGCGCCTCCTCGAGGCGAGAGGTCCGATGGCGTTCGGGGGGACACGGGGCCCTAGCGATTCACCGTGGACATGTCGGCGTAGCGCTCGCCCGCAGCCGCCCCGATCGGGGCCGCCGCGTCGAGGGCCGCGAGGTCCGCGGCGCTGAGGACCACGTCGAGGGCGCCGATGTTCTCTGCGAGGTAGGTGAGTCGCTTCGTGCCGGGGATCGGCACGACGTCGGGGCCCTGGGCCAGGACCCACGCGAGGGCCAGCTGGCTCGCCGTCACGGCGCGCGCGGCGGCGATCTCGCGCACCCGGTCGACCAGCTCGAGGTTCTTGGCGAAGTTCTCGCCCTGGAACCGGGGGGAGTGGCGGCGGAAGTCGGTGGGCTCGAAGTCGTCGACACTGCGGATGGCACCGGAGAGGAACCCGCGGCCGAGCGGCGAGTAGGGCACGAAACCGATGCCGAGCTCGCGCACCGTCGCCAGCACGCCGTTGTCCTCGACCTCGCGCGTCCACAGCGACCACTCCGTCTGCAGGGCCGTGATCGGGTGGGTCGCGTGGGCCCGGCGGATCGACTCGGGCGCCGCCTCGCTGATGCCGAGGTGGCGCACCTTGCCCGCTGCCACGAGCTCGGCGAGGGCGCCCCAGGTCTCCTCGATGGGGACGGTGGCGTCGACGCGGTGCTGGTAGTAGAGGTCGATGTGGTCGACGCCCAGGCGCTGCAGGCTCGCGTCACACGCGCGGCGCACGTAGTCGGGCCGGCCGTTGACCCCGACCCGGCTGCCGTCCTCGCGCCGCTCGTTGCCGAACTTGGTCGCCAGGACCACCTCGTCGCGCCGGCCGGCGATGGCCTGGCCCACGAGGCGCTCGTTGGTGAACGGCCCGTACATGTCAGCGGTGTCCAGGAAGTCGACGCCCGCGTCGAGGGCGGCGTGGATGACGGCGATCGACCCGCGGTCGTCACCGGTGCCGTAGAACTCGGACATCCCCATGCACCCGAGGCCCTGGGCGGAGACCTCGAGAGCGGCGGCTCCGGTTCCGAGAGTACGACGGGGGACGGGCATGGTGGCCTCCTGGATCGGGATCGTTCTCCACCTTACGGGGGGCGCCGCGGCGCGGTGACCGAAGAGGCCGGGATCTCCCTCTCGGCGCCGCGCACCGGGCCCCCGCTCCTCTCGGGCCGCGACTCATCTGCCGAAGGCAACCAGTGACGAAGTCGCCCCGGGGTCGGCTCCGACGAGCGTCACGAGACGAGGTCTCGCTGGTCGTGCTCAGTAGTCGCTGACGTGCGCGACGCGCAGATCGCGATTCTGTCCGGCCGCGTCGCAGATCGTGACGACGAACTGCTCACCGAGCTCGTGTCGGCGGATGGCCGACTGGATCTCGATCACGGCGTCGATGCCCGTCGCGGTGAGGGGCAGGCCATCGATCGCCACCAGTCGGTCGCCGCCTCGGGCGCCACTGATCGCCAGGGGGCTTCCTCGCCGCGGAGTCGTGATGTTCAGTCCCGGGTGGTCGCTGTGGCCGACCTCGGCCGCCGGCCACGACCCCTCAATGGTGGCTCGCCCCGCAACGGTGCATCCGCAGGCGCCGAGACTGCACATCGGGCAGATGCATCGGCAGTCCAGCTCGTGAGCGTCGAGCTCGTCGACGACGACACCGGCGAGGAGCGAGTGCAGGAGGCCAATGGCTCGGGTATGCGCCTCCAGATGGCGCGGCGCCCGCTCGCGGAGCTCGGGATGGAACAGCCGGAAGGACAGCGCGGTCAGCACGGCGTAGCCACTCGCGGCCAGGCCGTAGGCGGCCGCGATGAGGCAGAGCGCCTCAGATGGTGACGCGGTCGAGCGCCCCTCGGCCGGCATCGCCGTCACGGCAGAGGATGGTGCGGCGTCGTCGAGATCGGGTTCGTGAAGGTAGGAGCGAAGATCACGTGCGCGAGCGTCGCAGTCGTCGCGCAACATCGCCAACGCGGCCCGCAACTCCGTCCCTGGCGGCGCGTGCTCCATCTGCCAACTCAACGAATTGGCGATCTCGAGTTCGAGACCCAGAACCGTGCGTATCTGGTGCTCCAGGACCGCACCGGGATCGCGCCCGCCACGCATCACCCCGGACGGTAACACGGCGGCCCCCCCGTCTGTGGTCGAATCGGCCGGAAGGGCATTGGTGCGAGCGGCACGCGGGCGACGAGCACGATTGCGACAACATTCCAGAGATCGCGCGACACTGGGCGTCCCGCGCCACCGTCGATTGCTGGGTGGGCAGGCGGGCAGCTAGGTGAGGAATCCGGACGTTCCCTTGACGATCGGGTGCACCTCGAGGGCGGAGCAGAGCAAGCCAGCGTTGTCGAGTCGGATCGATGACATCGAGCCCGGAGGAGTCACGTAGAGGCGGGCGAAGGAGCGGCAGGTCTTCCGAGACGAGATCTCGATCCACTCGACCACGAACGAGGCCCGACCGATTCGCGCCGCCAGGATGACGACCGGGAGCGGTCCGTGAAGTGTGTTGAGGCCCCCGGAGTAGCCGATGCGGGTGTCGTGGGCGACGGCCCGCAGCCGGTTGGTGCCACGAAAGTCCGTGGAGAACATTTCCGTGAGGGGCCCGAGCGGCGATGTCACGACTCGCGGGTAGCCCGACAGCCGACACGATGTCGCCGCGACGTTGCGCAGGACGACGACGTAGGACCCGTGCCCGAGGCCCGCGTCACCGTGCGCGACGGCGCGCAGCGACGAGGTCTTGCAGGTTGCAGGACGCGTGGCCGAGGCGCTCGGTGCCGCACCGAGACCGCCCCCGCCGAGGGCCCCCGACACGGCGAGGACGACGGCGAAGGTCCCGGTTCGTCGCCGCACGACGCTGCGGACGGGGCTCACGAGAGGCATCGTACGCCGTGGTCCCCTCGCTGGCGTCGGCCCGGTGGGCGGCGGGACGTTCCGGGCGGAAGCGAAGGGGACCTCGTGAACCAATCGGTCGGTTGACGCTGGCACGCAAAGGCGCGAGGGAGCCTCCTCCTCGGTCCCGACAGCCAGCGAGTCAACTCTCGTGGCTTCCCGCGGCCCGAGGTGCACAGGGACGCCACGGATGGCGGCGATCGGCATGCCCCCTGCCGCGTGCGCCGCCGGGACGGTCGGTCGTTTTCGCGGGATCGTGATGAAGGGTGATCTCCTGGCAAGCGCACTCACTCGGCTTCTCCCGATGTTCGATCAGGTTCTGGTGTGCCGTGGCCCACGGTTGACCCGGGAGGGGATGTGACTGGCACGCTGGTGATCGACGGTGCTCTCGACCTGGTGACGGGACCCCGGCGGTGGGCTGATCATGACCAACGGAGCGTCGCCTTCGTGATGGTCTCGTGCTACTACCTCGCTGAGGCCGCGCCGGGATCGGGGGATCCGCAGCTCGACGAGTCCGAGGCCCAGCTCGGCCTCACCCCACAGTGGGTGCGGCCCGCGGCAGCGGCCCCGTCTTACTGAATGGATTCTCCGAGGGCGTGGCGCACGTCGCTGAGAGCCTGGTCGTCCACGTGCCACCAGATCCCCCGCCCTCGCTTCTCTCCCACTAAGAGACCGGCGTTGGCCAGGATCGTCGTGTGATGGCTGATGGTCGGCTGGCTCTTCGCCAGGGGCTCGATCAGCTCGCACGAGCAGACCTCACCACGGCTCGCGACGATGGACAGCAGGCGGATCCGCACCGGGTCGGCCAAGGCACTCAGGGTGCGCGCCAGCCGGTCGGCGGCGCTCTCGTCAATGGGTTCGATGCCTTGGGTCGGGGAGGCGGCGGGACGCGCAGTCTCGGGGAGGCTGCGGGGCTTCGGTCGTGCTGCGATGCTGCTCACCCGGTCTCCCGTCCGCCGTCTGGGCCGTCGGGGCGGAACGCTCCCCATAATACATTCAGTCCTGTCGATTTAAGAGCAACGGAGGCGGAGGTCGGTGGTCGAGCCACGGAAATCCGCGTCCGTTGGCGCCGGCGAGGAGAGACGGCGAGATGTGCGCCCGCCGGTGCGGAGGGGGTGACCGGGCTAGCCACCGCGCCGAGGGTCGAAGGGCCCGTGGCCGCGCGGCTCGCGGCCGTCGACTCCGTGCCCGGGCGATCGCGTCGCCGCTGAGGTGCCCATAGGCACCACGGGTCAGTGCGACGGGTCCCGAGGGGCGTCTCGGTGATGGGGGAAGGCATCCGGCCAGGTCACGGCGAAGGGGAACGACACCTCGATCGCATGGCGCGGGACGTCCGGGCGGTTCATGACGTGGGCGATGACGTCGGCCGTGCGAAGCAGGATCCGACGGGCTAGCCAAAAGAGCAGGAGCGCCAGGGGGACGTTGCCCACCAGCGCCGTGGTGATGGCCACGAGCAGACCCCGTGTTCCCCACGACGTGGTGATGTCGAACCAAGCATCACAGAGCAGCATGGTGGCGGTCACCACCGCTGTGGCTGCGAGCACCTGGCGGCGGTGCCACGCGGCCCAGGCTGTCGCGAGGAGAGCTGCGATGAGTGCGACGTCGAAGCCGACCCACGCTGCGCTCCAGTTGTGCGCCGAGAAGCGGGCGGGGAGCGTCGCGGCCAGGAACGCCGTCCAGGGGACCATGACGGCGACACCCCCAAGCACGAGGAACGAGAACAGGCGGTTGAGCTCGAGCGCCTCGTGGGGCGAGGGAGCCTGACGCCTGGGGACCGAAGGCTCTGTCGGGTTCGCCATGGATTGCTCCTCTCTGGTTGCGGCCGGGCCGGGATCCGCAGGTTTGACGTCGGCCTGGCTCGCACCCGTGCCCGGCCGTCCGTGACACCAATGCGCACCTCGTGGAACGTGGCCAGCGCGACCGTCGCCAGCGTGGCCTTGAGAGCTACGCCCCGCGAGGCGCGCATACCCTCAAGAGGCGAATCCCTCTTGAGGGGGTGGGCATCGTCGGGCTCACCGCTGTCTCCTACGGGTCGGTGCGACCTCGCGTTCCCGGTGCTCGCGAGGCTCGATGCTGCACGCTGAGCGAGCGCACGGTGCCGCTGACGACCACGAGCCAGAAGCAACTGAGGAGGATGAAGAGTCCCGCGCCCACCCACTGCAAGCCGGTGAGGCTCCACGTGCTGGCCAGCGCCAGCGTCGCGACGGTGTAGGCCCCGAGAGGGAACGTGAAGCCCCACCACCCGACGCCGTAGGGGAGAGGGCCAGAGCGCAGGTAGTGCACCAGCAGCACGACGGCCGCGAGAAGCCACCAGGCGCCAAAGCCCCACAGCATCGTGGCGACGACATTGGCGGCCAGCTGCATGGCGGCCGCGTCCGGGCCGAAGACTGCTGCGCTCACTGCCGCCAACTTCAACAGCGCGAGCGCCCCGACACCCAGTGGGCCGAGCCCGATCCAGAGGGAGGGGGCCAGGCCGGCATGCGGCAGGGCGTGCAGCGTCAAGCGCTGGTACAGCATCGTGAGCAGTACGAGGTAGAGGAGGAAGCCCATCCCCCAGAAGCCGTAGGCCAGGAAGAGCAGGGCTCGGGCCGAGGTCGGTGAGGCGCCCGGGACGAGTGGCGTGAGCACGAGCGGCACGACGATGGTCACGACGGGTGGGATGAACCAGCTCCCGTTGACGACTGCCGGATCGAGCTCAGCGCGCACGAAGAGCAGGAATGCGAACAGGACGCTCACAGCGAGGGCCAGGGGGACGCCGACCCAGTCCAGGGAGGCGACCACTGTGCGCACCGTTGGGGCGGAGAACCAGGTGGGACCAACGGCAGCGAAGGTGGCCGCCAGCACGAGGATGCCGCCGGGCAGGGTTCCGTAGAGGGCGCCCACCGTGGGATTGCGCAGATCGGCGAGTGCGGCGTCGGGGTGCCGAACCATGCGACCGACGTACGGAAAGATCAGACCGAGAGCCAAGACGAAGGCGATGACGGCCATCGTCTGGCTGACGGCGCGCGCGGGCGAGCCCAGCGACGCGACGTGGCCGGGGTTGAGCGAGGCTGCGACGGCGATGATCGCCGTACCCATGACGGCCCCGAACCAGCCGGGGTGGAGTCTCCGAGGTTCGGGAAGCGCGGCGCTCTGCGCGCCGTCGCCTCCGGCCCGCGAGGCGGCGGGACTGGTTCCCGACTGGGCCGCGGCCGCGACCCCCTCGACCGTCTCGGCGTCGACGACATACCTGTCAGCATCGGTCTTGCTCACGGGAGACCTCCCAGTGTGTCGCGCAACGCTGACGGAGTCCGCAGTGGTCCCCGTCACCGTTACATCGATCAATGTACATCTATAGATGTATTAGGGCTAGGGGAATAGGTCCCACGCCCCGCTCGCCAGAGCACGCGAGACCCGTGGGTGCACAGATGCGGAAGTCCGGGGTGCGCACTGCTGGGTGCGCTGCTCGGTCTCGGCGTTGATCCGCTCCGGGACGTGGGCCGACGAGAACTTGACCCTGCGAGCGGCTGGACTTTGCGAACGGAAGTGAAGACGATCGTCTCAGCCGACGCCATCGGGACGGTCGGTGGTTTCCGCGGGATCGTGATGAAGGGAGATCTCCTGGCAAGCGCACTCGCTCGGCTTCTCCCGATGTTCGATCAGGTCGAGGCGTCCCTGATACTGGCCGTCGAGGTGATGGAGGCCAACCTGCGCCTGGTGCGCGAGTGGGCCAGGCACACGGGCGAGACCTCCGACCCGCTGGCCGAGCCCTACCCCGAGGACTTGGCTTCGAGGAGATCGACGCCGAGGGCCACGTCTGGCCCGTGGTGCCCGACGACCCCAGCCCGCCGGGCAGCTAGTCCTTCCTCACCGTCACGGTGAGCCTCGCGGGAGGACACGTCCCGCGGGGCTTTCGCGTGTCTCGCGCGACTCTCCGAGCACCGCTACGCGCCGCCCATCCTGCGTCGGGATCGCGTGCCGACGTCTCCAGAGCCGGAAACCGGTTCTCTGGTCGTCGCGTCGCGACTTCCGTCACCTTGTGGGTCCGACTTTCGTCAAAACGCGGCGGGGGGTGACGAAAAGGTGGAAGGCCATGTGGCTGCCGGGACCTGTGTTATGGGTCCCGGGAGCGTCCACATGGTTCGCGCGATTCTCGCCACACAATCTCTCGTGTGTGGACATCCAGTTCGGTGAAGTGGCTGGCAAAGGTTGGGGTTGACACTCGTGGCGCGTCCAGTATCTTGCCGTTGAGCGGGACCCACTCTTCTCGGCTGACTGGCTTGCCATCTATGTAGAAACCTGTATAGTAAGAGCTATGTCCTCCCCTGCGAGTTACACCCTTTCAGTCACTGACGCGTCAGCCAAGGGCGTGTCGTCCCTCGTTCGCGACGCCGAGATCGGTGGCGTCGTGGTACTCGAGCGCAGGCATCAGCCCGTTGCAGCAGTTATCGGAGTGCGGCGCCTCGAGGTGCTCAGAGAGGCCGAGCGTGATCTCCGGGACCTCGGCATTGTGCTGACTCGGGCGGCGACCGACGACGGGGTGCGACACGCCCTCACTGACGTCGTCGAGCGCTTTGGGTTCGATCGCGCGGCTCTTGAGGCCGAGCTCGACGAGGATCTGACAACCGGCCTCGAGTGAGTACCCGGAGATCGAGGGGTGACGAGGCTCCAGCGCCGCGTCGTGTGGCGCGGCGGTCCGGCAGGCATCCCGAAGCGGTTCGTGTCGAGGTGCGCCTCACGAATCCGGCGGTCAACGATCTCGAAGCACTCAAGAAGTCCAACCGGAATGCGTTGCGTTGGGCCTTGAAGAAGCTCCTACTTTTGGAGCGTGATCCGGAAGCTGGCCAACCCTTGCACACGGAACTGCAGGGGTGGCGCAAGCTCACTGTGGGCAACCGAGACTGGCGAATCGTCTGGCGAGTCACCTTCGACGACGCGGGATCCGTGATCGTCGACGTCGCCGAGGTGTGGGCCGTCGGCGCACGTAGCGACGGCGAGGTCTACGAGGAGATGTCGGCGCGCGTGGCGGCACTTCCGGCTAGTCCGAGGACGGAGGCCCTTCGGGAGATTGCGGCCAGGTTTGAGTTACTCATCCAAGAGAGTGAGGAGACGCCTCCTGCCAAGGAGGTTCCCGAGTGGCTTGTCAGCGACCTCACGACTGGAGCGGGCCTGTCACGGGAAACGGTTGCCGGGATGACATGGGACGAGGCCATAGCAGCGTTGGTGGAGTGGCGGTCGCGGCCAAAGAACAGCGACTAGTTCGCGTCATCAACCTCGCGCCTTCGGACGAGAGTCGTCGACGGCGCCGCGCTCATCAAGCTCGCCCAGCGCGACTCTCCGGACGCCGCCGCGTACCCCTGAACTCGCGCCGGGACCGCCCGCCGACGTCTCCAGAGCCTCAATAAGATCGCCTGGCCGTCGCACCGCGACTTTCGTCACCTGGTGGGTCCGACTTTCGTCAAGACCCCGCGCGGCGGAGGAGGTGGGATTTGAACCCACGGTGGGTTGCCCCACACACGATTTCCAATCGTGCCGATTCGGCCGCTCTCGCACTCCTCCAGGCCCGGCATGCGGGCATCGGACAGGCTACCTGACGGCGCGCGCGGCCCCGGCGCTAGCCTGGTCGGACCGACGCCGAAAGCGATGGCCGGGTCCCGTGCGACGGTCGCTCGTGAACCGAGTCAGGGGTGGAAGCCAGCAGCTCTCAGCGAGTCTGACTGGGTGCCACGGATCGCCTGGCCATCGCTTTGGGCGCCGGGACGTGGAGCAGGTGACCGGTAGCATCAGGCCGTGCCCGCGGATCTGACGCCCACCCCCGTTGAAGGCGTGACCGCCCTCTACCGGCGCTTCCGCCCCGGCCGCTTCGCCGAGTTGCGGGGTCAGGACCACGTCGTGCGAGCCCTCCGGGGCGCCACCCGTGACGGCCGCGTGGTCCACGCGTACCTGTTCTCCGGTCCCCGCGGCACCGGCAAGACGACGACCGCCCGGATCCTCGCCAAGGCGCTCAACTGCGAGCAGCCCCACGACGGCGACGCCTGCGGGGAGTGCCCGAGCTGCGTGGCGATCGCCCGGGGCGCCTCCCTCGACGTGATCGAGCTCGACGCCGCCTCCAACAACGGCGTCGACGACGTGCGCGAGATCACCGCCGGTGCCTGGCACCAGACGCCGGGCCGCTGGAAGGTCTACATCGTCGACGAGGTGCACCAGCTGTCCAAGGCTGCCGCGGCCGCGCTGCTCAAGACGCTGGAAGAGCCGCCGAGCCACGTGGTCTTCGTCCTGGCCACGACCGACCCGCACAAGGTGCTGCCGACGATTCGCTCGCGCACCCAGCACCTCGAGTTCCACCTCCTCAGCGGCGAGATCCTGGCCGGGCTGCTCCAGGACGTCCGTCAGGCGGCGAGCCTGGCGGCCAACGACGACGCGATCGAGGCGGCCGTGCGCCTGGCGCGCGGGTCGGCGCGCGACGCGCTCAGCGCCCTGGACCAGCTGCTCGCGACGGGTGTCGTCGACGAGGACCGCGCGCCCTCGACCGAGCTGGTCGAGGGCCTCATCGCCGAGGACGCGACGGCGGTGCTGGCCGCGCTGGCCGGCGCCCTGCGCCAGGGATGGGATCCCGAGCAGCTGGCCGAGGCGCTGGCGGCCGACGTGCGCCAGATGTTCCTGCTCGAGGTCGCGCCCGACGTGGCCGACGCCGTCGACGCGGACCGCGCCCGGCTGGCGTCGCTCGGTGAGCGGCTCGGCCCGGCGCGCACCGTGCGCACGCTCGAGACCCTGGGCCGCGCCCTGCGCGACATGAAGAGTGCGCCCGACAAGGTGATCTCGCTCGAGGTGGCGGTGGCCCGTCTGGCCCGTCCGGACCTGGACACGACGACGGCCGCGCTGGCCGAGCGCCTCGAACGCCTCGAGCGCCAGGTGGCCCTCGGCGGGACCGCTGCCGCAACGCCGGTACCGCCACAGCCCGTGGCGCCCCTCTCCCCAATCGGTGCGCCCGTCGAGGCGCCGTCACCTCCCGTCCCCACCGCCGACGCGGTTCCCGCGGCACCGCCGGCCGGGGCGTCGGACGACGCCTCGCTGCGCGAGCGGTTCGAGCACCGCGTGGTGCCGCGGACCTCGCGCGCGGCCCAGCTGGTCCTGCGCTCGGCGCGAGTGCGCTCCTTCGTCGACGGTCGCCTGACCCTGGCGGTGCCGAGCGAGGAGATGCGCGCCAACACCGAGGTCATCCACCACGGACTCGTCCGCGCGCTGGAGCACGAGTTCGGGCACCTCATCGAGGTGCGCTGGGAGGTGGACCCGACCCTGCGCGATGCGCCACCCGCGCGACCCACCCCCTCCCCGAGACCGGCGCCCCCGTCCGGCGACGCTCCCGCGGACGACGACGCCACCGTCGAGGTCGAGTCCGTCGGTGAGCACCTGATCACCGAGATGTTCCCCGGGGCCGAGGAGATCGGGTGAACTACCCCGCACCCCTCCAGGCGGTCGTCGACGAGCTCGGGCGCTTCCCGGGCGTGGGTCCCAAGTCGGCCCAGCGCATGGCGTTCTGGCTCATGCGCCAGCCCGGTGAGGACGTGCGGCGCCTGGCCCACGCGCTCGAGGACCTCACCACGCGCCTGACGCTGTGCACGCAGTGCTGCAACGTTGCCGAGGTCGGCGGACTGTGCGAGATCTGCGCCGATGCGCGCCGTGACGCCACCGTCGTGTGCGTGGTGGCCAGCCCACCCGACGTCGCCGCCGTCGAGCGCTCCGGCGCCTTTCGCGGCACCTACCACGTCCTGCACGGCGTGCTCAACCCGCTCGAGGGCGTGACGCCGGACCGGCTGCGCATCGCCGAGCTGCTCGAGCGCTTGAAGGGCCCGGTGCGCGAGGTCATCTTGTGCTTCAACGCCAACGTCGAAGGCGACGCGACGGCCATGTACCTCAGTCGGCTCCTGCGGGTCCCGGGTCTCGTCATCTCGCAGCCGGCGAGCGGGCTCCCCGTGGGTGCCGACCTGGAGTTCGCCGACGACGTGACGCTGGGGCGGGCGCTCGAGGGCCGTCACGTGCTGAGCGAGTAGCGCTCCGACTCTGCCAGACTGTCGCCGTGCGGTACCTGACCGTGATCCGCCACGCCAAGGCGGTCCCGGGCGCGGCGGGGCTCTCCGACTTCGAGCGTTCCCTGGCTCCCCGCGGTCAGCGCCAGTGCCGGTGGCTGCGTGAGCGCGCGGCCGACCCGGCCGCCCTGGGCGCCTTTGGCCCGGCCCGCGTTCTGGTGAGCTCGGCCCGGCGTACGCGAGAGACCTTCGCCGGTGCGCTGGAGGGGACGCCCTTCGTGCTCGACACGGTGCTCGAGCCCGCGCTCTACAACGGCCACCACGACGTCAGCACCGCCGACGTGCTCGCGGCGCTGCGCGAGGCCGACGACGGGGTCTCGTCGCTGGCGGTCGTCGGGCACAACCCGACGGTCTACGAGTTCGTCGTGGCGGTCGCCACCACGACGCCCGCGGCGCTGGCCCAGGGGCGCTATCCCCTGGCCGGCGCGATCGTTCTGGCGTTGCCCAACTCGGGCAGCCTGCGCGGCGGCCCCTACGACCTCGTGGCGACCTTCGCGCCCCCCGACTAGAGCGAGCGCAGGATCGCGGCGTCGCCCTGCCCGCCACCGCCGCACAGCGCGACGGCTGCGGTCCCGCCGCCCCGACGGCGCAGCTCGTGCAGTGCCGTCAGCGCGATACGGGTGCCGGACATGCCGACCGGGTGGCCCAGGGCGATGGCCCCGCCGTTGACGTTGAGCCGGTCCTCGGCGATGCCGAGGTCGTCGGCCGAGGCCAGGCCCACGGCCGCGAAGGCCTCGTTGATCTCGTAGAGGTCCAGGGCGCGGGGGTCGACCCCCGCGCGGGCGGCCGCCACGGTGATCGCGTGGCTGGGCTGGTGAAGCAGAGAGGGGTCGGGTCCGGCGACCTGGCCGTAGCCGACGAGCTCGCCGATCGGTGTGAGCCCGAGGGCGGCGGCGCGGTCGGCACTCATCACGAGCACCGCGGCCGCACCGTCGGAGATCTGGGACGCGTTGCCCGCCGTGATGGTGCCGTCCTTCTGGAAGGCGGGGCGCAGGGCGCCGAGCGTCTCGGCAGTCGTCGAGGCGCGCACGCCCTCGTCGGTGTCCACGATCATCGGGTCGCCCTTGCGCTGGGGGACCGCGACCGGGACGATCTCCTCGGCGAAGCGCCCCGAGGCGATGGCGGCCGCGGCCAGCTGGTGGCTGCGCGCCGAGAACTCGTCCTGGCGGGCCCGGGTGATCCGGCCCTCGTTGTAGCGCTCGGTTGCCAGGCCCATCGCGCACTCGTCGAAGGCGCACGTCAAGCCGTCGAACATCATCGAGTCGACCACCGTCTGGTCGCCCAGGCGGTAGCCGGCGCGCGCGTTGGGCAGCAGGTAGGGCGCGTTGGTCATCGACTCCATGCCGCCCGCGATGATGATCTCGGCCTCGCCGGCGCGCACCATGAGGTCGGCCAGGTAGATGGTCTGCAGGCCCGAGAGGCACACCTTATTGATGGTCGTGGCGTGCACTGTCATCGGGATGCCGGCCTTGACGGCGGCCTGCCGGGCCGTGATCTGACCCTGGCCCGCCTGGATGACCTGGCCCATGAGGACGGCGTCGATCGTGGCGGGGTCGAGCCCCGTCGCCTGGAGAACGGCGGCGATCGCCTGTCCTCCCAGGTCGTGGGCGCGAAGTGAGGCGAACGCGCCGGACAGCTTGCCAATGGGCGTGCGGGCTCCGGCAACGATGACACTGCGGGGCATGAGGACCTCCTTAGTCCGTCAGCGTCACCCTAGTCCGCACCATCCGGGGCCTCCGCCGCCGGCGGGGCGGTCGGCTCGAGGGGGAGGTCCGCCTCGATCGCGGTGCCCACGCCGGGCGTCGAGCGCACGACCAGGGACCCCCCGAGCAGGCGGGCGCGCTCGCGCATGCCCACCATCCCCATGGCCGGCGGCTCGCCGGCCCGCCGGCCGAGACGGTGGGTGTCGAAGCCGATGCCATCGTCGACGACGCTCAGGCGCAACGTGGCCGCGTCGAAGCCGATGACGACGCGCACCTCGTGGGCGGCGGCGTGGCGCCGGATGTTGCGCAACGACTCCTGCACGATGCGGAAGGCCACCAGGCCCACGTCGTCGTGGAGCCGGCGCGGCGTGCCCTGGACCTCGATGTGGGCGTTCAGCCCCTCCTCGTCCTCGAGCTCGGCCACCAGGCTCGACAGGGCCGGCACGAGTCCCAGCTGGTCCAGAGCCGGCGGGCGCAGGTCCCGGGCGAGGCTGCGCAGGCGCGTCGCGGCGTCCAGGGCCTGGTTGCGCGTCTCGGCCAGGCGGGTGGCGACGTCGTCGGGCACGCCGGGCGCGCTGGACAGCAGCTCGAGGCGCCGGGCCAGGTGCAAGAAGAGCTGCAGGGGCTCGTCGTGGAGCTCGCGGGCGAGTCGGCGCCGCTGGTCCTCCTCGACCTGGACGATCTGCTGGGCGAACCGCCGGGCCCGGCGCTCCTCGGTGCGCTCCTCGGTCACGTCCTCGAAGGTCACCTGGCGGCGCGCCCCGGTGGGGCCCGGGGCGATCTCGACCACGTCGAGGCGGTAGTCCCGGCCGGTCGTGGCGGACAGGACGTGTCCGCTGACGTGGTCGAGGTCGACGGGGGTGCCCAGCACCGCTTCGACCGACCGGCCCACGACGGTGGGGTCGAGGGCGGTCGCGGCGGGGTTCGCGTCCACGATCGACCCCTCCTGGTCGAGCACGAGGATGGGGGAGCGGCTCGACTCGAAGAGGCGGCGGTACCCGGCCTGCACGGCCAGGGTGCGCGCGTTGATCTCGTCGGCGCGCGCCTGGGTGAGGCGCTCGATCTCGACCCGGCGCCCGAAGACGATGGCGACGACGGCGATGATCGCGAAGTTGAACAGGTCGTTGCCCGCGTGCCCCTCGTCGTTGGGCAACATCAGGTCGGGCAGCCACAGCAGGACCGACCACGCCGTCGTGGCCACCGACCCGGCCAGCCCGTAGCGCAGGGCCGCGTAGCCGATGGGCAGCACCAGGATGGCGACCGGGATGCTCGTGGGCAACACGTCGTGGACGAGGCTCGGGCGCACGTCGAGGGCGAAGTGCACGCCCACGATCACCAGCACCGCCACCTGGATGACCCAGAAGGGCCGCTGGTGCAGCGGCGGGCGCAAGATCCGCTCCAGGACCGGGCGTGGCGCCTCGGTCCCGGTGGTCTCCAGGTGCGGCTCAGCCTCCATCGGTCGGGGTGGCCACCAGCCGGTGGCTGATGGCGTAGGTCACGGCCTCGGTGCGCGAGGTGACGCCCAGCTTGCCCAGGATGTTGGACACGTAGCCCTCGACCGTGCGGATGCCGAGCTCGAGCTCGGCGGCGATCTGCTTGTTGGAGCGGCCCTTGACCAGTGACTCGAGGACCGCGGTCTCGCGGGGGGTGAGCGTCCCCACGGTGGGCGCGGCGTCGTCGTGGCGGCGCAGCAGGCGGCGCGAGAGTTGGCGGTCCAGCACGAAGACGCCGTCGTGGACCGCGCGCACCGCGTCGATGAGCTCCTTGGCGCTGGCCGTCTTCATCAGGTAGCCGCCCACCCCGACCTCCAGGGCCTCGGCGACGTAGGCGTACTCGTCGTAGGCGCTGAGGATGAGGATCCGCGTCGGCGAGTGGTCGGCGATGACCGCGCGCGCCAGCTCCAGCCCGCTCATGGCCGGGAGGTTGATGTCGACCAGGGCGACGTCGGGCACCAGGGTGGCGATCTGCTCGAGGGCCTCCTCGCCCGAGCCGGCCGTGGCGACGACGGTGATCGCGTCGTCCTGGTCCAAGAGCTGGCCCGTGCCCTCGCGCACCAGCGCGTGGTCGTCCACGATGAGCACGCGGATGGGGTTGACGGCCGAGGGCGTGCCGCGACGCACCGCCGACTCGCCGAAGTTCTCGGTCACGACGTCCTCCCCCATGGAACCACCCCCTCCGCCACTGTGCCACGCTACGCACCGTGGTGGGTGCGAGCCCGGTACGTAGCGAACTGCGCCCAGTGGACCGCTCCACCAGACTGCTGGTCACTGTACGTATATCACGTGACTTGACAATACGTGCAGTACGTGATAATACAGCATTCACATAAGTAGTTCCACGGGCGTACGTACGTAGTACGCGGAGAGACACCGAGGGGGCAGTATGGCAGCAGGGACCACAACGGATACCGCCAGAACCACGGCGGTGGCCCCACCCCACCTCATCGATCCCGTCGAGGTGGCGATCCGTACCCGTGCGCCCGAGGATCCGGCGCGCACGAACCGCTTCGAGGACACCGACCCGCCGCGCGGCCTGGACCTGGCGCGCTCGCCGCGAGTGGCGCGCATCCTGCGGGACCGCAAGTTCCAGTTCCTGCTGATCCTGCCCAACCAGATCATCTTCTGGCTGGTCATCGGCATCGGTCTCGTGGGCACGGTGGATCCGGGACTCAACTTCGCCACCGCGATCACGTGGTACCTGTGGTTCTGCCTGGTCTTCGTGATGATGGTGGTGGTCGGCCGGGCCTGGTGCGCGATGTGCCCCTTCGGTGGCTTCGGCGAGTGGGTCCAGCGCCACACCTTCTTCAAGCGCACGAACAAGAGCATCGGCCTCGGGCTCAAGATGCCCGAGTCGGTCGCCCAATACGGCTTCCTGCTCTCGGTGGGCGCGTTCCTCGCGCTCACCTGGATCGAGGAGTTCTTCAACATCGCGGGTCCCGGCAACCCCGCCGACACCAGCTTCATGGTGCTCGGGATCGTCTCGAGCGCCCTGCTGTTCTTCTTGGTCTTCGAGCGCCGCACCTTCTGCCGCTACGTGTGCCCGCTGAGTGCTCTGATCGGCTCGGTCGGCTCGATGGGATCGGTGGCGGGCTTCCGCACCCGCGACCGGGAGGTCTGCCAGCGCTGCACCACCAAGGACTGCATGCGCGGCGACGCCGACGGCTACGGGTGCCCGTGGTACACGTGGCCGGGCAGCGCGGACTCCAACCTGGCCTGCGGGCTGTGTTCGGAGTGCTACAAGGCGTGCCCGTCCGACAACATCGGCCTCTACCTGCAAAAGCCACTCACCTCGGTCGTGATGCCCTCGCGGCGCCGGGCCGACGTGGCCTGGGCGGTGGCCATCCTGTTCGGCCTGGTGGTCTACCAGCAGCTGAACGCCCTGGTGCCCTTCGCCAACTTCGACAGCTGGCTGAACGCCCACACGTTCTTCCCCCACTACCCCAACCCGGTGAGCTACTTCGGAATCATCGGCGCCGTGGCGGTCGTGATGGCCGTGGCCGGCGCGGGCTTCCAGCGCGCCTTCGCGTCGCGCGACGCCCTGCCCGCGCGGGCCGGACGGACCTTCGTCGACCGCACGAGCCCGTTCCGCGCCTACTTCCTGCCCCTGATGTACGGGATCATCCCGGTCGTGGGGGCCGACTACTTCGCGCGCCAGCTGCCCAAGTTCTTCCAGCACCTGCCGCGCGTGCCCGTCTCCATCGGCCACCTGTTCGGCTACGGGACCGCACAGTCGTCCCTCTACAACGCGTCGCTCATCTCCTCCAACGCCGGCATCATCGCCGTGCAGGTCGGAGTGATGGCGCTGGGGACGCTGGCCGCGATGTGGACCAGCTGGCGGGTGGCCGGGCGCGACCTGGCCCCCCTCAGCCGTCACCCGCGCGCCGTGCAGGTCTCGGCGGCGGGCTTCGCGCTGGCCCTGGGGATCGTCACGGCGATCCTCTACGTCCTGATGAACGCCGCGGACTGAGGAGCGACATGACCACCCTGATCCCCACCACCACGGATGCCGCAGGCACCGCGAGCCGCCACGTCACCGTCCTGGTCGACCGCTGCGCGGGCTGCCAGGAATGCGTGATCCGCTGCCCCGCCGGGGCGCTCTCGATGGAGCCGGTCACGTGGACCGCGATCGCAGACGATGCGGCGTGCGTGGGCTGCCGCCAGTGCGAGCGCGTGTGCCCGTTCTCGGCCATCGTCGTCGAGGGGCCCCTGGCGGTCGCGGACCGCTACGACCCGCCGCTGCACCACCCGGTGGAGCTGCGCGGCAACGTCGAGGAGACCCGCCGCGGCTACGACACCTGGGACGAAGTCGTCGCCGAGGCGACGCGCTGCCTGACGTGCCCGGACCCCACCTGCGTGCGCGGGTGCCCGGCGCACAACGACATCCCCCAGTTCGTGGCCGCGGTGCGCGAGCGCGACCTGGACCGGGCCCACGCCATCTTGCAGCGCACCACGGTGCTGCCCGACGCGTGCTCGCGCGTGTGCAACCAGGCCGCCCAGTGCGAGGGCGCCTGCACGTGGTCGCTGGCCGGCGGCGTGCCCGTCGCCATCGGCCGCATCGAGCGATTCATCGCCGACCACGCCCCCGTGCCGCCGCCCGTGGTGCCCGCACCCGTGACCGATCCCCTGTCGGTCGGCATCATCGGGGCCGGGCCAGCGGGCCTCGGTGCGGCCTTCGATCTCGTCGAGGCGGGCGCGCACGTGACCGTCTACGAGCGCGAGGCCCAGCCGGGCGGCCTGCTGCTGTGGGGGATGCCGGACTTCACGTTGCCCGACGAGGTGGCGACGCGCCCGTGGACCCAGCTGGTGGCCGCCGGGGTGGACCTGCGCTGCTCGACGCCGATCCCGGCCGACGCGCTCGACCACCTGCTGAGCGTGCACGACGCCGTCGTCGTGGCCAACGGCGCCGGCGTGCCGATCCGCCTGCCGGTGCCCGGGGCCGACCTGGAGGGCGTCGTGGACGCCACGCACTTCCTCCAGGGCTCCAAGGACGCGCTGATGCCCGGGGGCGACGTCGTCGCCTGGCGCAGCGCGCTCGGGGTCGACCACCAGCGCGACCCCCACGTCCTGGTGCTGGGGGCCGGCAACACGGCCATGGACGTCGCGCGCATGGCGCGGCGCCTGGGCCTGGCCGCCACCTGCGTCGACTGGCTCGACGAGCGCTTCGCCCTGGCGCGCCCCGACGAGCTGGCTGAGGCCCGCGCCGAGGGCGTCGAGGTGCTCTTCTCTCGCACGCTGACCGAGCTCGGCGGCACGGTCCGCGTGAGCCGGGCCCGGCTGGCCCACACCACCCAGCGCGAGCGCACGACGCCGCCCACGGTGCTGGCCGACCAGACCGACGACCTCGAGGTCGACCTGGTCGTGATGGCCATGGGCTACCGCCTGGACGGCGCCTACCGCGAGGCCGTGGCCAGTGCGCCGATCACCAAGCGCGCCGGGATCCACCCCCACGGACGCTGGCGCGCCAGCGGGCTGCTGGCCAACCCGGCCTCGGCCTACAACCACCACACCGAGGTCGGCAGCCTGTCGCTCGACCGCGAAGTGGGCCTGTGGGCCGCGGCCGCACCGCGCCGCGAGCGACTGTGGTTCGCCGGTGACGCGCTGACCGGACCGGGAACCGTGGTCGAGGCCATGGCCCAGGGGCGGCGCGCGGCCCGGGCGATCATCGACGCCGCGCCGACCCGTCCCGACCGATCACTGGGTGCCGGGGCCCACGGGCCACGGGTCCTCGTGGTCTACGCGTCCTCGGGTGGCACGACGCGCGACCTGGCCCAGCGCCTGAGCGACCAGCTCGGCGGCCAGGGGGCGCACGCGACGGTGCGCTCGGTCGCCGAGGTGCTGCCCGTCGACCTGGCGCACGCCGATGCCCTGGTGCTCGCGACCTGGGTCGAGGGCCTCGTCGTCGCCCGGGTGCGGGCCGCAAGCGCGATGCGCGCGTTCGTCGGACGGCTCGACACGCTGGGCGGCCGGCCGGTCGCGCTGGCCGCCACCTACGGGGTGAACCCGCGGGGGGCGCTCAGCGAGCTGGCCGCGCAGGTCGAGGCCCACGGCGGCGTCGTCGTGGCCACCGAGTCCTTCGGGCCCCGCGAGCGCGGCACCTCGCGCGTGCGCCCCTCCAAGGTCGAGGCGTTCGCCAACCGGATTGCCGCCCACGTGGTGCGCCGCATCCCGGTGACCAGCTAGGGCCGCGCCCCGTCCTGCTCGAAGGCCGTGGCCAGGCGGCGCAGGAACGAGCGGACGGTCGCGCGCGCCAGGCGGGACAGGCCGGCCTCGTCCAGGGCGTGGCCGGCGCGTCCCAGCGGCGGGCGGTACCGCCCGTCCAGCGTGAGTTCGCAGCGGTCCGGGTCGAGCTCGGCCACCTGCAGCGTGCCGACCAGGCGCGGGAAGAGTCCGGCCGGTCCGGTCGCCTCCCACTGGAGGGGGATCGCCACGCCCTCCTCGGTCGTGACGGGCTCGCCCAGGTGCACGGCCACGGTCTTGGCCAGCCAGCCCCGCGACCCGGGTCCCACGCGCACGACCATGGACTCGGCGTCGTCGCGGGCCGCGTCCAGGTGCGGGATCAGCCAGGCACCGCCGGTGAGGCGCTGGGCCACGGCGTCGGCCGGTCGCTCGACGTGCACGGTGTCGCGCACGTCGATGGACTCGGAGCCGGCGTGGCGGTGGCCGATCACGTTGTAGGTGCCCGCGGTGATCATGCGGTCCCGCTCGACCAGGGTGGCCAAGGTGGCCTCGGCCAGCTCGGTGCGCAGGGCCGCGGTGGCCTTGGACCAGGTCTCGTGGACCGGGCAGACGGTCTCCCACTGGCAGGGCTCGTCGCCCAGCACGCAGGTGTCGGTCTCCAAGGAGCCCTCGCCGGCCTCGACGACCTCGAGCAGGGTGATCTCGCCGGGCGGGCGGGTGAGGCGATAACCCCCGTTGGCCCCGAAGTACGAGGTGGCAATCCCCGCCTGGACCAGGTCACCGAGGATCTGGGAGACGAAGGTGCGCGGCACGCCCATTTCGACGGACACCTGGCGCAGTTTGGTGGGCTGATCGGCTCCGAAGTGCGTGGCCAGGCAGATCGCCGAGCGCACCACGTAGTCGCCACGCTTGGACAACTTGACCCTCACGGCGCCACACTACCGGCGCGTGTGCGCGCTGATCAGGCGATGTCGGCACCGTGCGGCGGGCGGGCGGGCACCGGGGCGAGCAGGTCGGCCAAGAAGGCGTCGAGCTCCTCGGCGCGCCGCCGATCGTCGCGCGCGGCCCGCAGTGTCCGGGCACTCGCCAGCGCCGCCCCGCCGGCGAAGACGCCGAGGACCAGCAGCGACGCCACGATGGCGCCCGCGACGAGAACACCGAGAAATTCGGCCATGCATCCATGGTGGCGGCCGCGCTCGTCGAGGGGAACCCAGGATCCACCTACGCACCACGGAGCAATGGCCGAGACGACCGCGAGGATTCACGGGGATGGGCGCCTCGCGCGCGGCCCGCTAATCTTCGCCAATGGAACTGCTCGATGCGGTGCGCGCCGGGGCCGACGCGGCCACGCTGGCCGAGACGCCCCTGCCGACCACCACCCGCGCGGTGTACGTCGAGCGCCGCGACCAAGACATCTTCGCGGGACGGGCCACCCGCGACAAGGACCCCCGCGAGAGCCTGCACGTGGGCGAGGTGCCGCTGCCCGAGTACGCGCCCGACGAGGTGGTGGTCGTCGTCATGGCCTCCTCGCTCAACTTCAACACCGTGTGGACCAGCATCTTCGAGCCGGTGCCGACCTTCGGGTTCCTCGACCGCCTGGGCCGCGAGAGCCGCTGGGGGGCGCGCCACGCCCAGGACTTCCACGTCGTGGGCTCCGACGCGGCCGGGATCGTCGTGCGCGTGGGCTCGGCGGTGCGCAACTGGAAGCCGGGCGACGAGGTCACCATCCAGTGCAACTACGTCGACGACCAGGACCCCTCCAGCCACGACGACTCGATGCTGGCCGACAACCAGCGCATCTGGGGCTTCGAGACCAACTTCGGGGGGCTGGCCGACGTCACGATCGTCAAGGCCAACCAGCTGATGCCCAAGCCGACCCACCTGACCTGGGAGGAGGCGGCGGTCAACGCGCTGTGCAACTCGACCGCCTACCGGATGCTGGTCTCGCGCAACGGCGCCCCCGTCACCCAGGGCGACAAGGTCCTCATCTGGGGCGCGTCGGGAGGCATCGGCTCCTTCGCCGTCCAGCATGTCCTCAACTCGGGTGGCGTGCCCATCGGGGTCGTGTCCTCGGAGGCCAAGGCCCACACCCTGCACGAGCTGGGGTGCCGCTACGTTCTCAACCGGGCCGAGCGGGACTACCGGTTCTGGAAGGACGAGCACACCCAGGACGAGTCCGAGTGGCGCCGCCTGGGCCGCGACATCCGCGACCTGGTGGGCGAGGACCCCGACATCGTCTTCGAGCACCCCGGGCGCTCGACCATGGGGGCCAGCGTCTTCGTGGCCCGGCGCGGCGGGACGATCGTCACCTGCGCGGCCACCTCGGGCTACATGGTCGAGTACGACAACCGGCACCTGTGGATGCGCCTCAAGACCATCCGGGGCTCCCACTTCTCCAACTACCGCGAGGCCTGGGACGCCAACCAGGCCATCGTCGAGGGCCGGGTCGTGCCGCCCCTGTCGGCGGTCTTCCCCCTGGAGCGCACCGGCGAGGCGACCTACGAGATGCACCACAACCGCCACGAGGGCAAGATCGGCATCCTGTGCGCGGCCGAGCGCGAGGGGCTCGGCATCACGGACCCCGAGCGCCGAGCGGCGGTGGGCGAGGACCGCCTGACGATCTTTCGCCGACACGACCGGGAGGCCTGATGGAGCCGCTGCTGGAGGAGATCGACCACGTGGCCATCGCCGTGCGCGACCTGGACGCGGCCGTCGCGTGGTACGAGGCGACCTTCGGGGCCCGGGTCGTGCACCGCGAGGTCGTCGAGAGCGACGGGGTGGCCGAGGCGCTGATCGCGGTCGCCGACAGCTACGTGCAACTGCTCACGCCGACCCGGGCGGACTCGCCGGTCGGGCGCTTCCTCGAGGCGCGCGGCGAGGGGCTCCACCACGTCGGCTACCGGGTCGCCGACTGCGCGGCGGCGCTCGCCGCGGTGGTGGCCCAGGGCGGCCAGGTCCTCGACGAGGCGCCGCGGCCCGGGTCGCGGGGGACCCTCGTCGCCTTCGTGCATCCCCGCGCCGCCTTCGGCACGCTGATCGAGTTGGTGCAGGAGGCCGCGCCCTGACATCGACGCGGTGTTGCCGGGGTGGGTAGCCTGACCGGCTATGGAACACACGATGGCTGACCGCCTGGCCGATCTCGAGGAGCGCCGGCGCCAGGCCCGCGCCGCGGGCGGGAACGCCGCCATCGAGCGTCACCACGCCAAGGGCAAGATGACCGCGCGCGAGCGCATCGAGTACCTGCTCGACGAGGGGACCTTCACCGAGCTCGACATGCTGAGCCGGCACGGGGCCTCGGGGATGGGTCTGGAGGACAGCCGCCCCTACACCGACGGCGTGATCACCGGGTTCGGCCAGATCGACGGGCGCCGGGTGTGCGTGTTCTCCCAGGACTTCACCGTCTTCGGCGGGGCCCTCGGGGAGACCCACGGCGCCAAGATCCACAAGATCATGGACCTGGCGCTGGCGACCGGGGTGCCGGTCATCGGCCTCAACGACGGGGCGGGGGCCCGCATCCAAGAGGGCGTGGCCGCGCTGAACGCCTACGGCGGGATCTTCCGGCGCAACGCCACGGCCTCGGGAGTGGTGCCCCAGGTCTCGGTGATCCTGGGCCCGTGCGCCGGCGGGGCCGTCTACTCGCCGGCCCTGACCGACTTCGTCGTGATGGTCAAGGACACCAGCCACATGTTCATCACCGGCCCCGACGTCGTGCGCACGGTCACCGGCGAGGTCGTGACCCTGGAGGAGCTCGGCGGCGCCCAGACCCACGCCACCAAGTCGGGCGTGGCCAATTTCGTGCTGGCCGACGAGCGCGCCGCCCTCGACGAGGTCCGCTACCTCCTGTCGTTCCTGCCCTCCAACAACCTGGAGGAGGCCCCGCTGGTCGCCACCGCGGACCCGGCCGACCGGGTGTGCGAGGACCTGCGCACGCTGCTGCCCACGTCGTCCAACCAGCCCTACGACATGAAGAAGGTGATCACCAGCATCGTCGACGACGGCGACTACCTCGAGGTCCACGCCGGATGGGCCCAGCAGATCACCTGCGGCTTCGCGCGCGTGGGCGGCCACAGCGTGGGGATCGTGGGCAACCAGCCGGCGGTCCTGGCCGGGGTCCTCGACATCGACTCGAGTGAGAAGGCGGCGCGCTTCGTGCGCACCTGCGACGCCTTCAACGTGCCCATCATCTCGCTGGTCGACGTGCCCGGCTTCATGCCCGGGACCGACCAGGAGTACGGCGGGATCATCCGCCACGGCGCGAAGCTGCTCTACGCGTTCTGCGAGGCGACCGTCCCGCGCATCGGGATCATCACGCGCAAGGCCTACGGCGGCGCCTACGTCGTCATGAACTCCAAGTCCATCGGCGCCGACCTGGTCTTCGCCTGGCCGACGGCCGAGCTGGCCGTCATGGGCTCCTCGGGCGCCGTCGAGATCGTCTACCGGCGCGACCTGGCCGAGGCCGACGACCCGGCCCGCCGGCGCGCCGAGCTGGTCGACGAGTACGAGGAGCGCTACGCCACGCCCTACATCGCGGCCGAGCGCGGCTTCGTCGACGACGTCATCGACCCGGCCGACACCCGCCGGGTGCTGGTGCGTTCGCTCGAGCTGCTGCGGGCCAAGCGCGAGGACCTGCCCAAGCGCAAGCACGGGAACGTCCCCCTGTGAGCGGGCTGCGACCCCGGCCGGGTCCCAGTGCCACCGAGCTGGCTGTGGTCGCCGCAGCGCTGGCGCTCAGCGCGGCGCCGGCACCGGCCGCGGCCCGGCCGGCGACACCGGCGTGGCGTTTCTCGGGGCGCTGGTTCCGCGCCGGCCGCTACGACCTGCGCCGGCCGGTGCGGCGCGTCTAGCGCTGCGGGGCCCGCTCGACCAGGGAGATCAGGTCGGCGATGATCGCGCCGATCTCGTAGTCCTTGGGCGTGTAGACGGCGGCGACGCCCTGGGCGCGCAGGCGCTCGGCGTCGGCGGCAGGCACGATCCCGCCCACGACCACCGGGACGTCGACGCCGTTGGCGCGCAGGTCGGCCAGCACCCGGGGCACCAGCGTGAGGTGCGAGCCCGACAGCAGCGACAGGCCCACCAGGTCGACGTCCTCGTCGCGCGCGGCGGCCGCGATCTCGGCCGGGGTCAGGCGGATCCCTTGGTAGACGACCTCGAAGCCGGCGTCGCGCGCCGCCACGGCGATCTGCTCGGCCCCGTTGGAGTGCCCGTCCAGGCCCGGCTTGGCGACCAGCAGGCGCGGCGGCGCGCCGCGCGTCGCGGCCAGGGCCGCCACCCGGGCGTGCAACTCGGCGAAGGCCGGGCCGCGCCCGCCGATCCCGCCGCGCACCCCGGTGGGGGCGCGGTACTCGCCGAAGACCTCGCGCAAGGTGTCGGCCCACTCGCCCGTCGTCCCGCCGGCACGCGCCAGGGCGAGGGAGGGCTCCATGATGTTGTCGGCGGGGTCGGCGCTGGCCGCCACCCGGGCCAGCTCGGTGCGCGCGGCGGCGACCGCCGCCTCGTCGCGCCCCGCGCGCCACGCGCGCACGTCGGCCGCCAGCCGGTCCTCGACGGCGGGGTCGACGGTCATGATCGCCGACCCCAAGTCGGCCGTGAGGGGCGACCCGGCGGTCTCGGTGAAGCGGTTCACGCCGACGACGACCTGGTCGCCGCGCTCGATCCGGGCGACCCGGGCCGACTGGCTGGCCACGAGCCGGGCCTTCAGCTCGTCGATCGCGGCGAAGGCGCCGCCGAGGGCCAGCACCTCGTCGAGCTCGTCGCGCGCCGCGGCCATCAGCTCGTGGGTCTTGGACTCCATCACGACCGAGCCGGCGAACAGGTCGGGGTAGTCGAGCAGGTCGCTCTCGTAGGCCAGCACCTGCTGGATCCGCAGGCTCCACTGCTGGTCCCACGGTCGGGGCAGGCCGAGGGCCTCGTTCCAGGCGGGCAGCTGGATGGCCCGCGCGCGGGCGTCGGCCGACAGGGTCACCCCGAGCAGCTCGAGCACGATGCGGGCCACGTTGTTCTCGGGCTGCTGCTCGGTCAGGCCCAGCGAGTTGACCTGGACGCCGTAGCGGAAGCGCCGCAGGACCGGGTCGTCGACGCCGTAGCGGGTGCGGCAGATCTCGTCCCACAGCGCCGTGAAGGCCCGGACCTTGGCCACCTCCTCGACGAAGCGCACGCCGGCGTTGACGAAGAAGGAGATGCGGCCCACCACGCGGGGCATGGCGGCCGGGGGGACCTTGCCCGAGGCGGCCACGGCGTCCAGCACGTCGATGGCCGTGGCCAGCGCGTAGGCGATCTCCTGGACCGGGGTGGCACCGGCCTCCTGGAGGTGGTAGCTGCACACGTTGATCGGGTTCCACGCGGGCACCCGGTCGATGCCGTAGGCGATCATGTCGACGATGAGGCGGCGCGACGGGTCCGGGGGGAAGATGAAGGTCCCCCGGCTCAGGTACTCCTTGACGATGTCGTTCTGCGTGGTCCCGGCCAGCACGGCCGGGTCGATGCCCTGCTCCTCGGCCAGGACCAGGTAGAGGGCCCAGAGCCACGCCGCCGTGGCGTTGATCGTCATCGAGGTGTTCATCTGGCCCAGGGGGATCTCGGCGAACAGCTCGCGCAGGTGGCCCAGGTGCGCGACGGGCACCCCGACCTTGCCGACCTCACCGCGCGCGCTCGGGTGGTCCGGGTCGTAGCCGGTCTGGGTGGGCAGGTCGAAGGCGATCGAGAGCCCGGTCTGGCCCTTGGCCAGGTTGGCGCGGTAGAGGGCGTTGGAGTCCACCGCCGTCGAGTGGCCCGAGTAGGTGCGCATCACCCAGGGTCGTCGGGCCTCGCTCATCGCGCGTAGTGGTAGAAGCCCTGGCCGCTCTTGCGGCCCAGGAGCCCCGCGGCGACCATGCGCCGCAGGCGCGGCACCGGCGCGTAGTTGGGGTCGGCGAACTCCGCGTAGAGCGTCTCGAGGATGGCCAGGGACGTGTCCAGCCCCACCAGGTCGAGCAGCGCGAAGGGACCCAGGGGGAAGCCGCAGCCGCCGCGCATCGCGGTGTCGATCCCCTCGAGGGAGGCCACGCCCTGGTCGAGCAGGCGCACGGCGTTGTTGAGGTAGGGGAACAGCAGGGCGTTGACCACGAAGCCCGCCTGATCCTTGACGACGACGGGCTCCTTGCCACAGGCCACGACGAAGTTGGTCACGGCCAGGATGGTCTCGTCCGAGGACGTCAGTGGCCGCACCACCTCGACCAGCGCCATGGCCGGGGCGGGGTTGAAGAAGTGGATGCCGCACACCAGCTCGGGCCGGCTCGTCTGGACGGCCAGGTCGATCACCGACAGGGTCGAGGTGTTGGTGGCCAGGATCGCTCCGGGACGCGTCACGTCGTCGAGCTCGGAAAAGAGCACCCGCTTGACGTCGAGGTCCTCGACGACCGACTCGATCACCAGATCGCACCCCGCCAGGTCCTCGATCTCGGTGGTGACCCGGATCCGGCCGCGGATGGCGGCGGCCTCGTCGTCCTCCCTGGTGGAGCGCGCCACCTGGCGGGCCAGGGAGCGCTCCACCACGGCGAGCAGCGCATCGCCGGCTGGTGCGCGCCGTCCTCGCACGATCACCTCCGCGCCGCCGGCAGCCACGACCTCGGCGATGCCCGCCGCCATGATGCCCGACCCGACGACCCCCACGGTTCGGAAGTTCATTGCTGGATAGTACTGCCCACGCCCGAGGGGCGGAAGAGGGGACCCGTGGCCTCCGGGGCGACGCGGCGTCCGCGCGCCCTAGCGCAGCACCTGGGCCTGGCCGATGCCGACCCCCACGTGGACGACGACCGTGGGGCCGCGCGCTCCCGCGTGCGGGGACCCCCGGGGCGCTGTGCGCACGCGGGCGATGCCCGAGGTGGCGTCGACGACCAGCCGGTCTTGGGGTGGCACCCAGACGACGAGGCGGCCCACGTCGACGGTCGCGTGCAGGTCGAGGGACCCGCGCAGGCGCGTGTGGCGCAGGTCCACGGTCAAGGAGCCGACGAGCAGCCCGGCGCTCGCCGCGCGCGGCAGAGCCAGGGGTCGCCACACCCGGACTCCCACGCCCGAGTGCCACCCCACGCCGGCGAGGGGCCCCACGGCCAGGGCCAGGGCGCTGGCCGTGAGCACCATGGAGACCACGGCGACCAGTGCGCCGCGCACCAGGTGCCAGCCGCTGCGGGGGGTCCGCACGGTGTCGTAGAGCGCCAGCACGAGCGAGACGATGACCACCGCGAGGATCGCCCGCGCCACGGGCACCGAGCCCCGCTGGGCCACCACGATCACGGTCGCCACGGCGATCACGGCGACGGCCACGCCGGCCAGCCGGCTGCGCTCGTGGTGCACCACGCCGTCGTCGCGCGGCAGGAGGGCCCACAGGGCCAGGTAGACCAGGGCGCCCGCCCCCCACAGCAGGGTCCCGACCACGAAGGCCACCCGCACGACCGTGGGGCTGACCTGGAAGCGCCGCGCCAGCCCGGCGGCCACCCCGCCGACCACGCGCCCCTCCCGGTGCGGGCGGTGGCTCAGGGGGAGGTGGTGTTCTCGCCGCGTCTGGCCGGGTTCGTGCTCGACGCGTTCCGCGACCTGCCCGCGGGCACCAGCACCGATCCCGAGCTCGAGTCGCTGACGCCGCGCGAGCGCCAGGTCCTGCGCCTCATCGCCCGGGGCTTCAGCTACCGCGACGTGGGCGTCGAGCTCGGGGTGGCCGTCAAGACGGTCGAGAGCCACGTGTCGTCCGTGCTGCGCAAGCTGCAGCTGTCGAGCCGCCACGAGCTGT